>DATDVE010000023.1:0-77885 GCA_036517655.1 Minisyncoccota bacterium | reverse complement strand
TGCGGCCGCCACAGCTTGCTGGGGCGGAGGCGACAGTGCACCTTTTTCCATCAGGCGTCCGCACCACCACCCCCTGCAGGGGAGCGCTCAATTCACGGGATTTTCGCGGAAATGCGTTCGTATTTTTTCCAACACACACAGTTACAAAAATATGCAACGATTGCCTACTTTTGTTTGTTATCGTAAGCATGACTGACGAGCATATTGTTTTGGTAGACGAGAATAACAACGTACTGGGCACTATGCCTAAACCCTTAGCGCATAATGCTGACACACCATTGCACAGAGGCTTCTCGCTTTTTCTTTTTAACCCAAAGAATGAGCTACTTTTGCAACAGCGCAGTAGCAAGAAAAAGACTTGGCCGGGTGTCTGGTCTAATTCCTGCTGTGGCCATCCCATGTTAAACGAATCAAACGTAGATGCGGCTCATAGACGGCTTAAATTTGAATTGGGCATGACGGCAAGTGGAATTAAAGAAGTTGCGCCGTACAGATATAAATTTGCATACAATGGTGTGGTAGAAAACGAAATTTGTCCTATCCTAGTTGGCTACACACAAGAAGAGCCTAACCCCAATCCAGAAGAAGTAGGAGCTGTTAGGTGGGTCACCTGGCCAGCCTTCCTAAAAGAAATCAAAATCAATCCCAAAAGTTATTCCGAATGGTGCGTAGAAGAAGCCAGTATTCTCGTTAAGTTGTCCCTTGCACCTTGAAACTTATTCCAGAATCGCCGTAGAAAAGGGTGATGCATTCGGCTTCGCCCAGGATAAGCGGTAACACTTTCGCCTCCTCTGGCGAGACAAGTTGATACGCCTTGTGCTCACTCTCATTAATAATAACTTCCGGGATATTTGTAAGCTTTGTGTGGAACATGTGGTAGATAAAATCGAAATTTGGGTACCTGACATACACTTTGTCGAAATAGGATAGATCACTTTCTGCGAGTTTTATGCCGGTCTCTTCCCGAAGTTCACGCAACATAGCAGTAGAGAGATCTTCGCCTCCTTCGAGCTTGCCGGCTGGCACGCCCCAGGTGTTGCCTTGCGGTTTATGATCCTGCCGATGCAGAAGTAGAATCTTGCCGTCGTGCTCGGCGAAACAACTCACGATCTCCGAACGCGGCACGAACCCTTCGGGCTCTGTTCTAAATATTATCTGGTTTGCCCCAATCATGATCAAAATATTCAATCTCAAGTCCTAGGCGTCTGGCCTGGTCATGCTCCCAGCTTGCCCCAACGGAACTCTGCCAATCGGGAAGGAAATGTAGCGTGCTTATGTGTCCAGACTCAAATATCGGCAGATAAAAATCGTTGAGTATCTCCATAACGTAGCCCGGCTCCTTGCGAGCCTTAATCATTTTGACCATCGGCACCTCAAAGGGCAGCTGATTGAAAACAACTCGACCTTCCTGCTCAAGGTATTCTATGGCTTCGGCCATACGGGCCAGATTGCCAGCAATGCTCCCTACACCTCCCGTGCTTATGGGCCCGCAGACTTGAGAAATCGGGCGGGGCATTCTATCAATCACCTTCTGGGCAACAGTGAACATCTCGCGACAAGTCGTTATGCGATCGAGAATATCAATTTCCTCATCTTTCCAGTGGTTCTTGGCCATGGCACTAATGAGTTGTATGACTAAGATCATTCTTGCGCAGGATGTTTAAGAATGATAAGTCGGGGTGATCTGCTATGTGCTTGCCCAGGAACTGCCCCATTGTTTTGTGTGGATAGATCACGTAGCTCGCTCCCGCTCTGTACAGCAAACTAGATTCTTTTTCATTCTCGGCTCTTACTATTACTCTATTTTTGAAGCCCTCGCGATCGAGCGCTTCTAGCAAATTGCGATTGTCTTCAAAATCTGGTGAAGTAGAAATGATAAGTTTAGATTCAAGCAAATTGCTTGCTTCCAAAATATCTTCATCAGTAATGCTGCCCAATAGACAGGCCCAGCCACTTGCCCTGTGCTCCTTGATCACATCTGGATCAAAATCAATGATTAGCACATCGTCCTTTGGCAAATGCTTGAGTATTGCCTCTCCCGTCCTGTGCGCCCCCACTAATATAATCTGTTTATGATACCCCTCGCTTGGGATGTTATTTTCAACTAGCTTTTTGCGCTCAAAGTATTTCAGGATTGGGCTAATGCGTTTGGCAATTTTCTTTTCGTACAAAACAAGATACGTAGAGACAAGAATGGTGATCACAGCCACAGCACTGACCAACGCTACAACTTTCTCATCAACGTGATTTAACTTTAGCCCCAGGGCAACGAGAATGAGTGAGAATTCGGAAACTTGAGCAACAGTGACACCAGCCGAGAAACTTGTACTGCGTCTGTACCCCAGCGCACCCATTAAGATCATCACAATCAATGGATTGCCGATGAGCACGAAAAGAGATAACACGAGCACCGGCCAGCCGATCTGCGAGAAGTCATACTGGAAGAGCGATGCGCCCAGGATTACAAAGAAAACTAGGATAAAGAAGTCGCGCAAGGGTTTGATCCTGGATGCTATCGAAAAATGTTCTGATGAATTAGAGAGGGCTACACCGGCCAGGAAACCGCCGATCACGATCGAGAATCCCAATTGCTCGGCGAAGGCTGCAACTAAGAGCGCCCAGGCAATAGAAACCAGAAAGAGCAATTCTTGTGAGCGGGCTAGTCTATCAAATAATAGAGGAAGGGCTTTACGTCCCAACCAGAGCATTGCCACAAAAAGCGCACACCCCTTTGCAAGTACGAGCAACAATGCCCAGAAAGAGAAACTTGATCCAGTGTGTATGCCAGAAAGAATTACCAGCAATAAAATTGCGACAACATCTTGCACGAGCATAAAGCCGACTACGATCTTGCCGTATAAACTTTGCAAATCTTTCTTTTCCGAAAGAAGCTTAATTATGATAATAGTGCTCGAGAAAGTAAGGCAAAGTGCAATGTAGAGTGCCGGCAGTGTGGCAAAACCAAATCCCTTAACGATCATGTAACCTATCCCGGCCGTGAAAATAATTTGCCCTATGCCAATAATGAGCGAAGTGCGGCCAACCAAGCGCAAGCTAGAATAATTAACTTCAAGGCCCACCAGGAATAACAAGAACGTGATCCCCAAATCTGCAAATATCTTATATGTATCGGGATTGACGAGCTCGAAGAAGCCGAAGTAAGCAACCAGCGCACCAGTAGCCATGTATGCCACCAAAACCGGCTGACGCAAAAATCTGGCAATAACGCCCAAGAGTGCGGCGACAAGCAGAACTACAGAAAGTTCTAGAATGCCTATTGACATAGATCTATTACGGCTAGCTCAAGCGGCAAACTGGGGATATATGCGTAGCTAATGTCGTTATAAGCCGACAAGAACGCGCGCAAGATATTGGGTATCTTTTTTATATGCTCTGGACTTAACTCTCTGCGCTTTGTGGTGGCAAGTTCGGGAGCAAGTGCTGCGAACATGTACTCGCGGGCACTGCGCAAGACTAATTTAGTAAACACTTTCATATCTAGATTATTCTCCCGCGCTTTGGCAAGAATTGTAAGTGCCTCCCCTGCATTGCCCGCAAGAATTGCGGTTAAGAAAGTTTCGACGAGTTCAGACTTAGGCGCCCCCGTCACAACTTCCACTTCGCTAACTTCTATCACTTTGTTACTCGAAATAGCGAGAATCTTTTCAAGTATTGTAAGCGCATCTCTGTATGAACCTTCGGCAAGTAGGGCGATCAACTCAAGTGAACCTTTGTCTGATTTATAACCCTCGCTCTTGATCACTCTCGACAGGTCCTGCTTGAGGTCCTCTTCTGTTGGCTTCATAAACTTGTGAGTCTGACAGCGCGAGATAATAGTCTCGGGCAATTTATGCGCTTCTGTAGTGGCTAAAATGAAAATGACATGCGGTGGTGGTTCCTCGAGCGTTTTGAGCAGGGCGTTGAACGCAGGTGTAGTGAGCATGTGCACTTCGTCGATAATATATACCTTGTACTTCGACTCGAAAGGCAGAGTGCGTACGGCCTCTCGCAGTTCACGTACTTCGTCTATGCCCCTATTTGATGCCGCGTCTATTTCGTATAAGTCAGTAGGACCGGTGCCGATTAACTTGGCAAGGATGCGCGCCACAGAAGTCTTGCCCGTGCCCCGCGAGCCCTCGAATAAGTAAGCGTGCGAGATATTGCCGGTCTTGATAGCGTTCTCAAGTACGGAAATGACCTGTGATTGCCCAATAACATCCCTAAACTTCTCCGGTCTGTACTTGCGATAAAGCGAGGTTGACGCCATATGACAAAAGTATAACATGCAAGTCGGAGGACAGAATATGAACCTGAGAAGCCTTACGGCAACAGGGGCTTTGCTCGCCGACAAGACGATTGCCGACGAGAACCTCGCGCGCGAGCTCGTCAGAACGAGCTACTACTCCGAAAAGGCCGCCCAGAGGTGGGAGTTGATCGGCAGGAACGGCACCATCGTGCGGCGCTGGAGTCGCGGGCAAAGGGGTCCGGAAGAAGTCCGGGTACGGGCACCCCTTCGTGCAGTCCCCAAACCCGAGGAAGGGCCAAGGAGTGCCCGTCGAGCGCTCGTGATCTTCGCGATCGGGGTAGCGGCCATCTTCACTGGCTACCAGGTCATCGGCAGCTGGATCCTCCTGCTCGTGCCGGCGGCGGCAGGAATCGTACTGTACATCGACAGCCGCAAGGCGCACCCGGCAACCAAGCCGTGAGCGCCAAGCGCAATCTCGCCAGCCCGTGGGGAAAAATCCCACGGGCTTTCGTTTTGTATGAATTAGTGTATATTTTCTCGTGGAGGAGGACAGGACTCAATGGGAAAAGTCAGCAGTCGGTTCCAGCAGGTGGGGGCCATGACGAGGAAGGATCATGTGGTCCTCGTGTCCGGGCTCCACACACAAGAGTACGCAGACGCAGAAATCGTACTCTCGTACCCTTCGCTCGCCTTCCTCTTCAGCAGAAAGCTGGCGGGGAAGATTGAGGAGTGGCGACCGCGCCTCACATTCGACGTCGTAGTGGGTGCAGAACACGGAGGGGCCTATGTCGGCTTCCTCGTCGCCGCAACCTACGCGCACATGACCGGAAGTAAGGCTCGGTTCGTGATTGCGCGCAAGCAGAAAAGTGGGCGCTTCATCTTCGACAAGGCCGACGCGAGGTTCTTGCGTGGAAAACGAGCACTCTTGGTGGACGACGTGGTCTCCGAAGGGACAACCTTTCGTAGGGCAGGAGAAGCTCTGCGCAGAGTGGGTGCTACGGTCGTGGCAGGCGCGGTTTGGCTCAACAGGAGCCGCTACTCAAATCCCAAACGCCTCGGGGTACCCGCTCTCGTAGCTCTCGAACAGTACCCACTGCGGACCTGGGCACCCGGGGAGTGCCGGAGGAGCGGCCCTTGCAGCAAAAGCGTGCCAATCAACACTACGATCGGCCACGGCAAGGAGTTCCTTGCCCGTCAAGCCGCCCACAAACGGCCATAGACATGAGGGCCCGGCTCCACGAAACATCGCGGGACCGGGCCTGTTTTCTTTTTACTTAAAACTTTTTAGAACCTTTTCAACACTGATTCAACTTCGTTGCTATTTTCGCATTTCATTAACTGCTCACGCAGATCACTTGCTTGTGGATGTCCTTTTACGTATGCGCCGAAGAATTTACGCATTACGGCAAATGATTTCCCCACTCCGCCAAGGCCTGCCTGCGCAGGCAGGCTCCGCGGGGGGAACTCTTTTTCGAATAGTTTGCTGTGATAGATAATAGTAGAAAATATTGTGGACCATGCTGGGCGACCCCCCTTCGCCAAGGCTTCGGCGGGGTGCTCAATTTGGCTGCTCCTGCTGGAGGCCAAATTGGCAAACAGCCACGGATTGCCAAATATCGCGCGCCCCAACATTACGCCATCAGGATCATATTTCTCTGCCTTCTCCCGAGCATCACTCATATCCTCAACATCCCCATTTGCTATCAACTTAGCGCCCTGGGCGCTAAGTGAAAGTTCTTGCAGTTTGCTGGCTAGTTCCCAGTGGGCTCCAACTTTGCTCATTTCTTTGCGCGTTCTTAGGTGAACGGTTAGGGCGGCAATACCGGAGTTTGCTAGCATTTTGAGCCAGTCCCAATCAACTTCGTTGTAGCCCAATCTGGTCTTAACAGACACAGGCAACCCCCCGCTCCCTTCACGTGCGGCATCAATAACTTCACGAGCCAGTCTGGGTGTCTTGATCATGGCCGCTCCGGCTCCTTGCTTCTCTACTGCTCTATCTGGACAGCCCATGTTTATGTCTATACCGTCGAAGCCCAGTTCTCTACACAAAGTTGCGGATTTTTTGATGTTCTCTGGACGTGAGCCGAAAATCTGGGCCACGATGGGTCGTTCTAGTTCAGAGTATTTCAAATTAACTAGCAGTTTCTCACGGCCTCTCTCATGAGCCAAACCGTCTGCGGAAGTAAACTCAGTAAAAAATACGTCAGGTTTACCACGCTCTGCGATCACACGTCGGTAGACGCAGTCTGTGACGTCCGCCATCGGCGCTAAAACAAAAAAGGGCTTGGGTAATTTGTCCCAAAAATTTTGCACTTGCTACTTAAAGTATACGTTCGCAAGTACGTAGTCAATGATAGATTGCGACACTTCGTACTTAACACCCATTTTACTATCTGTGCCCAAGAGAATCACAACAACCGGTCGCAGCTCGTCTCCTGCCCCCACGCCGTCAAGACTCCGCGGGGCAGGCAAAGGGAGGGCAAAAACAGAAACAAGCGTACCCTTGGCCTCCGGAGTGTAGCCACTCTTACCGCCGAGATAATTAGCCTGGTGCTCTTGCACGAAGAGATTATTGTTCTGCCACTTGTCCTTGCTCGGCACAAGCGTTAAGTCAAGCAAGTCTGGCGCGTTTTTGTAGATATATTGAGTGAGTGTAAGCAGGTCACGAACACTTGCAACGTTTCTGGGCGAGATACCCGACGGATCAGCAAAGTGGGTATGCGTCATGCCCAGCTTTGAAACGAAATCGTTCATGTTCTGCAGAAAAGTCTGCCGCCCAAAAGTCGCCGCAATGCTCTCCGCTGTCTGATTATTGGATTCAAGCAAAAGTGGGTAGAGCAAGTCAGAATCTTGCAAGCTCATATTAAGCGCAACTTGAGCCGTCGCGAGCTTGGTGACAGAAGCTATCGGATAAGGCTTATCAAGCCCTTTCTGCAAAAGGATATCGCCAGTAAGCAGATCGGCCACCACGAAGGCTCTCGCGTTAATATCAGGGAGAGGAGCCGCGTCAGATTTAAGATAGTAAGCTCGTAACACCCCGCCTGAAGAATGGCCGGAGGCAGTAGCATCGTAGAGAAGTGTGGCCGCGCTAGTTACTGAAGTGCCACTTACAATAAATCTCGATCCGTACACAATTACAGAAGAAACACCTAGTCCGAAGAGAACCGCGAGAATGCTATAGGAAATTAAGGAAAATTTATTTTTCATCCTTGAATTTGTAGTAAATCTTATTACCAAAGCGCAAGTCAATATACTCGAGTAGAGATGTGTCCTTGCCGTCAAGGGCAAGAGAGGCTAGCGCCGCCAGATATCGCCGAGATAGGCTCTCTACGAGCTCACCTCGTTCATATATTATATACCACCCACCGACCGTCTCCACCACCACATCCGGATCGCCACTCGATCTAACCGCCCCAATCTCTATCCCCTCGGCAATCAGGAAATTGATAAACGCGTAGCATTCCAGGTCACGCTGGCACCAAAAGTATTCCTGTCTATATTCTGTAATGTTAACGTTAAGCAACCTCCCAGATAGATCTACCTCGACTTTCTCTAGCTCTGGGAGCTCGGCACGTAATAGCGAAATTATCTCCTCTTTAGGATACAACCAGAGATTTCTCTTCGGGAATAGGCCTACATATGCTCCCGCAAGTTCCCTTTCCACAATCATGCTAACTTTTTGATTAAGCACGGGATCAAGTTCGCTCGCCCCAGTAATTCTGACAGGCCCAATGAAATAGTCATCGCCCCGAAGAAAATAGTTAAGTCCAAAACTAATTGAAAGGACAAGCAGAACGTAGAGCAAAATACTTGCAACTTGTCTTTTGTGCCTTACCTTAGATCGTACACGCATCTCTTATTAATTGAGTACACTCTTGCCCATGTAAGGCACGAGCACTTCCGGCAACTTCACACTCCCATCAGATTGTTGGAAGTTCTCAATAAGTGAGACTAAAATTCTAGGCGTCGGTATTGCAGTTGAATTAAGTGAGTGAGTATATTTAAGTTTCCCTGCCTGCGCAGGCGGGCCATCTGTATCTCTGTACCTAATGTTTAGTCTGCGAGTTTGGAAGTCATGAAAGTATGATGCAGAGCTGATCTCGCGGTATTTGCCTTCTAAGGGAACCCAGAGTTCTATGTCGTACTTTTTAACTTGCCCCAGACCCAAGTCGCCGCCGCAGTTTATGACAGTGTGATACGGTATGCCGAGTGATTCGATAAATTCTTCGGTGTTGCGATTTAGCCATTCGTGCATCTTCACAGATTCTTCATGACTTGCTTCGCAGATTACAACTTGCTCGAGCTTGAAGAACTCGTGCACTCTAATTAGGCCCTTCACATCCTTGCCATGTGCGCCTGCCTCCCGCCGGAAACACGGCGAGAATGAGAGCACTTTAATGGGAAGTTTGCTCTTGTCGAGAGTTTCGTTCATGAAGTAGCCCATGGTGGCCACTTCGGCAGTGCCGGCCAGATACTCGCCATCTTGAGTTTTGTAGAGATCCTCTTCGCCTTGTGGCAGGAAGCCTGTGCCCAAGAGATTCTCGCGACGGACAAGCGATGGCACAATCATGGGTGTCATGCCCTTCTCGCCAAAAAATTTCATCCCGTATTGCCATATCGCAAGTGAAAGCCGTGCCATCTCGCCTTTCAAAAAGTAACCTCGGAAGCCCGCCACCTTCGCGCCCCGCTCGAAGTCTGCCCAATCATGAGCAAGCATGATGTCGATATGGCTCTTGGGTGTGAAGTTAAACTCCGGAATAATCCCCCATTTCTTGACCTCTTTATTCTCGCTATCATCTTTGCCTTCGGGCACCGACATGTCCGGAATATTGGGCACCTGTAGCATGAGTCCCTGCCAGCGCTTCATCACCTCACTCAATTCATCTTCTTTTATCTTAAGCGCCTCTTTGACCCTCTTCATGCCGGTAACTAAAGCGCCCTTGTCCTCTTCCGGCTTGATCATCCTATCGTTGGCATCATTTTGCTCCCTGCGCAAACCTTCAACCTCGCCAAGAATCTTCACCCGCTCGTTATCAACAGCGAGCAAATCATCGAGATTAAAATTAATCAACTTCTTGCGAGCAGCCTCGCGAACTAAATCCGCATTCTCTTTGATAAATCTTATGTCTAGCATGCTAATATAATAGCAAAATGGCCACAGGAATAAAACTTGACCAGAAACATCTCACAGGGGCACTCTCGCCATTAACCGAGATTCCCGAGCCGCCTACGCAGCTCTATATAGAGGGCACACTTCCCACTCCGGAGACAGTACTCCTTGCTGTTGTGGGTTCGCGCAAGTACTCCAGTTATGGTCGCGATGCTTGCGAGAAATTAATTAGTGGCTTGAGCGGACAGAATATTTCTATCGTATCGGGACTTGCTGTGGGCATGGATACTATTGCTCACAAAGCCGCACTCGAAGCAGGACTGCAAACTATTGCTTTCCCCGGCTCTGGTCTGGACAGATCTGTTTTACACCCACACTCAAATCGGGCGCTGGCAGATGAAATTGTGAAAAAGGGCGGATGTTTGATCAGCGAATATGACCCCACATATCCCGCGGGCATGCACACTTTCCCACGCAGAAATAGGTTGATGGCTGGTCTTTGCAAAGCGGTGCTCGTAATAGAAGCGGGAATGCAAAGTGGCACGCGCATCACAGCGCGACTGGCTACAGAATATAATCGCGACGTGCTCGCTGTCCCCGGATCTATCTTCTCACCCAACTCCCAGGGCACGAATGAGTTGATCAGATTGGGTGCCACGCCAATTACAAGCAGTTCTGACATACTCAATGCTTTGGGATTTCAGGTTGATGAATCAGGGCAAAAAGAATTAGATCTTGAAAGTTTGACTAATCATGAGCGCATGATCGTAGAATTGCTCAAAACAGAGCCACTGCCCAGAGACGAAGTGATCAGATTGGCAGAGCTAGAAATAAGCCTAGCCAACACAGCGCTGGCCACTCTCGAAATCAAAGGCATAATTACTGAATCACTCGGTGAGTTGCGATTGAACTAGTTTAGTTGACAAAATAAATTTAAAGAGTAGTTTGGCGTCAGAGCTCGCATTAGTACGAGCGCAAGGAGGAACGGTGGCGAAAGCGACAAGCAAAGAACTGATCGAGGCGGCAAACGAGGAGATCGACCTGAGCAAACACAGCTCGGATGACATGGCACTGATGCATGCAACACGGGCGAATGCGCTAGCATTGATTGCTCTCGTCGTGCTTATCACGAAAGCAAAGGACGAAGACGAATGCACCTGTCCAAACAAGCACAGTCCGATGGATGGTTGCTCGGTACATCCACCCGAGCCGGCTCATCCGCTCTCCGTACCCAAGAAGAAGCGCAAGAAGTGAGTAAGCGGCCAGGGACCCAAGCGGGTACCTGGCCGCAATCAATTTGCATAATATCGCGACACTGGTATAGTAGGCCAAATGAAGTTAGTTATTGTTGAGTCGCCTTCGAAGGCTAAGACTATTGAGAAGTATCTGGGAAGTGATTACAAGGTGCGCGCCTCTGTGGGCCACGTGCGCGATTTGCCTAAATCAAACAAGAAAGCAATTGATATTGAAAATGGGTTTATCCCCCATTACGAAGTGACTCACGGCAAAGAGAAAGTAATAAGCGAACTCACAGCGCTCACAAAGAAAGCAAGCGAAGTGTACTTGGCCACAGACCCAGATCGCGAAGGCGAAGCGATCTCGCATCACTTGGCTGAAGTATTGGGACTGAAACATCCGAAGAGGGTAGTGTTCCATGAGATTACAGAGAATGCAGTCAAAGAAGCTTTTGAGCATCCGCGGGAAATAGACGAGAAGCTAGTCAAAGCTCAAGAAGCGAGAAGGGTATTGGACCGATTGGTCGGATACGACCTATCTGGCTTGATCTGGAAAAAAGTTAGATATGGCTTATCTGCTGGACGCGTGCAATCCCCTGCTTTGCGCATACTTATGGAGCGCGAGCGCGAAATACGCGCGTTTGTGCCAGAAAGTTTCTGGGTAATAACGGCCTTGACACGCCGAAGCAAAAGCGAAGGCGGTGAGAACATAACTTTCACTTATTCACAAGAGCCAAGAACAGAAAGTGAGGCTCAAAGAGTGATCGAGCACTCCAAGGCCGGACCTTGGAGTGTAAGCGACGTAGGTGAAAGTGAGATGAAGCGCTCGCCCAAGCCCCCCTTCATTACAAGCACACTACAACAATCGGCAAGTACAAGACTTGGCCTGTCGCCATCAAATGCCATGCGCATCGCGCAGAAGCTCTATGAGGCGGGACACATTACGTACATGCGCACAGATTCGCTTAACTTGTCTAAAGAGGCTATCGCGACAGCGGCCAGTGTGATCACGAAAAAGTTTGGAGAAAAGTATTTAGAAGTGCGCGGCTACAAGAGCACGAGCAAGAACGCTCAAGAAGCTCACGAGGCAATCAGACCTACGCATATTGAGAAAGAAAATTTGAGTTTGCCCGAGGATCAGAAGAAGTTGTACAGGTTAATTTGGGAGCGCACAGTGGCAAGTCAAATGAGTGACGCCAGATTACTCAAAACTAAAATAGCTGTCGAGATAAATGATATCAAACCCTTCATTGCAAATGGCTCGCAAGTGATCTTTGACGGCTGGTTGGCTGTTGACACGCGAGCACGCGGAGAGGACGTAGAGTTGCCCAAAGTAAGTGTGGGAGATAAATTAGATTTGATCGAGGTAAACAGCGAAGCCAAGCAGACGGAACCACCCAAGCGCTACACTGAAGCGGGCTTGATCAAGGAACTTGAAAAGCGCGGCATTGGTCGGCCGAGTACCTATGCTTCTATTACTAAGACTATTGTAGACAGAGGCTATGTGGACAAAGACGGCAGAACGCTAATCCCCACTGACACGGGTGATGTTGTATCTAGTTTCTTAGAGGCGAACTTTGCAGATGTAATTAGCGACACATTCACAGCGGGCATGGAAGAAGATCTCGACGAGATTGCTCTGGGTAATAAAGAATATGTGAAAGTTCTATCTAGTTTCTACAAGCCATTCTCGAAAGAAATTAAAGAAAAAGACAAAAAGATTGGAAAAATTACTAATTTGGGCGAAGCAGACAAGAAGTGGCTCTGCCCCATCTGTTCGGGGCCAATGATTATCAAATTGGGCAGATCTGGCAAATTCATGTCATGCGCTAAATTCCCAGACTGCGCTGGCGCACGCACTATAGAGGGCGAAGAGATGAAGGGACCAGTTGAGACGGGTGAGAAGTGCCCTGACTGCGGCGAAATGCCAGTTGATAAAAAGGGGAAGGGAGGCCTGCCTGCGCAGGCAGGCGGCATGCTGGTTGAGCGATCAGGCAAATATGGCACATTCATTGCTTGCTCGCGATACCCCAAGTGCAAGTACGTAAAGGTTGACGAGGAGGCTAGGAAGCGAGCCGACACAGGCGTAACGTGTCCGATCTGTAAAACCGGAACAATGATAGAAAAGAGGGGTAGGTTTGGCCTATTTTATAGCTGCTCGAATTATCCGGACTGTAAAAATATCACAAAGAGCAAGCCTACAGGCAAACTTTGCGAACTCTGCGGCAGTTTAAAAATGGAGGGGACCAAAACAATCCCAGAGCGTTGCTCGAATAAACAATGCCCGAACCACAATCCACACAAGCTCTCCAAGAAATAACTAAGCTCACTGGCCGGCAAAGTGCGGCGGACGAAGCTCTGATAGCTCGCGCCTACAAGTTCGCGCAGGTGCATCTTGAGGGTCGTGCGCGCAAATCCGGAGAACCATACATCTCCCACTGTGTCGAAACAGCCAAGACCTTGGCCTCCTGGAAACTGCCTACCATAGTTATAGTTGCGGGTCTCATCCACAGCACAACAGGAAGTGGAGACGCGAGCGAAGAGGACGTCAAAAGAGAATTTGGAATAGAGGTGCTCAATCTGATAAAGGGCACCAGGAGCCTGACTGACATTCATTACAAAGGCCTTGAGAAGCATGTAGAGGACTTGCGCAGATTTTTTGTCGTATTCGCCAAGGACTTGCGCATAATCTTCATCGCCTTCGCACATAGGTTGCATACCATGGAAGTACTTAGCAGGAGAAGTAGGGAGGACCAGAAACAAGTGGCCCTTGAGACTCTCGAGGTCTATGCTCCCCTTGCAAACAGATTAGGTATGGGTAGAGTGAAGGCACAATTTGAGACTCTCGCCTTTCCTTACGTTTACCCCGACGAATATGCCAAAGTAAGCAAGTTGCTTAAGAAAAGGGCGCCGATAGCTACCAAGAACCTCGAGAAAATCTATCGCTCGTTGCGCAAGTATTTCTCCAAAGAGAATATCAACATAATTGAGGTAGATTACCGTCTAAAGAATATGTACAGTCTGTGGAAGAAACTTGGACGCTACAACTTCGAGATAGACAAGATCCGAGATTTGCTCGCTCTTAGGATCGTGACTGACACAGTTGAGAACTGCTACAAGATACTGGGCTTAATACACTCTAAGTGGAAGCCCGTCGCTGGCAAAGTGAAGGATTACGTAGCCAACCCCAAGCCGAATGGTTACCAGAGCATCCACACCACGATCTATACGGGGGACGGCAGCATGGCCGAGATTCAGATCAGAACTAAAGAGATGCACGCGGAGGCAGAGTACGGAGTGGCTGCGGTGGTCGCGTACGAGGAGAGCGACAAGCCGGACACCGGTGGCCGCTGGGCTAATAGTCTTGTCTGGGTAAAGCAGATGCTTGAGATTGCAAAGAAGTCTAAAAATATTTCGGACTTCGCTGAAGCAGTGAAGCTTGACTTCTTCCGTGACCGCATATTCGTCTTCACCCCAACGGGCGATGTGATAGAGCTGCCAGAAGGCTCTACACCTATCGATTTTGCTTACGCAATACATTCTGATCTAGGCAACCATGCTCATGCTGCTAAGATAAATGGCAAGTACAAATCCCTCGACACTCCCCTGCACGGGTACGAAACTGTTCTGATCGAGACCTCAAAATCGGCCCGACCAAATCGAAAATGGCTCGAATTTGCACGTACAGTGGAAGCGAGAAGGAAGATTAGAGCGGCTCTACACCGTAAAGTTTGAGACAGAATAGAGCTCTCCTTCGTCTTCCTGTTTCTCTTCTTTGCTCCGATCGTCTATTGCAGTCTCGGGAACAATCTGCCCCGCAATTAACTTTTCGAGTAGATTTTTAAGATCTTCGGGTGAGAAATAATCTATCATAATTCTGCCACCATCTTGCTTTTTCTGGATTTCTACTTTTGTTCCAAACTTTTCTGTCAGTTGCGATTCAGCCGCGGCAATCTCTGGGTCTATGAGGCTATGCTTGCGCACTTTATCAACTGCGATATGCCGCGCGGCACTTTCTGTATCACGCACCGAAAGCCGCCTCACTTTGATATCTTTATAAAGCGTCTCCTGCTCGGCAGGTTTATCGGTGAGCATGAGCAGTGGCCTCGAGTGACCTTCTGTAATCTCACCTTGCCTAATGCTCTCGATCATGTGCGCTGGTAGACCAAGCATACGCACAGTATTAGAGACGTACTCGCGACTCATGCCAATTTTCTTAGCCACTTCGGTCGCTTTGTAACCAAATTCGTCCAAAAGTTTTTTGAAGGCTTCAGCCCGATCAATGGGGTTTAGGTCCTCACGCTGCAAGTTCTCTATTATTGCAATCTCGAGTTTGACTTTGTCGTTATCTTGACCAGGTCTGATTACAGCAGGCACTTGAAGGAGACCCGCAAGTTTGCTTGCGCGCAATCTGCGTTCGCCCGCTATTAGTTCATACTCAACAGCAATACCACCATCTGGTTTCTCAAATTCCTTGCGCGTCACAACCAGTGGCTGAAGCACGCCGTACTGCTTAATAGAATCGGCTAAGCTCTCGAGAGCCCTCTGATCAAATTCTTTGCGTGGCTGGAAAGGGTTAGGGCTAATCTTGCCCACCTCAATCCAAAAAATAGAATTACTAAACGGCAACTCTTCAGACATGTGATAATATTAGCACGCCAGCCTTGGCGTGCGAAGCCTTGGCGAAGTAGGCCGGAGTGGTGGAATGGCAGACACGCAGGACTCAAAATCCTGTGCTCGCAAGGGCGTGAGGGTTCAAGTCCCTCCTCCGGCATTTTGTGATATAATAGCTCTGGGCAAGGTCCCAAGGCTCGAAAGGAGGTGACCCATGTCTTTGCCCCAGCAACAGAATCGCGATGAACCGAGCGCCATGCCAATCTCACGTGTACGGGAATTGGTAGGGGCAATTATCAACCGGACAATGAAGCCGGAGGTCGCAGCAGATGAGTTCGCCGAGTACATCAAGGACGAGAGTCAGGCTTCCGTATTGCTTGCAGTTCTTCAGCAAGCAGTGGGGTCTGGCTCGGCCGAGATTTACGTCAACAAACTCAGAACCTGGGTCCACATCAGCTCCTAGCGACAAGCCCCCGAGACGCGTTTATATGCACGCAAACGTCGAGGGGGTCACTTAAAGTTAAAACATGAAACCAAAGATTCTCGTCATAGTCGGCCCCAACGCCTCCGGCAAATCCGCGCTTGGAATTAAACTTGCCAAAAAATTTAACGGTGAGATTGTAAGCGCCGACTCGCGGCAAATTTATCGTGGGCTAGACATTGGCTCCGGCAAAGTGACGAAGCGTGAGATGCTGGGCGTGGCGCATCATATGCTAGATGTGGCAAATCCTAAACACGTGTTTAATGTCTCGCAGTATCAGAAACTTGCATACAAAATAATAGACGACATTTTATCTCGCAACAAATTACCGACAATCGTGGGGGGCACCGGGCAATACATCAGCGCCATAACGCAAGGATTAATAGTTCCGGAGGTAAAACCAAACCCCAAACTTCGTGCACGTTTGGAAAAACTAACAAACGACAAACTGCTCAAACTGCTCAAAGCCCTCGACCCTGCTCGGGCCAGGCAAATAGACAGGCATAACCCCAGAAGATTAGTGAGGGCAATCGAGATTGCAAAGGCATTAGGGAGAGTGCCGGAGTTAAAGTCAGAACCGAGGTATGCGCCGGTGATGCTGGGGATTAGGCCAACGATTCACGAATTACGATTCAAGATTCACGATCGGCTCACACGGCGTATGAGCCGAGGCATGGTTGGGGAGGTGAAAAAGCTACATAAAAATGGCCTCTCTTGGAAACGCCTTGAGTCGTTGGGACTAGAATACAGAATAGTTGCAAACTACCTGCGAAATAAACTTACAAAAAAAGAAATGCTAGAGAGCATAGAAAAAGAAAACCTAAACTACGCCAAACGCCAGATGACCTGGTTCAAACGCGAAAAATCAATCATTTGGTTACCAGGTAACCAAGTTAGTCCAAATCCTTCTTTAGTTCTTCGAATTCGTTCTCTACTTCGCTCAAACGCTCTCTCAATTCTTTAACTAAGGCATTGCCTTCTTTGACTTTTTTTAAGCCTTCTTCGACGTCTACCTCTTTCTGCTTGTCGAACCAGCTGGCTATCTCTTCGAGTTTGCCCAGTTTTTCTTTTATATTTATCCTTTTATTCATAGCGCGATGCTAATTTACGAATTCATGCGAATGTTACTAATTTTAGAATCAATCAGCCCGTCACTCACTCTAGTTTCTAGTGTGTCGCCTATTCTAGCATCTTTTTTGCTCTTGAGAACCTTGCCCGCTACATACGTCAAACTATACCCCAGTTTCAAATTCCTGATTGGATCAGAAAATGTGAGCAAGCGCTCTGTGCGCGCAAGATACTCCTGCAATGCCCTAATTCTCTCCCCAACCCTCTCTCGCGCCCTACTTAGCCGCCCGGCGGCTAAGTCAAATGTGCGAAATAGTTGAACAAAGTATGTGTGCATACGCGTCTGCAAAAGTTCTACTCTTTGCTTGTGCGCGTAAACAATGTCACTCATACCATCGTGAATCCTGCGAGTTAGATCAGGCAGGCCAAGCGCAAGTGCGTCCCAGGTAGCATTAATTATGTGGGCCACACCCGTGGGCGTGCTGGCCATTGCATCTGCCACGAGCGCAGAGAGGGGCACGTCTACGTCGTGGCCAATGCCCGCGATCACCGGTACAGGCATTGCATAGATAGCTCGCACAACTTCCTCATTGTTGAAAGCTTGCAAACTCTCGAGCGATCCCCCACCCCGTATTAGCACAACACAGTCATAATCATTTCCGCTACGATTAAAATAGTCGAGCGCTCGCAAGATGCCCGGCACGGCTCCGGCGCCTTCAACTTGGGTGTGTACAAAGTTTACCCGAAGGCTTAACCTTCGGAGATTCTTGCGTAGGTCTTGAAGAACTACGCCGTCGCGCGAGCTAATCACGCCAATGCGCGAAATGAACTCCGGCAACTCGCGCTTGCGAGCGAATAGTCCCTCGAGAGTTAATTTCTTAAAAAGTAACTCGTAAGCCTTCTTAAGCGAGCCTTCACCAAGTGGCTCAATACTCTCAACCCATAATCCTAAACTGCCCCAACCCTTCGAGATCCGGGGCACGCCATAAACTTTGACTCTCATACCATCCTCGATGGCAACGCCAAGCCGGCGAAACATATGAGCATGCATCACACACTTAAGCACAGCACTTGTGGCGGTGAGTCCGCCAGTTGGCGGTCTCTCCACCGAACTTTGTGAATCCTTGAGTGTGAATCCGACCCACTTGGCACTTGCTTTAAACTCCGTCACTTCCCCCTCAACGAATCCCGCCTCACCCCCAAGAGCAAGGTTAAGCCGTTCAATGTATTCACTAACCGACAGAACAATTTCACCGTTTTTAACAGAAACTTCCATATGCGGGCCCACTTGGAATCGAACCAAGAACTCCAGTTTTGGAGACTGGAATTATACCATTTAACTATGGACCCTACGGGAATAGCTTACTACTTTTTGGCTTGCTTGTGTACCGTATGTGCTTTGCACCAGCGGCAATACTTCTTGAGTTCGATTTTGCGGTCTATACCCTTTTTGTTCTTCTTGTTCTTGCTGGACCAATAGTTAATGCGCTTGCATTTGCTACAGGCAAGCTTGATCAAATGTGGTTGTGGCATGGGGGTAGGTTATACGAGAAAGACAAAAAATGCAACTGCTGCTGCAAAACTACTCCTCCTTTATCCCTTGGCAATCAGCGGTCCAGATAAGTAATTGGCTAGTTGTTTCTTGACAAATCTATGTCCCGACCCACTCTTGAGAAAAGTTTCTCGTCCAATTGCATCCATCTTGTGCAAATACATCTCGGCGTAGATAAGTTTCATTTGGCCTTTCCTGCTTGTATAGGGACTGCGCTTGCCCTCATGCTCTTTCATTCTTCTATTGAGATCACTCGTATACCCGGTATACCAGGTCTTGTCAGACTGATCCTCGAGGATGTAAACAACGTAGTACATGATTCCTCCCCGTAAAGTCGCTTGCTTTGCAAGCTCCCACGGGGCACGTAAAATCACCACTCGCAGTCTCAGTGACTGCCTCGTAAAGTCTAGTGACCACGAGGCGACTGCGTCACGTGATCCCGCGAAGCGGGATTTTACGTGATGCTGGGAGCAGGATTCGAACCTGCGAAGCCTATAGGCAGGAGATTTACAGTCTCCCCTCGTTGACCACTTGAGTATCCCAGCCTTCCTTCTTGCAGACTACGAAGGCCAAGTTCGATTTTATCAGACTCGCACAGATTCTTCTACTTGCTGGGAGCGGCCTCTCTTCTTCCCAGTTTTTTTCACAGAGACAACCAGACCCTTCTTATCAGCGGCCAGGTCGACAGCAACTTCACCTCCACTTTCCACCTTGCGCGCAATAATCTGGCTGGCAACGGGATTAAGAATCTTATCTTGGATAAGACGCTTGAGTGGTCTTGCACCGTAATTCTGATCATAACCATTCTCGGCAAGATAGCCAAGTACTTCGTCTCCCACGGCAAGGGTGATGCCCTTATCGGCAAGCCTAGTCTTAACAAATCCAACCTGGATACCCACAATACTCTTGACCACGTTTCTATCAAGCACCTTGAAGATTATTATGTCGTCAAGTCGGTTCAAGAATTCTGGCCTGAAGTGATCTTTGAGGCTTTCGAGAATCTTCTCGTTCATGCGCTCTATATCCATGCCGCCTTCCTCCTTGCCCGGTGCCGAGAAGCCAATCGAGTGCATTCTATTCAGATACTCTGCGCCAATGTTTGATGTGAGGATAATGATTGAGTTCTTGAAGTTCACAATTCTGCCCTTACTATCCGTCAACCTGCCGTTGTCCAGAACCTGAAGAAGAATGTTAAACACTTCTGGGTGGGCCTTCTCCACTTCGTCAAACAATATAACCGAGTATGGCCTATGACGTATAATCTCTGTCAATCCGCCACCTTCATCGTAACCCACATAGCCCGGAGGTGAGCCGATTAATTTGCTCACACTATGCCTCTCCATATATTCACTCATGTCTATGCGCACAAGTGACTTCTCGTCGTTGAACATGAACTCGGCGAGCGCCCGCGCAAGCTCTGTCTTGCCCACACCCGTGGGCCCCAAGAACATGAATGAACCAATGGGCCTGTCGAGGTCCCCGATCCCCGCGCGCGAGCGACGGACAGCGTTGGCAATCTTAGAAATCGCATCGTCTTGACCAAGTACGCGTTTGCGCAGATCATCCTCCATGCGCAAGAGCTTCTGCGCCTCTTCCTCGAGCATACGCAGAACGGGTATGCCGGTCCATCTGGCCACGACTCCAGCTATGTCTTGCTCGGTAATCTCTTCGCGCAGTATTCTGCGAGATCGCTGAAGTTTACCAAGTCTGGTTTCGGCCGTGTTCAAATCCTTCTCCTTGGCCGGTATCTTGCCGTATCTAATTTCGGCTGCCTTGGCAAGATCAGCATGAGCCTCTGCACGTCCGGCCTCTTGGCGCAATAATTCAAGTTCCTTCTTAGCTCCCCGCACAGAAGCAATAGTCTCCTTCTCGTTCTGCCACTTGAGCTCAAGTTCTTTTGTTTCCTCACGCAGATCCGCTACCTCTTTTTCTATGTCCTTCAACCTGTTCCTGTGCGTCTTCTCATCACCGGTGTTATCAGCAAGCTCTTTCTTGAGAGCTTCACGCTCGATCTCGAGTCGCATAATCTTCCGGTGCGAATCCTCGAGCGCCGCTGGTTTATTCTCAAGCTGCAAACGTAAGGCGCTCGCAGCCTCATCTACAAGATCAATAGCCTTGTCCGGCAAGAATCTGTCAGATATATAGCGCGCAGAGAGATTGACCGCAGCCTGGATTGCAGCATCCGTGATGCGCACCCCATGATGTAATTCATATTTCTCTTTGAGACCCCTCAAGATCGCCGTTGCATCTTCAAGTGTCGGCTCTTCGACATACACAGGCTGGAAGCGGCGGGCCAGAGCCTGATCCTTCTCAATGTACTTCTGATACTCCTTAAGCGTAGTGGCGCCAATAGCTCGCAATTCGCCACGGGCAAGGGCAGGCTTCAGCATATTGGCCGCATCCACCGATCCTTCGGCAGAGCCAGCCCCAACAATAGTATGGATCTCATCTATGAAGAGCACGATCTTGCCCTCAGACTTCTCTATCTCTTTGATTATATTTTTGAGCCTGTCTTCGAACTCACCCCTATATTTCGTGCCGGCAAGAAGAGAGCCGAGATCGAGTGACACAATACGCTTATCGCGCAAGTATTCCGGCACATCCTGCTTAGCTATCCTCACAGCGAGGCCCTCTGCAATAGCCGTCTTACCCACGCCCGGTTCACCAATCAGTATGGGATTATTCTTTGTGCGCCTAGATAGAATCTCGATCGTGCGTCTGATCTCATTGTCGCGACCGATAACCGGATCAAGCTTCTCGTGCAATGCAAGTTCGGTGAGATCGCGAGTATATTTATCAAGAGCCTTGGTCTTCTTGCTCGACACTTGCGGCGAGGCACTCGAGCCGCTTGCCCTCATCTCTTCGATAACCTTGAACACTTCATCTCTATTAATCCTGAAACGAACTAGGATATCGCGGGCCACAGAAGGCACCTCGAGTAGAGCCAAGAAGAGATGTTCTGTATTGATGAACTCGTCGCGCAAGATTGCGGCCATTCTCCCGGACTCGTCCAGAACTTTGACTAGTTCGGGTGTGAAATATATTTGGTACGACGGCGCCGCCACCGAACCGCCCTCACCAGAACCCTCCATATTCTCGAGTAGTTGATCAGTGAGTAGCACTGTATCCACGCCAAGCTTATCGAGCACAGACATGATCACGCTCTCTTCCTGAATTATCAGAGCCGCCAGTAGATGAATAGGCCGGACAGAATTCTGGCCACGCTCAATTACCAGCTCATGAGCCTTGCGAACTGCTTCTCGTGCCTTGGATGTGAAGTTATTGAAGGGAATCATAGGTTAGGTACTAGATGTTAGGTATTAGATATTAGATTAAGACATAGAACCTAGTTTGTCAATGGGGTTGTAGTAGAGGCGCCGGCTATAGAGCCAATCAAGGCCGATAGCCTCGAGAGTGGGATCACGACCGAACCTTCTGACTGACTGGCGCCGCGGCCCACCTCAATGCCCATCACTCTCGCACTTACATCTACAACAGGCGCGCCAATATTGGAGTTACTGCCGGATAGCGAGGTCAGGAATCGGCGGGCACCTTCATCTTCCTTGGCATCAAGTATCCCGATCACATTGCCAAATTCGATCTTGACGCCCAAGTCATCCGAGTAACCGATCGAGATCACGCGCTGGCCGAGCGCTGGCACCGGCACAGCAGAGAGATTTACATACGGATAGAGAATTTTTTGACTCTCTGATGGAGCAACGATCATAACCCCGAGTTCCTGATCTATCTTTTTGACCTTCACCGATATCATTGTGGTGGTACCACTGCCTATCCAAGTGAGGCCAAGTTCGTTACCAACATCTACTCCGGCCGGGGCCATGACCAGCGCCTCACCTTTATTGCTCACGAAGAAACCTTTCACCCGCGTGCCGAGTGAGGTGCGAGCAATGACCAGAACGTTCTGCGTCTTATCAATCGCACCGATAGCCAAGTCACTCTCTGTGGGGTTACTGATCTCTTTGATCCGCTCCACGATGCGCGTCTCGCCCGGTACAACCTTCTCCACCGTTCTCTCCACAACTGTGTTGATGGTACGCGTAACGTCCGAAGGTGCCTGCTCGACTAAAGTGACTGTGACGATGCCAGTAGCAATAGAAGTAACAAAAGAAACGAAAAGTGTCAAAAGCACAATTTGAGTTTTACTAAGTTGTTCCAGATTCATTGCTTCCATTATAGCAAAAGACGCCATAGAGTCACCCCCGTTACGCAGGTATATTACTTACAGACAACGGGAAAGCCGGGTGGACTTGCGTCCACCCGGCGTAAAGCAGTTCGGCTTGGTAACCTGCCTCGGGTATCCAGCCCGAGCAGGGTGAGAAGCGGGTACAGTTTCTACGTAAGGTAGCAGGGGGCTTGGCCCACGTTGTTTCCCAGGCGAGAGGCCAGTTGTCTGGTAACTCCCGGCATAACCCGTCGTGGCGAGTATGTGGTTTAACGCACCTTCTCCAAGGTAACGCCCGTCCCTGCGCGAATACGGAAAGTCTACACGCTTCATTCCTCACCGAACCATGGTTCGAACCGACTTGATTCTACCCCCCCCCCTCTATAAAGTCAAGCCGCGAACTTTTAGATACATCTGCTCCGCAGCCGCCCAATTAAAGTTCTTCCAATATGCTTCTATATAACTCTTTCTGTCTGCGCCAAAATCGATGAAGTACGCATGTTCGTAGACGTCCAGCACAATGATGGGAAGGCAACCCCACACTCCCCCTTGGTTGTGCGCATCTGCATTATATTGCCGCAAGTTGCCATCTTTTGTATCCCAAGCTACCACTGCCCAACCACGGGCCGCCATGCCGCATTCGCTCACATATTTGATCGCATTTTCCATACTTCCCCATTTCTCTGTTAGTGCCTTAGCTAATTCTGGTGCTTTGGCATAATCTGCATCTCCCTCCTGAACACCAAAGTACCACTCATGCAAGTAAACTGCATTGGTAGCGAAGTTCTCAGCGTCTTTTAGCGCACGCAACTCACTGTATGTCGCGTTGCCACCCGGTGCAGTGCCCGCGATTATTTTGTCTCTTAATTCTACTAACTTATCCCCGACTTCCTTTTCTTTCGCTACATAACCTGCATAAAGTTTATCTTTGTGAATCTGTTTTGTTTTATCGCTAATCTTTAGTTCTTCTGCCATAAATTTGTGTGTTTATTTATAACTTTTCTTAAAATTTTTACTACATAATCTAGATCACTCTTTTTTGTATCGTAACCCAGTGAGAATCTGACGGACTGGTTAGACTCTTTCTTACTTTTACCGAGAGCAAGTATAACATGCGAGCCTTCGTCACATTCTCCCGAGCTACATGCGGCACCAGCTGATGCGGCGATGCCGTATCTATCAAGTTCTAGCACAAGCAATTCAGAGTCAATCGGGAAAACAAAATTAGCATTATTCGCCAGCCTCACTTCGTGTGAACCATTTAGTAGAGCCCCGGTGTTCTTGAGAACTTCAGCTATAAAGTAATCTCGCAGAGTTTCTAGCTTTTTAGCTTGTTGGCCTGTTAGCTTGCTAGCTTTCTCGAGAGACACCGCCATTTGCTCAACTAGATCAACTGCTCCGGCATCTCGCACCCCCGGCAATTCGACTCCCCTGCGCCTGAACAGAAAGCCAATACCATCTGGTCCGCCAAACTTAGCCGCGCTGAAACTTGCCAGGTCCACACCCAAACTCTGCATATTAATCGGCAAAAGCCCTGGAGCTTGCACACAGTCACTATGAAAAAGTGGCTGGGGCGAATGGGAACTCGTTATGCTGACAGTCTGGGGATTTTTTCCGAGGACTTCAGCAGAGCGAGTTCCCTTTCGCCTTAACATTCTTGCGATTTCCTTGATCGGCTGGATTGTGCCTATTTCGTTATTTGCATACATGATGCTCACGAGTTTTGTCTCTGGTCGCAATGCTTGCTCAACTTGCTTGACTGAAATCAGGCCTTCGTGATCAGGCTTTAAATAAGTTACTTTCGGGAAATGCTTGAGCGCATCGAGCATGCTCTTGTGCTCTATCTGTGTGGTTATGACATGCGATTTCTCAGCGGTTAAACCGCTTTGGAGTGAAGCGGTAACTAGGATATTTGCCTCTGTGCCCCAGGGGGTGAAAATTATTTCGTCGGTGGCAACGCTTAGCACTTTTGCAATTCTTGCCCGTGCACTCTCAAGTCGCGCGCGCGCTTCGCGACCCTCGTGATAAATTGCGTTGGGATTATTGCGCCCCGCAGCGTTATCTAAAAATATGCGCTCCTTCATAATATGAAACATAATAGCAGAAATGCTTGACGGCCACCTGTGGTAGTGGCCGTCATAAATCAAGACCCGCAAGTCGGGCAAGCTCTGCGAAGGACTCCACAACAAAGTCCGTCCCGGCCTCAAGTAGCTCCTCCCTGCTGTGAGTGGTCAGGATCCCGCAGGTGAAGCACCCTGCTTCGACAGCAGACATCGCACTGCGTGGCGTATCCTCGATGACCAGGAACTCCAGTGCGCCGACACCAGCCAGTCTGGCAGTCTCTGCCCAGTGATGCGGATGCGGCTTAGCACGATCTCGCGGCAACGAATCAGCTGGCATGAGCACCGAGAACTCCTCCCGCGAGAGCAGGAGTGCCCCAAGTGCCGCGTCGAGCGAAATGTTCGAGGCTGCGGTGGCGATCGCAGTGGCAAGTCCAAGCCGTCGCACGGCCCGAACGAATTTCACCGCTCCCGCCACTTCTTGGGCTTCAGAGAGATGTCCGACGAAGTACTCCCTCTTGTGCCGTGAGAGTTCCCGCACATCTATCGCCGTGCCCAAACCCAGTCTGTTTGTGATCTCGGTAAAGATCTGGGTATTGGTTCTGCCCAAGAGTTCTCGCTTGTCCTTGAGCTCGTATGGGATTTGGAACTGTCGGCATGTGGCTACTACTGCCCGAATGTTGATCTCTTCCGAATGAATGAGAGTGCCGTCGAGGTCGAATCCGACCCCGGCGATATTGCGACCGTGGATCTGCATGTGACCTCCTGCCGTGATACTACATATATTTATTCTTATTGCAAAGATCCCTTGGAAGCGTTAGTATGCATCCTGTAGCATGAGCACTCTTTCTTATATTCTTATAGCCGCTTTAGTTGTGCTTCTGGCATGGGTCATCCGGCTTGAATTTAGGATCTCGCGCTTGCTCGCGGGCAAGAATGCCAAGACACTCGAGGACACAATAGTGCGCTTGCGGGACGAACTTACGAAATTGTTTGTCCACAAGCAGACCACCGATGAGAGAATAAGCGAGATTGATGGGAGAGTAAAAAAGAGCGTGCAATGGGTAGAGACCGTACGCTTCAACCCCTTCCGCGACCAGGGTGGCAATCAGAGCTGGAGCACATTGCTTGCGGATGAGAGGGGCGACGGAGTTGTCTTTACTGGACTTTGGAGCAGAGACAAATCGAGTGTCTATGCCAAACCTATCAAGGGTAGGTCAAGTGATCACGAATTGTCGGACGAGGAACGAGAATTGATAGCGCGTATCACATCTAATTGATATCGTGAAGAGTACAACAACACAACCATGGAAAATAATTCTAAAACCGAAAGACCGCCTGTTGTTGTTGTCCTTGGCCATGTTGACCACGGCAAGTCTACCCTGCTTGATTACATCAGGAAAACAAACGTTGTAGAAAGTGAGGCGGGAGGTATCACCCAACACACAGCTGCCTACGAAGTAACGCACGAATACGAAGGCGAGAGCAAGCGCATCACATTCATAGACACACCGGGACATGCGGCATTCGGCAAGATGCGCGAGCGAGGCGCGGCGGTCGCAGATATCGCCATTCTGGTAGTTGCCGCAGACGATGGCGTCAAGCCGCAGACGCTCGAGGTCCTTGATGCAATCAAGAAAGCAAATGTGCCATTTGTAGTTGCCATAACCAAGATCGACAAATCTGGCGCCAACATAGAAAGAGCCAAGCAAAGTTTGGCTGAAGCGGAAGTCTACCTCGAAGGTTACGGCGGCACGGTTTCGTTCGCAGCGGTTTCTGGCAAGACCGGAGAGGGCATCCCAACACTACTGTCACTCATACTTCTTCTCGCGAGTCTCACGGAGCTCACTACAGATAATAGCGCGGCAGGAGAAGGTGTCGTAGTCGAATCTCACCGTGATCCTAAGAAGGGGTCGCTGGCCACGCTCGTTATAAAGAATGGCGTGCTGAAAAAGGGTGATGTGGTGCTTGTAGATACAGATGTGTCTGTGGCGAGAACTCTGCATAATTGGGAAGGTAAGGCGATCGAGAGCGCCATTGCTTCGACACCAGTTATCTTAAGCGGGTTCACAGAGTTACCAGCGGTGGGCGCGCACTTGGCAGTATTCGCCGATAAGCGCAGTGCCGAGGACGCGGCAGAGATTGCGAGAAGTAGCAGGGGAAGCTCGGCCAAAGCTACGAATCTTGAAGAAAGCAAAGAGATCATAGTGCCGATCGTAATCAAGGCCGACAGCGCCGGGACACTTGAGGCTCTCATGGCAGAGTTGTCTAAGCATGCAACAGAGAAGGTAGCCATCAAACTTGTAAGTAGTGGGGTGGGCGAAATTTCGGAGACGGATATCAAATTTATTCTCGGCTCTGATAAACCCGTTGTGCTCGGCTTCGGAGTCAGTGCCGACAGGCATGCAACTGACCTTGCACTCAAGAACGGGATTGCGATTGGACTCTTCGATATTATCTACAAACTTACCGAGTGGCTTGACGAATACGTCCAGAGTGTAAGCCCGAAGGAGGAAAGCGTAACTGTGACTGCTCTGGCCAAAGTTCTCAAAACCTTCAGTAAAACTCGCGACAAGCAGGTTATTGGCGGCATTGTGATAGAGGGCAAGCTTGAAAAGAGCAAGAAGGTAAGAATCAAGAGGGCCGATGAGATCGTGGGCGACGGCAAGATTGCTAACCTCCAGAAAATGCGCAACGATGCAGACTCTGTATCGGAGGGAGAGCAGTTTGGCGCAGTGATAGAATCTAAGCTTGCAATAGCTGAAGGCGATATACTTGAGATCACAACTAAATCCTAAATAGATGCGAGAGCGGCGACAAAATAGATTAACAGATGAATTCCGAGATCTGGTTTCAGAGTGCCTGGAGAAGGAGTCAGATCGCAAAGCCCTGATAACAATTACGCGAGTAGAGCTTCTGGGCGAAGGCAAACTGGCCAGATGTTATATGTCTGTGTTCCCCGTTGTGAGTGAGAAGGCGGCCTTGGGCTTCGCCGAGAGACATGCCGGAGTCGTAAGAGAGTACATCTCGCAGAAAACAAAAATGCGCCATGTCCCCAAAATTCAATTTGTACTTGACCAAGGAGAGAAAAACCGCCAGAGAATAGACGAGCTCCTGCGAAAATAGTAAGCTAGTCATACGGCCACGTAGCCAAGTAGTAAGGCAAGGGACTGCAAATCCCTTATACGCGGGTGCGATTCCCGCCGTGGCCTCAAGGCCAAGGAACACGCAAACAATTTTGCGTGTGTCGGGAATCGCAAGCCGGAGCGTTAATTCGCAAGCTTGCGAATTCGTGAGGCGGGGTCGCGACCGAGGCAAGTGACGACGAGCCGAGAGTTGTGACCGTTTCCCGCCGTGGCCTCCCGTTGCTCGGGTGGCGGAATTGGTATACGCGCAACACTTAAAATGTTGTGATCGAAAGGTCATGTGGGTTCGATTCCCACCCCGAGCATAATTTGTTAAGATAGTCTTTGTTACCCCCCCATAGCTCAGTTGGTAGAGCAGATCCCTCTTAAGGATAAGGTCGTAGGTTCGAGCCCTACTGGGGGGACTCGATGTTTAAGTACTCGCTCATATTTCTTATACTCATTCCGGCGGCAGCGCAGGCTCATGTGGCCGGTACATCTTACGATCCATTCTATGGCAAGCAGTCCTCGATAGAGCACATCAAGCAGCACTACAGTGAGGGCGATTTGCGTGTATTGATAGTGCCCGGGCACGGCAAGAATGACGGCGGCACGCAATTTGCTGATTACTACGAACGAGATCTCAATGTGTTGATCGCCCACAAAATTTTGAAGCTACTCGAGAGCGATAAGAACTTTAAAATTTATGTAGCACGTGACGAAACTGGGCAATATGCATCTTGGTTCCAAGCTTTCATGGACGAGGGGCACGCAGAGATCACGGCCTTCAGGGATGCTTCGATCAAATATTATAATTCCGCAAAATCTGCGACAGTCGCGACAACTCAATCTGTTTACCACAACACGGCTCCAGCTCAAACAGCTTTCGAACTCTACGCCCTCAATAAATTTGCCAACGACAATCGGATAGACATTGCCCTGCACATCCACATCAACGACTACCCCAGATCAAACATGCGCGTGCCGGGCGAGCACATTGGCTTCACTATCTATGTGCCAGACTCAAGCTTTGCGAATGGCGCCACGAGCCAAGCCCTGGCAATCTACTTACGCGACGAACTCTCTCAAGTTATGCCCATAAGCACATTGCCGGGTGAAGACTTGGGTGTAACACCCGATCGCGAGCTAATTGCTATCGGCTCACATGGCACTCGAGATAACGCCTCACTCTTGATAGAGTACAGCTACATCTACGAGTCACAGTTTGCCAGTCCAGAAGTTCGCGCACTTTATCTTGATTACCTTGCCAGACAGACAGCCCAAGCTCTCGAGAACTTTTTTGGATACCTGCCTGCGCAGGCAGGCCTGGTAACCAAATCAGAAAGCTCGAGCTTTTATTTTTCTAAATTGTTGTTTAGGGGGATGAGGGGCTTACCGGATATCCTAGCTTTGCAAATTAGACTAAATGAGCTGGGTTTGTATCCGCCGTTGGGTAAGACATTGCGAGATTGCCCTATGACAGGCAACTTCGGTCCTTGCACCGAGCAAGCAGTCAAAAGCTTCCAAGCCAAAAATTATCTTGAGCAAGTTGGCATGGTAGGTCCGAAAACTCGCACGCTCTTGAACACGATCTGATTACAAAGTATCATGGACTTTTGCCGAGGTGGCGGAATTGGTATACGCACTAGCCTTAGAAGCTAGCTCCCGCAAGGGATTGAGAGTTCAAATCTCTCCCTCGGCACTACTTTTATCCCTTTCCGTCTACGTCCCAGTGTGGCGTACATGGGGCAGCGCACATCTCTTTCATCCAGACTGCTCCGGTTACGCTTTCCTGGTATCTTTTGTACTTCATTGTCTTGCTATCGGAAACACGAGTGAAATTAGTCTCGATAAAATTATCAAGATCACGATTCAATCGCACATCAAGTTTGTATCCCGAATCATGTCCACCACTTTCATGAGTACCCTCCAGGGCCGAGGTAACTATTATCGTACAAGCATTACACTTACTTCTAACATAGAAAACAGCATTCAAAGTATCTTGGCGTATACCCTCAAGGACAACTCCAGTTTTAACGCTAATGCCAGCGACTGTTAACTGCTTGAGCGCATCAGCTTGACTCAAGCATGTGCTGCATAAAGCTCCTCCCCCAGATCCGCCGCCCGAGGAACCACCTCCGCCAGAACTGCCACCGCTTGGCAAATTGATATTCTGCTCTGTGACAAGTTTGGGATTAATCGTATGCAAAAGTATATACGAGACCAAAGCCAGAATGAGTCCCCCGATGGCACCCAAGATTCTATTTTTCGCATCTCCCTTTGCCGAGGGCGAGGCCCAAGAGATAGTGTACTGAATACCACCCACCACAATCATGACGAGGGCAAGAGCCACCGTGACTGTTAGGGCAATGTTATATGCCGTGCCAAAATATTCTGTGCTCTTAGTATTAACTTCCGGGCCACTAGGAAGCTGTTCGAGTAGCTGGTACTTGCCAGTCTCTTGTGCGTAAACTTGCGCGGTCATAAGAAATTAACTTTGGAACTGCGGGGGCGGCGGTGTCTTGTCGGCACCACCTCCGAAGAAGGATTCCCGCAGAATTCCCACCAGGCCCCAGACGGAAACGATCACGAAGATAGCAATGATGCCCCAGAGCATCTTAGCCTTACCTTCAGTCCTGCCTGCCTCATCACCAGCCTTACCGATAAATTGCACCAGACCCCAAATGAAATACACAAGGCCAAGCCCGATTATGAGCGGGATGAGCAAACCCAAAATACTCATGCCCACCCCGATGATCGAACCTACTGTTGCTGCTGCTTCCATCACTTTGGTGCTGCTGGTAAACCGGGTGCGGGCAATGCGCTTGAGCCACCTGTGCCAGTTGTCTCTTGCAAGAAGGTGACCAAGCCCCAGATCGAGATGATCACGAAGAGGGCTATCACGCCCCAGATCATCCGCTGCTTGCCTTCTGTGCGAGCCGTCTCATCGCCAGCCTTGCCGATGAAAATAACAAGTCCCCAGATGAAAACAACGAGGGCAAGAGCCGTTAAGATGGGTAACAAAGTGCCAAGCCAGCCACCTACGTCCTTCAAGAGATCACCGATAGTCTTAGCACTAGCGAAACTCGGCAAAATTAGAAGTAAAACTGGCACTAGAATTTTGTTTCTCATCCCATTAGAAGTTTATGCATAGTAATATTATGTGGTTTTATAAAATCTCGTTAGATAATCACCGTAACTTCTAACGGGACAAGTATACACAATTTTACCCCATAAATAAGCCACAGAAAGCAGTTTATCCCCAACCCTGTGGCCCGCGAAGCCTATCGGCGAAGTGGGCTTGCATTTCGTATTAATATGTGATATAATTGAGGGTAGATCAAGGACGCTGACAAATGGTCCTAAATCTAGAAAGGAAAAGTGAAGATGCCCAAGCTGCTAGACTTGATCCCATTCGACGAGGGGATCTGGTACGTGATCGAAAAGCTCTTCTTGGGAGACAAGAAGGGCAGAGAGCAACAGAAGGAAGACGCGGACGCGGTCCGCAGTCTGGTCTCCCCGCTCATCGAGAGCGAGGACGGACAGCGGGATTACCCCGCCCTTTGCGCCGCGCTCGACCATCCGAACCGCTTCCAGCGCGAACGCATTCAGCGTATCATCTACGCCGATGCGTACGTTCACCTCTTCGGCAAGGCGGGTGACAAGCCCAAGAAGCCGGGAGAGGACGCCCGGGAAGCACTTCGCGACGGAATTCTCTAGAAGGAGGAGAGACATGCCAACGAAAGACAAGAGTCTCACCCAGATCGCCAAGACCGACGAGGGTGCGTATCAGGAGAAGTTCCTGAAGCGCTTCAAAGTCTGGGCGGAGCGTTGGGATCGGATCTGTTCTGATCCGGAGGCGCTCAAGAGAGCGCTCGATCGCCGCTCTGACGACGGCTTCGTGGCCATCGTTGGGGAGAGTGTCCCAGACTGGGACACGGCCAAGGCGCAGGGTCGCGAGATCTTCGACAAGGTCGCCGAGCCCATCGCGGATTTCGATCGCGAGATGGCCGAGATCGGCCGACGGATCAGCCCTGTCAGGTTGTTCATGGGGCTGGTCAACAAGCTGCCGTACTTCCGGTCACGACCGGTCGGCCAGCCAGTCCCACCCCTACCACCCATCAGGAGAAGGAGGTACTAAATGAGAACGTATCTCGATTCAATCGGACAGTGGACGATCATCGGCTTCGGCGCCATGCTCGCGGCCATCACGGCCTGCGGGTTGTGGGGCTGGGACACACCCGCACTCGTCCTGACGCTCGTCTACATCTTTCTTCCGCTCGTCGTGGTGTTCATCTCCCCGACGATCGTGGCCCTCTTCTTCACCGGCGTCGCCCTCGCCTCGCAGATCCCCTACATTCGGGCGGTGGCGATGCTCGTTCGCTTGCTGTGGTTCCCCTATTTCTTGGGGGTCACCTACGGCACCTTCGTGCTCGTCTTCAAGACGGAGCAGAACCGCTACGGCTTCCTGCTCTGCGGCGTTCTGTTCGTCGCCTACATCGGTCTCGGCGTTGTCTTTCCTCCGGGGAAGCTGCGTCAGTACGCCGGCCTCATCATAGCGGTCGTCGCACTCGCGAACCTGGCGAGGATGGTGGCCTGGCCGAGCGCGGACACTGTGCACGAGACGGGAAAGAAGGTCGTCCGCGGAGTCGAGACTGTCGCCCGCGGCAAGGATACGGCGACTCGGCATCAAGCCGTTCGCGACCTCGTCAAGCAGGCACAGGCCGTGAATGAGGAGAAGGAAGGCCGGCGACTGGCGCGATGGGCAAACGTTCTTCCGCACATCCCCGACGAGCAGCCGCTACCGGCTCCACCAACAGCGCTCGGGTTCGAACTCCCGAAGCCGACGAGACATATCGTCGCGCAGTTCCTCGAGAACCAGGATGGGCGCTTCGACCTCACCAAGGTCGCGGATAGCCCAGGCTGGCAACATTACACTCTCACCACCGTGGAAGGCGACACCGGCCACGTGGTTTGGAAGGAGGGTGCCGGCAAGGGAACGGGCTGGATCGTGAACCGCGACGGGACACGAGACAGGGGTGAAGCTATCACAATGCGCTGGGACGAGAACTGCTGTCACGACGGCATCTGCGAGGGTACCCCTTGTTGGGTCTCGGAGAGCCCCAGTCACGGCCAGATGCGGCTCTACCCATGACCCGGCCACGAGCACGCCCCCGCTCACGTTCTCCTGGACCATTTGTCTCAAGTCACGGCCTTCGCTCCGTCACTTCCCCGCCATAAGCTGGGAGGGGAACGGCGCGAAGGCTGTTTTTCATTTTGCTGGCAAAATGACCCCGCGAAGCTTTAGCGAAGTGGGGCGAAACAGGGTTAACTTACCTCCCCGACGAAACTTGCGATCAGATTAACTATGCCGAAGGCCGAGATAGTAATAGCTACACCTATGATACCCCAGAGCATGTGATTCTTGCCTTCGGCCGCGCCTTGCGAATCAGCCCTCTCGCGCGCACCAATAAAGTACTTAACCACCCCGAAGAGGAAGTATATTACAGCAAGCGCAATCAAGAGCTTCAGTATAGGGTTGACGATCTCTGTCTTGATCTTGCCCACTGCCGCGGGAACTGCGGCTAAGTACTCGTTCACAACTTATGTCTACTGGACACCCACTACTCCAGGAGGAGTGATAGGTCCTTCCTTAGTTATACCAAGAGTGCTGGCGATGAATTCGACGATGCCCCAGATCGAGACAATCACGAAGAGGGCCACAATACCCCACCACATCATCTTCTTGCCGTCCTCACGCTTCTCGGCGTCGCCCGCGATTACGAAGCGAATCAAGCCAACTATAAAGAAGATGAGGGCAAGACCCACCAGAACTGGGATCGCGCCGGATACGAGACGCTTAATCAACGACAACAAGTTCTCCAGGTTCTCCCCCACTGCAAGTGCCGACATAGGCGCAAGCATGGCAAAGGAGAGAGCGGCTGCGGTTATCTTAGCTTTAGTCATTTTATTACTTATTATTAATACGCTATTAATTTTTAACCACTAATTCATGCCTACTTTGAGGCTAGGGCAATTATACACCCCCATATATTTCTGGATAGCACTATTTCCACAGGCTATCTATCTTGCCCTGATTAACCGAACCATCGTCGAGCTGGAAGGTACTCCGCAGGGCAGTAGCCAAACCCCACAATGAGATCATAATAAAGAGAGCCACGATACCGAATGTCATGCTCTTCTTGCTCTCTGTTAGTTTAGCTTCGTCGCCAGAATTCTTGATCACGAGCACAACAGAATATATGAAATAGACTAGAGCCAGACCCACAAGGAAAGGGGGGATAAACTGTAACTGTATCAGGACCTTGCCCACTATTATTTTGAATGCTGCCGCTTCATTCATATATTCTATACATGTTAAATAAGAAGCTTGATCAAGGGCCGATTACTCCCACAGTATCTTGGATCGCCGTGGCTATAACTTTGGCCCCAATCAAGACCGCGCCGCCAATGATCGCCCAGAAGAGAGACGCCTTAGCCTTCTCGAGTTTAGTCTCATTGCCTTGAGCCGTCACGAAGAGGAACCCTGCGTAGACAATGAAGACTACTAGTATTGGCACGCCGATGGCAATTATCACCTCGAGGACTTTGTTGAGAAGTTCGGTAAAGTTCGTGGTTCCCCCAAGAGGATTTTTGAAAACTGACGAACCGCCCTTGCTCGTGATCTGTGCATAGGTGGTCTGGGTGAAAAATTCTAATATTCTTTGCATATTTCTTGTTTAAAATATTCCTACTTTAAGCGGATTCCGGAAGCCTTCTGCTCCCAAGCCAACCAGAATTGTGTTCACAATCACCCAGGCTGCGGCCGCTACAAATAGGCCCAAGATAGAGGAGCCAATAATGCTCTTGCCCTGGATGCGATTGCCTTCGCTTGCCCCACCGAAAATTATGTACAAACCGCCCACGGCAATGCCCAGCACTGCAAGCAAGAACACAATGTCGATCATGTAGTCAAAAATCTTCACAATCAGTACACCCAAATCTTGAAGTGTACAGCCATCAAGGAATTTTGCGTCTGCCCCTTCTCCAACAACTTTTCCGTTGCAATCAACTAATGCCATTTTTATATATTTAACAAGTCTTGGATGCGGGCGCTTGCCGCCGACACTGCGCTGCTCGGACTTAACTTGCCTATTAATACAGATTCTATCATATCGGCGAAGATATTCCTCGTCACTACCCAGTTGGGATCAAACCAGGTCTTGCTGATTACGGCCGCGGACTCGAAGAGAGCCACATTCGGATCCTCATCGGCCACAGAGAGGAGGTCACGACGGGCGGGAGGCAAGCGCAACTCACTCCCCGCTATATCAGCCGCAACACCAAGTGACATGCGATAGGCCACGGCATAGGCCGCATTCTGCACGGACGAATTCTTGATAACAGCGAGTGTGTATACATCTGCATATGTGAGACGGCGCTCACCGCTTGAGATCTGTGGGAAATTGGCCGTATCGAAGTTAAGGTGTGGGTTGCGAGCCTCGATTATCCCCAGTTCACTACCAAAGCCGAAGTAGATCGCAAGCTTGCCTGCTATGAATTCGTCAAGCGAGCTGCGCTTGGCAGAGTTCCAGGAATACTTGGGTAGACTTGGGTTGCCGAATTCGGAGTAGAAGCGCAGAGCTGATTCCGCATTGGTACCCTCTGCCAGTACGACAGAAGCCCGCCCTAGGGCAAACGTGACGATCTTGTTACCAGTCTGCATAATCTGGGCGGAGAGGATCTCCTTGAAGTGACTCACATTATTGACACCCCCGAGACCGACAGCGCCCTCTACGATATTGCCCCGCTCGTCGAGCTTGGTCAGGCGCTCTGGCAGAAGTTGAACCTCGAGCCAAGTGGAAGGCGGAGCGGATAAGCCCGCCTTAGTGAACATGTCACGATTCCAGTACATAACTATTGGATCTAGGAAAAGGGGCAATCCAAGCACAATGCTCTCACCACCTTCCTGGTCTGTCCCAAGCAACGTCTCGCCGGCCTCAACGAAACTGTCCATGAAGAGGCGCCTTGAGAAAGCCGTCTCGGGCAGTGGCAGAAGCTTGTCCCGTTGCTTCAAAACAAGAGTATGCGGCGCAAGGATTAGATCTGGCCCTTTGTTCGAGGCCAGAGCATCAATAAGTTCCGCTTCGAAGCTGTCGGCTCGTTTCTCCACATAGGTAATCTCGAACTTGTCCCCGGCATCTATAGCCTTCTGCAAGATATCTTCCATCGTAGACTTAGAGACCGTGCCCCACATTATTACTGGCTGCGCAATAAGCTTGTCCTGTGAGCCGCTACCCCCACCCAAAACGCCCGAAAATATAAGCACAGCCCCCACAATAAAGAAGGCAAAAACTATCAAAAGAATTGTTTGGAATGACTTCACGATTTATGATTTATGATTCATGATTTACGAAGTAAGAGTCCGAAATGATGCGAGCCGGCGTCAAATTCGCTCACTTTGCTAATCCCGGCTGGCAAAATATCTAGCACTTCGTGAGGTTTAAGCTTATCTTGCCAGTCTATGATAAGCATTTCGCCACCAGGCTTCAAGATTCTACTTGCCTCTTTCAAAAATTCTTTTCTCGTCTGCGTTTGAAAAAGCACATTCGAGATCACAACTGCGTCGGCAACATGATTGGCAAGCTTCGTTCCCCCAGATACATCAACATCGCCCCAAATTACGCTTAAATTACCTAATCCTTTTTTGTCCGCTTCTTGTTTAATCTTTTCCAGATAATGCTTCTGCACGTCTACCGCGTACACATGCCCCTTGCCCAATTCTTGGAGCTTATCGGCCAGGGCAATAGCGTAGTGTCCAGAGCCTGCCCCGAGATCAGCAACAATGTTCCCCGGCCGCAAGTGCAAGTGGCTAATATTTAAAGCCGGTGAAGCGAAGTTTGTCATCCCCTATATTGTATCAGATCACTAGAAAACACCGCCCTCTCTATCCCCACGTCCCACTTAGCGCCCTGGGCGCTAAGTGTTATCATTCGCACATGAGAAAACAAAACTTGGCTCCTGGTGAAATTTATCATGTCTTTAATAGAGGTGTAGACAAAAGGCAAATCGTTATGACACCCGAAAATTCGGAAAGATTGGTAACGTGCATCGATATATTCAACCAGGTCGAGCCAGAAGGTGGTCTTTACGAATTAAATTTTTCTAATCAGAACAAAATTAAGAAGAGTGACCCTCTTGTTGAGATAATTGCTTATTGCATCAACCCAAACCATTTTCATCTTATTTTAAAGCAAATCGCGGATCACGGTATCAGTAAATTTATGATGAAAGTGATGGGAGGATATTCCTGGTACTTTAACAAGAAAAATAAACGTAGCGGGCCACTTTTCCAGGGGCCGTTCAGGGCCAAGCACATAACAACGAATGAACATTTGGTTCATGGAAGCGCCTATGTAAACCTAAACGACCGAGTCCACCAACTTAGCGCCCAGGGCGCTGAGTTGGTGAGATCGAGTTGGTTAGAATATACGACAAATATTCAAGGTATTTGCGCAAAGGAAATAGTGCTTGAACAGTTTGATTCAAAAGATGACTATAGGATCTTCGCACTTGATGCACTTACCGAGATGATACGTAAAAGAGATGACTACGCTGAATTGAAGGAAATTTTGATGAATGAATAAAACACTTAGCGCCCTGGGCGCTAAGTGAAATCAGTCAAAGAAATTAAGAAATAAGAATACCGCCCCGACAAGGAAAACGAAAATAACAAACAACTCGCTTAGTAATAGGAGTGTATTTGCTAATAGATCTGTAATAACTCCTTTTCTTTCCGCTTTTTCTCTAGTACTATCAATCCAATTGAGAAAATCTCTTAACCAGCGTACTAGTCTTTTGGGTGTGTAAGGAGTCATCATAGGCGTTCTACCGAAGCGATATTGTCCCCAGGGCGGAGCTTCATGATTCTTACGCCTTGAGTCTGACGGCCTAAGGTTGGCACTTCTTTGCCTTCCACTCTGATTACTTGGCCCATCTTAGACATGGCCACAAGTTCTTCTTCAGCGCCAAATAAGACTTTAGCCACTATTAGCTTGCCAGTTTTGGCAGTCACTTTGGCAGTCTTGACGCCAGAACCGCCGCGCTTCTGAATCTTGTACTCCTTGATTTTAGTTTTCTTGCCCAGGCCGTTATCGCTCATCACAAAGAGCGTGAGCTCACTCTCTTTTTCTTTCTCCACCAAGTCTGCGCCCACGATCTCATCGCCGGACTTTAGCTTCATGGCTCGCACGCCGCCTGCGGCTCGACCCATCGCTCTTATATCACTCTCTTTAAACCTAATTGCTTGGCCGCCTCTGGACGCGAGCACGACACTATCCCCCTTCTCAACCGGGAACACGCCTAGGAGTTCGTCTCCTTTATCTAGAGTGATCGCAATAATGCCGGATCTGCGCACGTCGAAGAATCTGTCTGCTTCAACTTTCTTGCCCACGGCACGTTTAGTGATCATCATCAGTTCAAACTTTTCGCGCGCTTTCGCTTCTTTAGGTAGTGGCAAAACGCTAGTCACTTTCTCTCCCTCACTTAGAGATAAGAAGTTCATTATGCTCTTACCTTTGGTTGCCCGTTTGCCTTCGGGAATATCATACATTTTGAGTTGATACACTTTGCCCCGATCTGTGAAGAACAAGAGATCAGAATGAGTGCGGGCGCTAAGCAAGACCGTGATAAAGTCCTCTTCTTTAGTATCAAGATCCACCACGCCCACGCCGCCTCTCTTCTGACGTTTGTACTCTTCTGGGCGCGTGCGCTTAATATAACCGCCGCGCGTGAGCACGAGCATGCTATCTTCGTCGGGGATCATATCTTCCGTGCTAATCTCTTTGGCCCCACCCTTCACAACTTTCGTGCGCCTGTCATCGCCAAATTTATCTATTATTTCCTGCGACTCCTTCTTGATCAGAGTAAGCATTTTGGCCGCGCTCTTAAGTATGCTTTCAAGTTCTGCAATCAGGGCCAGCATTTCTTTAAGCTCATCTTCTATCTTCTTGCGTTCGAGACCGGCGAGTTTAGAGAGCTTCATTTCAAGTATCGCGTTTGCCTGAAGCTCGCTAAACTTGAATTGCTTCACTAGCCCCTCGCGGGCAGTTGGCACATCGGCTGACTTCTTAATTAGCTTGATAATTTCATCTATGTGATCAAGCGCTTTCTTGAGGCCTTCCAATATATGCGCGCGATCTTTGGCCTTGGTGAGATCAAATTGCGTGCGACGTTTGACTACAACCTTTCTATGACCCAGAAATTCCTCCAAAATTCTTTTCAGTGACAAAGTCTCTGGCACGCCATCTACCAATGCCAGCGTGTTAAAATGAAACATTGTTTCCAGGTCTGTGTGTTTGTAGAGCGCATTGAGCACTTTCTGTGGGAAACTGCCATGTTTGAGATCAATTGCAATTCTAAGATCATCGAGTGTTGTCGACTCATCACGAATATCTTTCACTCCCTCAATCTTTTTCTCATGCACAAGGTCAGCCATCTTGATTATTAGCTCCGCCTTGTTGACTTGATATGGGATGGAGGTAATTACTATTTGGGAGTTTTTGTCTTCTATTATTTCTGCTTCACCACGAACAAGCACGCCCCCGCGGCCAGATGAGTAAGCGTGAGCAATATCTTTTTTGTTGAAAATAATACCGCCCGTTGGGAAGTCCGGCCCCTGCACAAATTCAAGTAAATCTTCATTCGTTGCCTCTGGATTGTCTGCTAAGTGTATGAGAGCCTGCATCACTTCGCGTAAGTTGTGCGGCGGCACTTTGGTAGCCATGCCGACGGCAATACCCAATGTTCCATTTAATAAGAGCATGGGCACGCGCGATGGCAGAACAAGGGGTTCTTTGCGTGTGGCGTCATAACTGGGGGTAAAGTCAACAGTCTCTTTATCAATGTCGCGCAAAACTTCTGATGCAAGAGCCGACATGCGCACTTCTGTATATCTGTAGGCGGCCGCGCTATCGCCATCAATCGAACCGAAATTTCCCTGGCCCTGAATGAGTGGATAACGACTAGAAAAATCTTGAGTCATCTTCACGATCGAGTCGTAGACGGCCATGTCGCCGTGTGGATGATACTTCTTGAGTACATCGCCCACCACTCCGGCAGATTTCGTAAACCGTGCACTGTGTACGCGCCCGTCTTCGTGCATGGCGTACAGAATGCGCCTGTGCACAGGCTTGAGACCGTCGCGCACATCTGGTAATGCGCGCGAAACAATCACGCTCATAGCGTAGGTCAAATATGAAGTGCGCATCTCGCCCACAATGGGAGTAGCCACGACGTTAGCGTGGGCAGCAGGCAAACCTTTCTCTTCTGATTTCTTCGATGCCATAATTACTCGCCCAAGTTACTTAGATCGTTCTTTATTGTCTCGAAGGGCGAGGCGATCTGACTATTTTTGCCTGCAAGATTCGTGCCCAAATTCACAACCCAAATTGTGAAGATGATAAAGCTAAAGATGGCTGCCGCCCAAAAGGCAATCGCCCTCCTTACTGGCTCCGGCTTAGATCGTAATTTTTCTAAAAAGTCCATGATAAGTTTTAGAAATTAGTAATTAGGTCAATTACCTGCCTGCCGCAGGCAGGGAAATTATCGGAACTACTTCTCCTTCCTTGCCCTCAAGATCTTTACGCTTCACAACTAATTTATCAACCGGCTTAGGCAAATCTTTGCCTTTGGCTTCATACATTGGAATTATAATCTTGGGATCAAGCGTAGTGGCATAGTCAGAACTGGGGCTAAATAAAATATCTGCATCTGACAAAACTTCTTTAGCCTCGGCTTTAATCGCACCGAGAGACTCTCCCAAGTGCACTAACCTAATATCATCAAATAAAACAGAATAAGCAGTGTTAATTTTGTTATCAGGGCCATCAGTTGGCACAGCGCGGACGAAAGTGCCATTTACTTCGTACTCGCCCGGGCCAACAATCTCAAAACCATCTCGCCCACCAATCCGCAACTTGCCAGCCGAAAAGCTAAGGTTCCAATCCCCTTGACTCACCTTAACCTCCCCCTGCCCAAAATACTGTATAACCATGATTGTATGAGTATATTATAGCATTTTGCGGAGCATTATGCTAGCTTAATTCCGGAGGGCACACATCATGATTGAGATCCAAGGCAGGAAATCGGGCTGGAAAATCGTTTACTACTACGAGCGCAGCGGCCCCACAATCACCGCCGGAACCATCGACGTGGCAGGCGTGTACAAAGGCAAGTTCAATATAGGTATGACCTACCTCACCGCCGGGGAGCTCCGATGGATCGCAGACGAGCTCGACAAGATCAACGGCAACAAAAAGTGAAGCGGCCACATCACGGCCGGGGAAAGCGAAAGTCAAGGCTGGGAGTGCGAGAGCGTCCCGGCCTTTCTTTTATCCACAACTCCTTACTTAGGACCCGGAGTCCTAAGTTATAATACGAATATGGTTAGGAAAGAAGCTTTTGCTGTTGGAGAGTTCTATCACATTTATAATCGTGGTGTAGATAAACGGAATATTGTAATTGATAGTAAAGACTCTGACAGGTTCGTGCAAGGATTGGCAGAATTCAATACGATAGAACCTATCGAGAGCATTTACTCGAACTCTTTTGCGGGCAATAAAAGGGACGATGTCTCTCCATTAGTTAACATTATTTGTTATTGCCTTAACCCTAACCACTTCCACTTTATTTTAGAGGAAATAGTTGAGGGCGGCATCAGTTTGTTCATGAACAAACAAATAGGTGGATACGTTAAATATTTCAATAATCGGCACAAACGTTCTGGGACTCTTTTCCCAGGGAGATTCAAGTCAAAACACATTTCTGATAACGATTACTTTCTCCATTCAGCTGCATATGTAAATCTGAACAACCGTGTTCACCAACTTAATGAAGAGAGTAACAAGCTTGTCCGTTCAAGTTGGAATGAATATACGCAAAATGCACGAGGGTTGTGTAAGAAGGATATTTTGCTCGAACAATTCACGAAAAATAGAGAGTTTGAAAATTTTTGCTTAGACAATCTTCCATTCATGATCGAAAAAAGGGCATCGTACAAAGAACTTCAAGAATTATTTAATGAAGAGTAAGAACTTAGGACTCCGGGTCCTAAGTTCTAAGCTGCGGGATTGCAAGACGGAAGAGGGTCTGGTAAGATTCCCTGACTTATGGATATGTTGATGGATAAGGATACGGAGGCCCAAATTGCAGACGAGAGTAACTCTCTAATGTCGTTAATATTGAAGGGTAGCCCTACCCTACCGGTTGTAGAGAGTCTTGTAGAGGGACGGGTTATCGGCAAGGACAAAATGGCTGTTTATATAGACTTGCCGCCTTTTGGAACTGGCATAATTTATGGTCGCGAATATTTGAACGCGCGAGATGTATTAAAAAAGACAAATATTGGCGACCTCATCACGGCCAAAGTAGTCGAGACTGACAACGAAGACGGCTACGTAGAACTCTCGCTCAAGGAAGCAAGACAAGCACTTCTCTGGACCGAGGCCGAAGAGGCTATAGCCAAGCAAACGATGTTCGAGGTGCTAGTCAAAGATGCCAACAAGGGAGGCCTTATCCTCGAGTGGCAAGGCATTGCTGGATTCTTGCCCGCCTCGCAACTCAAGCCAGATCATTATCCTCGTGTTGCTGATGGCGATAAAGAGCTTATTTACAAAGAACTTAAGAAATTGGTTGGCAACAAAATTGGCGTTTGCATAATCACAGCTGACCCAAAGGAAGGTAAACTCATTTTCTCCGAGAAGGGATCAAGCGATCCGGACAAGAAAGAAATCCTCGACCGTTATCAAGTTGGAGATGTTATTGATGGTGAGGTGACTGGTGCCGTAGACTTTGGCATTTTCATCAAGATCGAAGAAGGACTTGAAGGACTTGTGCATATATCGGAAATTGACTGGGCGCTAGTCGAGAATCCCCGCGCGATTTACAAACCAGGAACGAAACTCAAAGTCAAAGTGATCGAGATCAAGGACGGCAAGATTTCGCTATCTATCAAGGCTCTCAAACCCAACCCCTGGGTAGAGGCTGCCTCACGATTCAAGAAAGGCGACATCGTGGATGGTGTGGTTATCAAGTACAACAAGCACGGCGCGTTAGTCTCGATAGAGGAAGGCGTAGCAGGGCTCGTGCATATCAGCGAGTTCGACAGTGAGGAACATCTGCGAGCTACGCTTGAACTAGGCAAGAAATATCCTTTCGAAATCACTCTCTTCGAGCCTACCACTGCTCGCATGACGCTCTCGTTCAAGAAGAAGACTAGTTAAATTTGTTTTGGGCGATTGCTATATCGCCCGATTCTATTAGCGAGACTGCTTCGCCAATTTTTTTTGTCAATTTTTTCAGAACTTCAAGCTCTTTGGGTTTGAACTTGCCCAAAATAAACTCAAGCACTTTTTTCTCCCCCATTGGCTTCTTTAATTTCCCCGATGGAGTGCTGGGCGAAATACCAACTCTGATTCGTGTGAATTCTTGTGACTTGATAGCCCGAACAACAGAGCTTACTCCCCTATGACCCCCGGCACTCTTATTAAATGAGATCTTGAACTTGCCTATGGGGATATCTAAATCATCATGTATCACAACAAGCTTTGCAATATCTTTTTTTGATTTAATTAACTTAGCAACTAATTTGCCGGAATTGTTCATGTAGTCATCGAGCACGCGATAGCCCAACTTCTCGGCAATGATTCTGCCTGTATTGTGACGCGTATTTTCGTACTCAACTCCTGGATTACCTAACCCAACGATAATATATGCCATGGACCAGATTGTAACATGTGCTATAATGGGTCGCCATGGAGGAAGAAGTGAACATCGAAAGGAAACCGAAAAGTGATTTTTTGCCTTTCATTGCTGTTACACTCTTGATTGTTCTGCCGATCAGACTCTTCGTAGCTCAACCGTTTATAGTCAATGGCGCATCGATGTCCCCTACCTTTGAAAGTGGTGACTACTTGATCGTAGACGAACTTACATTCCATTTTCGCGATCCTAAACGCGGCGAAGTGATCATCTTCAAGTATCCCAAGGACCCTTCCAAATATTTCATTAAGCGCGTTATAGGATTACCCGGCGATACAGTGGACGGCGAGACTTTGGGAACCACCGAATACTTTGTCGAAGGCGACAATCGCGACGCAAGTTCCGACTCACGTGTTTGGGGACCGGTTGAACGGGATCTGGTAATTGGCCGACCCATAGTTCGCCTCCTACCGATTGGCGAACTATCTTTCTTGCCAGGTCTCGCAGAAAAAGATGCTTACCTAAGTGAGTAACAAATAAGCAATATGCAGGCCAAGAAGACAAAGAAAGAGAAAACAGAACGCAAGTCCCTAGAAGGACCGTATCAGTCGCCCAAGGGCATGCGCGACCTTTTGGGCAAAGAGTTTTATGCTTATCATGGACTCTTCGAAAAAGCAGCCGAAGTGGCGATCTATTACGGCTTCACACCCATCGAAACTCCAATACTTGAGCAAGAAGAAGTCTTCATAAGGGGCGTGGGCGAGGGCACTGATATTGTAGACAAAGAACTTTATACACTGCGCACCAAAGGGGGCGATAGACTAGCTTTGCGGCCAGAGTTCACCGCCGGAGTAATGCGCGCATACCTAGAACACGGCATGCAGTCACTGCCACAACCGGTCATGCTCTATTCATTCGGCAACTTGTACAGACACGACAAGCCACAGCGAGGCAGGTATCGCGAATTGCGGCAGTTTAATTTAGAAATTCTTGGTTCAGAAAAGGCTATCAATGATGCGCTTATAATAAAAGTATTTATTTCTATCTTAGGTGAGGCGGGCATAAACGAAATCGAGCTTAAATTAAACTCGATCGGTGATAAAGATTGCCGGCCAAATTATCGCCGCGAGCTAGTTAACTACTATCGCAAGAATTTAGGCAAGGTTTGTGTAGACTGCGTAGAGCGTTTCAAAACTAATCCGATGCGCTTGCTTGATTGCAAGGAAGAGCAGTGTCGCGAGATCAAATCGGGAGCGCCGGATTCTGTCTCCTATCTATGTGAGCCCTGCAAACGCCACTTCAAGGAGGTCCTAGAATATCTCGAGGGTATGAATATCGAGTACACCATCGATCACACTCTTGTTCGCGGGTTAGATTACTACACTCGCACAGTTTTTGAGATTTTCCAAAAGCAGAAGGAGGGTGAAACTGATCCAATGGCAGGACTCGCTCTTGGTGGTGGTGGCAGGTACGACTATCTTGGTAAATTATTGGGAAGCAACAAGCCTATTCCCGCTGTCGGTTGCGCCCCCGGAGTAGATCGCATAATTCTTGCGGCCAAGGAGAAACTTGCGCCCAGAATCGTCAAAAAGCCCAAGGTATTCTTTATCCAGCTAGGTTACGATGCCAAACTAAAGAGCGTACTAATTATAGAGATCTTGCGTGAAGCTCGCATCCCGATCGCTCATTCTATATCTAAGGATAGCCTGGCTTCGCAACTATCGGCCGCCGAGAAACTGGGCATCCCCTATTGTCTGATATTGGGCCAGCGAGAGGTCCTGGATAACACTGTCATAGTGCGTGACATGGAGACCCGCTCGCAGAAATCGGTCTTGCTCAAGGACTTGCCTACATATATAAAGGAGATCAAGACAGTTGCAAAAAAGTAGAGACTGTGACAGGATGTTCCCCACATGCGCAAAGCTGTTATACAAGTAACAAACGAGAAGAGCCAGGGACCATCCGTGGTTCTGCGCCAGTTCTCCAAACGCGTTTCTGGCTCGGGCATCCTGCGCCTTGCCCGTAGTGGCCGTTATCATGTGCGTTCTCAATCTTCACTCTCACGCAAACGTTCAGCACTCAAGCGCATTGAGAAGCGCAAGGTCATGCAGAAATTGATCAAACTTGGCAAAGCCCCTGTACCCAAGAAGCGCAGGTTTTAAGAGATGCTCGAGATAACCAATAAGACACGGCGCAAACTCTCAAAGCAAGAGCTTGTTTTGTTTGGGGAGATTGCAGAGAGAGTGCTCGGCAAGGACTACGAATTGTCACTGGTCATCTGCACAGACAAGACAAGCAAACACAACACTCTCGCATACCCACTCGGAGAGAGTGACGGCGAGATTCTGTTGAACCCTTCACGAAAAGGCAAGTACTCACTACCCTATCTTTTCCTCCACTCGTGTCTCCATCTCTCCGGCTTAGACCATGGCAAAAAAATGGACAGTCTGGAACTGAAACTTGCCAGACAAATCCACAGGGGACTCGGGACAGATCTCTGATACAATTACTGCATGAGAGGACAGATCATTGCGAGCATAGATGTCGGGAGCTCTAATGTTCGGGTTGCTGTTTGCGAATACTCGAGGAAGGACGGAACCTTCAGCGTGCGCGCTCTTGCTAAAGTGCCATCAGATGGCCTCAAGAATGGGTACATTGTGAATCCCGATGCGGTAACCGCAAGTATTGGCAATGCCTTGCGTGAGGCCGAGCGCACCGTAGGCGAGCGAATCAAGCGTGCCATAGTTTCTGTAGGTGGCGTAGGTTTGGGCACTGTGATTGATGTTGGGACAGTGGCCATCTCAAGAGCAGATTCACTAGTGAGCGACTTCGACATAGACAGACTATTGCAGGAGGCGGAGGCCCGTATAGGAGAGCGCCCCAACACAAGAATTCTTCACGCTATACCATCGGAATACAAAGTCGACGGACGGAAAATTCTGGGCAAACCAGGTGGCTACAGCGGCAACAAACTGGAGCAGAAAACGACTTTCATAACAGCTGCAGCGCCACATCTTGACGCTCTTGTAAAATCTGTCGAGGACAGCGGAGTCGAAGTCCAAGAAGTCTACGCCGCGCCTATTGCCGAGAGTATGGTCACAACTACAGCAACCGCAAGGAACGCCGGCACACTCGTGGCCAATATCGGCGCGCAAACAGTATCAATGCTCACTATAGAGGACGGACTGCCAACTTCACTCAAGGTTTTCCCTCTGGGGTCAACAGACATAACCCACGATATTGCCCTTGGACTGCGCATCCCGCTCGAAGCGGCAGAGAGCATCAAAATAAACGGTGAGCAAGAAAAGAAAAATCTGAAGCGCGTGAGCGAGATCACTGAAGCAAGGTTAAGTGATATTTTCGAACTTATCGACACCCACCTCAAGAAGATCGGAAGATCAGGCTTGCTGCCGGCCGGGGTAGTCTTCACCGGTGAAGGTGCTCACACGAAGGGACTCGAGAATCTTGGGAGGAGACAACTTGGCTTACCGGTGAAGATCGCGCGCAACAGCATACCTGACGAACTCACAGCTGTCGGCACAGACGAAGGAGCCTCAGGCAAAAACATCGCGCGCATGAGAGAACGATTGGAGAAGGCGCGTGGACCAGAGTGGTCAACGGCCTTAGGTCTATGTGTGCTCGGGATGTCTGCCGCACCGGAGGAATCGCTCGGTATACGCATGGCCAGGAAGACGAAAAACAGTCTTATGGGCTTCTTGAAACAATTCCTGCCATAGGCTATCATTCCCCATATGGCAAAAGTTAGTCCAGAAATTGAGGCCTTCGCGCGCATCAAGGTAATTGGAGTGGGTGGTTCAGGCACTAATGCGGTAAACCACATGGTTCGCTCCAAAGTCAAGGGAGTGGAATTTATTGCCATTAACACTGACGCTCAAGACTTGCATCACTCACTTGCTCCTAAAAAAATACACATCGGCAAAAATCTGACTAGGGGTTTGGGCACGGGCATGAATCCAGAATTAGGTCGCAAGGCTGCAGAAGAAACACTCGAGGACGTGCAGGGCGTGATCAAGGGCGCGGACATGGTCTTCGTCGCCTGTGGCATGGGCGGAGGCACGGGCACAGGTGCTTCTGCAGTTGTGGCCCGCGCGGCGCGCGAGCAAGGCATTCTGACCATCGGCGTTGTGACCAAACCATTTGCATTCGAAGGAGCGCAACGCAGTCGCATTGCAGACCAAGGCCTCGAAGAACTCTCACGTGAAGTGGATGCGATTATAGTTATTCCTAATGATCGCCTGCTCCAAATTATCGACAAGAACACAACAGTCTCGGCCGCTTTTGCTCTCTGCGATGAAATACTGCTGCAAGCAGTTGAAGGAATCTCTGATTTAATTACTTCGAAGGGATTGGTCAACGTAGACTTTGCCGACATCAGAGCTGTACTCGAGGATGCTGGTTCTGCTCTCATGGGTATCGGCATTGGCTCTGGCGAGAATCGGGCCACGGACGCGGCGCGCGCCGCTATCAATTCGCCTTTGCTCGATGTCTCGATCGAGGGAGCTCGAGGACTGCTCTTTGCAATCGCAGGAGGCGAGGACTTGTCAATGATGGAGATCCAAGAAGCGGCGCAAGTGATCACCGAGTCTGCTGATCCGGAGGCAAGAGTCATATTCGGCGCCTTCTACGACGACAGACTCAAGAAGGGCACAGTCAAGATTACTGTTATAGCTTCGGGCTTCGGGGGTGCACAAGCAGCACCCAAGAAGAAGGGCCTCTTCAGCTCTGGAGATATAGAAGCTAGTAAATCGGAAGCTAGAAGTTCCAGCGTCCAGCGTCCAGTCTCTAGCATCCAGACTCCAGTCTCTAGCATCCAGACTCCAAATTCTGACATGGGCATGGTCCAGAGCCGCGCCGGCAAAACAGAAAAGAAAGAAGAAAAGAAGGAAGAGGAAGAAGACGATTCTTGGGCCATGCCCGCATTTCTGCGAAGAAAGAAGTAACTCTCTTAAAAGAAAGGCGGTCGGTCCTCCACTTGGAGTTCCGACCGTTATTGTACGTATTCACTCGCCGATGATTTCTCGAAGCTCCCGCACCGCGATGCCGAACCCGGCTCCCATACCCTTGAGGCGATCATGCACCACTCCGTCCAAGGTCTCCTTGCAGCGAGTCCCCCATTCCCTTATCAGTGCCTCAATCTTCTCTGTGGACACAAAACCCCTGCCGACATCGGTCCGATCGAGTAGCTCCTTGGCCTCACTGGCCGCGTTTGAGTTAATCGTCTTCTGGTTTTATTGCGGCTTCTGCTCCAACCCTCTTTGTAGGTCGCGGACCGAGACCGACAACTGCTACTCCCGCTTCGTCATCTGGCGGTTGCGGCAATTGATAGCGCCGGAGTTTGGGCCATTTCGAACATGCCCAGTGGCTGCTCAAGGCGATGTCGAGGACTTCGAGAGCCACCATGGTAGTGGCACTGGCGACTACAAGAGACCACAGCCGCATGAAGGCTGCGATGATCGTAACGAGCGCTGCTAGCCCCGCAAGGTTCTCTAGAATACGCATTCTTGAGACCTCCTTCCGGTTTCAAACTAGCACACAATGCCTAGATACGGAAGGCCTAGGTTTGATCTTGCGGATTGCACTTTGCCTAGGTGCCTCGAGGCTAGCGCGCTTCCCACGGTTAGCACTCTGCCACCATATTTCTCATATAATTTATCAGCAACTTGGTGCACAGCTAACTGACTCTCTTTTTTTGCGAAGTCGCCGAAGAGATCTGGTTTGGAGGTGAGACCTCCAAGTGGAGGACTCACCTCCAGTAAATTCAACAAAGTGACGCCTGTGGCTCTGTATTTCTCGCTCTTTTTGATTAATTTGGGTAATCGCTCGCGAACTTTTGCAAGCAGTAGTTCCGGGGTTTGAGTAAGTGAAGAGAACTTAAATTCGGCTACCCGGTAGCCGAATTTATCTGTTTTAATGAACACGCTTGCCCCGCTCGCGGCAAGATTAAGTGACCTCGCATAACCGAATGCGTTTTCTATATTTTTAGCTAATTGGCCCATAAGCACTGCGGGATCGTTGGTAGAGGGCGAGAATGTGCGCGTCTTTTGAATTGACTTATGTTTAGCAAGATCACCTTCCCCTACTTTGTAAACTTGCTCGCCCCTAATCTCGTGCCATAAATCTAGAAAGTTCACATTCCAATGTGTGCGCACCCACTGCTCGTTTTGCGCAGCAAAGTCACCTACAGTGTGCACACCCAGAGCATGTAATAGCGGCAGACTGCGCGGGCCAATGCCCCACACTTTCTCTATACTCATGCCATATAACTCTCGCTCAATATTTTCTCGCGACACACAAACTAAACCGTCTGGCTTATCGCGCTTGCTCGCCAGTTTGGCCAGAACTTTAGTAGGCGCAAGGCCGAAAGAGAATGTCATACCCAGCTCGCGCTGCAAAGTATTTTTAATTTCACGAGCTTGCCCTGCGTAGTCTTGACGAAGCAGGGCGAAGCATTCATCTATGCTGTACTCTTCGACTTTGTCGCTAAACCTGCTCATTATTGAGTACATGCGCATAGCCATCTGCTCATATAATTCATAATCGCCTGGCAGCACAATAACTTGAGGAAAGTCTTTGCGTAACTTAAATATTGGGTAGCCGCGAGTTACACCCAGTCTTTTTGCCTCATAACTCATGGCCGAGGCAATCCCCCGCTCCGCGCCGGTAACAACAGGCAAGCCCCGCAAGTCCGGCCGGCGCGTAAGCTCGCAACCCACGAAGAACGCATCGCCGTCTACATGAAGAACTAAATGATTCAATGGTTTAATTTGCAATGTGTAAACAATGAAATAATGATTTAATTCGTTTTAAACATTCTGCCATTCCAAAATTGTTTGCAAATTGCAAATTGCTCATTTCGTCATTATCTCTAATATTTTCTGATAACTGCTCGTACTACGGCAGTAATTTTTAAATCATTTTTTGGGAAGATAGTTTTATACTTCTTATTCGCTGCCTCTAACGACACTTCTCTGCCGCGTTTCCGGTAGTATTTCATCGTAAACGCGCCGTCTATTTCTGCAATCACAATATCGTCACTTTTTGCCTCTACTCCGCGCTCAACAATAACCATGTCGCCCTCGCGGATACCAGCGTCTATCATCGAGTCGCCCTTCACTGTGAGCACATAAGTTGCCTCGCGGTTTTTGATCAAGTATGAGTCAAGACTAAGTGTACCGAGCACCTCTTCTTCCGCACCCGTGGGGAAACCCGCTTCAATCACACCCAAAAGTGGCACACCAGCGAAGTTCTCGCCCAGAGATATTCTGCCGCGAGAGTCTTGCTTAACGAACCCCGCATCTTCTAACTTATGCATCCACTTGAGCACCGCGTTTTTAGAGCGCACACCAATTTCCTTGGCAAATTCAGAATAACTAGGCAAACGTCTGTGAGCAAGATAAAAGCCGCGCAGTTTCCCCACCACCTCCCCCAAACTCCTCTTTCCTTCCTTCATCGCCATATATAAGAATTATGGTGTACGATCGTACACCATAGCAAGTCGAGTGTGTGGATAAAGTAAATTGTAAACGAATCGCAGCCGGGTACCCTCTTGGGTCCCCGGCTGCTGTGTCCAGCGATCGCGCTCATTTGCCGATGAGCGCACGAAGCTCACGCGCGGCGGTAGCAAAGGCCCGTCCAGTGGCCTTCAAGTGTTCGTGGATACTCCCATGCGCCTCCATCGACCTCGTCTCCCACTCGCGTGCCAGTCCCTCGATCCCCGACTTGGCGATGTGGTCCTTGGCGCAAGCCACTTCGAGTTCAGCCACGCGGTCAGCCTGCTCCCGGAGCTTCTTGACGTCAAGCAATAAGCCTTCGAATACCTTCGGGTCCGCGGCCAGCGTCACGATGTTCAACCAGTGCGCATCCTTCATTCCTGTCGGTCGCGTGATAGAAGCGGGCAATCCACCCGCTTCTCCACACCCTCCTCCTGCCATCGCGTCCTCCCGCTCTTGCACTAAGAGATCCGTGCTTTGGTCAAACTAGCACAAGCAACTATTTTTTGCTAGCATAAGCGCATTGCTTGGGCGCGTAGCTCAATTGGTAGAGCATCGTCTTGACGTGACGAGGGTTCCCAGTTCAAGTCTGGGCGCGCCCACCAAAATTATAAGAACCGGTGAATGGGGCGGGCCAGGAGGCCTAGTAATTTGTCGTGGATAGGTGGGTGCATCTGCTTATCGCCGAATGGTTTGGAATTCTTTGCTAAAAGATTGAAGTTGTTTATTAGTGGCCCAATTAGATCTTGGTCAGTGCCGGACACTACATGCTCATAATCACTTAGTAAACTCAAGTTATCCAGATTCGCACTGCCCAACATCCCCCACCCACTACTGCCATCGCTATCTATCTTCCCGTCTATGATGGCGTATTTAGAATGCATCATGGTGGGATAGAGCAAAACTTGCGCTCCGCGGCGCACAAGTGAACGCGCGTATTCATACGCGGCGAGATTCACTATTCTGGGATCAGAATTCTCGGGAATTAGCAGTGTGACTTTTACCCCTCTCTTGAGCGCCCGGAAGAGCGCAAACTGCAAACGTTCTGTGGGTACAAAATAGGGCGTAACTAGATGCACACTTTCGCGCGCTTTGCGTATTGCGCGTGTTAGCGCTTGGTGAATCATGCGCTTGCCAATATGCGGCGTGCTTGAGATGTAGTTTAATCGTGGCGTAAGTGGCACGTCGAACGCCTTGCGCGAAAGTGTCTTGCGTTTAACCGAGTGCCACAGGTAATTAAATGCGTCCGCGATAGGCACAAGTTCACTAGGTTCACTTGCCAGAACACGCACAGAAGCTTCTTGCCAGGAGCGCATCTTCTCGTCTATGCAAGCGCTGCCAATGTGAGCAATCCGTCCGTCTACCAGAATAAGCTTGCGGTGATCGCGGCGCGAGAACCAACTAAATAATTTGTATAATCGCCAGAAAGCAATGGGGTTAAAAAATTCAATTTCAATCCCAGACTTCCTAAATTCAAAAAGTAAACTAGCATTCTTGTACATTGACAGACTCCCATACATATCAAGTAATATACGCACCCGTATCCCTTCTTTCGCCTTTTTTAAAAAAACATCCAGGAACTCCCGCCCAATCCCCGAGTCTGCAAAAATCCAATTTTCAAGATCAATGCTGGAAGTAGCGGCCCTGCAATCATCAAGCTGCGAGAGCCAAACATCATGAGCCGTGAATTGAAAATTAAGATTCATAACCAACGACCCTACCGGGAATCGAACCCGGGTTCCCACCGTGAAAGGGTGGTGTCCTAACCGCTAGACGATAGGGCCTCATTCCGCCAAAGCTCCGCGGGGCAAGCCAAATATAACATTTTCTGGTAGAATTGCCACGAATTGCGGAGGCGTGGCTGAGTGGTTGAAGGCACCAGTTTCGAAAACTGGCATAGGGGAAACTCTATCGGAGGTTCGAATCCTCCCGCCTCCGTTATGAGAATTCTGGCGATAGAAACTTCGTGCGATGAGACTGCTATCTCTTTACTTGAGACTAGCGATGGCAAACTTTTCGATGTGCTTGCACACGAAGTCTCGAGTCAGATAAATGTTCACAAAGAGTGGGGCGGGGTGGTACCGATGCTTGCCAAGCGCGAGCATGCCAAGAATCTGCCGGAGATTCTTGCGCGAATTATGAATAATGAATTAGGAATTAAGGTTGACTTGATTGCCGTAACATATGGTCCCGGCCTCGAGCCGGCGCTTTGGGAAGGGATTAACTTTGCTCGCGGATTATCCATGAAGTGGAATGTGCCTTTGGTTGCCACGGATCATCTGGAAGGACATATCGTTTCAGCTTTGCTGAAACGAATGAGCAATGAGCAATTTGAAATTTGCAAACTAGAACTCCCGGCAATTGCATTACTTATATCAGGTGGGCATACACAACTTGTGTTAATGCGTGAGATGGGTAGTTACGAAGTGGTTGGCAACACTCGAGACGATGCTGTAGGCGAAGCGTTTGATAAAGTTGCGCGCATACTCGGCTTGCCCTATCCAGGAGGTCCAGAAATCTCCAGACTAGCATCTCATTTCGAAACATCTAAATATCCAAATATCAAAATATCGCTCCCGAGGCCAATGCTACATTCGGGCGATTTGGATTACTCGTTTTCTGGTTTAAAAACTGCTGTTCTCTATCTAGCAAAAAAACTTAAAGAAGAAAATAAAGGTGAACTCACAGATGAGCAAAAAATAGCAATCGCGCATGAATTCGAGCAGGCTGTGACAGAAGTGCTGATCAAGAAAACAACTGATGCTATTACTAAATACGGAGCCAAAAGCTTGCTGGTCGGCGGTGGGGTAATAGCTAATAAAACAATTCGTGATCATCTTAGGCTGACTGTCGGCCCCGTGGCTGACAGTCAGCCACGGGAGGTTGCTCTGCACTTACCCGACCTGAAGTTCACGGGCGACAATGCCACCATGATCGGCATCGCAGCCCTACTTCGCCTAGGCTTCGCAGGACAAGCATATCTGCACCCCGAGTTTCTACTTCATTCTGATACTTCCGCCTTCGCAGAACTCAAAGCAAGCGGCAATCTGTCACTGTATAAATGACGCCGGGGCCCCGAAGGGCCCCTTACTTCATCTTCCCCTTTATGTAGACCTTCTTCACATGCCAGCGACACGCGAAGTCTTGGCCATTGTACTGCGTCGCTACTCGACGGCAATCAATGCACTCGCGGGCAATGATGCCGAAGCGCGTCTGTTCGTCCTCCCCGAGCGCACGGCAGTCCTTGTTCGTGCACCGGTAGAGTCCACCGTAGTGACCCGACTGTTTAGTCGCTTCCCACTTGTGAGCGTGGCCTGGTGCAGTCGAAGTGACTTCGGACCTGTACATACCGGCCGGTGCGTTTCGCTGGCCGTCAAACTCAAAAGGCATGGGTCAGTCCCCCCTTCGTCAGATGACGATTACGTGCCGAAGTGCTCCCCGGCAGAGAATGTACCGCCACTTCGCGATCTTGGTAAGATCGTGGAACTCGTCACCGCGTGACTCGCGATCCTTGTACTCGCCAGAAATGAGTATTTCCCCCGGCGCGTACTTGTGCTTCGACTTGCAGAACGGACAAGCGACCTCGATTGCCACTGACTCGTCCATGAGAACCTCCGACCAAAAGCTACCACAACAGACCTTATTTTGCTAGGATTGGTGACATGGCTGCACAGGAAAACAATTGCCCAGAAAAATTAACCAAGCCTTATAGCCCTAGTGAGACTGAAGGGCGGATATATTCGCTTTGGGAGAAGTCTGGCAAATTTGCTCCTTATGGCTCGGGTGAGGCGTTTACTATTCTGATGCCGCCTACTAATGCTAACGGCTCTTTGCATGCTGGGCATGGTTTGGTTATGACTATTGAAGATATCATGACGCGTTATAAGCGCATGCGCGGATTTAAGACACTTTGGCTTCCTGGTCTTGATCACGCCGGATTTGAAACTCAAGTGGTTTATGAGAAGAAGTTGGAGAAAGAGGGTCGATCCAGATTTGATATCCCCCGCGAAGATCTCTACAAAGAAATTCTCGACTTCACTCTCGAGAACTCGAAGAATATCAAGTCCCAGATTAGGAGCATGGGCGCATCTTGTGATTGGTCGCGAGAGAAGTTCACTCTTGATCCAGACATTGTCCAAACTGTTTATAAAACCTTCAAAAAGCTATATGACGATGGTTTGGTTTACAGAGGCAAGCGCATTGTGAGCTGGTGCCCCAAACATCAAACATCTTTCTCTGATCTTGAGATCAAAGACGAGGAACGCACAGAAAAATATTACTATCTTAAATATGGGCCATTCACAATCAGCACATCGAGGCCGGAAACAAAGTTTGGCGATAAGTATGTAGTCATGCATCCAGATGATCAACGCTACAAGCAATACGAACATGGGCAAAAACTTAAACTAGAGTGGATAAACGGCGAGATTGAGGCGACAGTGATCAAAGATACAGCAGTTGATCAAGAGTTTGGCACGGGCGTTATGACTATCACTCCTTGGCACGATACAGCCGATTTTGAAATTGCCAAGCGGCATGATCTAGATATGGAGCAAGTAATTGACCTACGAGGCAAGCTACTGCCTATTGCCGGCGAATTTGCTGGACAACACATATCGAAAGCGCGCGAGGCCATAGTGGCTAAGCTCGCGAGTAAGGGCTTGGTGGAAAAGATTGACGAAGGGTACAAGCACACTGTACATACCTGCTATAAATGCAACACACTTATCGAGCCGCAGGTCATGCCGCAATGGTTTGTGAAAATGCGGCCGCTTGCAAAACTGGCACTTGAGAAAATCCGAGCAAAAGAAATAACTTACATACCTGACCATTACGAAAAAATAACTACTCATTGGCTAGAAAATATTCTTGACTGGAATATTTCGCGCCAGATTGTGTGGGGCATCCCCATTCCGGCTAAAATCTGTGACTCGTGCGGGGAAGGTTACGTAGACCTGGAAAATAAAATCTCTACTTGCCCAAAGTGCGGGGGCACAGTGCATCAGGATACAGACACATTCGACACATGGTTCTCGTCTGGTCAGTGGCCATTTGCTGCGCTCGGCTATCCTGATGGCGATGCCAAGACTTTCTACCCCACTGATGTGATGGAAACGGCGGGCGAGATTATCTTCTTTTGGGTTGCACGCATGATCATGCTTAGCCTATACACTACAGGCAAGGTCCCCTTCCAAACTGTCTACCTTCACGGCTTGGTGCTCGACGGGAAGGGTCAGAAAATGAGTAAGTCAAAAGGCAACGTAATCAATCCACTAGATTACACAGCTAAATACGGCACTGACGCATTTCGCATGGGCCTGGTTATAGGCAACACCCCCGGCACGTCACTGGCGCTCTCTGAAGATAAGATTAGAGCCTACAAGAACTTTGCTAACAAACTCTGGAACATCGCCAGATTCGTTATGGAGAACGAATCTGGGGACTCAAAACCGGAAGCGCAAAACTCAAAACTGCTTGCAGAACTTGAGGCGCTGACAAAAGATGTAACGAGCGATATGGATAACTATCGATTCTACCTTGCCGCAGAAAAGCTCTATCACTTCACCTGGCATGAATTTGCCGATAAGTATATCGAGGAGGCTAAAAAGGAGAAGGATCCAGAAAAGTTTTGCGCTTTGCGTTTTGCGCTTTGCGATATTCTCAAATTACTTCATCCTTTCATGCCCTTCGTGACCGAAGAGATCTGGGGACTACTTGGCTACCACAAAGACGGGAAATTGCTTATGATAGAGACGTGGCCGACTCCATAAGTTCAACGGAACTATTCTTAATTCTGCTGGCTGGCATTGTCCCGCCACTCGTTTGGCTATGGTTCTGGCTCAAGGAGGACAAGCGGCGACCAGAACCAAGAAGTCTGCTCCTCCTAACTTTCTTCGGTGGGGCCTTTGTAGTTCTATTGGTTCTCCCCTTCCAGGCACTCGCGAGCAAATTCTTCGTCCCTAGCCTGGTACTCTTGCTCGTTTGGGCAACAATAGAAGAAATCGGAAAGTACGCCGTTGCATTCTTCGCAGACTTTCGCCGGAGAACGTACGACGAGCCTCTCGATGCTATGATATATCTGATCACAGCCGCTCTAGGCTTCGCAGCTTTCGAGAACGTACTCTTTCTGCTCAAAAGCATCTCCCAGGGCGGCCTCGAGCTTAGTATCGTCACAGCTTCTATGCGCTTCCTAGGGGCATCTCTTTTGCACGTTTTCTCATCGGCCATCATGGGAGGCATCATCGCCACATCCTTCTACAAGACGAGAAGAGACAAACTGGTACACCTCATTGTTGGCTTACTGGCGGCGGCGGCGTTGCACACCTTGTTCAACTTCTTTATAATGAACGAGGTCATCGCAGAAGGGTCCGGTAACGTTCTTGCTGTATTCGCGATGTTGTGGGTGGGGGTGCTCCTCTTGCTCCTATTTTTTGAAAAGGTCAAGAACATTACTCGCAAAATAGCTTAAAATATAAATGCCAAGGAAACCATCATTTTTCGAAAGACTGACAGGCAGTAATTATTATGAGGAAGAAGAGGAGGTGAAGATTGTTCCTCGACGAGAAGGAGCGCGGGATAAGACTGCAGTAGAGGCCATGGCAGAAGAGGAGGAAAGTGAAGCCTCACTTACGGTGGACGTGTATCAAACACCTGACGAAATCATCATCGAGGCCATGATCCCCGCGGTCAAACCAGAGGATCTGGACATTTCAATCACCCGCGAGATGGTCACTATCAAGGGCACCAGAGAGCGCCATAGGACAGTGGAAGACGATCAATTTTTCTTCCGGGAGCTCTTCTGGGGCACGTTTTCCCGCACGATTCTCCTCCCTCAAGAGGTTGAACCAGACCGAGCTGACGCCCGCGAGAAAGCTGGGCTTCTGACCATCATCCTACCCAAATCAGACAAGAACAAGACCCACAAAGTCCGAGTCAAATCCACCCAACAGAGCTAGCTATTGGCTAGTTTCTCTAGGCGCAACACACGAGATTCGAGTAGTTTGAACTCGTCTCGAGTAATCTGATTGTGGCGAATCAGAGCAACTTCTCCTTTTATAATTTGAAGTTCGGTCTCCACAACGCCTATTCGTGTATCTATTTTATCAACCTTACCATGTAGGCCACCGAGACCCTCGCCAAAAAGTTTGAAATCCGAACGTAACCCCTCGAGTACTACCGTATATTGATCTCGCTTCTTTGTGTTATTTCTACGTTTCTCTTTCATTGCCTACATGCTATCAAACTGGTAGAATCATGTCCACAAGCTTGCCCTGCGTAGCCTGGGCGAAGCAGGGCCGAGGTAGCTCAGTTGGTAGAGCATTCGCCTGAAGAGCGAAGGGTCGCCGGTTCGATCCCGGCCCTCGGCACCAACTACGAAAGCTTAACCACCAAATGAGCTAATTTTGCCTATGCCGTCTTGGATAGAGTTGTATGTCTCAAGAAGTGTTTTGAGATACGGTTCTAGGAAGTGGTAAGTGGCTACAGCAATACCACCAAGCAGGGCCCAGTAGAGGATCAGAAAAACTGTGTGCCATCTCTGACGAGCCCGCATGCCCTTGAGCATCTCGTGATTCTCGCGCTCGAGCTTTAGCACCTCTTCTAACTTCTCATTCTGATCGATTACCATATATTTATGATATCATAGCACCCACAGCCCCTGTAGTTCAACGGATAGAACGGTCCCGTCCTAAGGGAGCGATGAGGGTTCAATTCCCCCCGGGGGCATTCGACAAGTATTCATCCTACGATAGTCTTAAGAAACAAGCCTACTAGATACGCAATCGTTGCTGCCACTCCTCCGACTACGAGCACCTCTACGCCGGAGATTATAAAGTGGCGCTTGGTATAGTGACTGCGCAATGCGCCTATCACAAATAAGCCCACACCCGTTGCTATAGCAGCCGCCGTGAGTGCCAAACCACTTGGCAGTGAAAAAAGAAAAGGGATAAGTGGCACGAGGCCGGCAATGACAAACGAGAAGAATGTGTACGAGGCACTACGCAATAAGTGCTTGGGATCACACTCTATTACATTCCCCTCTTTGGCCTCGCACTCACTCTTGGTGCCCAGATAATCTGACACCGCCATAGAGAAGCCGTCGGCTAGTAAGTTAGCGAAGCCCACTATCAGGATAATTGTGGGCTCGAGGCTTGCTCCCACGACACCCGCCACAACAGCAAAAGTTGTGACCATGCCATCGTTGGCACCATATACGATATCTTTAATATATTTTCGAAATTGCATCTTGGTTGTCTTGCTTGCTTAGCCGGTTACGCTTAATCATACCGCACTTAACGCATTTGTGCTGTAACTTAGTCTCATCGGTGGTATAGAGTACGCCAAATGGCTGCATTAGGCCATTGCAATTATTGGCCCGGTCCCCCGGATCATTGTCTACATGCAAGCTCCAGAGGCACTTAGGGCAATGGTTAGTGTAGCCATCTCCTTCTACGTTCTCGCCACAATGTTCACATACAAAATCTTCGATTACTCTTTTGAATGAGCTAGACATATATGTTATGTATGAGCTCCCACAAATATTTTATCTAATATGCCGCTACTCTTCAGCTCTTGGCTCGATCCGTGCTTGATTATTTTGCCATGATCTAGTACGTATCCTCTGTGAACCACTTCAAGCAACGAGACGATATTGTGCTCTACTACCAGTATCGCGATCTTGCGCTCTCGATTTATTTCCTTAATTTTCTCGAAGACTTCTTTAACTATTTTGGGGGCAAGTCCAAGTGTGGGTTCGTCAAGGAGCAAGAGTTTGGGATCTGTCACCAGGCCTCTGGCAATGGCCAGCATCTGTTGCTGACCACCAGAGAGAGTGTTGGCCCTTGCTTTACGTTTCTCTTTGAGCATTGGGAAGAACCTGAGCACTTCATCAATCCGACTTCCAAGATCGCTTGTGTCAGATAGAGAGAAGCCGCCCATTTGCAAATTCTCATATACAGATAAGCTGCCGAAAATCTGGCGACCTTGTGGCACGAAAGATATCCCCCTCTTCACCATTTCGTGTGGCTTGGGTGACACTTTCTGTTCCTGCCAGAGGACTTGCCCATGCGATATGGGGGTAATCCCAAATAAAGCCTTGAGCACCGTGCTCTTGCCTGCACCATTGGGACCCATTAGAGCTACCACTTCCCCTTCGTCAATCGCAACATCCACACCATCAAGCGCATGGATACCGCCGTATGTGACTTTAATATCTTCAAGTTTTAGCAGGACTTCTTTCATATTATTCGCCGAGATACGCCGCGATAACTTTACGCTCGCCGAGAACGTGCGCTGGAGCGCCTTCGGCTAGAAGCTTACCGGCGTCCAAAACATACACATAATCAGAAAGCTCTCTGATAAGTTGCATGCTGTGTTCTATGAAAACTATCGTTTTACCCGCTTCACGCATATGCGAGATAGCGTCACGCACACGCTTCACCATTTCGGGAAATAACCCAGCGAAAGGTTCGTCGAACAGTATAATTTCGCAATTCATGGCAAGCACTCTGGCAATCTCCAGGAGCTTGCGCTGGCCGTACGATAAACCCTCAACTTTCTCGCTACGCTTCTCCCACAAACCTACAAACTCAAGAACCCCTTTTGCTTTCTCTGTGTGGAACTTGCTATGTCGCTCGAAGAGAGAGGCCCATACGCTGCGTTCTGTAAGTACTACCAAAATATTGTCGAGCACAGAAATCTGCTCGAAGAGTTGTACGCTCTGGAAGGTGCGGGTTATGCCAAGTGATGAAATATCGTAAGGCGCGATATGAGAGAAGGCCGTCGTTCCCACCACCACTTCGCCACTATCAAATGGGGTAACTCCAGAGAGAAGATGCATGAGGGTTGTCTTGCCCGAACCATTGGGCCCAACGAGAGCCGTCACTCTCCCCTTCTCAAACGAAAGCGAGAGATCGTCAACGGCCCTAACTCCGTCGAAGTGCTTAGATAAATTTTTGATCGTTAGGGCATTCATAATTTATATTCTCCTACCAAGCCTTGCGGGCGATAGAGCATAAGTAATATGAGGGCCAAGCCGAAAACTGCCTGCCTCATCTGGGCCGCCACCTCCGGAGGAAACCCCACAAACCGGAGCGCCTCGGGGAGCAAAACCATAATCACTGCCCCAATTACGGGCCCCTTTAGACTTCCTAGTCCGCCAAAAGTGACAATAGAGATCAGTAGTATCGACTCAAAGAGATAGAAGACTGGAGGGCTAATGTAGGTAATATAGGAAGCATATAATGCACCCGCGAGTGCACATAACATTGCGGCTAAGCTCAAAATTGTTAGCTTAAAAAAATAAGTATTGTAGCCGAAGACCTTAATTGCTTCCTCATTATCCCTGATCGCTTTGAGCACGCGACCAAAGGGTGAGCCTATCAAGAATTTAATGAACAAGTAGACAACAGATGCTATGATGGCCACGAGAATGAGAAACATAATATTGCTGCTGAAATCTAGGCCTAGAAGAGTAGGCCGGGCTATACCCGGGATTCCTAATGGCCCGCGAGTAAAGCCCACCCAATACATAAAGACTGTGCTCACAATAACCTGGAATCCAACACTGACAAGCGCGAAGTAGTCATCTCTAAACTTATTCAGTACTAGACCCAAAAGAGTTGCCATGACAGAAGCCACGAGCATACTAATGATCACCGCAGGGAAGAATCCGAGCTCGGTAGACTTGAGTAGAAAGACCGTAGTATAGGCGCCAATACCCGCAAATGCCGCTGAGGCAGCGAATAGTAGTCCCGTATAGCCAATAAGTAAGTTGAGACTCATTGCATTAATAGCAAAGAGCAAGCAGAGAATAATTAAGTGAATGATATAACCCATTTATTTTGACAGTATTCCGCGCGGTCGGAAGATTAAGAAGATAATAAGAACAACAAATGCGATTGCATCCTTCCACTCACTGGGTAAATACCATGTCCCGAAGTTCTCGATCAAGCCCAAAACAAAACCGCCCAGTACTCCGCCCCAAAGATAACCTATACCACCTACGATAGCGGCAATAATGCCCTTGAGTAAGAGCGCCAGCCCCATATACGGCTCGATACCTCTGTCCAAGCCATTCATGATACCAGCAAGTCCGGAGAGTGCTGCGGAAATAAAAAATACCCCTCCAATAACTTTGCTCGTGTTAATGCCCACAATACTGGCTACTTCTTCGTTGTCCCCAATGGCTCGCACTGCTCTGCCGAATTTAGTCCTTTTCAAGATAAAGTGCATAACTATTGGAACTAATACTGCAAGAGCAATCATCAGAACTTGCACAGAAGTCACAGAGGCGCCGTATATGTGGAAGATGTGAGGAACGTATCCGGCAGACCTAAGTGTCTGGAATTGACTTGAGAAAAGAATAGCAAGAAGTGACTGCAAGATAGTAAACACACCCAAAGAGGTAACCAGAAGAACCATATTGCTCCCTTTTCTGGCTCTTATCGGTACATATACTAGCTTGTAGATGATCACATTGAGTACAGCACCAACCAGAATCCCCCCCATCACCGATATCAGTAGAGGCAAATCCAGATTCTTTAGGAATGAGAGCGTTGCGTATGAGCCCACTAGAGCGATAGTGCCGAAAGCAAGGTCAAAAAATTTGACAGTCCCGTAGAATAAGTTGAATCCGATCGCCAAGAGAGAGTAGAGGGATCCCGCGATGAGACCGTTTAACAGGAGCTGGACAAAGATTTCCATGGCTAGATATTAACACAAAAGCCTCCCCATGGATTGTCTGGGAAGGCTCTGTGTTTAGGCCTTAACTCTATATTACTGACCGAGGGGGGTAGCCTTTCCATCCATGATGACGCGAGCAGAGTGACCCCCTACTACATCACCATCTGAACCAATGCTCACATTACCTGAAGCACCTGGCCAATCCTTGACGGTCCTCACCCATGTGGCAAGTTTCTCGCCTTCATAACCGACGGCCTTGATACCCTCGGCTAGAATGTAGACTGAATCGTAGTAAGTCTGGGAATAGCTCTGCCACGGTAAATCAGTCGCATACTTGGCCTTGTAGGCCGTAGCAAGCGCGGCGAACTTCGAATTCGTCGCGTCATACCCGAATTCAGCAAACATAGCTCCCTCTAACAGTTTGGCGTACTTGGTTATAAGAGCTGGGTCACTAGCCGCATCATTGAGCAAGATCTGCGTCTTCCAACCAAGTTCCTGCACTTGCTGCAAGATTCTGTCAGCCGCAGCCGGTGTCTGTGCATCTACAAAGAGAGCATCTGGCTTACCGGCCTTAAGTTTAGTCAAGCTTGTGCGGAAATCAGTAGAATCTGTCGGGAATTCTTCTTTCACCACTTCTCCACCGAGCTCGGCAAAGCGGGCCTGGAAAGCCTTAAAGATTCCCAGAGGGTAATCCTTAGACTCTTGAATGAAGGCAACATTGCGCATTCCCTTAGCATATAGGACATCGGCCATCACCCTACCCTGCGACGCATCGCTCGGGTAGTTGCGGGCGAAAAATTGATTGATACCGGTCAGGTCTGGGCTCGAGGAACCAGGAGAAAACAGGAATACCTTGCCAGCGGCCGCAATAGGCACGGCAGCCAGAGACTCACTCGAACAGAATCCGCCAATGATTGCCTGAACCTTATCAACATTAACAAGCTTCTGTGCGGCGCTCGCCGATGCTGTCCCGTCACACTTACCGTCTTCGTAGATAACACTTATCTGTCGTCCGTTTATACCACCTGCAGCATTGATCTCTTCAACAGCAAGGGCAACAACATCACGCTCGGGCTCGCCGTAGGCCGCTGCATCGCCCGTGAGCGGGCCGATGAAGCCGATCATGATCGGACCTGCTTCTGCTTCTGGAGCTTTATCCAAGAGTGCCCATCCTGCCCAAATGACCACAACGATCACTATGAGCCATACAATAGCTTTCATACTTTATTGACTAAATATTAATAATGTCTTCTTGATAATCTAGCGACATATTATCCTAACCTAGCAAAAAGGATAGCACATCGTCGTCTCTCTGCAAGTGCGGGTAGCGAGAATCGAACTCGCGTCTAATGCTTGGGAAGCACTCATCCTGCCACTGAACGATACCCGCCTTCACTTCATTTCGGCGAGGCAAGCCCGCCATCTACCTCGTGCTGGTCGCTTCGTCGATTATTATAATCACACCCTCTCCAGGTTTGGCAAGCTGGAAATTTTTTCGGATTAATTCTTCCCAACCTCTTTCGGTCTTCAGGCGGGCAATGTCCGACTCCAATTTTGCCTGCCTACTGATCTCTCCTTCGTAGCGATTCTCGGCTTCTTTTCTCTCCCCTCTTGCTCGATCCCAACGTTCATATACTCGCCATGTTGCTCTCCCTATAAAGATTACAAAGAGAGTCATGATAGCCAGCACTGGCCAAGAGTAAGCAACCCGTCGCCAGCCATGATAAATCGGTTGTGCTTTCCGCATTCATACATTATACTCTCGTCATGCTATTCGAGAAGAGGAATCAGAAGCGCCTCAAAACATTCTGGGCAATAGCCGCAGTAGTACTTGCCATCTCAATGGTCCTGCTCTATATCCCCAGCCTATTCCAATAGAATCATCCCGCTCACGATTTCGTCATTTTCAAATACACCTCGTGGGGAATTGAGACAGATCCGCGGGCTTGCATCTTTTTCTTGCCTTTCTTTTGCTTTTCTCGCAACTTCATTTTGCGCGTTATGTCTCCGCCGTATAGATAATCTGTTACATCTTTGCGTAAGGCAGATTTGCGACGGGCAGCTATAATTCTGCCGAGCGCTTTGGCTTGAATCTTGACTTCGATCATTTGCTTGGGGATAGACTCTTCGAGTTTGTCGGCGGCAGAGTTAGCTTCTGTTTCGATTCTGCGACGCGAGACAACTCGCGAGAAAGCGGCAATCCTTTCATCATTCACAAGTAAGTCTAAACGCGCAATATCAGCTGCCCTCATATCTCCTATTTTGTACGAGAGTGAGGCATAGCCGCTTGAGATACTCTTGAGCTCATCGAAGAAGCCGCGCATAAGTTCGCGCAGAGGCATCTCGCCCTCCACACTCACACGCTCCCCGGACCAGTTCTCGATATTAGTCTGGATAACTTCGTGCTCGTGGAATAGAACTTGGAGAGCGCCTGCGTACTGACTGGGCGCAATGATCCTAATGTTTACCCAGGGTTCGTAGACAGATTTGTACGCACCCTCATCAGGAAAGTAGATTGCTGAATAAACTTTACTTCGCAACCCCTTAAGATCCTCTATCTCATATGTGATAGTGGGAGAGGCAACAATGAGCGATAGGTTGAATTCGCGTTTAAGTCGCTCTGTAATTATCTCCATGTGCAGCATTCCCAAGAAGCCACACCTAAATCCCCTACCCAATGTTCCCGAACTCTCCTCTTCAAATGAGAGTGACGAATCGGAAAGGGAGAGACGTTCAAGAGCCTGGCGCAAAGTGACAAAGTCCCCTTGATCCTCGGGATAGACACTCGCCCACACGACTGGATCCGGCCTGCCGTACCCAGGTAATGCAGGAGCGGGTAACTTCTGGCTCGTGATAGTGTCGCCGATTCTGGCCACACCGGGTTCTTTTAACCCCGTCACAACATAGCCGATTTCCCCAGACTCTAATTTGTTTGTGATCAACTCGTCGGGTTTGAAAACTCCCACCTCGATCGCCCCGAATTCCTTGCCTGATGAAGCAAACTTAAGTTTGTCTAATCTATTTATCTGTCCCCCAAACAGACGCAAAAACAAAATAATCCCCCGATGTGTATCGTACGAAAAATCAAAAATTAAGGCCTGTAGGGATTTGGTTACCTGGTAACCAGGTTGGTTACCAGGTAACTCGGGAGCAGGAATCCGCTCAACAACTGCCTTCAATAATTCCGGAACGCCCTTACCTGTTTTGCCAGAGACAGCTAAGATCTCACTTCTGTCGCAATCAAGCAACTTCACAATTTCATCTTTCACGCTCTCTGGATCTGCGTGTGGCAAATCTATCTTGTTTATTACCGGAATAATTTTCAGGTTCTGGGCACGGGCGAGTTCGAGCACAGAAAGTGTTTGAGCTTGTATACCCTGCGAAGCGTCAACAAGTAAAATTGCCCCTTCAACGGCCGTGAGCGCTCGCGAAACCTCGTAGCTAAAATCAATGTGCCCCGGGGTATCTATCAAGTTTAGAACATAGGACATAGAACCTAGGACATAGTCCATACGCACTGGTTGCATTTTGATAGTTATGCCACGCTCACGCTCAAGATCCATCCGATCAAGGACTTGCTCGCGCATCTTGCGCTTTTCAATAGTGCCCGTTAATTCAAGCATCCTGTCGGCAAGAGTAGACTTGCCGTGATCAATATGGGCGATAATAGAAAAATTTCGTATGGAATTCATATTTGATTTATTTCTTCTGGACCAGGCACGCTTTCCGGATAAGTCCCCTCGGTTCTCCAGAACTTTCTGCGCAAGATATTGTATAGATCTCTTATCTCTCCGTTACGCAAGGCGACAAGAACAAGTGCCCCGCATATTATGGCCAAGAGGCCAGAGAGCAAGCCTTGCATGAAGATACCGGGCAGAGTCTCAAGGTTAAACAAATTATCGAATAGCGCAAGAGCTTTATACGCAACGAGACCAGAGAGCACAGCGGTATAGAAGGAATGTCGCAGTGTGCGAAGAAGCGTAAGAGCCTCGTCTCTATAAGTCCGGTAGAACAGAACCACATAGGCTCCTGCGGCACATATCATGCCTATACTGTACGAAAGAGGTAGCATGAGTACGACTGAATCACGCCCTAGCCCACCGACCCGAAAGAGGCTCTCGAAGAAGAAACGGAAGCTTTCGGACTTGGTATAGAGAGGAATCAAAACAAGAGCAAGAGCAATCATTCCTACGCCCGAGACAATATTAATAATAAGAGGGATGCGAGTGTTGCCGGAGGCGTAATAGCCGCGTACAAAGAGTAGGACCAAACTCTGAGCAAGTATGGAGAGAGCAAAGAGGGCAAGGGCAGCTGCCGTAAGACGCGTACTTGTCCAGTCAAAAGCTCCCGTGCCCAAAACAGTGCGCACTATTTGCGCACGCAGGACAATGAAAAGTGCAGTGATGGGCAGTGACCAGAAAATAATGTTCCGTGCAGCAAGACTGATCTGCATACCAAACTCACGCCTCGCTCCACTTGCAAATAGTCGCGAAAGTGTGGGGAAAGCCGCCATTGAATATGACACACCCACGACCGCAAGCGGCACTGACTGTAGATTGAAGGAGAAGTTAAAAACAGAAATCGAGCCAACGGCGATCCCTGAAGCGACCGCGGTAAATATGATAGTAACAATCTGATGGATACCCAAAGTAAAAGTTCTCGGAATTGAAATGAGGAAGACTTCTCTCACTTTAGGCCAGATTATTCCCGCACGTAAGCGCGGGGCAAAACCAACGGATCTAACCGTTGGCCATTGTACGGCAAAGTGCAGGAAGGCGCCCAACACTACTCCCAAGGCAAGGCCGGATAATCCAAAATACGGGTAGAACAAAAGAGCTCCGAGAATAATGCCGATATTATAGAGCACCGGCGAGAGAGCATAGATACCAAAGCGCTGGAAAGAATGCACAATGCTCGATACGTGACCCGATAGACCCAGGAAAAGTGGCGAGAGTAGGAGTATCCGCGATAAATTGATAAGCTCTCTTAAAGCTTCGGGCGGGAATCCTGGTGCAACTAGAGGAGCCAGTCGAGGCATGAGTAAGTATGCAAGAGCACCAAGCGCGATAAGCAACAGCACAAAAACAGTAAAGATAGAGTCAAGGAAGTTCCTAGCACTCTTATCACCTGTCTTAAGTTCTCGAGTAAAATATGGGATCAGAACTGACATAGAAACAAGCGAGGCCACCGACACGAACAAAAGATCAGGGATCTTGAAGGCGGCGTAGTATATGTCCAAGGTCTGCCCTGCTCCAAAAATATGGGCAAAGATTCTGTCTCTAACTAAAGCCAGGACTTGGGAAACTACAGCAGAGAGGCCGAGCACGACAGCAGCCTTGTTCAAGCTTTCTACCGGCCCACCAAATACTCTTGTTAGACGCGCGACCACAGATGCTAGCGACTATACGGAGCGTTACCGGCCTTTAGATTTGAGAGAGCCGCGATCACATTCGGATCATCCGGGGCAAAGCTTGAGACAAGTTCGAGCTTCTCTAGAGCCGCAACATAGTCCCCCGCCTGGAAGGCAACCTCTGCCTCTAGGATGTAAGCGGGAATGTAGTTTGGCTTCATTCTGATAGCGGCCGCAAGCGGCTCTACCGCTCCTTCGGGATTATTTCTGACGATTTCGAGTCGAGCCTGGTCAAGCAGCAAGGCCGGATTAGTTGGATTAAGTTCTATCGCCCTTCTATAATTTTCGCCTGCGTATTCGTATGCTCCGTCAATATTTAGGGCTGTGGCAGTCTCATACAGGTTGCCGAGGAGAACGTAGTTGAGATAGTTATGGGGTCCAACCTCTATCGCCGCCCTTGCGTTTATGGAGGCCTGATCGAAATAGTTTGCAAACTCCTCCCGCAGAGCTCCGACTTCCGACTCACTGCCAGGTATCGGCCTAGAGAGAACTTCTGTGAATTTGGAAACGTAGTCGAGGGACAAGGACCTGTAATAGGCGTCAAAATTATCGATCGCGGCCGCCTTCTCGAAAAGGCCCGCCTCAAAGGAGGCGAAAGCTCTATACTTCTGTATATACAAATATGAGAGCGACAGACTTCCGAGAGCAAGGACAACAAGAGCGAGCACCACGGATGTCCGCACGTGAGGGAAAATCTTTGATGACACGACCAACTCACGTATCCCCCCACCAAGAACACCCAATGCGACAGAAATACCGATGAGGATAAATGTAGTAGCAAGGATTACCAGATCCGGAATATACAAGACAGAAAAAACTAGCATGTAAACTGCACCGAATAAGGACGCCAGTACATAGGCCACCTGCGGACTATCTGTCAAACTCTGTCGCAAGGCCTTAAACAAGTAGAGACCGAGAGCGCAAATGAGAGAAAGGGAAGCAAGGAAACCAAATAAACCCACAGTCACTGGAGCAGTGAGCAAATGACTAAAACCAACGTTAAAGTCAGCCCCGAAGTAGTCACCAGTATTCACAGAATCCGGCTTACTCATGTGCCACTCCTGCACAAAGAGATTTGGGCCGATGCCAAAAGCTAGATTCGTGGCAAGCGAACTAAGGGCAACATCCCAAGTCATAGAAGGAGAGGGCCGAACTTCAAAGGGGTGCGGAGCAATTGTTGAGGTGACTCTCTCAATTGGACCACCTAGGTAACCAAAAATAATTGCGGATATAGAAACAACAACTACAATCACTGGGAAATACGGAACCGTGGGAGGTAGGCTGTTACACTTCCGGCTGTAGAGAGTGCGGGATATGAGGACAAGAGAACAAACTCCAATCACCCACCAGACAAGAGTGAAATTGATAACAAGTAGAGCAAAAAGCGAAATTACAAACATTACCAAACTCGCCCGTCGCAGGAAAGCAGTCTTCGGGGCAAATTCAAGGAAGATTAGAGCAAGGAGAAGAATGAGGCCGAAAAAGATACCAACGTCGTATAACTTGCCGAGAGCTCCAAGATTCCATCCGAAAGAGGCGCGCAGGACCTCATTTACAAATAAGAGAGCTCCGGAGGCAAGTAAGGCAAGATAGAACAGCGCCGCACGATGAAGATTCTGGAAGGCCAAGCTCGAGATATACATTAGGGCAAGCAGGAGAGCAATTACCCAAAAAGTTTCGTTATCGAAGAGATTTCCGGAAAAGGAGGTTGCTCTATCTAAGGAAAAAATCGCCCCAGCCAGATATGCGAGTCCAACGGCAAATCCGGCATATAGTAGAGATGACCTGGGGACAACAAAGCTACCGTCAATAATGCGGGCTACCGACCATACTAGTATGAGGAGGATAGACCCGATGGCAAATATCAACTTCTTGTCAGCCGTGATGACACTCGCTCCGAAAGGAAGCTCGGCAATAGGCAGGACGAAAGCAAGTAGGGCGAGGAGAGCACTGGCTATTTTCTTCTCTTCCATTTAGAATCAGTCTATCACACGTGTCCCGTTAGAAACACCCCAAATCAACACCACACACAACTATGATAAAATTAGCAAACTATATCGTGAGTTTCTAATGGGAATGAACGGCGGCTTGGTAACTATCAGATCAGCGGCAGAGATCTTAAGGATCTCCGTGGAAACTCTGCGCAACTGGGACAAGACAGGCAAGCTTAAAGCCAGGCGTAACAAGAATGGCTACAGAGTCTATAATATCTCAGAACTCGAGAAATTCGCTGAAAAAGAAGGCCTAAAAAGGCCCAAACGCGGTATTAAGTTGATTTTGTAGCCTAGATATGATATAATTGATCATGTACGTGCCGGATAATCGCCCCGCGAAGCCTTGTGCGAAGTGGGGAGGAAAGTCCGGACACACGTCCCGCGAAGCCTTGTGCGAAGTGGGAGAAGGTAGTGGGTAATGCCCATCTGGAGCAATCCAAGAGTTGCGAACAGTGACGAACCGATTAAGTTCGGATGAAACGGCAAAATACTTACCTGTGTGCAAGAGTCGTGCTCCAATTTTGCCTGCCGCTGGCAGCTGCAAAATTGAGAGCCCTGCGAAGCTTTAGCGTAGTAGGGTTACCCGCCCTCCTTCGCCAAGGCTACGGAAGGGTGCTCAATCATTGCAACCACCTGCGGTGGGCAAGATTGGCAGAGTGCTCGCAAAGAATCTCGATAGCAATATCGGATCAAGACAAATGATTATCCATCCCGCAAGGGAGGACAGAATCCGGCTTATAGGCACGTACAACAAAAATCAAAACGGACCGCGCAAGTGGTCCGTTTTGCTATCACTTTAAAACTTCAGCAAGAGTAGCGATTGTTCTTGGGTACATATCATAATATTGCCCTTCTGTGCGTTTATCTTCTTTAACTGTGTTAGTAAAATCTAAATGAAACCTGGCCATCATTAGTGAAGAACGTAGCTTCCCTAATGTAAGCCCCGCCTTAACTAGGTCTGGACTGTACTTGTACCTGGCACCAACATTAATCATAGTACCATCTAGCATTAATTGAAACCTTTTTGATGACCAAGCTCGAGCACGTAGGTTGCCGTAGTCATACATAATAGCAACAGCATGATTCTTTGTTCTTCCCACCCACTCAAAATCAATTAGCTCAAAATCTCCATTATTGTGTCTGTACACATTATCAATCTGCATATCTGCATGTACTAAAAAATAGTTACTTGATTCCATTGCTCTGATGCGCACAAAATTCTGCTGAAATGCATTTGATACGCGTGATTTAACATCCGTTATACCCATATACTGGGCAATTAGTGTGCCAACTTGCTCCTTAGTCTCACTTCCGTCCTTCTTTTTGTGAACAACACGAGTACCAAGCAGTTTATCTGCTTCTTTAACATAAGTCTTTAATCTAGGTGGAATGTCACGAGCCAGCTTTATGGTTTTTTGATTAACATTTGCCCCGGCCTCGTGGAATTTGTACATTGTCTCAACAAGTTTTTCCATCTCCTGTTCTGTAAATTTTTCATAAAAAGACAAGTTGTCATGCATAAAGCCAAACCCATCACCTTCATCAAGAGTTTCGAAAATAGCATATGGAACTGGTGGCTTCACAGAAGAGCGCACCACAGCCAACGTTCGGGAATCAAAATTCTTATCTTCTTGAAGAGCTTCTGTTATTTTCACCTGGCGCTTAAATAAGTTATACGTTCTATAAGTGCCGTCGATGACGATTTTTAAGAAGCGTTTCTGGAAAATACCCGCCTCATTACGTAGCAACACCTTGTTGCCATAACGCAAGCCCTTTTGGTTTCCCTTTAAAAAAGAGGTGACGTCATCACTAGTGAATGCAAAATTTTCGCGTTTCAATATAGAATCTACTCGATCATAGTTTGCCTTACGTACGAAAAGTCCGTCCAGCATATAAAAAGTATAGCATAGAAGGAAAGTCGCCGAGCTTGCGGCTCGGCGACTGTAACCCGACATCTCGTAAGCGCCCTAGCGCTTATTTCTTAGCCTTGAGCAAGCCCGGTGATAGTGCTCCCATGCCCATTCGAATGCTACGATAAAATGGACTGGGGAACACTCCTCCGGAAAACTCACAACTACGAGTGCCTCCATAATCGGGTCTCCGGTCATTGCAACGCTCTTGATTGGGATGCCATCGCGCTCGGCTGCCGCCGCTAGGACCTTTGGGTCACGGCACTTCTTGTGCACATTACCGATTCTTGCGATCTTGGCGAAAAACTCCGCCCTAGAGAGCCTTTGGGCCTTCATGAAGTACCTCCTTTAGGGCTTGATCACCCTATGTCAATTATATCACACTCTAGTTTATTTTGCAATAGGCTATTCGTCGGAAGATTCTAGTGAAAATTTTGTCAGGTTTAGGTGTGATTCTATTCTTTCTATTCTCTTTACTGGGTGTTGTTCAAGGATCTTGTCTGTGGCTCCTGCAGAGGCTTTAAGTTCGGCGAGACTTTCGTGCACTTGAGTAAACTCGTCCCTTACTTCTTTCTTGAAAGAACGTAAGTCACTCGAAAGATCATTAACACTTTTTTGCACACCCGCCAGAGATTGAAGTATTTTATTTTCTTCCATTACAACAAGCTTACTAAGCTTTGCCTTCTTTTACCAGGTCGCTCGTTGAAACATCTACTTCGCAGACTCCCGAGACACAGGCCAGCTCTTTGGCTCCTTGGTTGGCATTGGCATCATCGTATTCGTAGAGCACGAGTTTGGCGAAGTCTAGGTCTGGGAACTTCTTCACCAATTCGTCATATTGATCTTTGGTTATCTCTTCGTACGGAGCCAGACGATAGACATGATTAGAGCGTGGCAAGAACGAGAGTCCTCCTACCATATCCCAGTTCGCATAAACCCAATTTGCTACTTGCAACCACTCGCTATCACCCACCGAAATTGTAGTGGATGGATTATGCTCGGTGAAATTCTCCTTGACCATCTTCCAGTATTCCAATTGCTCGATAGCTGTCATGTCATCTTTGAAGACAGATTTATCTGGTGCCTTGATTGGGAATTCGAGTACGAAGGTAGTAGCCGTATCCACATTCTGGCCCACTTCAGGGAAGTACGGCACACCTGCTTCCTTGAGCATCTTGAAGATCGGATTATGTCCCTCTATGCGAACTCGCCTAATATAGTAAGGCGCATGTCGAGGGTGCATGCCAGAACTTGAGTTAAAGAGTTGAGATGTGTTACCGGATGGCTTGACGCAAGTAATCGCAGCAGAGGGCCTAATGCCGAATCTAGTCGCGTACTCCCTGTTAGTTTCTATCGCAACCTCTTTCAATTTCCTGAACGTGTTAGGGTTGCGCAAGGCCGGACAATCCCATTGGCCAGTTATTGAGACACCCAAAAGAGCTTCTTCCTCGCAATTCTTCTTCCATTCGGGTGATAAGAAACCGAAGTTCGTCAAAGTTGCTTGATACGTACCCAGTATCGCACCTATCCTGACCTTCTCCATCAAAGTATCTTCTGTATCTTCTTTGCGGGCGCAAACTTCAGTTAGGTTGCAGAATTCTTTGCTCTTGAGCACGATCTCGCCACAAGGATTAACGCCAGAGCGCCACATGTCACGCTCAAAGAGCTTCCACCTACGCACTGGTAATTGCTTTTTGAGCGAGCCGCGATTCCAAATTCCCCGCTCACCTGAGCCAGATTTGACCAAATTGTTCCACTCATCGAGGAAAACTTCGACAGAGGGCTTCTCGTTGTAAGCAGCCGAGTTGTTGGACATGGCTCGCTGGGCATTCTGCAGATAGAACTGGCCGTCCTTGGCATGGCGCATATCTGTATCGTCAAGATCAGAGATCGAGATAAGGGCGCTGCGACGCACTCCACCGGCTACCACACATTCCCCCTCCATACAGATAATGTCATGCACATCAAGCGGAGTAAGGCGGCGACCCTGACGAGAGAGCATGCGCTCGCGCGTGAAGGCAAGCAGCCTGCGCAGAGGCTCGGGGCCAGAAGCCCGACCGCCCATAGTGGCAAGCCGTGCACCGGCCGGACGAATCTTCGAGAAATCAAATTCTACATCCTGACCAGCTGCCCAAGTCTCCATGCCATGCCAGAGCGCATTGGCCCAACCCTCCTTCGAATCATCAATAACATAATTGGCCAACTTCTTGCCATTCTGGCGCTCGATCATAGGTAAGAGTCCCACTGTCTGTTGCTCGACAGAGAAGCCGAGTCCTGTGCCGCACATCGAGATATAAATTATCTCGGCGAAATCCTTCCAACACGACGGCGCGATGAACGAGCAATTGTACGCGCAGACATTGCTCTTGCGTGCCGCAGGTCCTGCTGACCAAAGCAAACGCATCGAACCCATCGAGCGCATGTGTAGCATTGCATCGCGAACTTCCGCGTATTCATCCTCACGCAACTTATCTCCCAAGTTCTCGCGCATGAAGTTTATGTAGCGATCCACCGTCTCGATCCAAGTCTCGCGCCTATTCTCTTCCGGTATCCACTTCGAGTAAGTGGTGTAGTAGACAAGTTCAGAAAGTTTGTTGGAGAAAAATTTGGAACTCTCTTCCGCAAGTTCGCGTACCTTCTCGGGTACCTCGCGCCCCTGCTTGCGCATCTCGGCATGTTTCTGCCTGTATAAAATGTAGGCTTTAGCTGTGGCCGGGAATTTATTCAAAATTAATTGCTTCTCGACGATGTCTTGGAGCGCCTCCACCGTTGGCATATAGGCGGGATTGGCCATATGCATCTTGCCGAGCTCCGCCACAACTGCATCACGCACAAGTTCGGGTGCCGCGATCACGAATTCGCCCGCAGCCACCATTGCCTTTGTCACCGCCGCAGTAATTCTCTCTTGTTCAAATGGCACCAATCGCCCATCACGCTTGGTTATCTCCTTCGGCCAGGTAACTTTCTTCGTAACTGCAGATTTCTTTGCAGAATTCTTGTGAGCGGCGCGGGACTTAGTGTGTGCCATGTACGTAATAAAGTTATTAGTAAGATAATCCATTCTACCCCCAATAGAGCAACAGTAAAAACTTTCCTAATCTGTGGATAGTTTACCCGAGATACGCTTAAACTACTGCCCGGCAGGATACTCAAATACTCGATACTCGCCTCGCTCAATATCTGGAGGCTGGCCCATGTGCCCCGCGAGTGTTCGTAACCCCCTACCATGTGCTACTAATAGAATAGTATCGACTGTATGCTCTTCGGCCAACCCATCAATCACTTCTAAATACCGATTCAACACATCATCACGATGCTCTCCTCCAAGTGGTCTAAAATTGTACGCTACATGGTGATCGTCTAGATGCTTTATCCATTCTTGGCCAAATTTTTCTCCTACTTCTTGCTTAGTATGCCCTTCAATCTCACCGAATCCTGATTCCCGCAACCTTTCGTCTATGACCAGTGGTAAATTGAGTGCTTCATTCACAATTCTTGCTGTCTGAATCGCTCTCGTGAGATCCGAACTGATAATTTTCTTAATGTTTAGCAATTTTAATTCCTCACCCAGTGCTCTTGCTTGTTTTTCTCCAATATCATTAATGGGAATATCAGTGCGGCCCTGATAGCGACCATCTTTGTTCCAGTCTGTCTCCGTATGTCTTATAACCACAACTCTCATTTTGTTTATTTATTTCAAACGGCCAACGAACTTTTCTACATCGTCTTCTGGTCTGAATACAATTACATTTTCGTCAGAGGTTGGAGGTTCTAAATCTTTTAAAACTTTATCAAAATTTACGGGGTCGACATCATGCCGATTCTGCAAAGTTCGGTTAGCTTCTTCTCTGGCCCTAATGATATCCAAGGGCGTGTCTAAATATATAACAAATGATTCTACTTCTGCTTTTCTCGCCACTTCTCTCAATTCCTCCCTATGTTCTTTTTTCGGATTGTTGTCATCGTAGACTACGGAGATACCGGATTTAAGAGTGGCAAGCACTTTTTCTTGAGCCAGATCTCGGATCAGCCTCCAGCCTTCTGCCCCCTGTGGCACATATCGTTCCTTTTCTGTTTCTACCCAAAGCTTATCAAAGGCTAATAGCTCGTATCCCTTACTTCCTGAAACTTTTCTAGACAGCGTGCTTTTGCCAGAAAATGCTAAGCCGCACATGATATATAATTTTGCCATTTTGATAGTTCGAATCCCCTTCGGGTTCTTATATTTTATCAGTTTTTAGCTCTTAAATACAGGCCGAAACAAGAGCTTAATACTCATCCTCCGAATCAATTGATCACCTGAATATCCTGCTTGACATTGATATAGCAACTTTGCTATACTAAGAACAGTGAAAACAAGATTTCTGCAACCAGCCAAGGAGTTTATAGACACATTGCCTATCGATCAGAGAGCTAAACTTGCCGCTTCAATATCTGTTATGGTAGAGGGACACCTTGAACTAGCTCGCACTAAAAGTTTACGAGGCAAGATACGGGAGTTGATTGTAAAGAATAGTAGATTTACATTTTTTGTTATAGACGAAACAATTTACTTTGTGAACGGCTTTATAAAGAAAAGCAACAAGACACCCAAAAGCGAAATAGACTACGCAGAAAAAGTATATAAATTAATGATGAATAACTAAAATGAAAACTCGACAAACAAAAAAAGTATTTTCATTCGATGAGGTCTTCAAAAAAGATTTCAAATCAAAAGCTTTCCGAAAAGAATACAACGAAGAAATCTCACGACTAAAGCTTGCCCATCAGGTGCGTCAGATGAGAATTGCAAAACACTTGACACAAAAAGTTGTTGCCCAGAGGGCTCGTATGCCGCAGTCTGTTGTCGCAAGAATTGAAAGTGGCACCCACAGCTTCTCCCTTGGAACTTTGAACAGAATCGCGCAAGTCTTCGAAAAAGAAATCCATCTTGTGTAGTAGCCTTACACTCAAAAATAGATGGACACTTGAATGAGAAAAACACATAAACAAATTCTTGTTCTACTTATACTTGTTTTCCTTGCTTTTTTTATTTCGGCAGTAGATCAAGCCAATTTGCCTACTCCACCTACCCCGTATATTGAGGTCATATCGGACGAACCTGATCCGCCAGAACCAGCCTCCGCAAGTTTGCGCGGAACTGTGCGCGATAAGGTGACTGATCATCTAATAGTCGAAGCGCGTGTCACAATTCTCCCCCATGGCGTCAGCGCAACAACAGATAAGACCGGCTCCTTCCACTTTCCGCCTATTCCAGTCAACTTTCCATATGATCTTGTAACTATAGTTGTGGAAGCTTCTGGTTACGGGCAACTTCGTATCGTAGACGACAGATTATACGGCGGACATAGCGCATCGCTTGACGCAACTCTAGAGAAAGGATCGGCTACGGTAACTGTTCCACCACCACTGGTCGAAAACTAACCCGAAAAAACGGTGAATTGATGCGCCTTGCGCGAACCTTTTTCGAACGCAAGGGCGGTTAAACTACTAAAATGGTGCGTCTCCGCCCGTGTTCGGTGAGTACACCGCCCACCGCACGCCATCCCTCAAGGTCTCTGCTATTTTGTTTTTTGCGCGCGCGATTCTGGATGCCAAGTATGGAATAGACCTTGAGTGATGGCGATGCGGACTCCCCGAATGCGCCCTCACAGCAAGCCTTCCTTGTAGTTTATCATAGTGTGGTTCTCCCTTGTATGCCCGTCTGTCTTTCTGCTCTGGCGCATTCGGGGAGTGAGGCGGAGACGCGCTATTATTCAGTCACGCCCTTGGCGTGACTGTGGGGAACGGGAGAGGAGACTAATGGATCAGCCCTTCCCCCCAATTCCTCCCCAAGCCCCTCCTTGGTGGGAAGGGCTGGCGCTATCTATCTGTGCTTGCCCCGCCCTCCCGTGCGTGCACAGGTCAGCCCGTCTCCGGCGGGCCCGGCTCCCCGGATTAAACTA
>DATDVE010000022.1:0-30336 GCA_036517655.1 Minisyncoccota bacterium | reverse complement strand
TCTATTGTAGCCTCAAAACTCTCCAAGTACTGGGGTCTATGTATTGTGCTACTGATCGTACTTTTTTACGTTGCGTTCTGGTACGGCTTCTCTGGTCGGCCCGTACCAATGTTCATCGCTTACGCTCTGATGCTTGTCACTACGGCAACAACTATTTACAAAACTGTCACTTTCGTCCGTTCCTACCGAACTCAAGCACAAAACCCACCGAGCATAAAAAGTTAATTATGAATACTGGTAAAGTATTAAGAGGCATCGGTGTAATTCTATATGTGGCACCTGCGTGTGTTCAGTTTGCTTACACGCTTCTTCTATGGATTTATGGTCCGCCACTTGGTATCGCCATGTTACTTTTAGCAAAGAGATTGTGGAAGAAGGCCGAGCTTTCGTCTACGGAAATTGTCATTCACGTTATCCTTATTGCGATATCCATGTATTTATCTATCACGCTACTTTCTGAACCATTTCGAATGTAAAACAACTTTTACTGTTTCGCTCTTGTTCTACTAGCTTGGAGGTCTCATGGACGGACAAGTTCCTACCAAATGCGGCAGGTGTGGTGACAAGTCTCGCCCCGGCCACGAAGTCGTGCTTCGCAAGATCACAACCTTCGTCCACTTCGAGTTTGAGCCTCATTCTTGCATCATGCCCTTCACAACGTACGTGTGTGGGGCGTGCATCAAGCTCAATGATCTTGATCGGGCGGGTAACGGCAGACGACACTGCGAACTCACCTTCGATCCCCAAACGCTCAAGTTCCGACTGACAGTACCCGGCAGCCAGCAACCTTTTGTCATCAACATCTGGCCACTCTTGCGTCAGACAATGGGTGTAGGAGGATAGTAGAGAAGTGGGATGGGAGCGGGCGGTTCTACGCGGAGCCGCCTTTATTCTGTATACTATGATTTTGACATCCTTTACTAGTTAGACGAAGTCGGCAAAGCTGCAATAAGAACATGACTGGAAAAGAAGTTATTGCAAAAGTTAAGGCCCTCAATTTGCCGGGCGGCTCATACGTTGTTTTCGGCGGCGGACCTTTGGCTGCTGTTGGTTTGCGTGAAGTGAACGATATTGATATGTACGTGACTCCGGATGTCTGGAAAAGAATGAAGCTAGAGGGCTGGAAGGAATTAGATAAGGGCGGCAAGGATGTGCCGCTTGTGCACGATTGTTTTGAGATGCACACAAACTGGGACTTTAGTTCCTACAATCCCACCCTCGCGCACTTGCTTGAAACCGCAATAGTTGTAGATGGTGTAGCATTCGCCGCACTGGAAGAAGTGCGCAAGTGGAAGTTAGCATATAATCGCTCAAAGGATCACACCGATATTGTTCTTATTGATAAATATTTGCAAAGGTCGCAGGATGGTGTGGTATAATTTTCTTATGGAGAAAGACGTTTCAAATTACAACGAGGTTAAGCTTGCGGAGGGGACGAGTCTGGTAAGTGGGCGATACGATGGGACGCCGATGCAGGAAGATGACGATTGCCCCGTGTGCCGGTTGACCCGTCGTTGTCGTGAGGAAGGTCGCGAGCCAAAGCAAGAAGAACTTATGCAGGCCATGTGGGAGTCGCAGAACAATCCGCGCCCGCTATAATGGGACTAGGATCACTAGGTAACAAGGGGGACGAAGGCGAAGCCTTCATGGCGTTCGCGCTCTAATTTTTCGCCCCTTTGTTTCATAATTTTCTCTACTGTGTTACTAATTGGGCAAACCATAATGCCGTCAACTTTTAATTGAGCTACAAGCTTTTCAGGCAACTCTTTGGCCGCGGCGCTGACCAAGATGCGATCATACAGTCCTTCTTTTGGCCAACCCAAATCCTTGCCCGCTTGTTCAATGCGCGCGTTCGGGAATTTATATTTAGCCAAATTACCCCTGCCAAATTTCACAAGTTCCGGCACGCGCTCTACCCCAATCACTTTCCCAGTGGGCCCGGCGAGATAAGCCAACAGGGCCGTGGTCCAACCGGAACCACTGCCCACGTCGAGAATACTATTCCCTTCTTTAACGTCAAGTAACTCGAGCATGAAGCGCACTGTGTACGGCTGGGAAATTGTCTGCCCCGCGCCAATAGGTAGTGGCGCGTCTATCCCCGCTTCCTTAAGCAATTCTTTGGGCACGAAGTCCTCCCGTTTGACCGCCTCGAACGCATCTGTGATGTAAGACATATTTTCGTGGACGTATCCTTGGTTAATACAGTATAATAGCACCATAATGACAGTGCTTATCACAGGTGTGGGCAAGGGCATTGGGCGCGCTTTGTGCGAGAAGTTTCTGTCCGGGGGTCACAGCGTTGTTGGCACTTATTACTCAACTCCTAAACCAGATTACTCTAGTCCTCAACTTACACTTGTCCCGCTTGATCTAAGTAACGACCAAAGCGTTGCGGAGGCGGCGAAGGAAATTGAAAAGTTAGGGATGAAATTTGATATTCTCGTCAATAACGCCGGCGCACTCTTTGATGAAGAAGAAACTCGAGTGGTTGTAGACAAACTGCGCAAGACGCTCGAGGTAAACTTGATAGGCACCATCAATTTCACTGAACAAGTTCTGCCCTTGATTAAAGACGGCGGACACATTGTTAACATCTCATCTTCTGCCGGTTCACTGACAAATTCTATGAAGGGGGTGAGTCACTTTCCTGATCACTATCCTGCCTACAAGATTTCAAAAGCAGGACTTAACATGTACACAGTCACTCTGGCTCGAGCACTGCGCGAGCAAAACGTCACAGTCTCGTCTGTTCATCCGGGTTGGGTTAAGACAGATATGGGCGGACAAGAGGCGGATATTACGCCCGAGCAAGCGGCCGAGGATATTTATAAATTTGCACTTACTCGGCCGGAGTCGGGCCGATTTTGGTACAAAAATGAGCCGATGCCATGGTAAAAAAAATTTACATTGAGATTTTGGTTGCAATGATGTTTGTATTCGCCGGCACTTATTTTGTATACGGCAGGTTATCTCCTGTGAGTGAATTCTGGGGCGCGCAAACTTTCTGGAGCGCATTGCTAATTATCTGCTGGGTGGCGGTGGCCTTGGGCTACTACCATCAGGGCTGGAAGATACACAAGAGGCGAGATTCTGACGAAGTTTCGCTCTTCCTGCCGTGCACAGTCTTTGTCGTGCAGTGTGTTCTTTTCGTGAAGGGCATTTATTACGACGATTGGTCGCTTATACTAGGCGCGATGATGGTGAATTCCGGAGTAGTTTTTAACATTTATCAAATTCTCAAGAATCGCCCCAAATAAAATAATTAATAAATGAGAATTTCTGTGACAGTTCGGGCTGGGTCCGGCGAGGAGAAGGTGGAGGAATTGGCGAATAATAGTTTTAAAGTTTGGGTGAGAGAGGCGCCCCAAAAGGGTTTGGCTAATAAAGCCCTGATCCACGCACTGGCCAAACATTTCGGCACTAGCCAGAGTAACGTGAGAATTGTAAGCGGCCACACCTCGCGCAATAAGATAGTCACAATCGGGTGATATAATTAGGCAATGGGCAAAGTCGTATTCGTTATCCCTGGCTACGGAGAGAAGAAGAGCTCGCGTAGGGCGTACGCTCATATTGAGAACGCTTTCAAAAAGCGTGGTTACAAAACGTTCGTTGCGCCAGTTACGTGGCTTCGACATACTATGAGCGACTACGTAGTAGAGTTTGTAACTTTTGCTAGGAGTAAGATAAAGAGGGGTGACAGAATAGTAATGCAGGGTTTCTCCTTCGGTGCGGTGATCGCACTTATGTCTGCGCACGAAATTATGACCAATAATCTTCTGCTATGTTCACTATCCCCCTTTTTCAAACAAGACCTCGCCGCCACGCGACGCACGTGGAAGAGCGCAGATAAGGTTATGGGCAAGGCCCGCATGAAGGATCTTGCCAGGCTCGACTTCGGCAGGTTCACCAAGCCAGGCGGCCGCGTCACTCTCTTGCTGGGTGCCAAGGAAGTTGGCACTGTCGAGCAAAGAGTCAAAGATGCTCACAAGAGGATAAAAGGCAGCAAACTAGTCGTAATACCCGGAGCCAAGCACGACATCGGCAACCCTGATTATCTTACTGCCATCAAGAGTGAGATCTTTAGGCTATGATGTCACTCCTACCTGGCAAATCTATCGAAATATAGTTTATCCGCGGAGATGGTATAATTAGGGTATGAACTACGAGAATGTATCTAAGGGACGACTGGACGAGTTGCAGAAACAGATTCTCTTGCTTAGCGAAGATCTCAAACGATCGGTTGGTGTGGAGCGAGAGAGGCTGCAGAAGGAGTTTGATCTAGTGGTCGCCGAATACAAAGTTGTCGCCGCCGCTGATATCTCTAGGACCGAAATGTTCGTGGAGGACGCTGCGGCAGAGAGTGAGCAAGAATTCGTTAACTGAAAATTTTATGAATACTAGATACAAAATAATTGGGGTGGTTATTGTACTTGCGATAGTGGGAGTCGCCCTGCTCACTCGCGGTGGAGACTCTGCAAATGTTGGTGACACTGAAAATGGCAGTCTTGATCGGGTTGTTTATGAAGTCGAGGGCGGCACAACAACTGGTGTTGAAACTTTCGGCGAGCCGGTGTTTGGCGATCTTGATGGTGACGGTGAGCTAAGTGATGCGGCCGTGTGGCTCACTTATGATGGCGGCGGCTCGGGCACCTTCTTCTACGCCGCGTTTGCTCTCAAAGATAGCGGTGGCTACGTGGCAAGCAAAGCGCTCTTCTTGGGTGATCGCATTGCCCCGCAGAATATTGAGATCCAAGATGGCCTCGCTGTTTATAATTACGCTGTACGCGAAGAAGGCGAGCCCATGACTGCACAGCCATCTGTTGCCAAAAGCACGTGGGTGAAATTAGACTTCTCCACAAATAAAGTAGTTGAGGTAACTGAATCAGGCGAACCAGAAAATAGTCCTGAGCCTGAACCAAAACCTGAAGCCGGCGTTGTGATGTGCAAACCCGAACAACGCAATCAAGATGCGTGCATCGCTCTCTATAAACCAGTTTGTGGCTTGGTGAACGTGCAATGTATCAAAGAGCCTTGTCCGCCCCTAGAGCAAACTTTCAGCAACTCTTGCGAAGCTTGCAGTAACGAGCTCGTTGATTCTTACACCGGAGGGGCTTGCGAGTAAATTTGTGTGTTAGAATCGGCACATGAGGCTACTGTATAGGGTCATCTTTTTCGTTGTTTTGGTGGGAGTGGTCTTCATTTTTGCCACAAATCAGGGGACCGATAAACCAACTCCGCCTACGGTGGAAACTAAATTCGAGGCTGTGACCAGCAAAGAAATTCTGGTAAAAAATGATTCTGGTTACGATGTGCGCATTGAGTATCCAATTTCAAGCAATGCCAACATAAATGAGGCTCTGGAGGCAAAGGCCAACTTTTGGTTTGATGAATTTCTCTCGTATCCCTATGAGTCAAACGAGAACTACGACTATTCTTTAAGCGTAAGATTCTCTGTTATTGAGGGGACTGATACGGTAACGTATGTATTCTTGAATAATGGTTATACTGGGGGAGCGCACGACTTTTTGGAAACATACACCTTCACTTTCCTGAAACGCGGCGGTCGGGAACTAGAATTGGTAGAAGTGATCGAAAGTAACAGCTTCCCAAAGTTGCAAAAACTAGCCCGCCAGGAACTGGTGAAGAAGTATATTACCGGAGACTTGCCAACTACGAGTTCTCCGCTTCTCGAGCAGCAGATTAATGAGGGCACGCAGAGTCTTGATGACTTCGCGCGTTTTGCCATATCGGATGAGGGGTTAGTATTCTTTTTCCCGCCCTACCAGATCGGTCCGTGGTCGGCAGGGGCCCATGATCTGGAGCTCTCCTTCGCACAGTTGCAGTTGGCAGGGGTACTTCTCAATCCTGCACGCAAAGTAACATTCACTCCGCCTGCAAATTTCAGCAGTGAATATGTGGAAGCTCTAGATTGGCCGCCTTCAGTGCAGATTTTGCCCGAGCCGTTTGCTTGCACTGCCGCCGGCGAGCCAACTAACAGAGCTGGTAGAACGGAGGAAAGATCTATTGATGGGAGAAAGTATTGCGTGACAGAAGTTATGGGTGCTGCGGCTGGCAGTGCTTATACTCAATACGCGTATGCTTTCGAAGAAGGCGATCAGACGATTATCCTAACATTCAGTATTCGAGTGCCGACTTGTGCCAATTATGACGAACCTAAAAGGAGTGAATGTCAGAGTGATCAGGATAAACTTGATATAGATAAAACTATCGGCAATATTGTCCGAACACTGAGTCTGTGAGGACGTACTTAAGACGGAGGCCGAGATATGTTACAATAGGCATACTATTTATAAATTAGTTGGATAAATACATGAAGAAGACGTTTTCTCTAATTGCTCTGTCGGGGCTCTTAGTTGGTGGGGCTGTCGCTTTTGCTAATCCGCCGGTCATTACAGTTGATGCAATTCCGGATATGGAATTTGCCACTTTTCCGCAGGCTTATGTAGTTACTGGATCAGTGACTCACGATAGTGCCACAGGTCCTGGTGTGAAGAATGTTTGCAGACTGACATTTTTTGAAGTTGTTGCTGGCAACGGACTCTCTACTACAACCCTTGTAAGTTTGACTGGCACTACTAGTATCTCAACATATTTCGGCTGGTCGCCGGATTGTCTTGAAACAGATAATTGGTGGGCAGATTGGTCAATTACTGCACCAGGTACTTACACTGTAGTTGCCACAGCCAAGCACATTGGAGCTAACGATACGGATGATGAAGTCACTGTGATTACTCAAACCCCGGTTGTGGTAAGTGGGTGCCCTGCGGCTCCAGCTATCGCAGTGGATTACCTCATGAACACTTTGGGCTGGAAGCCAGTGAGTGGCAAGTTCAAGTCTATAGTCAAGCTTGTGGCGGGGCAGACAGGTTCGAATGGTTCGCTCTGGGCGGCAAATGCATGCGAGAGTTGGTACGAACAAGCAACCATTGACTTCGTCAACGCCAACATCTAGGCAATTTCCAAGTAGTTGTCGCGAAAGGGTGGGAAGAAATTCCCACCCTTTCGCTATTCTGTAATCAGTATCTGGTATTATGACTAGATGACTCAAGCGCAAGCTCTGGATATACTCAAGACGGGGGCGAATGTTTTCTTGACTGGTGAGCCTGGCTCGGGCAAGACGCACACGGTTAATGAATATGTGCGTTACTTAAAGAATGCTGGTGTCGAGCCTTCTATTACTGCGTCAACAGGCATTGCGGCCACGCATATCGGTGGGCAGACTATTCACTCATGGTCGGGGATCGGGATCAAGCGTTACTTATCAAAATACGATCTTGATAGAATTGGCAGTAACGAACGCGTAGTTAAACGTGTTGCCAAGGCGCGCGTGCTTATAATAGACGAGGTCTCAATGCTCGGCCCTGGCACACTCGATATGGTGGACGCTGTTTGCCGCGCTATTCGGAGATCACACGAGCCGTTCGGCGGATTATCTGTACTGCTTGTGGGCGACTTTTTCCAGTTGCCGCCTGTGGTGAGCGCAGTCGAACCGCCTGTAGTTAAGCGCGAAGAAATTGAAAATGATGATAGTGATGGCGCTTCGCAAGGATTATGGCAAAAAGAAAATAGTGATAAAGTGCCGCGCTTCGCCTATGAATCAAGCGCCTGGGGGCGGGCTAACTTTTTGACGTGTTATTTAAGTGAGCAATACAGGCAAGACGATCAAGTTTTCTTGAATATTTTGAGTGCAATTAGGCGCAATGAATTTGAACAAGATCACTTAGAGCATATTGAGAAACGCAAAGTGGCAAGCGGGAACAACCTTGATCACGTCCCACAATTGTATGCCCACAATCTTGACGTAGATCGCGTGAACACAGATAGACTGGGTAAGATTAAGAGCGATGAGAAGCTTTTTGAGATGAGTGCCGAGGGGCCGGATAATTTAGTTGAGGCGCTTGCCCGCGGCTGCCTGTCGCCCGAGAAGTTAATTTTAAAAATTGGCGCGCAAGTCATGTGCACTAAGAATAATCAGAAAGAGAGGTTCGTAAACGGAACTTTGGGGGCCGTGACCGGCTTCGACAAGGCTAGTAGTTACCCAATCATCAAGACTCGCAAAGGCCGAGTGATCACGATAGAGCCGATGGAGTGGACAGTGGAAGAAGCGGGGAAAGTGAAGGCACGGATCAGACAAGTGCCACTGCGCCTCTCGTGGGCCATCACTGTGCACAAGAGTCAGGGCATGAGCATGGATGCGGCCCTCATGGATTTAACAAACGTCTTTGAACCCGGCCAAGGTTATGTGGCTCTGTCACGTGTGCGCAGGCTCGATGGCGTGCATATCTTGGGCTGGAATCAGCAAGCCTTCCAGGTGCACCCGGGAGTTCTCGAAAGAGACGCAAGCTTCCGCGAGCACTCCCGGGAAGCTCAAGAAACATTTGGCAAACTAGCTAAACCCGAACTTGCCAAAATGCACGCAAACTTCGTCAAAGCCTCCGGTGGTTCGACTACACTCACCACAGGCGGTAACCCGGCGGTGAAACCGCCGGGAAATAAAAGTTATGATTTGAGTGCTATTCGCGAGAGGCATGTGAATGCTTACAAGCCGTGGGGGAGCGAAGAGGACGGCAGACTAATCCAACTCCACAATAGTGGCATAAAGATGAAAGAAATTGCGAAAGAGCTAGGCCGGCAAGTAGGAAGTATAAGTTCCAGACTGCGCAAACACGGACTGGTGTAAAAGCTTAATTAGTGTAGACTTCCAGCATATGGCTAAATTCAACTCAAAATTTAATAGCGGTGGGGATCGGGGAGGGTTTCGGCGGGATGATAGGCGAGGTGGGGGTGGGCGCGACTTTGGTCGGCCGACTCTATATGACGCTACTTGCGCGGATTGTGGCAAGGAGACCAAAGTGCCTTTCCGACCCACAGGCGATCGGGAGGTCTATTGCCGAGATTGCTTCGCTAAGCGTGGCGGCGGGGAAGAGCGCGGTAGACAAGCCGGCGCCAAACCTTGGCCAGCTGCCTCAAAACCATTCCAAACTTTTGCCCCAGTCAAGAACAGTAGCAATAATAGTAATGATGATGTTAAGCGCGAATTGCAGGAAGTTAATGCTAAACTAGAGCGCTTGATAATTGCCGTGCAGGCCCTTGTTCCGGAGAAAAAGATGGCCAAGGGAGTGGCCAAGAAGACAAGCAAGGCAAAGAATAGTAAATAGGGTATAATATTAGGTATATTAAGTAATAAGTATAAACAATATGGCGAAAGAGAATTCAGCATTTATGAAGCCCCTCAAGGTTAGCGATGATCTAGCCGCTGTGGTGGGCGCAGGTCCAATGCCACGCTCGGAAGTTGTTAAGAAGCTCTGGGTGTACATCAAGAGCAACAATCTCCAGGATCCTAAGAACAAGCGCAACATCAACGCGGACGAGAATCTAAAGAAAGTGTTTGGAGGCAAGTCTGTGGTGGATATGTTCGAGATGACCAAACTGGTCTCGGCCCACCTCTCATAAGACAAGTATAACGACGAAAGTGAAGGCAAGTGTAGTCTTTGCATTGGTTGTGGCAGTACTTGTTGGAGTCATCGCTGCGCGACTCACAACTACGCCGGCTTACTGGTTCGACGAGGCAGTGAATTTGGAAGTTGCCCGCACCTTTGCCGAGACTGGGCATTATGCACTCGCTACTTCCCCCGACGAGTATTACTCTCATTCATACCAATTCGAGACTAGTGGCTACCCTCTGGTGGCGCCTCTTGCCCTTTTGTTCAAAGTTTTCGGTTTCAGTTTCTCGCTTGCCAGAGGAATGATGCTCATCTCCCTAATTGTTTTTCTTTTCTCCGTCTATTTTCTCGCTCGGCACTGGTGGGGAGATTGGCCGGCTGTAGGGGCGGTGGCCCTACTTGCTAGTTTCCCGCCACTAGTCTTCAACGGCATGAGTATTATCGGCGAAGTGCCGGCACTCGCGCTCATTACACTCGGACTACTCTCGCTCGACTACTTTCTGGAGCGGCGCAAACTTTTGAATTTTGTTCTGGCGGGTCTAGCGTTTGGCCTAGCGCTATCGGCTAAGCCTCTCTTTGCCCCACTAATTCTTGCCTTGTTCGTTGCGTATCTGGTCTATCGCAAGGGTTTGCATATAGAGTCGCGAGAATATCTGGCATTTATTATCGCCTTTGTTCTCCCACTTTTCGCATTCTTATTTCTGGCTATGCCTCAAAGTGGTGGTTTCGATTCGATCTGGGGGATTGTTTCGACCTATATGGGTCGCTCTTCGCAGCACATGATGGGGGAGAATGTTATATCTAATCTGCGAAATTTATTTACTCAAGCCTCTGGCATATACACACTCGTGCTCGCCCTTATCTGCGCCCTCGCTTTCACTTCCCGATCTGTGAGAGAGAAGCTTAATCTATCCAGACTTGTTGGATTCCTATTTGCCCTGATCATGCTCCTCTTCTTTATTCAGAGCGTGGGTTGGGGACGGTATCTTTTGGCCACACAAGTTGCTCTCTTAATCGCCCTGCCAGTCGCTCTTATCGCTATCCTGTCGCGTTTCTCTTGGTACAGAAGATATCTGGTCCCAAGTTTGATTGTACTTTTGTGCGTAGGGCAGTTTGCACATGCTATTACTAAATCAGAATTACGCACATTAAGTGGCCCACGCGAAGCGGAGCTTGAAGAGTTCTTGAGTGCGAATGCTCCGGATGGGGGAGTATATTTCATTGATAGTTTCGAGGCAGCAGCACTCCTGACAAGTGAGAGGCGGTATCATTACTTCAGATTCGAAGATAGAATTGTAATGCCTAACCCACTGGACAATCTGCCAAATTCGAGTTTCGAGTACATTATCACCAAGCAAGATAATCCTGATTTTGCTATGTATATTGATAGCGTGCTTTTGCATTACGAACTTCTGGCCACGCACGGTAGTTTAAGTCTATATAAGAGAAAATAGTAAGTTATGAAAACGGTTGTAGTGATCCCTACATATAACGAGCGAGATAATATCGGCAGGCTTTTGCCGGAGCTGATGACTCTTGGTGTGAGCGATATGGAGGTCTTGGTAGTAGATAGCAATTCGCCCGACGGTACGGCAGATGTTGTCAAAGAGTTTTCGGAGCATAATCCGCGTGTGCACTTACTCAAAGAGGCCAAGAAATCTGGTTTGGGCGGTGCGTATATTCTGGGTATGCGCTATGCAATGGATAAACTTAGGGCGGATATAGTTTGCGAAATGGATGCTGATCTTCAGCACGGCCCAGCCGATCTCGCGAATCTAATTTTGGCCGTCACGAGCGGAGCAGATGTAGCCGTGGGATCGCGTTTCGTGCCAGGCGGTAGTATTCCGAGGCAGTGGGCGTGGTATCGTAAATGCTTGAGTCATTTCGGCAATCTCTACGCTCGTATCTTACTTGGCATGTGGCGTCATCACGATATTACTTCGGGCTTCAGGGCCACTCGGGCCGAAGTTCTGCGTAAGGTTAACCTTGAGCGCTTGCTCTCGCGCAGTTTCTCTTACAAAATTGATCTATATTATCGTTTGCATAAACTGCGAGCCTATATCGTCGAGGTGCCCATAACATTTGGCAATAGAGACGAGGGGAATTCGAAACAAGACATGAAGATTGGATCCGGCAATGATATCCTTGATAGCCTTTCTGTGGTGGGTCGAATTTTCTGGGAGCGTCTTTGCAAAAAGTAACTTTTGTTGTATAGTGAATAAATGATATCTGTCGTTATACCGGCTTACAACGAAGCGGAAAGTGTGGGGGAATTACACGAGGAGCTCCTTACGGTGCTTACTAAAACTCGAGAGAAATTTGAGATTATTTTCATAGACGACGGTTCAACCGATAATACTCTAGCCGAGTTGCATAAGCTTAGCCCGGTGAGGGTGATCTCATTTGCCCGAAATTTCGGCAAGTCACAGGCCCTCATGGCCGGGTTTGCGGCAGCCGCGGGCGACATGATATTCACTTTAGATTCTGATCTTCAAGACGACCCGGCAGAGATCCCCAAATTCTTGGCCAGGTTCAAGGAGTCGAAGACCGATCTTGTGTGTGGCTGGAAAGTTAATAGGCGAGATAGCGCCGCTAAAAGATTTGTTTCGAAGATTGCCAACTCCGTGACTGCCTACTTCACCTCTGCGCGTGTGCATGATATGAATTGTTGCTACAAGCTTTTCCGGACAGAGGTGGCCAAGAGCTTGCACTTGTATGGCGATATGCATAGATATATACCAGCACTGGCAGCTACTGCCGGATATAAGATAAGCGAAGTACCGGTGCATCACAGAGCGCGCAAATTTGGAGTTTCGAAATACGGCAACTTTAGGAGATTTTTCAAAAGTTTTTTTGACTTTATCACGCTTATACTCTTGTCTCGTTTTGCTCACAGGCCAATGCATCTCTTCGGTATCGCCGGATTTATACTCTCGGCAGCGGGTGTATTGATACTTGCTTATATGAGCTATCTGCGATTGTTTTTAGACGAATTTATTGGCAACAGGCCGCTACTTATGCTGGGGGTTCTCTTGCTCGTGGTTGGAATCCAATCCTTCACTTCTGGATTCCTGGGCGAGCTCCTGATCAGAGAGAAGCGCGAGCGGCCCGCCTTTACAGTCAAAGAAGATGTAAGTAAATTATGAGAGACTTCTTAGATATTCTGCACTCTCGCAAAAGTGTAAGAAGCTTCAAACCAGATCCCGTTCCCAGAGAAGTTGTTGAGAATATTTTGGATGCGGCTGTCTATGCGCCCACTAACTGCAATCAGCAACTATGGAACTTCGTAATAGTAGAAAATTCAGAAACAAAAGAGAGATTGATCAAAGAGGCGGCTAGCAATACGCTCATCAGGCGGGCCCCAATGCTCATCGTAGTGAGTTATGACGGCTGGAATTATAAAGAGGCAATACAGGGCGGAGCTCTCTCCGTGGGACACATTTTGACTGCGGCTACTTATTATGGAGTGGGGTCACTGCCCATGAATAGTTATGGCGCTGACAGTAAGGTCAAAGAGATATTAGGCATCCCCGATAACCAAACTATTTGTTGCTTTGTGTTGCTGGGTTATCCAGATGATAAGGCAGAAGTGGCCAAGCCTGTGCCACGTCGCGAGGCAAAAGAAGTAACCCACTGGGGCGGGTTTAGGTCCAAAGAGTTGCCTTCTTATAGTTATAATCCAAATGATTGGACACGCGAGACGCTCGTTGCTCATCAGAAATTCTATTGCCGCAAAACTTTCCTGGGTAAAGAGATGGACATTATGAGCGATTACGAAAGATTGCTAGTTAAAAAAGAATTAGATGGTCTGTCTGGACCAGTAACTGATATCATGAGTTATGACGGAGCATATCTGCGCGAGTTCCCCGAGGTCGTTAACTTAACAACGGTAGACTTATGTCCCGAGACATCAGAATATACTATTGCCGCGGCGGGATTATCTGTCCGCAAAGTCGAGAAAAAAGTTCTTGACCCCGCAGCACCCTTGCCCCCTGTTCCCTCAACGCTAATCTTCAAACTCGAACGACTGCCCAAAGCATTGCGCCAAGAAATATTCGAGAGTGTAAGTGGCGAGCTCGTAATAATTGCTCGCAAGCGCAATATTTTACTATCCTTCTTTTTCTTTGTTATTAAGTTTCTGTTTGGCAATGATGTTAGGAAGACGGGTATCTACACTTTCTTCGGGCCCTATAAGCCCATTAACCTGGACGAAACTATCCAGCTACTCCGGCAATCTGGCTTCCAGCATCTAGAGTGGCACGGATATTTCCCCATCCCCACATTCTACGAACAAGTCCTGCAGATGGTCTTGCAGTATAGAGCAAGCGAAGGCTCGAGTTATCTGCATAGACAAAAGCGCACTAACATTTTAACAAAGTTGCTTGGGGCTGTTATGCACCTGCAAGGTTTTGTGAGGACTGGCTTATTGGGTTCAGTGGTAGTAATAAAATGTCGCAAATAGTCAATAATAAATTTCTCGAAGTCGCACTCTCCCAAGTTCCGAGACTCTTGGGCCAGCTTAACCGCAATCCAGGATCAAAGTCTTATGGTTCTTTTGACAGGGCGTATTGGCATTACAGAACTAACGATATCAGCTCATGCCGGTATCAAGAGGCGGCCTATACTCTTACGTTGCTTTATGTGCACGGCTTCGAGGGTAATTGTTATCACAATGATGAGAAGGTTTTGGAATGGGTGCGGGCAGCCTTACGCTTCACTTCTTCTATTCAGCGACCGAATGGCTCGTTCGATGAGTGGTATATAAATGAAGGTTCATATGTCGGCACAGCCTTCTTAATATCCGCACTCTGTCAGGTGCTTATTCTTCTGCACGAGCAGGGAATCGATTTGCCGGAAGAAAAACTAATCACAAGGGTTATTTCGCGCGCGGCAGAATTTCTTTTGGGTAGTAGTGAAGTGACAGTGCTCAACCAAGTCTCCGGCGCAATCTTCGCCCTCGCGGCCGCAAGCAAGGTGACAGGGAATGCGAAGTTTCGTGACAAAGCGGATAGTTTGCTCACACACTTTTTGAGTTTGCAAAATAATGAAGGCTGGTGGAGCGAATACGGCGGTCCAGATATCGGCTACCTGTCACTTACTATAAGCTATCTCGGCAAGTGCAGAGAGTTAACTGAATCTCACGAGGCAGATGATGCAATTGTGCGGGCAATCAAGTTCCTTGAGCAATTCATAAATCCCGATGGCACAGCCGGCGGTGAATACATGGCCCGCAATACAGAATACCTAATCCCTTCTCGAGATCTACCGTACTTATCAGTAATTAACCCAAGTAACCTCGACGATCGTTACCTGTGTTATGTCTTATATAATTGGGTTGAGACTGGCCTCGCGATTGCTCCTCATGCGCTCGAAACTCTCCCCGGCGAGCAGTATTTCAGCGAAAGCAAGCTACTTAGATCCGTGAATGATAGATATCAACTTTTCATTGGGAGTGCGAAGGGTGCGTCTCTCCGCATATATTCAGGGGGTAAGGCTTATTACGATTCTGGCCTCGAAATTAAGACCGGAAGAGTGACCCTCTTTACCGGGGCACTTGATCAGGGGAATATCACCCGGTTTAAGAGTGGGGAGTTGCACGTGACAGGATCGGGTAAGCCGATCAAAGAACCTCTTATGAGTACTCCCACTGTGATTCTTTTCAAGAAGCTCCAATTAATTTTCGGTCGCCTTTCGATCTATCAAAAGGCTATTAAAAAGTTTTTACGTCCCCAAATGATTAGCTATTCCGGTTCTTCACCAATCAAGTTTGAGCGTGTGATTAAATATTCTGAAAAAGAAATAGAAATCACAGATGTATTGATAGGCGAAGTGAACGAGAGTGATGTAAGGTGGGGGAGTAAGGCAGCTTACACCGCCGTACCAAGCTCAAAATATTTCGTCCCGCAAGAACTCACCCACAATATCCTCATCCCCCAAACTAATGTTTCTTCCGAACCCAACAAAATTACCCTTACCCGAACCTTCAAGTTTTAATGTGTTTAATTTCCCAGGTGTATAAAGACACGCTTAAGCGTGTAAATATACACGTCAGCACTGTAGCATATAGAACTTTACTTTTGATTGTATTTTGATAATATAGCTATATTGATTAGAAGAATAACTACTTGACAATATGAAAAACGATTTTCTAATTCTCGGAGTCATAATTTTAGCAAGTGCAGGTTTTGTGTATGCGGATGTAAGTGGTTCGCTTTTGCCGGAGTCAGATGGTAGCTACACACAATGGACTCCCAAGGGTAGTTCGACTCATTACAGCAAGGTTGACGAGTCAGTCTGTAATGGAGATAGTGACTATGTCTACACTAATTCTATTGCTTCGCGCGATTCGTATCAACTTAACCTTACCTCGATTCCAGATGGTGCCGTGATTACGCAGATCGGAGTTACTCCTTGCGCTTCAAGGAACAAGACCGGTAGTGGTACGAGCGTCATGGATCTTTTTTACCGATGGAATCAAGTCAATAGCGCTGATGCAGGCAATTACAACCCGACAGGGACAGTGCCTACCGTTATGTCGGAACATAACTTCTCGGGACTTAACTTGGTTAAGGGTTCGGCCAGTTCCCTTCAAGTTGGGGCCGTTCTCTCGTCTGGCAACAAGGGAGCACGCCTTAGCCAGATAACTGCTAGGGTAACTTATATTCCTCTCACTGCTCCCTCCAATCTGACTGCTCAAGCTGTATCGGGCACATCAACAGCCAGCGTTCTCCTTACCTGGATAGATAACTCAAGTACAGAGTTTGGTTTCGAGATTGAGCGTAGTACTGATGGGGTAAACTTTGTGCTTGTAAGCACGGCTTCCGCCAACTCAACAAGTATCAATGACAACGTTCCTTCATCTGGAACATATTGGTATAGAGTCAGGGCGTATAACATGGGTGGCAAATCTGGTTATACCAACATAGCTTCTGTCGTTGTGCCATGAATATCCTTCCATAGTTTCCCAAAAAGACGGTCCCATCTGGACCGTCTTTTTGTGCTAAACTTTTGATTATGTTTACTAAGGAAAAGTTGGTTCTTTGGGGGCCTTGGGTTTTGATTGCTTCTTACGCTTTTTTAGTTTTCTCCCAGTTGACCACTTTTCCGGGGCTATGGCTCGATGAAGGTTTCAAGATGCAACTGGCTCGGAACTTCGCCGATACGGGTATTATGGGTATGCAGTTTGAACCCGGAGAGGTTGTTTACAATATTCATAGCGCTTCTACCGGTTGGCCGATCGCCGCTATCTTGGGAGGGTTCTTCAAGATTTTCGGCACATCTCTTGTAACGGCCCGCATCTATTCTTCGCTATTTCTAATCGGCACAGTCATTTTGCTTTACTATTTAAGCAAGAAATTGTGGGGGTCAAAAGTGGGTGTTTTCGTGCTGCTTCTCCTAGTCACTTTCGCTCCTCTGTATTCGATAGGCAAGATGGTTCTTTCTGAAGTACCTTCGATTTTCTGGCTCGTGGCCGGCCTCGCTCTCTCGTTTTCTCGTCTCCGACCCCTCAATAAGGCATTGCTTATGGGAATATTTTTTGGACTTTTTGCCGCAGGCAAACTTCAGTTTGCCGGTCTCTTATTCCCGAGCCTATTTCTTGCTCACGTCTATGCTCTTAAATCTAAGACCATGACCTGGGGGGAGGTGCTCATAACGTGGTTTATTTCTGCCAGCCTTGTACTACCGACCTTGTGGATGTCACTACAGAAGATCCCTGGCAGTGGTGGAGGGGTAGGTCTTACCAACATTTACGCATCAGCTTGCAGGCTCTGCGATGTCGGCAGCAATCTTGTGCTTTTCACTCGTCATACTACCCTCATGTATCTGGCTATTCTTTTTTTGCTCGCGATCGTTGCAAGTGTTATTTATGTGAGGAAGAGAGAAACAGTGAGCTGGCAAACGGTTTTCCTTGTGCTGTTTGCGCTTGGTGACCTTGCTTATTTCCTATTAAGTCCGCAGGTCTTCAGATACCTTCTTCCACTGCAAATTATTTTGCTGGTATTTGCTCCATGGGCTCTTGGTAAGATTCTGGCAGCATATAGAGGGAGCAAATATATTTGGGCAGGACAGTTCTTGCTACTTGCGCTTGTGCTAGTACAAGCTGTCCACTTCGTGTACTTTGCTGATATTGCGCGTAGTGATGATGTGGTAAGGTTCGAGCAATTTGCGAAAACTAATCTTAACGAAGATGAGAGTATCGGTGCAGTCAATTCTTCATTCACGAGCGTTCTAGTGCCGCTGTCGCATTTTCGCCAGTTTGTACATTTCCCTGGACGGGAAGAAGGCCACAACTTCTTGCGCGACGCACCCGAACTCTGGCCAGATGTGATAATCTATGAGCCTTACAATTACCGAACTGACGTGGAGCCATATTTGCCGCAACTTAAGAAATTATATTCCAGCGTTGCTACGTTTGGGGGCATTTATATTTGGAAGAAAATTTAGAAAGTATGAAGTTGTATGAGTATCAGGGGAAGGAGCTGTTTAAGAAGTATGGAATTGCTGTCCCCGGCATGGGCGCCGGCCCCTTTGTGGTCAAAGCGCAAGTTCTCTCTGGTGATCGCATGAAGGCGGGGCTCGTAAAGTTTGCTGCAAATTTAGAAGAAGCGGAGCAATATAAGAAAGAGTTAGGCGGGGAAGTATTAATAGAAGATAATATTCCGCACGTATCCGAACATTATCTGTCTTTTAGTTACGATACATCTACGCGTGGGCCTGTCGTTGCTTACTCCCGTAAAGGCGGAACTGGGGTAGCCGATGCAGCTATTACTCCGGTCAATATTTTAGATCCTCATTTGCCTTTCGAGAAAGATAGCGAACTCTCGATTGTGGCGGGCAAACTCTGGGAACTTTTTATATCAGAGTATGCTCTGCTTGCAGAGATTAATCCGCTTATAGAGACCGTAACTGGCAAGCTAATCGCGGCAGATGCAAAGATCATTGTAGATGATGAGAAGACAGATCCGGGGCAGAGACGCTTCATAGATATGGGTGGCGATATTGCTGTACTTGCTTCCGGCGGTGGGGCCTCACTTCTTAATATTGATTCACTTATTAGCGCAGGCGGGCGGCCCGCTAACTACACGGAATATTCCGGGAATCCCCCAGCAAAAGTAGTCACCGAACTAACAAAGCGAGTGTTGAGCAAAGAAGGTTTGCGAGGTTGTTGGGTGGTGGGGGGCACGGCGAACTTCACTGATATATACGAGACGCTACGGGGTTTCGTGGACGGCCTGCGAGAAGTGAAACCTAAGCCTGGCTACCCAATAGTTATACGTCGTGATGGTCCGCGGCAAAAGGAGGCTGTAGAAATGTTAAATGAGGTTGCGAGGAAGGAGAATTTCGATATACATGTTTTCGGAGCGGAGACTTCGATGGCGGAGACTGCAAAGATAATAACCAAACTTGCTTATGGCGATTCTCGTTAATAAGGATACCCGCGTTTTGGTGCAAGGAATTACGGGTTCGGAGGGTGCGCGAGCTTGTCGGGAAATGCTTTCCTATGGCACGGTAGTTTTAGCCGGAGTAACTCCCGGCAAAGGAGGGCAGAGTGTGGAGAATGTGCCAGTATACAATAGCGTGCGTGAGGCATTACTCAAGCATCCGACCATAAATGCGTCCCTGGTGGTTGTGCCGGCCCGTTTCTGTCTTTCGGCAGGGGTGGAGGCGATAAGCGCAGATATAGCACTTGTTAATATACTCACTGAACATGTGCCCACTCAAGACAGCGCACGGTTGTTGGCTCTTGCTCGTGCCCACAATGTACGGCTTGTGGGTCCATCATCTGTGGGTATAATATCGCCTAGTCTTGGTAAGCTCGGAGCAATCGGGAGCTCCACAACGAGCAAGGTCTTTACGCCGGGGCCTGTCGGGATCATTTCCAAAAGTGGAGGTATGACAGCAGAACTTGCACTCTCTCTGTCGCGAGCCGGACTCGGACAGAGTACAGCAATCGGTATGGGCGGGGATCAAATTGTCGGCATGGATTTTGCTGATCTTCTCAAATTGTTTGCGCAGGACAAGGATACTAAAGCTGTGGTTATGTTCGGCGAAGTAGGCGGGACTTACGAAGAACAGGCGGCCGATTTGGTCGAGGCAGGTGGCTTCGCTAAGCCGCTTGTGGCTCTTATCGCCGGCAAGTTCACGGCATCACTGCCAGAGGGAGCCGTCTTGGGCCACGCAGGCGCCATTGTATCTCGTGGTCGGGGAAGTTATGATTCAAAGATGATGGCTTTGAGGAAGGCAGGAGTGAAGATAACAAGTACAATAGAGGAAGTCCCCGTAATCCTTGGGGAATTGATAAAATGAAATTTAAAACAAAAATTGAGAAACAAGATGCGGGCAACATTGGTAAAGCCTCATTCTCCGATGAAGTGTTCTCCATGCTTTCGGGAAGAGCGCCGGATCAAAATGATTCGGAGCTCTTTAATGCCATTCTAGTTGCCGCGATGGACAACGGCATAGAGGCGCCATCCGCCTTTGTCCCTAGGATAGTTGCTTCAACCGGCAACCCCATGAACACTTCTCTTGCTGCTGGCGTGCTTGCGATCGGTGACTATCACGGCGGAGCGGTGGAAACTTGTGCAAAATATCTAGCAAGTGCCGGGGATGCCAAACTGTTTGTGAGTGAAGTCTTGGCCAGGGGCGAGCGAATCCCAGGGTATGGCCACAAGGTTTACAAAGATGTTGATCCACGCACGGCGGCAATCTACTCCGTAGCAGAGCGGGTGGGTAGGGCGGGTAAATTCATGAAGATGGCTCGCGAGATCGAGCATGAGCTCGAAGTTCAGTCGGGCAAGAAGCTCCCGCTCAATATAGATGGAGCGATGGCCGCTGTTATCTGCGAGCTAAATTTAGACCCTCGCTACGGCAAGGCTATCTTTATTCTAAGCAGGTTACCCAATATGGCTCGCCATGTTGTGGAAGAACTTGTACTCGACAAGCCCTATCGGCGCCTAGAACAGAGTGACATAAGCGCAGTTTAGAGTTCCACTACGTCTTTTACTAAACGTTCCCAATTTTTCTTGTCAGAGTTGTATACGTTCTTAATCATGATGTCGGCGAGAAAACCAACTGCGAACAGTTGAACGCCGAATAGGACCAGAAACAGTGAGGCTATCGGTAAGACTCTGTCGGCAAGCGGCATATTAAATACCAATCTTATAATTGCGAAATAGGTGGATAGGATAGTCCCGATCCCGAACATCAGAAGTCCGATACCGCCGAGCAGGTGCAGTGGCCGACCTCTATACTTGAAAGATAGCCAGGTATTGATTATGTCAATGAAGCCCTTCAGTGCTTTCATCATGTTGTATTTTGTCTTGCCGTGAAGTCTCTTTCTGTGATTGACCTTAATTTCCGCCAATCTATAACCTTCGAGTGACAATATCGCCGTTATCATACGATGCATCTCGCCGTAGAGATCAAGATGTCCCAGGACCTCGCGCCTGTATACTCGCAGAGAGCAGCCTGAATCGTGGATCTTGTCGCCGAGCAAGTACTTCCGTAACATTCTGCCGCAATTCGCCATGAAGCGGTTAAGCAGAGGATCTCTGCGAGTGAAGCGCCAGCCACATACCACGTCGTATCCTTCGCTTAACTTGCCAAGTAGATTAGGGATATCGGCAGGATCGTTCTGCAGGTCACCGTCCATGGTCACAATGATCTCGCCCTTGCAAATTTTGAAACCAACGTCGAATGCGCTAGATTGACCAGAGCGCTTTCTCAAGTTCACAATCCTGACTCGTTTTAGTTTGGATAGATACTCGAGGGTTTTGTCAGTTGAGCCGTCATTGATGAAGATTATCTCAAAAGGAGAGCCTAGCTTGTCTAATACACCCAAGAGTTCCTTATGAAGGGCAGCAACATTATCCTCCTCGTTGAAGACTGGTATAATAACCGAGAGCATGTATATAACTTATAGCACGTTCATGCTTATCTGACAATATGAATTCAAAATCAAAATTAGCCCTTGTCGTTATTGTATTGTTGGCGGGTGTGGTCGCGGGAGGTAATTTACTTACCGAACCAGAGTTCAAAAATGAAGAGGGGATGAAGATGCAACTCGCGCGTAGCTTCGCAGACGATGGGGTAATCCGGGCCCGCATCGCGCCCGGAGAGTATCTTGATGAGGTTGTTCTGCATAATATTTCAACGGGTTGGTTCTACCCGGTTCTTCTAGGTTCTACGTTCAAGATTTTTGGTTCAAGCCTTGTTGTGGCTAGAGTTTTCTCCTTAGTGACTCTGCTTAGTTTTCTTGTCGCTGTCTACTTCCTTGCACATGCTCTGTGGGGCAGAAAAGTTGCTATCTTTTCCGTCCTTCTGGTCGCTTCGTTCGCCCCATTCTATGCACATGGTAAAGCAGTTATGCCGGAGCTCCTGGCTCTCCTTTGCCTGATTCTAGGAGTTTATTTTTATCTCAAGCACGAACATCAAGATAGTGCGAGGTATGCAATTTTGCCGGGGATTTTAATTGGTCTATTTGTGGCCACGAAACCGACATTCTTGCTTTTTTTCCTCCCGCCTTTGTTCGTTGCGCATGTAGTCGAAGCTCTGAAGTGGCCGGACACACGCAAGTGGTTGGTTACTTTTTGGATTTCGGTTACTTTGATGATATTGCCCACTTTGTGGTTGGCGGTCCTGCACCCCATCGGAACCGATTCGCTCCGCGAGACTCTTGCTCAATATAGTAAGCCAGCAGAAGGACCCTGCGTTATTTGCACGCCGGACAATATACAGACATTTGTTCTACATTCCAGTGTCTTCCATGTTGCTCTTCTCTTTGTCGTTGGCCTGGCGGCCCTCCTCTTTGACTTGTGGCGTAACAAATTTATCACTTCACAACTTCCGCTTAAAATTACTTTTGCTTTTTTCAGTTTGGGAACGGTTTGGTACTATCTCGGGAGTACCGGCAATTTTAGATATCTATTGCCCTTACAGCTCATACTTCTGTTTGTGTTACCTGCAGCAATGACTAGTCTCCCTAGTCACTTTCGCCGATTTGGGTCGGCTTTATGTGTAGTGCTTATTCTTGTGCAGGGAATACATATGTTTGCCTTCGCTGATACACCAATCGGAGATCCATATGTACAGCTAGAGCAATTTATGCAGCAACATATATCATCTGGTGATAGCCTGGGAGTTATTAATGCTCCGATTGCGGTGGCTATTGCCCCTACTCGACACGTTTATCAGTTTATATGGAATGCTGAAAACGGAATTCCGGAGGGAGTTCACGCACTCTCCTTGCCGGTTTCAACATTGCCAAATTATCTTATCTTTGACCCGGTGCGTGATGTGACAGAGAGCCTCGATCCCTACGCGGATGTGCTAGCCGATAATTATAAAGTTGTAGCTGACTTCGAGGGACGAGTAGTCGTTATGAAGAAGATAGGGGAGGGTCCGTAAAAAAGTATGCAATTCACGTCTCTTGTTTTCGTGATATTCCTTACGCTGACGTTCCTCATATATTGGAAGCTTGATTTGCGTAAACAAAATATTTTTATCTTTTTCGCGAGTTATGTTTTCTACGGATGGTGGGATTATCGTTTCCTCCTTCTCCTTTTTATTTCAACGGTCGTAGATTTCTATGCTGCCAGGCAAATGATGCTCTATCCAGACAGCCCCGCGCGCAAGCGCTACCTGTACTTAAGTCTCGCCGTCAACTTGGGTCTGCTTGGTTTCTTCAAGTACTTCAACTTTTTCATCGCTTCGGCCCAAGATTTTCTACAGGGCTTTGGTTTCTCTCGAGCCTCTGTTTGGACGCTTAATATCGTCTTGCCTGTTGGGATCAGTTTCTATACTTTCCAAACTTTAAGCTATACGGTCGATGTCTATCGTAGGCGTATCGAGGCTAGCAGAAGCTTTGTACAATTTGCCGCATTCGTCTCATTTTTCCCACAGCTTGTAGCCGGCCCGATTGAGAGAGCCAGTCACTTACTGCCACAGTTTGGCAGACCACGAAACTTCGACTATCCGCTTGCTGTGGATGGGCTTAAAATGGTTCTCTGGGGATTCTTCAAGAAAATTGTTATCGCCGACAATCTCGCTCTTGTAGTGAACGCTCTATATGCCGATTCGCACAGTGCATCGGGAACGGCACTCCTGCTTGGAACCATATTCTTTGCCTTCCAGATTTACGCTGACTTCTCTGCTTACTCAGAGATTGCTCGCGGAACTGCACGTCTATTCGGCTTCGATATTATGCGAAACTTCGCCTATCCATACTTCTCGCGCAACATTGTTGAATTTTGGCGCAACTGGCATATTTCCCTGTCAGGCTGGTTTCGTGATTACGTCTTCATCCCTCTCGGTGGCAGTCGCGTGGTTAGCAAAACGAGGTACATTTTTAACATAATAGTTACCTTTAGTCTAAGTGGCCTTTGGCACGGACCAAACTGGACATTCGTGCTCTGGGGATTCCTAAACGGCATCTACTACGTACCCTCAATTATTTTCCCTAACTATTTCAAGAAGTACCAGCTAGGTAACGACAAGGATGTTGCAAGGTTTCGCGATGTCCCCAAGATAATATTAACCTTCATATTTATTTTGCTTACCTGGGTCTTCTTCAGATCGACTTCAGTTGCGCAAGCTTGGCAGATACTTGGGAAAATTTTCTCTTCGCCCTTTGACGCGAGTATACTAACTGATCTGCGCTATCTTGGATCACTTGGACTGGTTGCTTTCCTCGTTACCTGTGAATGGCTCTCGCGGGGCAGGGAGCATCCTCTTGAGTTCGGCTTTATTCCGCGACCTGCTCGTATTGCCGTGTACATGGCAGTTCTTGCTGCAATTTTCTTCATCGGGCAGTACGAATATATACCATTTATTTATTTCCAATTTTAGCCATGCAGAATTATTCAAGCGAGCTTAAAGTTTTTCTTCGTAAGGTAGCAAAATTTGTTTCGCCACTAATCCTGCTACTCCTTGCCTTGGAGCTTATCGGTTATAGGAGCGGAGAATTAATTCCCGTCCGCGAAGTGGCGAAGTTGCAGGCTGCTTCGGGCGAGGAACTGTTATACGAAAGGGGATTGGTTACGCAAGGTCAAGCAGAGTTTAAACTTATTCAGCTCTCTGTGCGTAGGCCAGAGGTAGTTATGTTGGGTTCATCGAGAGTGCTTGAATTCAGAAAAGAAGTTTTGCCCGAGATGAACAGTTTCTATAATGCCGGGGGGCTTACGCGTAGTGTTGAAGAAGTGGCCTCATTTTTCGATACCGTTCCTGCGGGTTATTCGCCTAAAATTTTGTTTGTTGGCATAGACAGTTTCTGGTTTGACGACAAGAACAGCCCTTCCCATAGCAACGCACCCGGAGCATTTTCCGATGACGAAGTGAGCAGTCCAGAAGCCCATTGGTATGTGATGCGCTCGATTGGCAAGATGGCCTTCACTAACCCAAGGCAGTTGTGGCAGATTGTGGTTGGACGCGATGCTCTCACGGGTCTGCGGGCTATTGGAGTCAGTGCCTTATCTGGCAGTGGCTTTAGAAATGATGGTAGCTTTCAGCGAGGCAAGGAAATTATTTACCGGAGGCAGTTCCCAAGTTACGGCGACACTGAAGTCCCGCCCATAATGGAACGAGTTTTAATGGGACTTGGCCAGTTCCCACACGGCGGGCGCGCTCTCCCAGAACGTCTTACCGAGATGGAACGATTTTTGGCTAGTGCTCGCGCTCGGGGCGTTTACGTTATTGGTTTCTTGCCACCCTATTCGCATGAAGTCTACAGAGAACTAGCTTCCTCCCCCAATTTCAAAAATTCTTTCCCTGTCACACGTGCGGCACTCGTTCGCATATTTAGAGAGAGCAACTATCCACTGTACGATTTCTCTGACCTCGACACTCTAAACATGTCAGACGATTTTCTGTTCGATGGGCTGCATATTACGGAAACTGGTGCGGCTAGGCTAATGTTAGATATGCTTACGAAAGAGGCAGATAAAATCGGAATCAGTGAAGCTGCCTTAAATAAACTAAAGTCAATAAGCGAATCTCCAGAAACCACTCCAACCGAGCTCGACTTAAGATAATGATTAGAACGAAACTAGGCCCGATGGGGCCTAGTGAGCGGCAAAGAGCACAAGAACGGCTGTGCTTGCCGCGAGTATTGCCAGTTCGTAGCGCGAGAACGGTAGCTCCCAGGGAGCGAGTGACCCCGTGCCCTTCCTCTTGGCATGGCGCTCTTTGTAAATGCGCGCGCATTCTTGCCAGGACACTCGCTTGAAACCTTTCTTTCCAAGCCGCCAGCGTGTCTCTTGGCCCGTGAGAGGAGAGAGCAACGCGAAACCTTGCTCCTCCGTGCTATCGAGTAGAAAGTGCAATGCTATTCCGGAAGCTACCAAACATAGTACGTAGAGGCTATGTTCTGTCTCCAACACTTGAGCAATCACGTACGTTGCGAGCCCCACCACGGTGAGAGTTACGGGCGGATTGTGGAGTGACCAGTACCACGCTCTGCCTATGGGCCAGTGGCTGAACCAGCCATAGCGCTTGCGAAGCAGAAGAAAAGGTATGAAGTCGAAGTCGGGCAGGTGAGAAGCGATCAGGGCGAGTCCAAGGTAGCGGGGAGAGAATTCCTCTCCGAACACTATGCTTATTGCCACGTAGAGTATAAGGCCGAGCGAGGTGTCGAAACCCGCCAGGCCCTTCGCGAGTGCTCGCATGGCGGGTACCTCCTTCTTTAGGTATTATATCACGTTTTGTGTGAGGATATAGGGGACAGTGTAGCTACTAGTTTAAGAACTCCGGCTCTCTCAAGATCTTTTATCGCTTTATCTGTGTCTGTTTGCCCCAGTGTGTGAGGACTGGAAAATAAATAATCAGCTACACCGGACATACCAATGCAGACATATGAATGACTATTTTGCTTGCCCGCTATGATCACTGGCTCGCCAACTCCCGCACTCGTAACCCCATTTCTGTGAATGATAAATTCTTTGTTTTCTAAATTCTCTTTTGTGATAGAAGTGTGTAGAGTCTGCGAGAGTATCTCTAAGTGTGAATTTAATCCTGTAACCGAGAGAGCATTGCTGATCCTGTCTACTTGCGTGGAGTGAGCAGTATGCGCATAATTTTGCGCGGCCACGATAGTTTCCCACAATCTTTTTCCTTCTCGGCTATCCACGGGGATCTCTAGGAATTTGTGCTTGAAGAAGTAATACCAAATGCGCCTTGGCCAAGTCCAGATCTTCAAATTACTAAAGTGGAATAATATTTTTGGTAGGATCATAGATCGCTCGTCGCGCAGAGTGAACTTCTTGCGTAGGCTCATATAACGGCCCAGATAATAGGGGATATGGCCACCTTGTTGGTGGTACATGATCACGACGGCCCCAGTCCCAAGGCCCCATTTATCTGCCGCCTCTTGATCGAAAATCTTTTCTACAGTCTGGAATTCTATGAAGTGATTGTCGCGCCACTCATAGCCTATTTCATACGGGCCGTTATTTAGCACTGTACGTGGCAAGTACTTGCTCTCAACATTCAGAATATTTTTCAACTTATCTTGCTCCGGATAATATTTGTGCGAGTTTTGATGAGTTAGCCCCAGCCAATCACTAAACCTGCGCGCCTTACTTTGCCCGGGGCTCACGTCATTTTCTAGATAGTCAAAAACTTTTCTAGCCAAACTTTCTGTAACCTCCTCTTTTTTCAAGCTTGTCTTTACTAGGCCTAAGCCGCAGCCGAGCGAGGCAGTTGAGAGTTCGCGAACGATAGTGCCCTCCGTGGCCACGACAAGTTTAGTGGGAGCTTCTAAGTGCGGCTTCATGTGTATTCCCAAATGAGCCACAAGCTTGCGCACACTAGGTAGGCGTTCGATCTCACTCAAGACCGAATCGGTTTCGCTCTCAAGATTTTGTCCGGGGAAAGTTTTAAGCTTGTTGCTCACTGTTTTGGTTCATATCTTCCGGCCCGTAGGTCCTCTACCCCGCGTTCCTCCATTTGTTTGTTAATTTCTGCTTCAGGCGATCGATAGAGTTTCTCTAGCCTCTCTCTCCACTTTTCCTGCCGCTCTCGCATAAGTATATCCTCTACTATCAACCAATTTAGTTCTATCCGGTTTTGCTTGAAGTATTGATTCATCTCGAACATGAACCTAGCTCTCTCTAATTGGAACCGCGGACATACAATGCCAACCTTATGAGTCTTCAAGAGTTTCTTGTGTGCCTCAATATACGAGACTATATTCTCGACGTTGCCCATAGTGTGGCTTGCGTTTAGCGTGCCAATGGGAACAACTTTTCTCCTCGGAACACTAAACTCTCTCACTATAAACTTAGATAGTTCCTCCGAACGAGAGGCAATCTCACCTGTTTGTGGGTGTTTGTCCACGCCGCCAGTGACAAGGATAACAGACGCAGTATCTGCCAAAAGTGCCGCAGCCTCTGCCCGGCCTTCTCCCAAGACAAGCTTGCCAGGGTATTCGGGGATAATATCTGGGAAGGTCCAGCCACCCTTCTCCTCATCCCATTTCATTACAGCACCTAAAACAAACAAAAAGTCGTACACCCCGCTACTATAACATTTCTTAGGCATCAAAATGCTTGAGTTGCGTGTTAAACTATTCATATGCGGCTTATTTATGTTGCAAATGCTCGGTTTCCGACTCAGAAGGCTCATGGCGTTCAGATTGCTTCTAATCTCTGCGAGTTCTCGCGGCAAGATGTTCAAGTCACTCTGGTAGTTCCGGATCGGGCGAACAATCTACCCACCGACAAGCCTTTTGCTTATTACGATCTGCCGGAATGTGGCCGTGTTGTGAGATTGTGGACTCTAGATTGGGTGAACTTTTTCAAGCCCGTCGGCTTCTACATCCAAAGAATAACTTTTGCCTTCTCGGCACTGCTCTATCTCTTGGGTGAACCGAAGGATGCAATTATTTATGGCCGGGATGAACTTACGTTTGCTCTTATCAAACTTTTCTCGCCAAGCAGAAGAATATTCTACGAGATGCACGATTATCCAGACAATTCATATGTGTTCTGGTACTCGCTCTTAAAGCGCCTTGATGGAGTGATCTCTACGAATGATTGGAAGCGTTCACAGATTACGAAAGATTACGGAGTTGATCCGGAGAAAGTTATTGTGGCCCGTAATGGGATAGACTTTGCCAAATTTGATATCCCAGATACAAAACAAGAATATAGACGCGAACTTGGCTTGCCACTTGATAAAGTGCTGCTGGGCTACGTAGGTCAGGTGCAAACTAAAGGGGCGGGCAAGGGCGTAGAAGAGATTCGGGAGGCAATAGAAATAGTTAAGAAAGATAATCCAAGTGTTGAGTTAGAAATAGTTTCCAGTGTCCCGCACTCGTTAATTCCGAAATATCTGAAAGCCTTTGATATACTTCTAATGCCTTTTCCTGACACCAAGCACTACGCATATTATATGTCGCCAATTAAGATGTTCGAGTACATGGCCTCGGGACGGCCAATTATTGCCACAGATCTACCCAGCATCCGCGAAGTCTTGAATGATAGCAATGCCCTGCTCATAGAAAGTAGCCGGCCCGAAGTGATTGCACGGGGGGTAAAGAAACTGGTTGGAGAACCGAATCTTGCAGACGAGTTGGGTCGCAGCGCAAGAGAGAGTGCTCGCGAGCTCACACTAGAGAAGCGCGTGGGCAAGATTCTCGAATTCATACACAAAGTGCAAGCAAATGTCTGAGCTAGATACAGAATCACTTTCCGCGCGTGCCCTTAAGGGCAGTTTCTGGGCCTCGACCAGCAACTGGTTGCTCAAGATCACAACCGCAATCACTCTCTTCGTCACTCTCAATTATCTATCTGTCTATGAATACGGTGTGGTGCAGGTAGTGCTCTCGTTTTTCACCTTTGGCGTGCTTTTCAACCTTTCGGCCTTCCATGATTTGTTTGTGACTGAGATGGGTATCTACCGCAAGACGAGCTTGCCCCGATCGAAGGGCCTTTTCTGGGGTTACCTCAAAGCGCAAGCTCTTTTCTCTTTCATTCTTTGGGCCATTTTCTTTTTCGGCGCACCGCTTGTGAGCTCTATCGGCAAGGCAAGCACAGAAGTTATCCCATTCATTAGAATCATTTCTTTTTTATTCCTACTGTCGCCCATACGCGAGGCAGTGCAGCTATTGCTCAATGTAGAATTGCGATTCTTCGAGATTGCGTACTTTGGCGTTCTCGAACAGATTTCGCGATTAGTGATACTTGTCATTGCTCTAGTCTGGTTCGATGCTGGCATTGCCGGAGTCTTGCTTGCCACAGTGCTCTCGCAAGTATTCGCTCTGGTAACTATCGGTCCCAAGTTTGTAAGAATTTACCAGCCCCTTAAAGAGACAAATAGAGAGAACGCTTCTATCCTCTCCATCCTGCTTGCTCACGGCAAGTGGGGGCTATTTGTCTCTTATATAAGCAACTTCAACAAAACTTTGCGGATCTGGCTCATCCAGTTACTTGCCGGGGCCGAAGCTGTGGGACTCTATGGTGTGGCTTCAAACCTCTTTAGCCATACTCGCTCCGTCTTGCCCATAAGCGAAGTAGTTACTCCCATCATTCCGCAATATGTGGCTGATCGGCCGCGGCTCGCTATGATTGTGAACAAGAGTATCAAGTACTCGCTTATTAGTTATGTTGCTTTGGGAATAGTTGGTTTTATCGTTTTCCCGCCGCTTATAAGTTGGCTTTTCCCGAGTTACGCTCCGGGCATGCTCGTATATAAGATAATGCTCGTGGCTCTCATTCCGCATAGCCTGACCATTATCTTCACCCCGCTTTTCTATGCTTTCCGATCGCAGCGAGAATTATTCTTCGCTTATATGAGGCGCATCGTGCTCACTCTCATATTCTTGCCAGTGTGCTACAAACTATTCGGCCTGACAGGACTTGCCATTGAATTTGTCCTG
>DATDVE010000021.1:0-22474 GCA_036517655.1 Minisyncoccota bacterium | reverse complement strand
CGCGCTAGTTCATAAAGTTCTGGCACAGGCTCGAATGTATAAATCTTCGCATTACCGCCAGACGCCTTGGCCGCCATAAGCACTGTATAACCAATATGAGCGCCCGCGATTAGACTCACTCTCGCATCCCGAATGAGTTTCTCAAGCAGCTTAGTCGCCCCTGGCTCCCAAAAATATGCGTTCATAGGACCTTCGAGCCAAACTAGTCTTCCTAAAATATCCTCTGAATACGCGTACATGCGCAGATCATTGCCTAGTTGCACCGGCCTTCTATACTTGAACTTAAGTATGCGATTCCAGCCCGGCCAAATGAGGAAGTTCCGGACAAGTTTGGTCATGTCTGCCTATCACTCCCCACTTATAATCTTCTTGAGTTCTCCCGGCGAAATCTCTTTTCTAGGCTCTGGTCCTTGTTCTGTGGGTTCCGGTAATTCCGACTTGTACACCAACTCTTCGTCTTCTTCTTGATCCAAGTTTAGTGCACCAGACTTCATGGCGTCTTCGAGCAATGACTTGAGATTAGAACTGCCAAGATCTTGCATAGCCTCCTGCGGTATGGGCGGACGTGGACCCATACCCCCTACTGCCCCCTGTTTCTTCCTGCGTTTAGCTGCACCACTTGTACTCGAGAGACCGCCAACAGGCCTTGGCGGGAAACTCTGAGCGGTGGGGGCAAAGCCTTGGGCAGGGCGCGGTGGTGGAGGACTGCCCGGCGGTGAATTAAGGGCCGTTTCGTGCCAAATCCGGATTACTGCTTCTACCCCCTCCCTGCCTTTAGAATAAGTTCTGCGCGAAGCATCGAGAATCGCTTCCTTATTTGAACTAGCGGACCTTGCGATTGGTGCAAGTGTCGTAGCTGAAAATGGGGGTGAGCCGATGCCATCAATCATCAAACTCAAATAAATTTGGTTGCGACCAAGGTTAACAAGATCTTCGACCATGAACTTGGGGGCAAAAACCTTCTCAAGTAATTCCGCATCAAGCGGACCCACTCGGAAAGCAATTGTCGTGCCCACGTTGCCGAAGACAGCATCGCGCACTTCTTCCGGCATTTGCTCTACATATTGATGCGCTATGGTTAAATCCAGTTTGTATTTGCGCGCCTCGGCCAGAATATTAGCAAAAGATTCATTGACAAACGACTGGAACTCGTCTACGTAGAAGAAAAAGTGTGGAAGTTTGGCAATCTGATCGCGCGTGAGATTGGCGCGCGACATGGCCGCCAAGTATATCTTTGTAATCAACATCCCTCCCAAGAGCGATGCGTTGTTCTCGCCCATCCTTCCCTTAGATAAGTTCATGATGAGGATCTTCTTGTTATCCATGGCCTCACGAATGTCAAACGATGAGCGTGGCTGGCCAATGATATTCCTGATTATTGGACTTGAAACAAACTGGCCAATTTTGTTCTGGATTGCCGCACCAGCTTCCTGCATATATCTGTCTGTGTACTTGGCAAACTCGTCGAGCCAAAAAGCTCGCACGGCCGGATCCGTAATATGCGCCACCACAGTATCGCGGTAACCTTTATCAGCCAACATTCTGTTCACTCCCAAAAGAGTCGAATCTGGGTACTCAATGAGAGCAAGTAAGATGTTGTTTAATATATACTCCATGCGGGCGCTCCACACGTCCGGCCAAATCTTTTTGAAAGCAGCCATCAGACCGTCAGCAACTAAGTGCCGCTGATCCTTGCCCACATCCTCCATAACGTTAAACGAAATGGGATGATCAGTGTCGAAAGGGGCGAAGTAGATAACGTCATTAATGCGTGAGGCAGGAATATGTTCGAGCAACAATTCTGCAGAACCCCCATGTGGATCAATAAAGCCTAGGCCAGAACCATTCTGGATATCTTGAATGGCGAGATTCTCAAGCAAGGTTGACTTGCCCATGCCCGTCTTACCGATGACGTACATGTGGCGGTCTCGATCGCGCTCCTTGATGCCGAAACGCTCTCGCTTATTGCGGTAGTCTGTCTCGGCAAAGTAAATGATCCGATCCTCGTTACTCACAACCAAATTATAGCATGCGCGCTAGAAAGCGCTCTCAAAAGCCTCGGGTGTGTACTTAACTCCCGGATCTTCCGCCGTCGCTCCGCTTTGGCGGACAGGCGTCGCGTCCAAGGCTCCCTGTGTATATTTTACTGATGGGTCCCAGAGCATCCAGCTAGTTAGCCCGGCATCGTAGACAGCGTTGATCTGGGCGCGTACTTCGACTTCGCCATAATTGCCACCGTAGTCGAAGTCCTGCAACCAGGGACGTAGCTTGTGCGGGCTCGAGCTCGCGGCAGTGGCCCTGCGCGAAGCTTCAATGAGACTATACCTGACCACTTCGCCGGGCACCTTGTTGGGATCAGGCCAACCTCCGAAACCGTCGGCAAAGTGCGAAGGATAAACCATGGGCGAAACGTAATCGAAATACGGGAGAGTGTTCTCAAGTAGTTGACCGATGTTCATGTCGTGTGTGTAGACAGTGGTTAGGCCGAAGAGATCAGCAGAAATGGGAATGCCCTCAGGCCGCAGTTTGAAATCTAGATATTTATAAAACAATCTCATCTGTTCTGACTTAGAAATATTAGGATCGGAATGTGCGTAGGCAATATTATCTATGTCACCATCAGAAGGATATCTAATGTAGTCAAAGTTTATTTCGTCAAATCCTAATTTGTACGAATCGCGGGCAAGAGTGACGATGTAATCCCAAACCTCGCGCGAGCCAGGGTCAAGCCAGGCAATGCCCTTCCTGTCGCGCCAAACTTGCGCATTGTCTTTACGCAAGACTGCATATTCTGGATGCTCATCAACATATTTTTGATCTTGAAAGACAGATAGCCTGCCTATCACGTACACATCATGATCGTGCAATTCTCGAACGTAGTCTGCGATATCCGGTGCTCTCTCTATTATATTCACTCCCGTGTAGTCTTTGACGTCTATTACGAGAGCATTGAGTTCTGTGTCGTCAATTAGTTTTAAAATTCTCTCTCGCCAGTCTACTACGCCAGCAACATAAGACGTCATGTATACTGCTTTTACAGGTTCGGGCGTCATTATGTGAGCAATTTTTTTTATCTGCTCTGGTTCGGGCAGATTTGATTCGTACTGGAAAGCTGATATGCGCAAGTAACCAAGATAAGCGCCGCAAGCGAAGATAATGCTAAGCGCTAGGATTTTGATCTCGATTCTTATCTTGTTCATAGAGTTCCCGCACATAACCCTTGCGTATATCGCGCAAGGAGAGGGCCATCAATAATAATCCAGTTAATATATAGACAGTATCATCGAAAGCCTGCGGAAATCCCAAGATAGGCAAAAAGAAAATCAAAACCCCACAACCAAAAATTATCCATAATTGCTTCATCCCGTAGTGAAATTTTGACTTGTTAAATCCTTCGACATTTCATAAAAATAATCTTTTAATCTGCGTTTTAATAATCTCATACCTTGTGTGGTTTTCAAATAACCCTCACGACGAACTGCGTCATTTTTGTCCAAGCAAGCTTCGTAGTATATACATTGCCATGGTCTATATCGTTTTGTCGAAGGATTTAACCCCTGATTATGTTCTTTCAATCGTTTACGCAAATCACTCGTAAACCCTTTGTACAATTGGCCGTTCTTAAGACTTTCAAGAACGTATACGTAGAACATAATCGAGTCAAAATTCTACTACAGGATTCATGCAGAAAGTATATCACAAAGAAAAAGACCCGCGCCATCCACCAAACTTTGGCAATAGCACGGGCCCACACGATCACTTGAGTTCAACTCCACCTGCCGGTAGTGGCTCTGGAAGGTGGTTGATCCTGGTGTAAAGAACACCGGTCGGCACAAGTACTTGGGGATGGTAACCTAGTAGCATTTCGGCTGACTGGACATCCCAAAGAATCTTGTGGTTCTCACGGAACATTTTGTCGGATCGCACGATCTTGTTATCTCCTACGAATGCACTGGCAGGGTAACGCCAACGTCTCATGCCATCAAAAGCCACGACACCAGTGACGTCCCCCACGATCTTGCGTCCATCGGCCGAGCAAGCCACCGCGGCATCGAATTCGGCTTCAGCTTGTGTGCGCCTACTCTTGATACATTTCTCGAGTGCTTTGCAGAGGAACTTGCGCGCGTTTTGCGCGTTCGTGGATTTACGATACCACGATATGAGCGCGGCCTCGGCCACCCTAAACGGCCCCACCTTGTCTAGTGTCATTTCACTAGACATGAATGTTCCAGTGCAAACAAGCGCACTCAAGTGTGAGTGACGACCGAACGCCAAGATGAATCCGTTCGGAAGTTCATATAGAACAGCGTTGTGACGATCCAGGGCTAGTCGCAAGGTGGATGTGTTGGCCCACACCTCTCGTGCATCAGCTCCGATGGGTACATGCTTCTGATTAATCACACGAGCAAGTTCGGGGAGCAGTTCCAATTCTCGAGCACCAGCTTCTAGCGCCACTTCGTCTTTCGCGAGATAGCCGCACCAAGCTTTTGTGTCCGGCTCGTCGGCTGATTTCTGTGACTTCAGCCACTTCTCGATGTCCTCACGACCGAAAACATCTTCCTGGCCGAAACGGGCCTGGACAAAGTTCTCGCGACGACTTGCGTAACTTAACTCAAAGAGCTTGCTCATACTGTCCTTTCTCCGGTTTCTTAGGCCGGGCAGTGGGTTGCTTAGGCCCCTGCAAGTTTGTACTTCCACCCACCAAACTACACTCAGTTTTCAAAATGTCAATAGCCCGTAATTAGTGTCCGACTTTTGCCACGATCGTTTTTATTTTCGGACAAATGAAAAACCCGAGGGGCAAGCCTCGGGCGGTAAGCGCAAATCGTCCTTATTTCCTTTTATCATTGGTCAATTTCGACTCCCAGTCAGAGCCCCACAGAACTTGAGCATTCGGTAGAGCACATACTCTGACAAGCTCGTCTATAAATTGTCCAAGCGACACTTCTTTGAACCCCATGCGGAGAAGTCGGCTAACCACCTCGATGCGTGAACATTTGCAAAGGGTAGTAAACACGTCTCTGCCTGACAGATTAAAGTCGACAAGCGCCTGGTCTAATGTCCCACCCCAGCCGTTTGCCCCGATACTTGGACTATGAGCATGGATAGAAAGTTCACCCTGTTTGCATTGCACATCAGCCGTGACGACTTGAAGGACATTCTTCTCCGCGAGAGGGAATGCTGCAACTGCGTGTATATTTGGTGCGCTGAAATACAGATCACCGTTCATGAACTACCTCCTTCCACACATCAAACTACGCTAAACTTCTAGCTTGTCAAGCATTTAGCGGTCTCACCGCTAAGTAACCAAAACTACAAATTCGCCTTTTTGTTTTATAGGGTTTGATTTCAAGATTGCAGCAAGTTCGCTGGGGCTGCCTTGCAGCACTTCCTCAAATTTTTTTGTTAATTCTCTGCCTATTATGACTTTTTTGTCACTTGCAAACTCTGCTAGTTTTTCTAGGAATTTTATAATCCTGTGGGGTGATTCGTACACAATCACCGGCCTCCCACTTTTTGCAATTTCTTTGATCAGCGTCTCGCGGCCCTTCTTGTGTGGCAAGAATCCCAGGAATGTAAACTCTTTTATCTCTATCCCCGATATTGAAATCAAACTGGTCAAGGCCGATGGGCCTGGCACTGCAACTACCTCCATCCCCTGCTCGCGGGCAACCTGCACTAGTCTTGCCCCCGGGTCTGAAATCCCTGGCATCCCCGCGTCTGTCACATAAGCTACTGAATTGTAGTTTAGTATGTTTGGAGTTTGGGAGTGCTTGTGAAATTGTTTGAGCGGTTTGTCTAGTTTGTAATGTTTGAGCAGTTTGGCTGTAACTCTTGTGTCTTCACAGAATATCGCATCCACCTCGGATAATATACGCAGTGCTCTTAGAGAGATATCCTCGAGATTGCCAATAGGGGTGCCCACAATGTAGAGTGTACTCATATAATCGTATAGATAAGCCGTGAAGACATTATATACATATTTGAGTGAGCATCCAGTGGTCTACGTAACTCGCGATCGCGAGCGGGCCGAAGGGTTACCCTTCGGGACAGCAGGTTACCGGATCGTTTCTGATCCAAACATGAGCACGCGCGAGCTGATCCAGACGCTAGAAGTTAAACCTGGGGAGAATGTATTAGTCTTCAAAGCTAATCGACAAGTAGAAGAGGTTTGCCAAGCCAAAAATTGGCCGCTCCTCAATCCCCTTGCTCAACTAGCTGAACGTGTTGAGGGCAAGGTTTCGCAAGTCTTCTGGCTGGGTGAGCTTGCTTCGCTCCTGCCCGAACATTGGGAGGGGCAAGTGTCAGAATGCAGATGGGCCACTCCCTTCGTGCTCCAGTACAACTGGGGCCACTCGGGCGAAGGAACTAAGCTGATTAAAGATGAGCAGGATCTGGGCGAAGTTATAAAAAAGTTCCCATATCGCAAAGTGCGCGTTTCTAAACTAATTAATGGCGACACACTTACTAACAACAACATAGTCACAAACAAGGGCGAGGTACTAGTGGGCAACATTAGTTATCAGATCACGGGCGACACGAGTCTCACAGATAACCCATTCGCCACAGTGGGCAACGATTGGAAGCTGGCCCAGACTATGCTCTCGCAAAAAGAGAAGAGCGAGTACAATAATATTGTCGAGCAAATCGGCAAGAAATTAGCGCGTGACGGCTGGAAGGGACTATTTGGTGTAGACATAATCCGCGAGAAGGGCACCGGCAAAATGTATTTGATAGAAGTGAACGCCCGCCAGCCGGCCTCAACCACATTCGAATCGCAGTTGCAGCAACAACAGGGGTCGGACCCCCAAAAGCAAGTCACGACTTTCGAGGCGCACCTAATGAGCCTGCTGGGGCTTGATTTGACGGGAAAGAAATTAATCGAGATAACAAATGGCCGACGCACCATCAATCGCAGGGACAATAACTAGAACGCTCACCAGCGAGGCCCTAGAAGTAATAAAGGGTTATGAGGGCGTGCCCTACTACAATAACGCTCGCGTGGCAGTGCGCGGTTTGCGCGTGATGCGCGGCAAAGGCAGTCCGGAAGAAATCAAAGACGAGGCCCTGATTTATGCCTTGCGGGAGAAAGTTGATCTCAGGGCACTTAGGCCAGAAATTTACAAAAAGTTCTTGGTTAATCACAACATCGGCATTGATTGCTCCGGCCTCGCTTACCACATCCTCGATACTGAATCGCGAGCTCGTGGCAAGGGTTCACTGGCACAGCACTTGCGTTTCCCTTTCATGAATAATGTTTTTCAACAACTTTTTCGCACACTGTTTAGACGCTTTGCCGAGAACACTGATGTCCGCACATTTGCGAGCCCGGCAAACTCACATGCTATTGACGTGTCGGAGGCAGAGCCCGGTGATTTTTTTATCCGTTTGGGCAAGGCGAAGGGAGAGCGCGATCACATGATACTAATAAGTGCAGTCGCGCCAGACATGATCACCCTCGTACAATCGGTTGCCCTTCCTACCGACGGTCGTTATGGTCATGGCGTCCGCACAGAGATCATTCCCCGAAATGCCGCTCCCAAATTCCCCCTACGCCGCCTAAACTGGCTTGCCTTAAGTTAAGTCGAATGGGCTGTGATATAGTGTCTGCATGACGGTTGTTTTTCTGACTACGCTTTTGGGCTTTGCTCTATTTGCTTGTTTGGTGAGCTTGGTTTTGGCTCCTTTGCTCACTCATTTCTTATATAAGTACAAGATCACTCGGCGGCGGGATTATGACGCCACACTTGCCATCGAGTCGCGGCAAGGTAAAGAAGGCACGCCAATCATGGGCGGCTTGCTGGTGATTATCACTGTCGCACTGCTCACCTACATATTTAACTGGTCGCGCGAGTTCACTTATGTGCCTATTGGGGTGATGTTACTCTCGGCCTTTTTGGGCGGACTGGATGATTTGCTTAATATCTTTGGCACGCCTCGGCGCTCGCGCAAGGTGGCGCATGTTTGGAATCTTATCAAGGTTCACAAAAGTTTTTGGGTCAAGGTTTGGTTTGCCCTCACCATGCCTTGGACAATATTTAAGCGCACAAGTGTCTGGCTCGGTTCGCATCCCGGTCGCGGCATACATGTGCACGAGAAGTTCATTATGCAATTCGTGGCTGGCGGCATTACCGCCTGGTGGGTATATTGGAAGCTTGGGCTACACTGGCGCGAGATAGCCATCCCCTTCGACAGCTCTGTGAACATCGGCATCCTGATCGTGCCACTAATTATTCTAGTTGTGATCGCCGCGGCAAACTCGGTTAATATTGCCGATGGCCTAGATGGCCTCGCTGGCGGCGCGCTTATCCCCACGTTTGCGGCACTGGGATTACTTGCTTGGGTCAAAGATATGCCCGAGATTGCAATCCTAAATGCCCTCACTGTGGGAGCGCTGATTACGTACACGTACTTCAACGTTAAGCCGGCGCGATTCCAGATGGGCGACGTAGGTTCGCTCGGCTTAGGAGCGCTGATGGGCATTAACGCAGTAGTACTTAACGCAATCGTGGCTCTACCCTTCTTAGCCTTCATCTTCGTGATCGAAACACTTACTGTGATCATCCAAGTAATAGGCCGTAACTTTTTCGGAAAGCGCGTGTTCAAAATGGCGCCCTTGCACCACCACTACGAACTAAAGGGCTGGAGCGAAGAGAAAATTGTAATGCGCTTCTGGCTAGTCCACCTAGCGGCAGTAGTATTTGGCCTCTGGCTCGCCCTGCACTAGACAAGATGAGTAGACTATGATATACTCATTTCGGTGAAGGAGGTGATTTCTTTGAAGTTCGGAACCGTAGTTGTTCAAACTCCCGAAGGCAAGCGGGGAGCGATGGCTAGTGTCGGCTCAACCATCGCCATCGTGAGCGGAGCGCCGGAGGCCGTGGTTGAAGGCGTAGACGACCTCGTGAAGCAGGGGTGGGAGCTTCGTGGACATGCCTCGGCAACCATGAGGCCTGCAATCGCTGCGGCGGGAAAAAACGATCTCCCGTGCGTCATCTGCGTAGCCACCCTGGTACACAAGGCGGGGGAGTAGTTGTTAGGAGGGGGCGGGTAGCGCAAGCGCTCGCCTCTTTTCTTTTTTATGGGTACAATCTTACCACGACCGTGGCAACTTTGTACCATAATTGTAATTCGCTCGGTTTGCTATAATTAGGGTATATGTATCCCATTAGAAGTCTATCCTTATAATGTCAATCAAAATGTCAAAAGTATTTACAATAGTCGTAAGTAACTTCTAACGGGATGTACCTATCTTGGGGTCAAAAGACTAATACGGATTTTTCAGAAAAGAACATCGAGAGTATGTACGATAAGGGGTACTTGTTTACGCGTATTGGCAAGGGGGTTATGGACCAGACACGCTCACTTAGGATTGATTTGAGTAAATTTGAACTCTCGAGTGAGAACAAGCGAATTTTAAAAAAGACAGAAAAACTACCCTTCACGATTCATGATCTAGAATCTGGCGATTTCGAATACAAGTGGGGCATGGCGAAGTTGGCCAAAGACTTCTACGACAGATTTGGTGAGAAGACTTTTAGTGCCAACAAGGCCAAAGAACTTCTGACCGTGCCCAGCAAATCAAACTTCAACACGCTACTTGATTTTGGCAGTGGTTACGTGATCTGCTACGAAAGTAAAAATATTATGCACTACGCCTACCCCTTCTATTCACTTAGCCGCCCGGCGGCTAAGGACATGGGGTTGGGTATGATGATACGGGCTATCGAGTGGGCTAAAGAACAGGACAAAAAGTATGTCTATCTGGGCTCGGCCCAAAGATCGTCTGACACTTACAAACTGCAGTTTTCTGGGCTAGAATGGTTTGATGGATCAAACTGGCAAACCGACTTGGGTACACTTCGTGGGCATCTGCGGGGTGGGGATGAGCGCGATAGCGATCGCTCTGCATAAATCAGGTTACCGGGTAACTGGATCAGACAAGGGCTTCTATCCGCCGGTTTCTACTGCGCTCGAGGAGGTTGGGGTAAGTTTCTACGCCGGGTGGCATCCGGAAAAAGTCGGTAAACCAGACATGATCGTGGCCGGCGGGGGCGGCACTGGCTCAACTAATCCAGAACTAGTTTATGCCCGCGAGAATGACATCCCAGTACTCTCATATCCAGAATTACTCCAGAAATACTTTGTTAAACCCAATTCAATCGTAACAGTAGGCACTTGGGGCAAAACAACTTGCGCCGCAATTCTCGCTCACATTCTTGAACAAGCCGATTATAATCCCACTTACATGATCGGCGGGATTCCCATCGGTATGGCAAGTGGGAAGTTAAACGCCGAGGCGGACTCGGGGCGATCACAGTGGTCTGTGATCGAGGGGGATGAGTACCAAGCGGCTATATGGGATAAGAAGGCTAAGTTTTGGTATTACTCGCCTACTCACTTATTACTCACATCAGTCTCCTGGGATCACGCTGATCTGTACCCAACAGAGGACGCTTATTTTGCAGAATTTGAAAAATTAGTGGCAAGCATCCCAGAGTCTGGCTTAATAGTTGCCTGCGTAGATAACGCTGGCGTGCGTAAGATTGTGGGTCACGCCAAGTGTCGCGTAGTAACTTATGGCACACGCTCGAGCGCTGATTATCAGTATGTGAAAGTTGGCGAATCGCGCGATGGTATCAGATTTGGAATCGTGAAAGGCAACGACGCTACGGCGATAGAATCGAGCATGATAGGCAGCTTCCAAGCCGAGAACATCACCGGCTGTTTCGTACTGGCCAAAGAGATTGGCATCCCTACCAAGACTATCATCTCGGCCATCGCCTCGTTTACGGGAATTAAGCGCCGGTTTGAAAAAAGATTTGAGAATGGGCGCGTGACAGTCTTTGATTGCCATGCGCCCACACCGGAAAAAGCGCGAGCAGTCTTGCGCGATCTGCGCAAAATTTACCCTTCGACGAGCTCAGGGCAAGCTCGATTGATAGCCGTTTATGAGCCAAATATCGGCGGGCGCACTCACGAATCAGCAATCAAGTACACGGATGCATTTTCGGCCGCTGATGCAGTAATAATCCCCCAACTAACTAAATTAAAAATCGATCCCGCGAGTCCCATCAGGCCCATAGAAGGCCGTGACCTAGCAAGCTTAATTGCAAGAGGTCACTCGAACGTAGAATACATCCCAAACGACGAAAAGCTAGTCTCAGAACTCGTAAACTTAGGAGTTCAACCCCTAAGTGAGGAAACTGCAATAGTAATAGTCTTTCTAGGCAGTCACAGCTTCCGAACCATGATCGAGCAAGTAGTTGAGAGGCTCGCTCACTTGCCTTCGTCGGCTATCTCGGCTTGAAGTTCGTTGTTTGAGACATCTGTTAGTGCGAGCGTAATGCCACAGTGATCGCACTCAACTATCTGGCCAACTGTTAGCTCGCCATAGGCAGAAAGATCAACTTCGTTTTTGCACTCCGGACACGTCAAACTTTTCATAAAAGTTTGTTAATTAACCTAATTATTCTAATTGACCTAATTTCTAATTTAGAGTACTTAGAGCAATTAGAAATTAGAGTACTTTACCAGTATACTTGGTGAATGATTACGCCGCAAGACGAAGCTCCCAAACTGGCCAAAGCACTGGGGTTATCTGTGCCGCTATATCTTAAACGGGAGGATTTGCATCCCTACGGATCGCATAAGGGTAGGTCAATCCCTTACATGATCGAGCAGTATGCCAAAGGTGGTGAGACACGTTTTGCTATATCAAGTTCGGGCAATGCAGCACTCGCCGCGGCTCGCTATATAAATGAATATAACAGTAAATTCAATGAGCGGGAATTGTCCTTGCAGATATTTGTTGGGGAAAATATAAGCGGCGAGAAATTCGAAATCTTAAAGCACGAAATCCTAAACAATCCCAAAATTCAAATAACTAAATGTGAGAAGCCGAAACAAAGCGTGCACATTCTGAACAAGAAAGGGGAGGCTAAGGCTTTGCGGCAATCTAATGATCCGACAGCTTTAGTTGGCTATGGGAGTTTGATAGCAGAATTGGCAGAGATAGATAATATAGCAGCAGTTTTTGTGCCTACATCATCGGGCACAACAGCCGAGGCACTGGCAGAAAAGTTTAGAGTTGAAATAGTACAAACTAGCAAGTGCCACCCGATTGCAGAACAATTCGACACTAATTTTACTCCAGCCACAGAATCGAGCGCTGATGCAATAGTAGATATCGTGGCTCTTCGTGGCGACTCGCTAGTCAGGAAAATCAAAGAAAAAAACGGGGCTGGCTGGGTGGTCTCGAATGAAGAAGTTAAAAACGCACAGGACTTACTGGCAAAGATAGAGGGGGCAGAAGGGAGCCCAAACGGCGTCTTGGGTATTGCAGGCCTGGGCAAGTCGCTTGCCATGGGCAAGACTTACTCTGGCCCTGTTGTGTGCATTGTCACTGGTAGATAGATGCAAAGTAGGGTAAAATACGACAAATGTCTACAGAATTATTACTGGTCGCGATTTTCATAGTCGAGTTCGTTGCTATATTAACTTTAAGCAAGTTCCCTATTAGGTTTGTATGCGCCACTATTGCGATAAACTTGCTCCTCATAGCCACCTTCGGTCAGACTCTCATAAATATTTTTGGCTTCACAACTAATTTGGGGAATGTCTTCTACGTCGCCATCACCTTCACTTTCTACATCCTGCTTGACAAATACGGCCGCAGAGTTCCGTACGCTACGATCTGGAGTTCACTATTTCTAGTTCTCTTTTTTATTTTCGTTGCCAAACTTGCAGTGCTAATACAAGGAGCACCGATGTCGCCGTCACTCCTATCACCAAGACTCATTGTGGCAAGTCTGCTGGCCTTTGTGGCGGCGCAACATTGCAACCTCTATGTTTACGAGAGACTATTCATGCGATTCGGTGAGAGCAAACTCTGGTTACGCCTTAACGTATCGAACCTAGCAACCCAGATTGTTGATAGTCTAATCTTCTTCCCATTTGCTTTCTACGGAATGAGCGGCGGAGCTTCCCTATGGGAAATCACTTTCGTTGGCCTTGGGCTTAAGATCATAACAGGCCTTGGCGCAACGGCACTCCTACATATTGACAGAACTCTCTTTGCTCACAGCCGTCCTCGAACTTCTGTAGAAATATAGACCGACTCCGACGAAGCAAGCCAGCAACAAAATAGACCAGAGAAGATTCGGAGTTATAAGACCCAAGAAGCCAAATGCCGGAGTGTAAATCAGAAGCTCGCTTTCTACATCTCTCACATTCCCAGCCACGTCATGTGCCCTCACTATAACTTTATATTTACCCGGTTCAAGTGTGGGCACATAAGGACTCCCGCTCTCTGTAAAAAATGGCTGCTGATCCGCGGTCGAATCGAGGGAAGCCGATAAGCCAATAACTTTGACCTCATAGAAACTTATGCCCGACTCTTGGTCTGTTGTGTTAAATTCGATAATTGGTCTTGTTTGAGAAGTTTGTAAACCTGGCTCAATGCTGATTTTGAAATCAGCCGGAGGTGTATTATCGATACGCACAATGTAGTGCGTAACCCCGCCCCATACTCCAAATCGGCGGGCCTTAATGTGGAAGTAATGCAGACCGTCGCTCGCGTTGTCAAAAGAGACTCCTCCGTCACTCCCTTCCGGAACGTTATCGGGAACGGTAAGTGGGTTCTCGTCGAGAATATAACTATAAGCATCAACTCGATCATCGTCTAACCAAGAGATAGTTACCGCATTTGAAGGGTACCATTTAGTTTGATCTGGGTGGGTAGCAGAAACGGTAACTGGCCCTTGAGGAGGCGGCAAAATAAGATCAATTATTGCTCCACTTGTGTCTGTCAAGACATCTGTCCCTTGTCCGTCGTTCAACAAAACTTTTGACGAATCAGAAATCTTAATTGAAGCTTGACCGGCACTTTTAGCCCGGAAAGTGATTGTGGAAACAAGTCCCTCTTTAACATTCAGCCCTGGGTTGGGAATGGCACCCTGAATGTGAACAGTCCCCGTTTGATTTGAATATTCGGGCTGTCCAATCCAAATACCGATTACAGATTTACCAGTGGATGGAGACACGACCTGGAGCTTGTCCGGGGGGAATGTAATCTTCGCTTCTATGGCGTTTACGGCTTGACTTGCTGTGTTCACATACAGAGAGACGGTAAACGTATCTCCCACAATATAAGTGCCCACAGAAGGAGCAAAATAAAGGGAAGCTCCAGGAACAATCTCCGCTTGAGTAGAGCCAGGAGACAGAAAGGTGCTAGCAAGAAAGACTATGAAAAAAGCTTTTTTCGTTTTAGCCATATCGCAAAGAGAGCAATTATAATTATGGGGACAAAGATTATGGCAGAAAAGGGTGTACGTTTGTTTTTAGGCCGAATCTCTACCGTACGCTCGTTCCCCACCACGTCAATTGCTCGCACATATATTATACTGGATAAACTCTGGTCTTTCAAAAGATACGGACTCACAGCGCGCTCAAATGAACCGTCTTCTCCCTCCTTAACTTCATAGTGATCAACACCAGTCCCCTCGTCTACCGTGTCAAAGACGAGGACGAACTCCCCATCGTGCACATAGGGTGAGGTGATAATCTCAGCGGTAAAGATGGAGGGAGAACTCTCGTCTTTATATTCATACGGTTCATGGGCTCCTCCTTCCTTGCTTGCATACAGTTCATGCCGACCAAGAGTGACCTCAACCTTTCTCCCTGTTCCATCAGCTTTGATTACCTTGACATCCTCTAACGTTACAACCCCACTGTCGGGAACCATGGGTGCGAAAACAAATGATGCGACATAGCCGGGGCCAACCCCCTCGCCGCTTGGCTCAATTATCCCGGAGAAACCGCCGGGAATTATTCCAGCGAACTTTATCTCCCCAGCACTGGCTTCCGGTGCCTCTACCCACAAATTGATGATAGAGTCGGAGGTTAATATTCCCTTCACAGACAATATATCAGAAGGATATTTAAGGGTAGCTTCTATTGCATTCACATCGGCTCCCTCTGGGTCTAACAAGAGATCGACCCTATATTCTTTGCCCACTTCTGTACGGGTAACTGCAGGGTCAAAATATAGACGAGCAGCATAAGTAAACTCAAAACTCAAAGCGCAAAGCGCAAAGCCAAAAGTTAAAACAAAAAATTTAAAGATTCTAGGTTTAGTTTTGAGTTTTGAGTTTTGCATTTTGAGTTTCTTTAACCTGTCCAATAGAAAGCCATTATGCTAAAATCTTCCAGCGTTATTTGACCGTCTCCGCTTAATTTATTTGACTCAACTTCCGTAAATTCTATGCTAAGACTTCTCTCCCACCAAAAGGCGGCTATAGAGAAGTCAAAAAGGTTCACTTTGCAGTCGTCATTCATATCTGCCATCACCGGGCAGACCTTCGCCGTCACTCCAGAATAAAATAGAGAAAGGTCAATACCGCTGATCTGGGTTATGGAACCTCGCATGACCCTCAAAGTGTACGTAAGTGTCCTTGTCGCATTACCCTTTCCATCCTTACCGTAGAGACTGAAAGTGTAGACCCCTGGAGTAATTTCTTCAGATTCTATCGTAAAGCGGAGAGCCCCGCCCACGAGGGCGCTTCCAAGAAATTTGCCATCGGCCAGTAAGGTAACCGTAGCTCCCGGGAAAGCAACGCCCTGGAAAGTGACCCTAGCCCCTCCCACCATCACAGGCGGTGCGCCACCGCTAATGGGCCCACCGCCACCTGCCGTAATCTCGCCAGATTCTTCTGTGTCACTTGCAGAATCACACCCAAGGTCTGCGGGGTAATCCGTCTTGCCATCACTATCGTTGTCCGTTCCGTCGTTACAAGCTACCGCGACGCTCGGATCGGTCTCATTATTGTCTAGCGAATCCACACAACCTGGGTCTGCCGGATAGTCTACGAAAGTATCAGAATCGTTATCGAGTGTGTCATTACACTCGGGCGTGATGACCGTTACGGTGACCACGGAACTGTCCGCCATTAGGTTCGTGGTTAGTGTACCTACAATAAGCAGCGCCGTTAGCGCGGCGAGCGGCGAACGAATCTTTTCCATACGATACGCAGGAGTACGAGAGCTACAAGGGCGACCACCCCCCACAGTATAAAGTTGCCATATTTATCAAAGAAGGTGGCCTCGTTAACGTTGAAAACTCCCTTGAACTCGCGCACAACTCCGCCATCGTCATTGTAGAGTTTGACCAGACCCCAATATTCCCCGGGAGAAAGACCAATAGACATCGGGAACTCTATACTCTTATTGACCACCTGAAATGGCTCCACTGGGTCTAATTTTACACTCTGCACATAGGCGAGCCGTACATCGCCATATTTATTAAACAGCTCGAAAGAAGCCTCCACCGGACCGGCCGGCACATTGCCCTTATTCTCTATGCTCACATCCGCAGTCGGATCCTCTGTCTCGAGAATGTTTTTTAGGTCAATGTTGCGGATAGCATACTCGTAGTAAACGCCCTTACCAACAGTGAACTCAAGATTTACCACGGCCCCGGCCACTATACTTACGCCGCTTGAGCCATCCTCAACGGTACTATCACCCGGAACAGACGAAGCTCTGACATGACCCTTGTAGATGCCCAACTCTGCGTCAGCTGGCACTGCTACTCTGATTGTGACAGGGAATTGTTGTGTGCCCTTGGGAATGACAACTGTGCCGCTCGGGATGGTAGTTATCCAACCTTTGATATTTGTGTCATCGATTTCGATTTTGATGGGAAGATCGTGATCCGGCGTCCCCTGGACGAAATACACCACACGCTCGAAGATAGAACCCTTTATAAGCCTGTCCTCAATAATTCTAGCTGGCGACACACCGAAGCCCGCCTGCGTGATCGCTGGCGCTAATACTAGCCATGACAGTACTGCCAAGCTGTATAGGCGTCTCATCGCGATCTAGTGTAACACTTTTTTAATCAGCTGCGGCGGCTACAGTACTTGAACCTGTATAAGTTCCATTGGCCTGACCCGTATCGATCTCCGTGCCCCAAGAGACTGTCTGGGCCGGATCGCTCGTGGTTGCGGTCGGTTCGCTAGTTGTAAACTCGAGGGTTGGTGTGGTACTAGAAGTTAGGCGGGTACCGGCAGAGCTGTACACAAACGGTGTAGCGTTATACTTCTGTCTAGATATGTGGATCTGATTAGGACCAGATTCCATGTAACTGGCATTGCCGTAGATCTGGCCATCTATGGCGATATTGCCTGTCGTCGTAGCTGTAGTTGTTGCATTAGTCGAACCCGAGTTTCCTCCTGCAGTGACAGTATTGTAAGACAGCGAGCTCGTCAGGTTTAGAGCAGCCAGAGCGTTAATCTCCACAGTTTGTCCGGTATTGGAAGCCGTCGAGGTAGCAACACCATCCGATGTAGTTGCGGCCAATATCCACATACTCGAGGCCCAAGTGGGCGCGCCAGAATCCGTAGCCTCCGCAATGTACCAGAATTTGAAACCGCAATCGTACTGAACAGACGTGTCAACACCTCCCGTGCATTGGTTGCCCGTGGTCGTGGCCATGCATACAGTGTCAGAGACGGCTGCGATATCCGCTGTGGTCGAGGCAGTAGGATAGCAATTGTTATCATCTGCCGTACAGTTTGTACTAGTATTGAGCTTGGTGACCCCAGAGGTCGAAGCCAGAAATGCAGTGGCTGATACATAGTTGATAGTGGCACAACCGTTGGTGTCTGTCACAGTTACGGTAGCACTCGCATAAGAATATGAAGCCTCGTTGAGAGTGATCGCGTTCCCGCCATTGAAAGAGACCGAGATAATAGGGGTTGCATTACCCACAACTACGGCCGTAGTGGTGGTGTCCGCAATAACGATAGTAACGAAGGCAAAAATACCCGCCAAGGCCACTATTAGAGCACCGAGTTGCGAACGTTCGATTTGGGTTGTTTGCATTTTTATAGATTAACTTGATCTTAGTTTAACACACACTCTCTTATATAGACCCGATAATTATCCACAGCTCTTCCCAATCTAGATATATGATTAAATGGCGCTACCGGCATCTATCGTATTACTGCCAGAATACGACCCGGATTTCTTGCCTGACGGCACGCCTAAGCCCCAAGAGATGTCGTCTGTAATGGCGCTAGTTGTGGCCGTGGGGGCCGGAAGGGTTAAATCAAGTGCCGTGGCTGAAGTCGTAAGGTCCGTACCAGTACTCCAAAGAAAGGGATTAGAAGCATACTCCTGCTGGCCAACAAGAATAGAATCAGAGGCCGAGTTCATGTCTGTACCGGAGATCCTCGGGTCCATGGCCGTATTGCCGGTATTTGTAATCGTGGTGGTTGAATTGGTCAGACCCGAATCATTGCCCGGAGAAATGTTGCCATAGTTTAGTGACGCAGGAGAGAGCGACAGCGCTGATAGAGAATTGACATCGACTAACTGGCTTGTGTTAGTAGCCGTACCCGTAAGGGCCCCATCGTCAGTCACAGTGGCCGAGACTGACCAAATGCTTGTAGCCCAGTCGCCTGTATCTGTGGGCCTTGCTATGTACCAAAACTTGAAACCGCAATCATATTCGACAGTTGTATCAGATGCTCCGCAAGAGTTGCCGGTAGTCGTAGCCACACACATAGCTGGTACTGTACTGGAACCAACGCCTATATAACAGTTCAGATCATTCTCCGAACAGAGCGTGCCGTTGTTTGATGAAGAAGCAACGTACGCCTTGGCTGTCACTGATGTAATGCTTGTGCAATACTCCGCATCAGTAATTAAGAAGCTTGATGTGGCCCATTTGTAGGTACCCTCGTTTAAGTTGATCGGGTTGCCACCATTGAATGTCACCGGAGAAATGGCGGGGGCAGTGTTTCCGGATGCTTCGAATGTGTGGGTGATATTGGTGGCTGAACCGCTGGGAGTAATAACTTCAAGTGAAGTTGTGCCGGTTGTAGTGGAGTTTGTGGCAGGTAAAGAAATTGTAATCGTATCTCCAGAGGCCAAATTAGCCGCGGTGAAATACATTAAATAATTTTTGGCTCCACCAACTCTGTACGGAGTTGAGGTGGCAAAAGCAATGCTACCACTTGTACCAGAAATATCGACTTTGCCGTCTGGGATCTCATACGCAACCTCTACCCAAACTTGAGTAATGTTCATGGCACCAGACGGAGCGGCGTCAAGTGGTAAGGAAGAGTAGGCACCTGCCTCTAGTGAATTGATATCCGACCAGGTCCAGGCACTTGCATCCGATGGATCTGTGGCCCAATCGTACGAAAAGTTAGTGTAACTTGCGGTGGGTGTGCTTGTAGCTGTGGCTTTGTAGACTGCTCCGCCAATTACTACCAGTGGCCGTATGCCCCCCGTTACATTATTTTGAGATGCCCGAACTGTGACTTTGACATTAGTAATCACCTCTGTGCGGCCTGTCGGATTGGGTAGGTTATAGCTATCGGTGGCATTTGCCTCCGATGCGGCTTCGAGTAAATAAACCCGCGTTGAACTCTCGTCACTCGTATCTTCATCTACACAATCCCAGTTAGCAGCACACCCGCTTACAGTAAACTGGGCAAATGTGCCAGCGGCATTTGGCCGCAATTGGGCGTCCTTGGTGCTAGTGGCTATGGCATCGGCGCTATCTTTGACGCCATTTGAATTAAGGTCAACATACAATTTAGCAGAAGTAATGTCGGCCGTAGAAACACCAGTGATTGACGAGAGATTGAATGTAGTACTGGCCACGAGAATTTCTTCACCTGCCCCTGTAAACTTGAATCTGTAGTGGGTTGTGGTGGTTGGAGTAAGTGTGTCCCATTGATCAGACACTTGACTCGAGCCGTGATCAGCAAGAACAAGCGTGCCGCGAATCGCTACAGTGCCCGTTGTTGTGGCATTCATAGTTATATCAGTAGCTCCGTCGGCAAAAATTCCTAGTGCGGCGGGGGTGGAACTGGTGGCTGTGTTGAAACTCGTAAATGACAAGCCGGATATAGTAAGCGTATCGCCCGCGTCAAAATCATCAGCCACTGGAACTACGAGCACTGATCCCCCGCCTTCATATGACACAACAGAATTCGTGACTTCAGTTCCAGATGCTGTGCCGCCGAAAATTGCTTGAGTATCAGTAGTGTCCCAGAGCATATTCACGCTCGAAGTAACGATTGGGATACGCAGGCCCTGCCTAGAACGAATGATTCCGCCCACCACATCAGTTATGGTAAGTGTGGCCGTGCTGGAAGCCACCCCTTGGTAATCGAAGACCATGTTGTAGGCCTGACTTATGGTGGGAGCTTGGTACGTTGTAACTACGGCAATCTTGGTATTCGACGAAGTGGCCGTGGAAGTAGCGCTGTAATCTAGTTTACTAACTTCAGCGTTGCCGGCGGTACCACGAAGGCCACCGTAGAGTTCGGAGTTGAAGGACACGAGAGAGGTAACACCTGACTTCTCCGCTCCCCATGAGGAACCCGCCGAGTTACCACCGACTAGCCTCCACCGCATACTGTCATATTCCCAAACTTCTCCTTCGCTTGAATTTGTAACACCAGCATAAAGTCTACCATTGTTTGAAGAGAGGCTTGAAACACTGCCACTGTTATTATTCCACGAAGAGTTTACTCCATCCCCACCAATCTTCGTCCAACTTGTACCGTTGTATTCCCAAACCTCACCATCACCAGAACCATTACCTAAACTTGCATAAAGTTTGGAGTTGAAGACGAAGAGTGCTTCGACATATTCATAAGTCGAATCTGCCCAGGAGGAGTTGACCGCATCGCCGCCTACTAGGGTCCAGTCATTGGCACTTGTCCATTCCCAGACTTCGGCATCGCCAGCAGTAAGGCCCAAACCTGCATAAAGCTTAGAGTTATATGGAGTGAGAGCTGTAACATATTCATAAGTCGCATCTGCCCAGGAGGAGTTCACCGCATCGCCGCCGACTAGGGTCCAGTCGTTGGCACTTGTCCATTCCCAGACTTCGGCATCGCCAGTGCCAGTACCTAGTCCTGCGTAAAGTAGGCTGTTATGGACAGCAAGATCTAGGACAGCTTCATAAGTCGAATCTGCCCAGGAGGAGTTGACCGCATCGCCGCCTACTAGGGTCCAGTCATTGGCACTTGTCCATTCCCAGACTTCGCCTGTGCCGAGAGCACTGGAAGACTCAAGTCCAGCATAGAGCTTACCGCCATGGGAGACGAGAGAGCTGACAATTTTATTTCCGCTCCAGGAGGAGTTCACCGCATCGCCGCCGACTAGTGTCCAGTCGTTGGCACTTGTCCATTCCCAGACTTCGTCATCGTTCGCGCCAACACCTAGTCCTGCGTAAAGTAGGCTGTTATGGACAGCAAGCGATGCGACTTGCTCATAAGTCGAATCTGCCCAGGAGGAGTTGACCGCATCGCCGCCGACTAGTGTCCAGGTTCTTTGATCGCCATTTGCTCCAAGAAGTCGGAGGCAATAAGTAGTACCCGCAGGAGCGGAGGAGCTTGCTACGAGAGAGAAGTCCCACAGCCCATCTTTGCCGGGAGCAATCTGGGCTGTGGTGGTGGCATAATTTGATTCGGTATACATTTGGCTTACTTTATTGTCACTGCTATGCGTAGGATCGGTGGTGGTGGAAGTGAGAGTTTGGCCACTCGTTGGCCCTGCATTGTCGTAAAAAGCAATATCCGTCGTGTCCGTGACATCCGCGTAGGTCTCACCGCTATACGAACTGTCACAGGTTCCAGACATTTGAGCGTACTGGAGAACGTAGTCCTGGGTTCCCACAGTGCTAGTGGCTGTACCAACATGCAAAAGCGCTCGCAAACGAAATTGACCTTGAGCCGTGGGAATGGTTGTCGTGGCGTTATTGCCAGCTAAGGGATTATCACCGACTCCTAAGCCATTGTTAGGTTCAAAGAAGCGGAAGGCGGATTGCTCCAGTGTCGGCACCTCGTAGACAACATTGAGACGTACGTAATCGAAGTGGACGGCATCGGCGCCGCCGGTATCAGAGCTAGTGAATTCGATATCGAGATTTCGTAGTTCATCTGCCGTATCTACGCCCAAAGTAACTAGGTTGGTAGTGGTCGCCTCAAAACCTGATATATCATATGGTGTGATCGTGGTGTTGGTGAGACCGGCGCCGTTGTTATAACGAATTTTGCCCGTGGCTGGAGCGTAACCATTCTCTCCCCCAAAACGCACCTCGAGTGTGGCCGAAACAATATTCGCATTGACTGGTATTCTTGGGACCGTGGTTGAAGCGAACGAAGTCAAATACATTATCTTGCCTTTATCTACAGTAGTAACTCCATCGCCGGCGGCTACGGCTGATAGTGTATCAGGATTAACTGCTGTATCTTGTGTTTCGGCCTCACTTAGCAATTCAGTAGTGTCATCAGTGCTGTCAGCCGTCGCCGGGACTAGATATGTAGTAATCTGGACAGCCGAAGTGCCTTGCCAGGCACTGTAAAACCAGATGACAACAAGTAAGACGATCAGGACTGAACCTAACGTACTTCGGCCAGCTTGTGCGTTTAAGAATGTCACCTCT
>DATDVE010000020.1:0-7673 GCA_036517655.1 Minisyncoccota bacterium | reverse complement strand
CAGCAGGAGCTGGAATTCCTCGTTTGGCATCACCTCCTTCACGGTTCATTCCGTAAGAACTATAGCATTTTAATTAGAAAGGAGAAAGCACTCATAGAATGCATTCTCCTTTATGGGGGAGGCCAACTTCGCCTCCCCCTTGTCATGTCCCCTGGACTCGCGTACCGCATTCGGTACATGATGTGGCCCCATAGAGGCTTTTGCCGCAACCTGAACACCGGTCTGTGTCCCCGTAATGGCGCTTTCCCTCTTCTCCCTTTCGGCTACCGCACTTGGAACACGATTGTTGGTTCTTTCCGTCGTATGGCTCCCCGCAGTATGTGCACATGTACCAGATACTCATCGTTGTGTGCCTCCCCATTCGCAAAACTACGCTTTTGTGATAGATTGTCAAGCGTGGAAACAAAAATTGGCATTGTGGGGTTACCTAATGTTGGCAAATCAACTCTTTTCAATGCGCTTACCAAGAAGGGCGTGCCCATGGAGAATTATCCTTTTTGCACTATTGACCCCTCTGTCGGGGTCGTAGCTGTGCCTGATTCACGAGTAAACGCCCTGGCAGAATTTAGTAAGTCAAAAAAGAAAGTGCCAGCGGCTATTGAGTTTGTAGATATTGCCGGTTTAGTTAAGGGCGCTTCGCAAGGCAAGGGCTTGGGTAATAAATTCTTGTCGAATATTCGCGAGGTGGATGCTATCGCACATGTTGTGCGCTGCTTCGAGGACAGTGCTGTCATCCACGTTGAGAACAAACTCGATCCGGAAGATGACATTGCGACTATTAAGACAGAACTGGAACTTGCTGACCTTGAGATGATCGAGAAGCATAAAGCTAAAATGAGAGAGAAAGGCAAGGAGGAGCAGAAATTGCAGTTACTGGCCGACAAACCGGTTCTCTATGTGCTCAACGTCACACACATCGGCGATAACAAAATTCCCAAGATTGATGGGGTGACTGTGGAAGTTGATGCAACTTCTGGAGAAGATCTAGACAAGTTGATTAGCAAAAGTTATGAGCTACTGGGCCTCATGAGTTACTTCACAACTGGTGAGGACGAAACTCGCGCTTGGACTATTAAAGTTGGCAGTACTGCGCCTGAGGCTGGTGCTGCAATACATACTGACTTCAAAGATAAATTTATCAGAGCCGAAGTAGTAAGTTATGATGACTTAATGAAATCTGGTTCGTATGCACGAGCCCGCGAACTTGGACTCGTGCGAACAGAGGGTAGAGATTACGTAGTGAAGGATGGAGACATAATCGAGTTCAAGATATAATTACGACATGAAGAAGTACGACCACAAGCAGATCGAACGGAAGTGGCAAAAAATTTGGGAAGAGCAGGGGATATACAAATCGTCTGAAGATAAGACTAAACCCAAATTCTATGTGCTCAACGAGTTTCCTTATCCATCCGGCGATGGTTTGCACGTAGGCCACCCCAAGGGGTACATCGCGGGAGACATTTACTCGCGCTACATGCGCATGAAGGGACACAGTGTACTGCACCCATTTGGCTGGGACGCATTTGGTTTGCCTGCCGAGAATTACGCACTCAAGAACAAAGTGCACCCACGAGAGGCAGTTGAGCAGAACATAAAGCGATTCAGGGCGCAGAGTGATCTGATGGGCTTTGATTATGACTGGTCACGAGAGGTGAATACAACAGATCCGGAATTTTACAGGTGGACGCAGTGGATCTTTCTGCAGATGTTCAAGAAGGGTCTCGCCTATGAGAGTAACGAGCCAATCAACTGGTGTCCTTCCTGCAAGACTGGCCTCGCCAATGAAGATTTGGACAGAGGCAAATGTGAGCGGTGTGGCTCTGCCATCGAGAAAAAGCGGATTCGTCAATGGGTGCTTGCAATCACTAAGTATGCGGATAGACTCGTTGATGATCTCGAGGAACTTGACTGGCACGAATCAATTAAGGAACAGCAGCGACAGTGGATCGGCCGCTCTGACGGGCTACTTTTCAAAGCGCGTGTAAAAGATTCAAAGATTGAACTCGAGACATTCTCGGCTCATTACGAGGCTTGCTACGCAGATACATTTGTAGTCATTGCCCCAGATCATCACTTGCTCGACGACCTGATCAAGGGAGTGCAGGATGAGAAAAAGATACGAAGAGAAATTGAGGATATAAATGTTAAGAGAGTGCAGGATAAATACGCGCCTGGTGAACTTGAGGGTGTCTTCACGGGTCGTTACTTAGATGATCCGCTTGGCAATGGCCACTTGCCGATCTGGGTGGCAAATTTTGCCGTTACTGATTACGGCACGGGCATTGTTAAGTGTTCGGCCCATGATCCGCGAGATTTCGCTTTCGCCAAGAAGTATAATATCCCCATCAAGGTTGTGCTGGTTCCCTCGGATCCAGAATTGCGCAAAAGAGTTGAGAACTTCGAGGTTTGCTACTCGGACATTAAGAGGGGCATATTGCTTGAGCCGCTTAACCTATCCGGCAAAACTGGTGCCGAGTTGCGAGATCTTATTGCCGAGTACGTGGTGGAAAACGGTTGGGCTAAGAGAGTCACCATGTACAGATTGCGTGATTGGGTCTTCTCGAGGCAAAGATACTGGGGAGAGCCCATGCCCTTAGTTCATTGTGGCAAATGCGGTGTAGTGCCCGTACCCGAAGAGGAGTTACCCGTACTTCTGCCTGAAGTTAAACACTATGAGCCGACTGGCACGGGCGAGTCGCCACTTGCCAGCATCTCCGAGTGGGTGAATGTTAAGTGTCCCAAGTGTGCTGGGGCGGGGAAGCGTGAGACTAATACAATGCCGCAATGGGCCGGCAGTTCGTGGTATTGGCATAGATATAAAGATGCGCACAACGACAAGATGCTTGTCTCGAAAGAGGCGGAGAAGTATTGGAATATGGTTGATATTTATATTGGCGGCGCAGAGCATGTGACACGACATCTTATCTATGCCAGATTCTGGCACAAGTTTTTGTTTGATATTGGGGTTGTGAATACAAGTGAGCCATTTGGCAAGCGCGTTGGCACAGGGCTAATACTTGCAAGTGACGGACGCAAAATGAGTAAGCGCTGGAATAATGTAATTAATCCAGATGATGCCATAGACAGATGGGGCGCAGATACTTTCAGATTATACGAAATGTTCTTGGGACCGTTTTCTGACACAGCTGCCTGGAATGACGAGGCGATAATTGGTCCGAGGCGCTTCTTGGAGAAGGTGTGGCGATTGATGGAGAAAGTAGACAAGTCTTCAGAATCGGCAGAAACCAATCAGTCTGCGCTCGCAAGTGCGATCAGCAAAATTTCCTCTGACATAGAAGGGTTTGCCTTTAATACCGCGATCTCTTCGCTCATGATTCTCGCCAGTAAGCTTAATTCTAACGAGAAGCTTAGCCTCGGTGAGTACGAAACACTGATCAAGCTTCTGGCTCCCTTCGCTCCCCATGTGAGTGAAGAACTGTGGTCGCTACTCGGACACAGCGATTCTATCCACACGAGCAATTGGCCCAGTCCTCTCGTCTCGGGGGATATTCTAAGTGATACAATCATTACGCTTCCCGTGCAGATAAATGGCAAGGTTCGCGGTATGGTGTATGTCTCTTTGGTGGCCACAGAGGACGAGGTCAAACAACTTGTTACCACTAACCCCGCTCTCGCGAAGTGGTTAGGCGACAAACCTATAAGTAAGTTTGTCTACAAGACGGGGAAAGTGGTCAGTGTGGTGGTATAGCTTGACTTTTCTTCAAAGAATGATAGAAATAGGTATAACACAAATATGAGCAATATGAGCAAAAAACTAGGTTTTAAGCCGGCTACAGTTACAAAGTCCCTGCTTTCCGCCCTATCAGAACGTGCTCGTGACGTAATAGAGCGCCGGTATGGCCTCTTGGCCCCGGGCGGCGAGGGCATGACCCTCGAGGCTATCGGCGAGATTTACAGCATTACCCGGGAGCGCGTGCGCCAGATCGAAAATTTTGCCATTGATACTATCCGCAAATCAGACGCCTACGCCAAGGCCAAACCTGCCTTCGACGAACTTGAGGATTATCTGGTATCGCATGGAGGCGTGGCTAAAGAAGAGATTATTTTGAATGAACTTGGGAAGGATGAGGCAACCAGAAACCAGATTTCATTTCTGCTTGCCCTGGGAGATTCCTTTGTGCGATTACGTGAGGATGATCACTTCCATCATCGCTGGACAGTCAACGAGGAAGCTTCTGATAAAATTCACGAGGCTCTGACCAAACTGCATAAGACGCTCACGCTTGAGGACCTAATCGCAGAGACAGAAATGATCGAGCGACTGATGAATGAGCTTAAGGAGGACATGAAAGATTACGTTAGCGAAGAGCAGGCTCGCAACTGGCTTCATTTGTCTAAGAAAATTTCCTCTAACCCACTTGGTGAGTGGGGACTTGCGGCTTCGCCTAATGTGAGAACTCGTGGAGTACGCGATTATGCGTATCTTGTTTTGCGCGAGCATGGCAAGCCGCTTCACTTCACCGAGGTGGCCGAGAAGATAAAAGAGACGTTCAACAAGGAGGCTCATGTGGCCACTACGCACAATGAACTCATCAAGGACGATAGATTCGTCTTGGTGGGCAGGGGATTGTACGCGCTCTCTGAGTGGGGTTATAGCAATGGCGTTGTTCGTGATGTGATCAAGACTGTGCTTAAAGACAAAGGTGCCCTCACGAAGGAAGACGTAATCAAGGAGGTGCTCAAACAGCGTCAGGTAAAGGAAAATACTATCTACGTTAATCTCCAGAATCCACGCTACTTCAGGAAGGATGTGAAAGGCTACTACTCACTCGTCGCCTAATCAGCTATAATATTCCCATGTGGTTATGGGAACTTGTTAGACCTATTCTTTTCTATATTGGGCCTTTCATTTTTGTACCGCTCGTCTTAGTGGGATTATGGGTGGCATGGCACCGCTATATGCGGATGCACAATGTTTTTCATGGTAACCCCTGGGTTCTTTACGAGATAATTCTGCCGAAGGAAATATTCAAGTCTCCTCAATCAATGGAGATTGTATGTGGCGCTTTTAACCAAACATTTGCCGGAACCTGGTGGTCAAAATTTGCTGATGGCGACATCCGCACATGGTTCTCGCTTGAAATGGCGTCCCTTGAGGGGCAGGTGCATTTCTATATCAGATCACTGCGTCTCTTCAAGCACTTGATCGAGTCGCAGATCTACGCCCAGTATAGCGGTGTTGAAATTCGCGAGGTTGAAGATTATGTGCCTCTTGTCAAATACGGCAAGGAGCCGGGCTGGAATCTCTGGGGAGCGCAAGAGAAACTAGTCAAACCCGACCCCTATCCAATCAAGACCTACGTCGACTACGGTCTTGACAATATGTCACTTAAAGAAGAAATGAAGAGTGACCCAATCACGCCCACAATCGAGTATTTGGCATCACTGGGCAAAGGGGAGTACTGCTTTATTCAGATTCTGGTGCAGGCAACTAAAGATCGCTTCGACAAGCCAGGCTTCTGGCGCAAGAAGCAAAGCTGGAAGGACGAGGGCGAGGAGCTGATCAAGAAGCTCTCGAAGCAAGACAAGGTTCCCAAGGATGGTCTTGACGTCGGCGCACTCAAGCTCTCACCAGCCGAAGTTGAAGTAGTTAAGGCAGTAGGTCGCAGTATCTCGAAGCTTGGCTTCGACTGTGGCATACGCATGCTCTATGCGGGGACAAAAGAGGGTTTCCGTCTCGATCACAGACTGGCGATGTCAAATCTCTTCACCCAATACACGACGCTTAACTTAAATGGATTCAAGCACGACAGTACAACGGACGGTAACTCGGTTCTGCTCGCATGGTTGGGTTTAGCCGAGAAGAAGGAAGATTACTTGAGGAAAATATTGCTTGATGCCTATAGATTGCGTAGTTATTTTTATCCGCCATACCATTTCAAACCTTTTGTGCTAAACACTGAAGAACTTGCCACTATCTATCACTTCCCCGGCGGCGTGCAAACGACGGGTGGCTTGCCGCGCATAGAGTCGAAGAAGGCCGAAGCCCCCTTCAACCTGCCAGTCTAATGAAAATCCTGTTTTTCTCACTTATAGTAATTTCTGTCCTTTATTTTTCCTCTGCTCCCGGTGGATTCCCAATTAACAAAAAAGCGGAAATAATTGCGGGCGCAAGTGTTGCGGACAGTTTGCGCGAGCAGGACATAATCAGGTCTGCGAGTCTTTTCAAAGTTTTGTCTTTGGTAATGGGGGCAAGTGATGAGCTCAAGGCCGGACGCTACGTCTTCGACGAGCGCCTGTCAGTTTGGTCGGTGCTATCTCGAGTCCGGGACGGCGAGTATGGCCTCTCTGTTCGGAAGGTGACGATTCCTGAGGGATCTAGTAACAAGCAGATAGGCGAGATATTGGGAATGAAAATTACTACTGAAGATCAGGGCTACCTCTTCCCAGATACATACTTTTTCGATCAATTCGTAACTTCGCAGGAAGTGCGAGAAAGTATGAAGGCCAATTTCATTTACAAGGTGGGGCAAATTTCTCATGACGACCTCGTTCTGGCCTCTCTCGTTGAAGAAGAGGCAAGCAGCACAAGTGATCGGAGATTAGTAGCCGGCATCCTAGAAAAGCGCTTGAGCCTGGACATGCCTTTGCAAGTTGATGTAGCTCCGGAAACTTATAACCACAACAACCTGCCCAGTGAGCCGATAGTTAATCCCGGACTTGATGCAATCGAGGCAGTTGGGAACCCCGCACCCAGCAAATATTTATACTACTTGTCAGACAAACTGGGCGTAATTCATTATGCTGTGACATTCGAGGAACACAAGAGGAACCGCGAGAAATATGGCATCTAGAATCATCCACTTCATAGACACCGAGACCACCGGACTCTCACCCTATAAGCACGAAATCATCTCTGTGGGTGTGGTTGACGCCGATCGTGACACGCTTGAGATTATTGCAGAGAGTGAATACAAACTGCACCCAGAACATCTTGAGCTTGCAGATCCTGTGGCCCTACGCGTGAATAAATACAATAGCGATGATTGGCAGGATGCTATGTCGCAAATCGAGGGACTACGTGCTGTGCGTGAGCACCTGGTAAATATTTTTGACGGAGAGCAACAGGCAGATAGGTCGGTGATCGGAGGTCATAATGTTTTCTTTGATGTCGCCTTTATTAATCAATCTAGTCTGCGCCACAAGCTCGGTGAATACTTGCCTCACTCCTTAGTGGACACCCAGAACTTGGCTAAGGTTCTGCTAAGATCTAGCGCCTTGAAATCTGTTGCGCTCCCTGTCTTGTGTGAATATTTCAATATTGATAATGAGAGACCCCACACAGCCCTATGCGACGCGAGGGCCAGCTTCGAGGTGTATAAGAAATTACTTGAACTATGAACAAGTGCAAGGTTGCTTTCTTTGACGTTGACGGCACAATATTGCGCTCGAGTTTGTTTATTCAGGTTACAGATAGATTGATCGAGACTGGCGCCTTCCCAGAATCTGTCAGGCGTGAGTACGCAGACCTTGAGGCGAAATGGTTGGACCGAAAAGGGGATTATGAAGCATACATCATGGCAGTTGTAGCTGCGTTTATGAAGCACATCAAGGGCATCAGTTACTCGGTGCTTGCCGATGTGGCCGAGGAGATCGGAAACGAGCAGAAATCGCGGATATACCAGTTTACTCGAGACTTAGTCAGAGAT
>DATDVE010000019.1:0-61078 GCA_036517655.1 Minisyncoccota bacterium | reverse complement strand
GCCTTTCGCAAAGACAGTTCACTCCTACTTGTGCCGAATGGGTTCTCTCTCGAGTATTACCAGTTCGTGGACGGCGAGTTGAAGTTCATTTGCCAAGACGATCAGCTTCACTATAACTATGATTAATAAAGACCAAAAATTAAATCCCAAGATTTTTGAGCGGGATTGTGAGCAAGAACCAATCAGGAAGGGTTTTGGGGTGGGTTTGCTTGCGGCTGGGGAACTAGACGCGAATGTTGTTGGGCTCTGCGCTGACTTAACAGAAAGTACGCAGATGCACTTATTTGCCAACAAGTTTCCGAAGCGATTTATCGAGATTGGGGTGGCCGAGCAGAATCTTGTGACAGTTGCCTCGGGTCTCGCTCACATGGGCAAGATCCCTTTTGTGTCGAGTTATGCCATGTTTAGTCCCGGCAGAAATTGGGAGCAAATTCGCACTACTATCACGTACAACAATGTGCCAGTCAAGATTGTGGGTTCGCATGCGGGTGTGTCCGTAGGTCCAGATGGCGGCACGCATCAAGCGATCGAAGACATTGCCCTGATGCGCGTTTTGCCGCGTATGGTTGTTGTAGCTCCTTGCGACAGCATTGAGGCCAAGAAGGCCACACTCGCACTGGCCAAGAACAATCAGCCTAGTTACTTGCGCTTAGCGCGCGAGAAAACACCCGTGATCACAACAGATGAGTCGCCATTTGAGATTGGCAAGGCTAATTTACTTTGGGAGAAAGAGAAACCCGAAGTGGCTATCATTGCTTGCGGCTCGCTTGTGCACAATGCTTTACTTGCCGCAAGCGAGCTATGGCACCAAGGCACAAGTGTGCTTGTGCTCAACTTGCACACTATTAAACCCATTGACGAAAAAGCCGTGATTGAAGTGGCCAAGCGTGCGGGAGCAGTTGTCACTGTTGAGGAGCATCAAGTTGTAGCTGGTATGGGGAGCGCCGTGGCCGAAGTACTGGCAGCAAATTATCCAGTGCCAATTGAATTTGTGGGTGTACCAGACGTGTATGGCCAATCAGGGGAACCAAACGAGCTGGTCAAACACTTTGGCCTAGACAAAAAAGGAATCATGGAAAAGGCGAGGAAAGTAATTAGACGCAAATGATGTATAATATATAGACTATGGTAGACAAAATACAAATTGAGGAGTGGGTCGCTAAAGGGACTATCACGAGTGAGCAGGCGTCTAAGATGCTTGTTGATAGTAGCGCATTCAAGAAGGATAAGAGTTCCAATAGATTCATCTCCGCGCTCTCCACCATTGGAGCAATACTCTTGGGACTTGGGGCAATCCTGTTTGTCTCATCGAACTGGGACGTGCTCACCGACGTTGGCAAGACAGCAATCTTGGTATTGGCCACTCTCGGTGCTTATACGCTCGGCTACTTTATGAAGTACAAGTGGCAAAATTTGCCACGCACTGGTGGCGCTCTCATCTTCTTAGGCGCACTTCTATTTGGCGCGACAGTTTTCCTATTGGCCCAGATATATAATGTCAACGCCGGCAATCCCACGCTTGTACTGATCTGGCTCGTGGGTGTCTTGCCTCTTGTCTACAGTCTTGCTTCTGTCCCTATGGCCGGGCTCTCGGCCTTGCTCTTCTATATCTGGATTGCCAGTTACCTGTGGGAACATGGTAGTGAGTTCGGTCCTGATCTGTATCGCACGCCCGCACTTTATCTGGTTGCTTCGATTGCCCTGTTTGGCTTCGGTGCTCTGCATTATCTTTCGCCTAAGTTACATAAAGTGGCCCGAGCTTATAGGCTGTTCGGACTACGACTGTCACTCGCCTCACTTTTTGTTCTCACATTCGAGTTTTTCTCAAGTGGGGCGAACAAGGGTTGGTTCGGTGGCTATCGAGGTGAAGCAGCTTACTCGGGAGAATTCACAATCTTCTTTGCCATTTTTGCTGTGTTGGCTATCTTGCTTTCCGTAGTTAGCCTCTTTTTCAACCCCGCCAGAGCCGATACTAACAGCTTCGAGAGTTCACTCGCACTTACGCTTGCGGCGCTTACCACCGTCTTTTTCTTCTTCCCGGCCACAAGCATTATCTATAGCGTCATCTTCAACCTTGCCCTTGCCGGTGTTGGCATCGGTACTATCTATACAGGATACCGGCGAGAAGATATGAAGGTGATCAACGCGGGCGCTTTCTGGATAGCGCTGCTAATCCTTGCCCGCTACTTCGACTTTTTCTGGGATATGCTCTCAACTTCTGTGTTCTTTATGGTGGGTGGCGCAATCTTAATCTTGGGTGGTATCGCTCTTGAACGCAAACGTCGCGAGCTCAAGGCGCGCTTTAATTCTGCTACCCCTGCTGCCCCCACTAACCCAGCAATCTCATGAGCAAGAAAGTTTTTCTCTTTATCGGACTATTTTGGTTAGCAATCTTTGCTGTCTTCATAGCAAGCAAGGAGAGTGTATTGCGCGGTGGACAAGAAGTGCTCCTGCAAACTGTCCCAGTTGACCCCAGAGATATTTTCCGTGGCGATTACGTCACGTTGCGTTACGAGATCAGCACCCTCGACCAAGCGGATGTGGTTATATTTAATCGTGGGTGGAATGAATCCCTTGGAGTAGGGGACAAAGTGTATGTGAATCTTTTGCAAGATGGTGAATATGCGAGGGCAGATGGAATAAATCTAGAACAGCCCGATTCAGGTATTTTCATAGCCGGGACAGTCAAGAGCATGTATGGGTCTGTAATAAATGTTGATTATGGCATCGAGAGTTATTTCGTTCCGGAGGGCACTGGCCACGATATAGAGGACTTATCTGGTGAGCTCGCGGTACGAGTTGCGTTGAGTAGCTCGGGCCGGGCAGTGATAAAAGAACTAGTTTACCCGCCCAGTCTCCCGATTGTACTACCGCCCAAGACCCCAACGACTAATTCCGGTGTGAAAGGCATTGTGTTGTTGGGACCAATTTGCCCAGTAATGCGCGAGGGCGACTCAAGCTGTGACGACAATCTCTATCAGACAACCATAGGCATACGCGAGGTTAATTCAAGGAATCCAATGGCGGCAATTACAAATGATACAAGGGGCTACTTCGAAGTATCATTGCCCTCCGGAGTTTATATATTCGAACCCGTGCCACGTAAGGCGTCGCCGGATTCGCCTTTCCCATTCTGTGCCGAGCAAACGGTGGTGGTGAATGAGGGCAGCTTCACAGACGTTGTTCTGCACTGTGATACTGGTATCAGGTAGTCTCTAATTGTATAAAACGAAAGGACCGGCGCCATGTGGTGGCTAACCGGTCCAAGAGATCCTGCGAGGATCATTTGCTTGCCCCGTCAAGAGGCGAGCGCTTCACGTTCTTGTCCTGTCCCGTTACCAACGTCGGTCCAGTCAACGTGGGTGGGGATGCGACCGTTCTCGACCGGGGTAACGCAGAACCCAGGTCGAGTTGCCAAGAGAACCGCGGCGCTCTCGTGGTCGAAGAGAACGAAATGCGTCTAGCTAAATTATGGGCATAACCTGTGGAAAGCTTGTGGACTCGCTCGTGCTATACTTAATTCATGAAGAGTTATCGCGATATTTTGGCAGATGCTAAGAAGGGCGGTTATGCTATCGGACACTTTAATTTCTCAAGTTTTGAGATGCTCTGGGGCGTACTCAATGCCGCTCACAAATTAAACGTGCCGGTACTACTTGGCTTATCCGAGGGCGAGCGCGATTGGGTAGGCATTAGGCAGGCTGTGGCGATTGTTAGGAGTTTGCGCGACGAAGGCCACGAAATTTATTTGAACGCAGATCACACATATTCATACGAGAGGGTTAAGGAGGCGATTGATGCGGGTTTTGATTCCGTAATTTTTGACGGTGCAAAACTAGATATTAACGAGAATATAAAAATTACTAAAAAATGCGTTGATTATGCGCGTAAAGCCGGCAAGCAAACTGGTCGCGACATAATAGTTGAAGGCGAACTGGGTTATATTGGCGAAGGTTCCACTGTGCGTGACGCTCTACCCGAGGGTGTGCAAATGACCAGTGCAAACGATGCCAAGCGATTTGTGGAAGAAACTGGAGTTGATCTTTTTGCGCCCGCGGTGGGCAATGTGCACGGCATGTTGCGTGCCGGTCCGCCAGCTGGTGGAGATCCGCCACTTGATTTAGACAGAATAAGTGAAATAGCAGATGTTGTGTCGGTTCCCTTAGTTTTGCACGGTGGCTCGGGCACGCCTAATTTACTTGATGGGATAAAGGCAGGCATAAATGAGGTGCATATCAGCACGGAGCTGCGCAAGGCCTGGCATGACGCGATGCTTGTACACTTAGAAGAATTCCCAGACGAGATTGCCCCGCCTAAAGTTGCTCACGGAGCGCTTGAGGCAATCCAGAAAGTAGCAGAAGCACGTTTAAAACTTTTTTCTGTTTCCCAGTAATATTTTAAAATCCTAAAGTGACTCTTAAAGAGCAGTTACAACATGTAATCAAGGGGGAAGTGAGCGATGCTCCGGACGTACTTAAGGCTAGCTCAACTGACGCATCAATTTTTGAAGTTCATCCGGAGTTAGTTGTGGCGCCCCATGGTGGTGAGGATATAAAGAACTTAGTTAGCTTCGTAAATTTACACAAAACCGAGTTTCCAAATTTATCGCTCACTGCGCGGGCTGCCGGCACAGATATGTCGGGAGGGCCCCTTACAGAATCGATTGTTCTGGACTTTCTGAAATATTTTCAGGGCGTTAAGGGATTTGACGAGGCAAAGCAAGAGATCACAGTTTTGCCCGGCACTTATTATCGTGACTTTGAGAAAGCCACACTTGCCAAAGGCCTGCTCTTGCCTAGCTACACCGCTTCCAAAGAATTGTGCACAGTTGGGGGGATGGTGGCCAATAACTCCGGTGGCGAGAAGACGCTAATCTATGGCAAGACGATTGATTATGTAAGGGAACTTAAAGTCGTGCTCTCTGACGGCAACGAATACACAACTCACGCGCTAAATAAATCTGAACTAGATAGCAAAATTGCGCGGAACAATTTTGAAGGGAATATTTATAGAGAACTTTTCAAACTTGTAGAAACTAATAGAAACTTATTGCGGGAGGCGAAGCCGAAAGTGCACAAAAATTCTGCCGGTTATTATCTCTGGGACGTATGGGATGGCACTACTTTTGATATCAATAAAGTGCTTGTGGGCTCACAAGGCACGTTAGGCATTATTACAGAAATTAAATTTGGCCTGATCAAACCCAAAGCGCACTCGGCCCTGCTTGTGATTATGCTAGACGAGCTTGTGACACTTGCCGAAATTGTCGCCACCATCCTATCTCATAAACCCGAAAGTTTTGAAGCTTATGATGATCACAGCATGAAGCTTGCGGTGCGCTTCATGCCCGATATGATGCGTCAACTTGGGGCAAAAAATATTATTTCGCTTGGCTGGCAGTTTATTCCAGAGATGAAAATGATTCTTTTAGGCGGCGTTCCCAAATTAATCCTAGTTGCGGAATTTACGGGTGATTCTGAAGATGAGATATATACTAAGGCGCGCGCAGCAGAGAGTAATCTTAAAAAGCACGATATCAGAACGCATATAGCAAAAAATGACAAAGAAGAAAATAAATATTGGACAGTGCGCCACGAGAGCTTCAATCTCTTGCGTAAGCACGTCCATGGCAAGCATACCGCACCATTTATTGACGATATTGTGGTGCTGCCAGAGCACTTACCCAAGTTCTTGCCAGAGTTAGCAACGCTTATGAATAGCTACAAACTTGAATACACAATTGCCGGCCATATTGGCGATGGCAACTTCCACATTATTCCTTTGATGGACTTTGCGAGGCCAGACTTTAAGCAGATTATCAGCGAGCTCTCAAAAAAGGTGTATGACTTGGTAGGGAAGTATGACGGCTCGATTACAGGCGAGCATAACGATGGCTTAGTCAGGACACCGTACCTTGATCGCATGTACAAACCCGAAGTGCTCGAACTTTTCAAGAAAACCAAGCAAATTTTTGACCCCCAAGGCATATTCAATCCCAGAAAGAAGGTCCCCTCGAACGGACTCGGGGCAAGCGAAGGCGTAGGCTATAATCTGGGCCATATTAGACACTGGGCTTGACATCTGGTCGAGTCTATGATATACTGCAGGTTGGGAGGATCCAAGAATGAGCATACCCGTAGACAAGCAGGAACTGCTGGCCTTCGAGGCCATGCAGGCCGCGGCTACCGATCCAGAGCAGCTGGCAGCGCTGGAGTTGCTGTTTCAGCACGCCGCCTTCGGCCGGAACGTCCTGCGGCTCGATCTTGACCCGACGCCTTGGCGTCCCAAGTCCAGATCGTAGGCGCCGACCAGCCGCCCCCGCCCGCCGAGTGCTCGCAAGAGCCCGGCGGTCTTCCTTTTTTATCCGTATTGTGTATACTAGTTGCTATGCTAGAAATGACATTGGAGAAGCGAGATACCTTCGGCAAGAAGCTGGCCAAGTCGCGTGCGGGTGGCAAGTTGCCTGTGGTTGTCTACGGCAGTAAGCATGCCTCGGGTTCTTATTTTGTGCCTGCTAAAGAGTTTAAGAAAGTTTGGAAGGCTGCTGGCGAATCTACCCTCGTTTCGCTCAAGGAGGAGAAAAAGACTTACGATGTTTTGATACAAGATGTTGCTGTTCACCCACTTACGGGCGAACCCATGCACGCTGACTTTTATGCAATTGATGCCAATAAGCCGGTGGAGGTGAAGGTGGCCCTTGAGTTCGTGGGCGTATCCCCTGCTGTCAAAAATTTGGGCGCGCTCTTGGTGAAGGTGATGCACGAGATCGAGATCAAAGTTCTGCCCAAGCACTTGGTGCACCAGATCGAAGTTGATATATCCGGCCTTGAGAAATTTGGTGACTCTGTCCATGTTCGCGATATCAAGTTGCCCGAGTCAGCCGATCTCATAACTCCTCCAACTGAAGTGGTGGCTCTTGTAAAAGAAATAATTGAAGAGAAAGAAGAGGAACCAGTAGCAGTTGACCTAACAGCAATAGAAGTAGAAAAGAAAGGCAAAGAGCCTAAAGAAGGCGAAGAAACTGCCGGATCTCCCGCCCCAGAAAAATCCGAAAAGAAAGAAGAAAAGAAATAATCTCGATAATATAAAAATGACGAGGCCCGGGACGCAGTACGCGTTCCGGGCCTCCATGGTCCTAGGAAGTTGCCGCAGGCCCTTCGTGTGGGCCTAGGCGAAGTTGGTAAGTGAAATCAGTGATCTTCTGAACGCCGAACACAAACTCGCTGCCCATGCACGCGAGGATCATGTTGGCCTTCTCGACGAAGTCTGGGATGTTCTGGCGGAAGTCGGCCGCATTCTCTACCACGATCAGTCGCTTTCGTTCCACCATGAGACCGCTCGATGCTCGCAGACATTCGTACCCGTATTGTCCTAGGGCCGGATGGCACGACGTGATCTTGGACAGTAGTGAGCATAGTGCCGTGATCTGATCATTGGAAAACCACGGCTTGGGCTCTTTGGCGTTGAGGGCGTCGGCGACAGCGTCCGCTACGTGTTCGCGAAGGGATGGGTCGGTGCGGTTCAGTCCGCTGAAGACGTCCACGAACTTTCCGGCCACCTCGCGCTGGAAGAGGTCGATCTTGAGGAAGTTGCGTAGCGCTTGCTCGACCTCGTCATGCGAACGTTTACCAGGATCGTTGTGCGGGCTGCTGACTCCATGTTTGCCCTTGCGTGTTGGCATTTGTGACTCCTCTTTTGAGGTTCGCCTTTGGTCATTCGGGTTTGTTATCGTTCTTTCCCGTGACTTAGAGCATTCACTCTGTCCTAGAGCGCTCGGGTTGCCATCATGGGCTTGGCAACTAGCCATTGGGTGAGTCCAGTATTCCTATCCCAAACTACGCCTCGCGCGCAGCCTAGTCAACCCCCACTTCGCCCAAAAATAATTTGGCTTCGCGGGGCGAGGCGTTTTTGCTATAATATATACATATGAGAAAAGCTGGCTTATTTGTTTTTGTTTGGGCTTTGGTGCTTGGGGTTTGGGGTTTGCCGACGGGTACGTCGGCTCAAGGCGCTTGTCCAAGTAATATTTCCGGGTTTACAGATGAGCAGTTGCAGGCTCTGCTTATCGCTTGCGAGAAAGAGATTGCCGAAAATCAGACTAAGCTCACGCTTACACAACGACAGGCTACATCAATAGAGAAGACTATTGCAGAGTTGAAATATAAGATTCAGAAATCAGAGGCAGAGATCAAAGCACGCAACATCAAGATCGCCCAACTAGGTGATGATATAAGTGTGCGCAATAAGAATATTAATATCTTAGACGAGAAAATTGGCAGGATGCGCGACTCGCTTGCAGAACTCTTGCGCAAAACTATGGAAGTAAGTTCCTTCACTCCGACGGAGGCCTTCCTGTCGAATGACGACCTCTCCGAATTCTTTGTTAATCTAGACGACTACGAGGTTGTGCGCGGACGTCTGCGCGGCACTTTAGTTGAGATCGCGGAGGTGAAGGAGGAAACAGAGGAAGAAAAAGCGCGTCTCGAACAGTCGAAGGTGAAAGAAGGCGAACTCAAGTATATTCAAGAACAGGAGAAGAAGCGCACAGACGGTTTGAAGAAGGAGCAAGAACATGTGCTCAAGCTAACGCGTGCAGAAGAGGATGCATACAAGAAAGAGATCGCAGAGAAGGAGCGCATAAAGAACGAGATCAGAAATAGAATCTTTCGCACGGTTGGCGGTCAGGAATTACGTTTTGAAGAGGCGCTTAAACTTGTGCGTATGTACGAAGCGCGTGTGGGGGTAAACGCGGCGCTCACGCTCGCTGTGCTCTCGCAGGAATCTTCGTCCGGAGGTCTCATTGGCAAGAATATTGGCAAGTGCACATACAACCAGACAGCGTCTAACCAGAACGGGACTGTTATGGCCGATTCGCAGAAGCCGTCGTACCTCGCCATCATGGCCGAACTTGGACTTAACGCCAACACTACGCCCGTGTCGTGTCCGATCTATTCGGACGGATCCTATGGAGGAGCCATGGGCCCAGCCCAGTTCATGCCTACCACTTGGTGGAATGTTGGAACCCAGGCTGGCTTCAAATCCCGTGTCGCAAGTGTCATGGGGATACAAACGCCTAATCCATTCAATAGTACAGACGCCTTCACAGGCACAGCCCTTTATCTGGCGGATGCTTTAGACAGGTGCAAGACGGCTTTCTCGAGCACGTTCGAGTTGCGCGCTTGTGCCGCAGCTAAGTACTACTCCGGCTTAACTAGCAGTGGTAGCAGACTTGCAAGACATATGAATCCGGTCTCGAGCTACGGCTACCAAGTAGCTTCTCGGGCCGCTCAATTTGAGAAGGATATCGCCCTCCTTGACCAGTAGCGGGGGCGTGCTAAGATGGCGGGCATGGCAAAGGTTGCCAAAAACAAAGGGAAAGTCAGTGGTAATGGCAAGAAAGTCGTTACAAACGAGGCTATTCTGCAGAAACTTGATGCTAGCACTAAGTCGCTATCTGAAAAGCTAGAAAAAGGTAACGAAATATTGTCTAAGCAGATAGAATTATTGGCTGGACAAGTAGCTGGAGTAACAGAGCGAATCTCTAATATTGAGCTGGGTATGGCAACAAAAACAGATTTGAAAGATACTCAAAACGTTAATCGTAGGATAATAAGCATTGAGCATAAACTCGCAAGATCATGAAGAAAGATACACACCCAACTTATTATACAAATGCGCTTGTAACTTGCTCTTGCGGCAACAGTTTCACCGTGGGTGGCACGCAAGAGAAAATTAAGGTAGAAATTTGCAGTGCCTGTCACCCCTTCTTCACTGGCGATAAAAAAGTAATAGATACCGCTGGCCGCGTGGAAAGATTCAAGACCCGCAGTTCTAAAGCAAGCACCACTCCCAAGAAAGCTAAAGCTCCCAAAAAGAAGAAGGGTGTGAAGGCTCTTTAGAGCTCCAACGGGATGACTCTCGAAGAATTCAAAAGTAATCCTAGGACCAAATATTTGGCGCTCCAATATGAGGCGCTTGTTAAGTCTGATCCAGAAACGGCTAAATTTATGTGGACGCAGATGGAGGAGATTCTAAACGGCGGCTTAAATGAGAATGGTCCAACTGGACCGGATAATACTAAAGAAATAATTTTGGAAATACGAGCTGGGGCGGGCGGCGACGAGGCAACTCTATTTGCCCGCGAACTTGGCAACATGTATGCAAATTATGCGCGTAAGCAGAATTGGAGTGTTGTAGAACTTGATGAGTTGGTTTACGAAATTAAGGGTAAGGGTGCCTATGAGAGCTTAAAGTACGAGTCGGGGGTACACAGGATCCAGCGCGTGCCAGTGACAGAGAAGTCTGGGCGGGTGCATACGAGCACGGCATCGGTGGCGGTGATGCCGGTGCGCAAGTCTGGAGAGATTAAGATTAACCCAGCCGACCTTGGGCTCTCTTTTACCAGATCAGGCGGAGCTGGGGGTCAGAATGTGAACAAAGTCGAAACTGCTGTTATCCTCAAACACAAGCCATCAGGAATCATGGTCAGATCTTCAAGTGAGCGGTCGCAACTTAAGAATCGCGAGAAGGCTATGAGCATCCTAGAGGCTAAACTTGCAATGCTAGAAGAGGAAAAGCGGGCCAAAGAGGAGGCCAGCACACGTAAAAATCAAATAGGCACAGGTGATAGGTCAGAGAAAATCAGGACGTACAACATTCTCCAAGACAGGATTACGGACCACAGGATTAAAGAAAGCTGGCATAATATCGAGAGTATTATGGCTGGCAATATTGGGGATATCCTCGAGACACTGGGGAAGGCAAGTGATACAATACGATAGATCGAAATGCAGAGTTCAAAAATCAAAATTACAGTTAAAAAATCAAAATTTTGGATTTTGACCTGTACTTTTGCTTTTTTCATTTTCAACTTTGCACTTCCTGTTCATGCCGAGACCAGCCGGGTCGAGGGTTACGCTTGGAGTGCAAACGTTGGCTGGGTGAGTTTCAATTGCTCAAACAATAATTCCTGCTCTAGTGCAAATTACGGTGTTAATTTAGACAGGGACACCGGTGCGCTGTCTGGCTATGCCTGGAACTCTGGCCTAGGCTGGATTAGTTTTAACGCAGGTGATGTATCCGGTTGCCCGACTTCACCATGTGCCCCCAAGTTAGTTGATGACACAGTTACGGGTTGGGCCAAAGTTTTATCTGGCAGTAGTGCGCAAGGTTGGGAAGGCTGGGTGCACTTGTCTGACGCAAATTACGGAGTAAGTTTTGACGGTACTAAATTCACAGGCTACTCGTGGTCTGACCAAGTTCTCGGTTGGATGAGCTGGAATCCTTCGAAGGGGCCTGGCGTGTTCTCTGTTTCGCAAGTTAATATTACAACTGGAGTGGTATTCGGTGGTGGAGGCTCCAAAGTTAATGTCGAGAGTGACACGTGCACCCTAAGTTCTTGTTCTTTCCCGTATGATCAGAATGCCACTATCGATCTTGTGGCCACGGCGGGTCCTGGCTATGTCTTCAGTAATTGGTCGGGGGCAAATGCCAATGAATGCGGTACCATAACTTCGCGCTTCTGCAATAATATCAATCTCACGACTAATAAGGAGATTAAGGCCACTTTCCGCACAGCCAACTGTCCCACGGATGGCCCAGGTGTATGTCCCGCTTGCAATGATGATATCGATAACGATTTAGATAATAAATTTGATTATCCCGAGGATCCGGAGTGCTTGAGCCTAAATGGCACAAGTGAACTTGCCGCTGCGGGTCCTGCCTGCGACGACTGCCTCGATAACGACGGGGACGGCAAGATCGACTGGCTCAACGATAGTGGTTGTTCTGATAACCCTCAAGATAATAACGAGGCCAACGCATTGCTTACAGTTAGCTTAGTTTTCGAGCGTCAGCCCAATAAGGGAAGTGTTATCTCGGCTAGCCCCGGCATTAATTGCGGTACCGATTGCACGGAGACTTATCTAAATGACGAGTCAGTTAAACTTTCGGCACTGCCCGGCAACAATACCGTGTTCCAAAAATGGACAGGTTCCTGTACGGGCACTAATCCTGTGTGTACTCTCGAGATGAGTACTTCAAGAGCCGCCACTGCCCATTTTGGCGATGCGCCTGTTATTTTGCCGCAGTGTTCTGATGGATTAGACAACGACAACGACGGTAAACTTGACCTGGATGATCCAGGGTGCGACAGCGCAGACGATGACGATGAGCGTGATCAGACACTCGGGTGTCCAGCCGCCGGCCCCGGTATATGTGCGCAATGTAACGATGGAGTAGATAACGACGGCGACGGCTTTACCGATTCCCCCAACGATCAGGACTGTAGCTCGTTAAGCGACGACAACGAATCCGAAACCGGAGCCAACTGCCCCGCCGATGGCCCGGGAGTTTGCCCAGCGTGTAATGATGGTGTAGACAACGACAACGACGGTAAGACGGATTATCCGGCAGATCTTGGTTGCTTCAATCGCGCGGACAGTAACGAGACTAATCCTGTCATACAGGGTAATTGTCCAGCCGACGGACCTGGATTGTGCCCCGCCTGTAATGACGGCGTTGATAACGACAATGATGGATTCGTAGACTGGAAAGGCTGGGATTCGGATAAGGATAACATCATAGATATCCCGCGAGACTCCTCATGTCAGGGTGAGCCTAATAAGAATTCGGAAACGGGGGGTATAGACGTCATAGAGATTTGATGATAGGATACCCCGGCTGTGACAGAAATTGCAAAAAAGCCCAATATCTTTGTTCAAGGCCTCTCCGAGGCCGGGGTTCATTATGGTTCTCGGCGTGCCCGGAGACATCCTTCCACCAAGCCATTCGTTTTCGGTACTAAGAACGACATCGAGATTATAGATCTTGAGAAGACCGAGTCTTCGATAATCAAAGCTAAAGAATTTTTAGCGAAATTGCGCGAAACTGGCAAGAAGTTGCTGCTTGTGGGCAACAAGAGCGAGGCTCGCAGTGTGATCGAGAAAGCGGCAATTCGAGCGGGTCTACCATATGTGGCTCTACGTTGGATTGGGGGAACTTTTACAAATTTTGATGAGATTAGAAAGCGGGTAGAAAGATTGGGTGACTGGGAAGCGAAATCTAATTCTGGTGAACTTAACAAATATACGAAGAAGGAGAGAGCCAGAATAGCTCACGAGGTGGGTAATCTCAAGCGCTTCTTCAGCGGTATAGTAGAGATGCACGAATTGCCAGGGGCGGTATTCGTTGTAGATCCTGACAAGGAGAGTATTGCAGTGACAGAAGCTAAGAAACTCGGTATACCGCTACTCGGCCTTGCCAACACAGATTGTGATATTTCAGTGCTTGATTATCCAATAGTTGGAAATGATAAATCAGTTGCAAGTATAAAGTTGATCATGGATGAGATTGTAGGCGTATGGTTACAGCACAGGACATAAAGCAATTACGCGAGGAGACGGGGGTTTCTATAGCCCTCTGTAAGGCTGCCCTTGAAGAGGCAGGGGGCGATCATGCCAAGGCGAGCGAGATCCTTACGAGTAAAGGTGCAGCTGGAGCCCTCAAGAAGGCAGACCGCACGCTTGGCGCAGGCACCGTGGCTGCTTACGTCCACAGCAATAAGAATATAGGGGCTATGATTAAGCTTGAGAGCGAGACAGATTTTGTGGCTGGCAATAGCGAGTTCCAGGCACTCGCATACGATATCGCCATGCATATATCTGCGCTGGCGCCAGAAAATGTGGAGACATTGCTGGAGCAACCGTTCGTCAAGGATGGCGATAAGACGGTGAAGCAACTTATAGAAGCGGCTATACAGAAATTTGGAGAAAGGATTGAGATAGGCGAATTCTCTAGGTTCTCTACCAAGTAAAAGAAATTATGCTTAGCGTTGCATTGTACTTATTTATCCTAGCACTCTTGGCCTCGTGGGGGGCCGTGCTCGTGCTCTCGAGGGGTAGTGACACTCTCAACAATATAGTGCCTGTATCGGCCCATGCTGAACATTCGCTTACCGAGTCATTTTTTGAGCGGGTAGAGCGTGTCTTTGGGCATGCTCAACACAAAGTGGCTGAGACATTCTATAAGTTCACATACGAAGCTTTGCGACGTTTTGTGCCATGGTTTCGAGCCTGGACGCGCGGTACTGAATCGCATCTCCAGCGGCTCATAAACACGATCAAAGGGAAACAGACCATAGACACTAGCAATAGGGGAAATAGTTCGCAGTTCCTGAAGGATATTAAGAGCCATGCGCAAGATACTGGTAGCGGTAGAATCGACGAATAAAAAGAGTATAATAGCGCTGTTGCCGCCTTAGCTCAGTTGGTAGAGCAATGCTTTTGTAAAGCAAAGGTCCCCAGTTCGAGTCTGGGAGGCGGCTCTCGCTAAAATTAGTAATTAGAACTTAGAAATTATCATGATGGATTATCAAAGTTTCATCCCAACGGTAGGATCAGAAGCCCCAGACTTCAGTCTTGATGGCGTTCTTGCTGGCAAGTACAAAAGATACAGTCTAAAAGATTACAAAAACAAATGGTTAGTAATATTCTTCTACCCGCTCGACTTCACTTTCGTCTGTCCAACAGAGATCAAAGAATTTTCTAAACGCTCGGGTGAGTTTAAGAAAGCAAATTGTGAGATAGTGGGAGTATCGGTAGACTCTAAAGAATCTCACAAAGCTTGGATCGAAAGAGACTTTGGCGGCAAGCTAAATTTTCCCCTTCTCTCTGACTTCCGCCGAGACATGATAAACAATTATGGAGTGCACAAAACAGACGAAGGAGTAGCCTACAGAGGCACCTTCATCATTGACCCCAAGGGTGTAGTGCGCCACATCACAATTTCTGACAACGACGTAGGAAGGAGCGTAGAAGAAACACTGCGCGTGGTAAAGGCCCTACAGACCGGCAAACTCTGTCCAGCCGAGTGGCACGAAGGCGAAAAGACTCTGAACTAAGCCCCCTTACTTTAAGGGTGTTAATAACTTTGTCCGAAAAGACAAACGATCGTGGCATAATTCGGACATGGGTAAAATGCGAGATGATATTGAGAAATATAGAAAGAACCAGAAGCTGGGGAAGCTCGAACGCGAAATCCTTACTAAAATAGAGGCAACAGGGATCCTGTTGCCATTTGATTTGTACACAGGCGGCTATGGGACTAAAGATAATCCCAGAAGACTACGAAAGAAACACTTCGAATTCAAACAGCGCCTAGAAAATATGGTTCGGAAGGGTTTGCTAAAATCAATTCTGAAGAATAACAGGAGGGGTTACGATCTCACTCAAAAGGGAGAAGATTTGGCAGAGAAAATAAGTATTGGCGAACTTAAAATTGAGAAACCGGGGCGTTGGGATGGTAAGTGGCACATGGTCAGTTTCGATATTCCCGAGAAGAGACGAGATGCTAGGGATGAGCTACGTTCTGTCCTTGTCTCGCTAGGATTCGCAAATATACAAAAGAGTCTTTGGGCATACCCATACGAATGTCGAGAGGCGATAGAGTTAATTCGACGGAAATATCATCTGTCGCGCGAGGTAAGGTACTTTGTAGTAGACGAAATAGAGTTTGATCAAGACTTAAGAGAAAGCTTCGAGCTCCCAGGCTGAATAGTTGTTATTTTGTTGTCCGATTTATCCCACGATCGTTTGTCTTTTCGGACAGAGCTAGACATAGGTCGGCAAATGAGATAGGGTGTGTCTGGAGGTGAGAGGATGATCGCCATTTGCAAGACTTGCGGCTTCAAACACATAGTCCCACGTGCCGAGCTGTCTTATCTCGAAAAGCTCCTGCCGTGCCTGGAGAAGATCGGCAACGCGCCGAATGCTGTCGGCACGCCAAACTTCGCCATGAGCGAAGCCATCGCGCAGCTTGTCTATGAAAATCTAGACCTGAAGAAGCGAATCGAAAAGCTCGAACTGGTGGCGGGTAAGTGAGAAAAGGAGGGTTTCGACTCCATTTCCTCTGGTACTTGTGGATCAGGCTGAGGTTGCCCCTTTATCCTTGGCGGATCTATTGCTGGTACCTTGGTTACCACACGCCATCGTGCAGAGCGCTCGAGCCCGAAAAGGCGAAGTGCCTCAACTGCGACAAGCCCACGCCCTTCTCGTGGGACAAAGGGAGGTCCAATGACAGGAACCACATTTCAGGGAATCATGGATATCGTTCGTGAGAGCTGGGAGTTCGAGAAAGAGGACTATCCAGGCATTGCCAAGCGCAGAGGCGGGACCGTTCCTGAAGACAACCAGATCGCCCATGTCGTCCTACACATCGCCAAGTCCTTGGGCAAGACAGCAGAGCTCTTCGAAAGAGCAGATCACGGTGAACCTCTTGATGAAGATGCACTGAAGGAGATCGCGGCCAAGCAAGTGGTCAACGCTCTACGTCTCGCGGGGCTCTCCGGGATGTCGACAGCAGATCTTGTAAGAAGGATCCATGAGTGGGCCGGATCAAAGCGCAAGTGATGAGTGGGGAGTGGGCCCGGGAGAACAACCCCGGGCCTTCGCAATTCTTGCTTGCTTTATTTCTTCAATGCGCTAATCTTTTGGTATGACCAATCACGCTTTTTTCTTTAGCTTCCAGTTTAGCTTTATGGAGCCGGCGTAGCGGGTGGTTCATTGTTTATGCACGAACTCCCGCCACCCGGCGGGTTTGCCATTTATAGACTATAATTAAAGACATATGAGACGAAACATTGATGCAAAGGAAGATACACGTGAACCACTAGAGAATCTTGCAGAGCGTACAGATTCGGAAGCTGTGCGCATACGTCGCTACATGGCTATGCCAGATCTCTCTCGTACCCCAGGCTCGCCGCTGAAAGATATTGTAGATAGGATTCTTGGTATACCAGATTACAAGAATTTTGACGACATCGAGACTTCTGAAGTTGTATCAACAGAGATAACATTTGATCTCTTTGGTTTTGCCAAGGATCATCCGGCGCGTTCTAAATCTGATACTTATTATGTAGACGACAATCACATACTGCGCACCCACACTACTATTATGTGGTACTACTATCTGCTCGATCCTGACGTCAAAGCAAGGATGGAGAAGGGAGAATCTGTGGGCTGCTTCTCGTACGGAAAAGTTTATCGCAAAGATGAAATTGACCGGAAGCACATGAACGTCTTCCATCAGATAGACGCATGGTATCTTTCGCCCAAAGATAAAGAAGTTCTAGGTAAGCAAGATCTTGAGAGAGCACTTGCCAATGTGGCCAAGGCAGTTATTGGGCCGGATGTTAAATATCGATTCAACGAAGATAGCTTCCCGTACACGGACCCCTCAATCGACATGGAGGTCGAAGTTAACGGTCAGTGGATCGAACTATGTGGCGCAGGCGTTGTGAAGGGTAGTGTTCTCAAACTTCTGGGAGTTGACGGCGATAAGTGGAATGGCTGGGCTATGGGCCCTGGCCTTGAGAGGTTCGCCATGATGAGTATGGAGTTACCAGACGTAAGATTACTTTGGTCAGAAGATCCGCGAGTTAAAAAGCAACTTGAACTTGGGCAAAAGTATCAAGAAGTTTCTAAATTCCCAGCCGTAGTGCGCGACATCTCGTTTGTCGTAAGTAGCGACTTCGTGCCCAACAATTACTTTGACCTGATCAGAGACATCGGCGGCGATCTTATAGAGCAAGTAGAGCTGATAGATAAGTATGAGAACGCGCAAAAGTTTGGCGAAGGCAAAATAAGCTACACATATCGCATAACTTACCGCAGTCTCGATCGCACGCTAACAAACGAAGAAGTAGATGCACTACAGAAGAAAGTCTACGACCAAACTAAAGAAGTGTATAAGGCAGAATTACGCTAGTTTCGGGGGATGTGGTATACTTACGACGAACAAGCTAATATAAATACATGGATGTCCTAACACAACCAAGATTTTCAAAACAAACGAGAAAGCGGGTTAAACTTGCATCCAAGGTTTTTGGAGTGCAAGAAGGAGAATTTGTGAAGCGCGCGGTCCTATATTTTCTGGAGCGTGTAAAAAATGTTACCAGTTTGAGTCAAGAGTTTAACGCATGGGAACAATTAAGTGATGAAGCGCTCACAAATTTCGAGCACAGACTTCCTAATTGATTTACGATGAGAAAAGGGGAGATATATTTGGTCGATTTCCCAAACACTACTGGTCATGAACAAGCTGGCGCAAGGCCGGCGATTGTTTATAGTTCTAATATTTCAGGAACAGTGGTTGTGGTCCCGTGTACGTCAAATGAGGATGCGTTGAGGTTCCCCTTTACCTTACTTGTCGAACCCAATAAACGTAATGGACTTTCTCTGACCTCTGTCGCGCTCGTATTTCAGATTAGAGTTATTTCAACAAAACGATTGTCTAAATTTGTAGGTTCAATTGATCGTTCAGTACTTCAGACGCTAGATGCACAGATGAAGCAATTTCTTAATTTGTAAAAAACGAAAGGCCCGCGGGGTGAGGGGTTCCCCGGGGCCTTCTAGCTAGCGGATTTGGCGGTCCACAAAATACCACTTGCCGCCTTCCTTCATGAGCGTGACGAGACAGAATGTGTTAGTAAAAGGTAGAGTGATCGTCTGTCCCTCGATCTCTACCATACTCTCGTAGGGCCTCTGGTCGAAAGTTGCCTCGTCGGCCCTCCGGTTGCGATAGGCCACCGTGGCCCTCTTGGTTCTGTTGTCTGATATGATCACGATTGCAAGTTTCTTGGCCAATGGTGTCACCTTTCTCCCCTCAATTTCTACCTATGATTGTATCACCTTCCGTACTAAAAGTCAAGGAAAATTGGGGATGAAATCGGGGGTGAATTATGCTATAATTAACAAGTAAATATGGCCAAGGATAAGGCAAAAGAGAACGGAAGCGGGCACCTATACGATGCTAGTTCTATTTCGGTTCTTGAGGGTCTTGAACCGGTTCGCAAGCGGCCGGGTATGTACATTGGGTCAACTGGGCCGGAGGGCTTATTCCACATGGTTAAGGAGATTTTCGACAACTCGCGCGACGAGGCTATGGGCGGTTATGCAAATGACATCGAGATCACGCTACTTCCTGACGAAGTAGTTAGGGTTGCAGATAATGGCCGCGGCATTCCCGTTGACATCCACAAGACAACCAAAGTGAGTGCGCTTGAGACAGTTATGACTACGCTACATGCGGGTGGCAAATTCGACCAGAATGCTTACAAAGTTTCGGGCGGTTTGCACGGCGTGGGTGCCTCTGTCGTGAACGCCCTCTCTGAATGGACACGAGCCGAAGTGCACAAGGATAGTGAAGTATGGATGCAGGAGTATGCTCGCGGCAAGAAGAAAGCGAACGTGAAGAAAGTTGGCAAGACTAAAGCTCACGGCACAGTCATCACCTTCAAGTCAGACGTAACAGTTTTTTCTGAAACTGTTTATGGCTGGAAACGCATAGTTGACTACCTGCGCGAGCAGGCATATTTATCAAAGAAAGTCAGAATTAGAGCCTACGATGCTCGTGAATACAAGGGCAAGATAGATCTTGAGAACGTGCTCTATTTCAACGAGCTAGAACTAGACGTGCCATCTTATGCGTTTTATTTCGAAGGGGGGTTAGTTTCGTTTGTCACATTTTATAATCAGACAGAAAAACCTGTACACAAAAATATCTTTTATATAGAGAAGGAGGCGGAAAAAGTAGCAGTAGAGATTGCACTGCAATACGTGGATGATATTACTTCGCACGAATATTCTTTCGCCAATAACACCCCCACACCCGAGGGTGGCACGCACTTATCTGGATTTAGAACAGCTCTGACCAGAACACTAAATACTTATGCCAAGAAGAATAGTTGGATCAAGGATGGTGATGATGCGTTCACGGGCGACGACGTGCGCGAAGGTCTCACGGCTGTAATATCAGTCAAGATTCCAGACCCGCAATTCGAGGGTCAGACTAAGGCAAAGCTGGGATCTGTGGAGGCCCAGACGGCCGTGAGCACAGTCTTTGGCGATGCGTTTAACGGCTTCTTGGAAGAACACCCCGATGATGCCAAGGCAATAATCAACAAAGTGATAATCGCTGTGCGAGCACGCAAGGCGGCTAAGGCGGCTAAAGATAGCGTTCTGCGCAAGGGCGCGCTTGAGGGCATGACACTCCCGGGCAAGCTCGCAGATTGCCAAAGCAAATCAGCCCAAGAGAGCGAGCTCTTTATTGTAGAGGGGGATTCAGCAGGTGGCTCGGCCAAACAAGGACGCGATCGCCGCACACAGGCAATTCTGCCCTTACGCGGCAAGATCTTAAACGTAGAACGGGCGAGGCTTGATAAGATGCTCGCTTCGCAAGAGGTTAAGAACATCGTCATAGCTCTGGGCGCTGCCATTGGCGACACGTTTAATATAGAAAAGCTACGTTATCATAAGATCATAATCGCCACAGATGCTGACGTAGACGGCTCGCATATCCGCACGCTCTTGCTCACGCTCTTTTACAGATATTATAAGCCGCTAATAGAAGGCGGATTTATTTACATTGCCCAACCGCCGTTGTATAAAATCTCAAAAGGCAAAGAAGTAAACTACGCATATTCTGACGAAGAGAAAGCAAAAATAATTGGCAAGGAACCTCAAGTTGAATCTGCAGAAGAAGGCGAAGAAACAGAAGAAAAGAAGCAGGGCAAATTCCGAATACAGCGCTATAAAGGCTTGGGAGAAATGAATCCCTCGGAACTGTGGGAGACCACCATGGATCCGGCAGGGCGTATCTTAAAACAAGTAAACATAGACGACGTTCTCGAAGCCGACAAAACATTCGAAATCCTAATGGGAGACGAAGTCGAACCACGCAAGCTCTTCATCCAAGCGAACGCCAAACTAGCAGAGGTTGACGTTTGATTAGTTACTACAGGAAATAGCAAATTGCATTTTCCTCGGAGCGCCGGGACGCTGGCCAGAAAATGAATTTCCTATTTCCTGCCGTCGTCGGGGCAGGCTTTCATAGACATTGACAGTACTGCCGGCATGTGATACATTCGGACTCGAAGGAGGACCCGCAATGGCAGCCACGAAGCGCGACCGAAAGCAGGAGCAAATCAAGCGGCTCAAGTTCAAGCTCAAACAAGCCCAGACGATCATCTCGGGGATGACTAGCACGATCGAAGAGCGTGATCAGAAGATCATTGGCCTCGAGGCCAAGCTCGTCAAAGCTGGGTCACAGAGTAAGGATGATCGTGGTCTCATGCGTAAACTTTCGTGGGCGCTGGGCCGTGCATACGCACAGCGAGGCGATTTCCCGGACAGGAACGAGCTCAACTGGGCAGGGCTCGAGGAGCTCGGTGATGAGACTAGCGATTTGATTCTCGAAGAACTTGGCATGGGGTTCGCCAAGGAGAAATTCAGCGACCTCGGTGGGTTGTAAAATGAGGGGGCGGGGGCACAAGTTGCTCTTGCCCCCGTTCGTATTTCTATGAGAGGTTTTCTTTTGTTAACTTTTCTACTAGTTCTGAGACTTTCATAGACACACCTTTTTCTTTCTTGCTTCCAGCCTCCAGCCCTCTAGCTTCCAGCGTAACTTTGCTTTCTTTTTGTTCTTTTTCGCCTATCACTATTAAGTAGGGGATTTTCTCGAGTTTGGCGTCACGGATTTTTTTACCCAGACTCTCTGTGCGAGTATCTATCTCGGCTCTTATGCCAGCGCTGATCAGCTCGTCGTATACTTTCTCGGCATACTTCTTCTGCGTGTCAGTAATAGGCAAGACTTTGGCCTGCACTGGGCTGAGCCAGAAAGGGAAGTTGCCTGCTGTGTGTTCTATCAGGATTCCGATAAATCTTTCGATCGAACCATATAGAACTCTGTGTATTACTACTGGAGTTTTACGAGAACCATCTTTGTCTGCATATTCAAGTCCGAAGCGGCGAGGCTGTTGGAAGTCAAGTTGAATTGTGCCCATCTGCCACTCCCTTCCTAACGCATCAGTCATATGTATGTCTATTTTGGGACCATAGAATGCGCCATCTTTTTCTTTAATTCCGTATTTACCAGATCCAACTTTTTCGTTTAGAACTTTACGCAATGCAGATTCTGCGCGATTCCATGTTTCAATATCTCCCATGAATTGGTCTGGCCGCGTGCTTAATTTGAGGTGATATTGCAGGCCGAAAATACCATAGAAACGCTCCGTGAGGTCAAGGATTCGCGCGCATTCTGCCTCTATCATGTCTTCAGCGATAAAGTTGTGTGAATCGTCTTGTCTAAATGAACGTGCCCGTAAAAGTCCATTGAGTGTGCCTGAGCGTTCGTAACGATGGAGTATGTCTGTGTCTGATAGGCGATATGGCAAATCCCGATAGCTTCTTGTTTGTGACCCGAATACAATCATTGCGTTAGGGCAATTCATTGGTTTAATGCCGTAAATTTCACCTTCCCCCATGTTTGAGATGAACATGTCATCTTTGTAGTGGTCCCAGTGACCAGAAGTGATCCAGAGCTCTTTTTTATTAATTAGAGGTGAAGCAATTTCTAGATATCCGCGCTCTCGGTGTTCTTTCCGCCAAAAATCGACAAGTTTGTTTATAACTATCATGCCTTTGGGTAGCCAGTACGGCATTCCAGGAGAAGTCTCGTGGAACATAAATAGGTCAAGAGCCGGGCCAAGAACTTTGTGATCGCGCTTTTTGGCTTCTTCCTGCTGGGCGATATACTTCTCCAACATTTCCTTACTCTCAAATGCCAAGCCGTAAATACGGGTGAGCATTTTGTTTTTCTCGTCACCTCGCCAATAGGCTCCGGCTATGTGCGAGAGTTTGAATGAATCTGGCTTGATCTCCTTACTCGGATTCTCGACGTGGCCGCCCTTACACAAATCAGAATAGTTGCCAGATTTATAGAAAGTTACTTTTTGACCTTCTTTTGTGAATTCATCTATCAGTTCATGTTTGTATTCATTTCCAATGTATTCTTTTTTAGCTTCCTCGGCAGTTAACTCATGCTTTTCAAATTTAATCCAGCTAGGCAAGAGCTCGCGCATCTTGCTCTCGATCTTTGGCAAATCGGAATCTGTAATTGGCTTAGTGCTTGCCCCGCGAAGCTCTAGCGAAGTGGGGAACTCAAAATCGTAATAGAAGCCGTTATCAATAGCAGGGCCAATAGTGCGCTTAGCATCCGGCCACAGTTCAAGCACGGCAGCGGCAAGTAAGTGCGCAAGTGTGTGGCGCATAGGAGCCAACTCTTCAGGAGATTTAGGCTTATGCTCGCGCGAGAGAATCTTAAGCGGATTGGGGATGTGAGGTAGCCTCATATGTTTAGTTATCTTATCAAATTTCTTTTGAAAGTAGAACCCATAAAAAGAGAACACCTCCGGCAGCGAGGATGGCTACCGGAGGGTGTTGCGGGAAGGAGGGGAGGCGAGGACGGCCCGAACGCAGGGTGAGGCAGTTGGAAGCGCGGAAGAGGGAAAATGGAAGTCGGAAGCAGGGAAGTTGGGAAGTTGGGAAGCGCAGGATGCTACACGTGTCTGGCCAGACGTACTTGCGCAATTGCTAAGCATATAGGGTTTGTTCGGGTCCGTCCTCGAAGAACTGGTGCTGAAAACAGCCTATCAGATGGCGATTTCCATGTCAAGCGGTTACTTGCTGAAAGAAGAAGGAGCTGGTCGGCCGGCTCTTTGGATTTCGCGAGAGGTCCAGGATCGGTTGGTGAGAGAATCGTTGTTGCAGAAGGGGCGTCGCGGCGCCTGGGGCGGGTCCAGTGCGACCCATTGTGGCGGGACTGGCCGACCACCTCGCATTGCCTATCTCTAGATTAGCGGTCCCAAACCCAAAGTCAACCCTCACTCTAGTTTCTTTACTTTTTCAATTACTATGCTGGGGTTGCCGTTTCTGTGGCTCACGCTACCTCTTACGGCTATGCAGGTGTCTGCTGTTAGCAAATCCTTGAATTCTTCGTACGTGTTTGAGAAGGCGACTAGCTCAATTGAATCGGTGAAGTCTTCTAATCTGCCGAAGAGCATCTTGTTTCCACTTTTGGTGATAATAGTCTTGATGTTGCTTAGTAATCCCGCCGCAAGCACTGGTTCGCTGTCTCGCAGTAACTTAATTTTGCTTATCGTCTGATCATGTTTGGTGAATTTCTCGCGATGCGGCTCAAGCGGATGGCCAGAGATATAGAGACCCAGCAATTCTTTCTCCCACTTCAATTTATCACCCATAGTGGCCGGATTTGCTTCGCGCATTTTAAAAGTTGGTGCGGTTTCTGCAGAGCTACCAAACAAGCTATTTTGGTTGCTTTCTTGCTTGCCCAGTGCACGCGAAAATGCGAGCGCCTCTTCTATATTTGCAAGCATCTGTTCTCGTTCGCCCAAAGTATCTAACGCCCCGGCCATGATTAGTGCCTCGAGTGATTTCTTGTTCAGATTTTTGTGCTGCACGCGAGTTAGGAAATCTGAATAAGTTTTGTATTGCCCGTGTTCTTTACGTTCGCGAATGATAGCTCTGCCGATCTCCTCACCGAAGTTTTTTATGCCTCTTAATCCGAATCTTATTTTTTTGCTGTCTTTGACCGCTGTAAAATCTGAATATGATTCATTGACGTCGGGCGTGAGCACCTCGAAGCCCATGCGCCTGCACTCCTCGATAATCCTCCCCACCTCTTCGATGTCGCCGGATTCTGCTGTGAGCACGGCTGTCATGTATTCGGCCGGATAATTGGCCTTCATGTATGCCGTCTGATACGCCACGCGGCCATAACTTGCCGCATGCGCTTTGTTGAAGCCGTAGGCGGCGAAGGGCTCGATCAAGTGCCAGAGTTGTTCAGCCAAATTTTTCGAGAGTTTGCCAAACTCTATGAAGCCTTTGATTAATTTTTCCTTTTCTGCGGCCATAACGGCGGGGATCTTCTTGCCCATGGCCTTGCGAAGTTTATCTGCCTCAAGCCACGAGTAGCCAGCCAAGTGTATAGCCGTGAGGAGCACATCATCTTGATATACCAGCACGCCGTATGAGAAATCAAGATACTCTTTCATCCTCGGATCCAGATATGTGATCATATTTGGATTGTGTTTGCGCTCGATATACTGCGGGATTGTCTCCATCGGTCCCGGCCTGTACAGAGCCACCATGGCGTTAATATCGTGGATGCTTGAGGGCTTGAGCTCTTTTAGGAATCTTGTCATGCCCGCGCCGTTAAGTTGGAAGAGGCCCATAGTCGCGCCGCGAGCGAGCATCTCAAAAGTTCTCTTATCATCAAGCGGAATCTTCTCGATGTCTATATCAAGATCTCTAATTTTCTTCACACGCTCGACCGCGTCAGCTAGTATTGCCAAATTTCTAATTCCCAGGAAATCAAACTTGAGCAGTCCAGCGTCCTCTACCGTGTACATGTCATACTGCGTGATCACTTTGCCGCCCTTAGGATCAAGTTGTAGGGGAGTGAAGTCTGTGAGATCTGTGGGCGCGATCACTACTCCAGCCGCGTGTACTGATATGTGGCGTACACAGCCTTCGAGCCTCTTGCCGACGTCAATAATTTCTTTAACCTCTTGATTAGTGTCGTAAAGTTTTTTTAGCTCTGGTTCGAGTTCGAAAGCACGATCAATAGTCATGGGGAAACCTTGCGAGCCCATGGGGATTAGTTTAGAAACTTGATCGCCGAGCGCGTATGGCTTGCCAAGGGCTCGGGCCACGTCACGCACCACGCCTCTGGCCATCATTGTTCCAAATGTGCCGATCTGGGCCACGTGATCAGCACCATATTTATTCTTGGCATACTCGATCACCTCATCACGTCTGTTGTCTGCAAAATCCATATCTATGTCTGGCGCCGAAGGTCGCTCAGGATTTAAGAAGCGCTCGAAGGGCAACTTGTACTCAAGCGGATTAACTTTGGTAATGCCGGTTAGGTATGTGACGATAGACCCAGCTACCGAACCTCGGATATTAGTATAGATATTTTTCTCCGCGGCGAAGCGCAAGAGATCCGCTACAACCAAGAAGTATGGCGCATAACCTTTGCCCTTGATAATCTCTATCTCATAATCGATACGCTCGCGCACGACTGTTGTGATCTCGAGCTCGCGCTTGATTGCCCCTTCCTCAACTAGTCTCCGCAACTCGCTCGTGGCTGTGGTGCCGTCTGGGAGTTGCAATTTGGGGAAGACCCATTTGCCAAGTTCGAGATTAATTTCGCACATGTCTGCCACTTTGTTAGTATTCTCAACTGCTTCGGGGTTGTCTACGAATTTCTCGTAAGCTTCTTTGGTAGAAATAAATGAATAGTTGCCGTGGGCCATTGAGAACCTGTTCTGGTCGCTCATTTCGGCGGACGTCTGTATGGCAAGCAAGGTCTCATGGGCATGCTTGTCGTCAAGCGATAGATAATGCGAGTCTTGCGTCCCCACAATGGGGATGGCGAGTTCCTTGCCGAGAGCGATAATCCCGTTCTTCACTTCTATGCCGCCGTCAATAGAAGGGTCGTGCCAGACTTCGAGGAAGTAATTCTCTTTGCCGAAGATTTCTTGATGAGCTTTCGCAACTTTTCTGGCCTCGTCCATGTTTTTCGCGCGCAAGGCTCGGGCAAGTTCGCCGTTGAAGCAACCCGACAAAGCAATGACACCCTCATGATGCGCGCGCAGTAAGTCGTGATCCATGCGCGGCTTGTAGTAGTAACCCTCTAGTTGCGAGGCTGTCACTAGTTTCAATAAATTTCTATAACCAGTTTCGTTCTTGGCAAGCAGTGTTAAGTGGTAGCGTTTGTTGTCTATATTTGGATCTTTATCAAATCTAGTTCTGTTGGCCACGTAAGCTTCTACGCCAATGATCGGCTTGATGCCGGCATCTTTGCAGAGTTTGTAAAATTCAATAGCCCCATACATGTTGCCGTGATCAGTGATAGCGAGGGCCGGCATCTCATATTTCTTGGCCAACTTAACTAATCTTTCCGTCTGGCTTAGGCCATCAAGAAGTGAGTAGTGAGTGTGGGTGTGTAGGTGAATAAAGGGCGGTTTAGGCATATAAAGATTATAACTCACCCACCCCTCTCTTATAAATAAGAGAGGGCGAGACAAGGTCCGGGTGAGTTGGTACTATGATTGCATGAACTGGGTAATCGGCATAGACGAGGTTGGCCGTGGGCCCATAGCTGGGCCGGTAACCGTCTGCGCACTAGCTATAAGAGATCGAAATTTGATAGAAACTTGTAGAAATTTTGCTTCGCGAAACTTATCACTGGATTCAAAAAAGCTTTCACCGGGGCAGCGCGAAAAAATAGTTGCAAGACTGAAAGAGTTAAAAAAAATAGGCAAGCTAGATTACAAAATTTCATCAGTCGCACACACAATAATAGATAAAAAGGGAATTGTCTGGGCAGTAAACCTCGCCATCTCACGTTCACTCACCCGCCTAACTGTCCAACTTGGTTACCAGGTAACCAAAAGTGAGGTTTTGCTTGACGGAGGGTTGCGTGCTCCCAAAGTATTTAAAAATCAAAAAACTATCACCAGGGGCGATTCACTTGTGCCGATAATTGGCCTGGCGAGTGTGTTGGCCAAAGTGCACAGAGATAAAAAAATGACTAAGTTGGGTACCCGGTATCCAGCTTGGGATTTTGCGAAGCATAAGGGTTATGGCACGGGTGCGCACTATGCCGCTATTGGGAAACACGGCCTCTCGCCGATCCACAGGACGAGCTACTTGACCAGATTAACTTTTCGGTAGAGGATTGTTTTAGAAGAGAGGAGGCCTCATGAAAGGATTAATTCTGTTGTTCGCTGTTTTAGCTGGGGCTCCCACTGATGTGCATCGTTGGGAGCCAGGGAGCAACTCCGGGGGAGTGACGATGTTGCGTGTACCCGATCTGATCGTCTGGGTTGGCGAAGTCCAGGTTCGACTGGGAGATATCGAGATCGAAGTTGTTGTCTTGCCGGATACTCGTGAGCCAGACATCAAGTGGGCGATGCTTCGCGTGCGAAGAAGTATCGAGGAAAGCTACACCTACGGAATTGTGTTGTTTGGAGAAGCCAATAGTTTCTTGTGGGAGAGGAAGGTCCAAAGACACACGTTGATTACAGAAGACGAGGCAGAAGAGTACAAGAGCCATGGCTTCTCTCCCCAATATAGCGCAACATATGTGATTGGCCACAGCACAGTTAGAACAAGGGGGATCAAGATATGAGACAGGAGAGGATACTTAAGTGGCTCGACCTTCTGGAAGAGCTCGTGATCTCGCTGGTGCCTACTCAAAGGGATCAGGCAGAATTAACGCGCCACTTCTGGAGATTCAAGAGGGCATTAGGAAGGTGGCTCGACGAGAGCGAAGTAGAAGCGGAATCCCGTCAGAAGCGCGTCGTGGTCATCGAGAATGACCGGCAAGCCGAGTAGACAAACGAGACGAAGAAGAATAGAGTAATTCCGGAAAGGAGGCAACATCATGCCGGAGGGTTTGCTCTACGGTCTCGCTGTATTCGTCCTTGCGCTTGGGGGCTTTTTCACGGCCTCAACCCTCTTCTGCGGGTTCTGGTCCGCGAATCGCTACCTGGCCACGAACGTCTTCCTCGGCTTGTACACGCGAGAGAAGACTGTCTGGACGGGAATCGCTGCGTTCTCCGCCGCCGCCATCTCGGTTTTTGTGATCCTAACGTCGGGGTCTCGGCCGGTTCTCATTCCGTTCTTCGGGATTCCCTACCTCGCCGGTCTCCTGCTGTTCTTCCTCCTTTGGCCGTTGTATCGCTGGTACACCACCAGCCCGGCAAAGAAGAAGGTCCCGGTTCAAGCACGAGCGCGAGGGTTGGGGATTAGCGCCTCGAGCTAGTCGGGGGAAGAAGGCGGTGGGGAAATCAGATGAAAATCTGACTACCCACCGCCTCTTGATTTTGCGTTTTGCCTTGCAATCGTGTACGATTGCAACATGTCAGTACGGATGCGACATACGAGTTCCCACACGGCTAACCGCCGCAGCCACCATGCCCTTACGGGTTTACGTATGGGTAAGTGCGAGAAATGTGGCTCGCAAAAGCTCGCACACACAATGTGCCAGACTTGCGGTAGCTATAAGGGGCGAGTTGTTGTGGATGTATTGGCGAAGGGGGCCAAGCGCGAGAAGAAGCGCAAGGCTGAAGCTAAGTAACCCTACTTCGTCCGCCCGAGGCGGACTTCGCAGGGTGAAATGAGTACATTTCAAATTTATGGCCAAGAGACACGTCTCACGCGGGATTGCGTTACAATCACTATTTGAGTGGGATTTTTATGATGGCAAGAAAGATAAGATTGACGACATCCTGGCACGTAACATCAACGAATTTGGAGAAGACGGAGCGGAGAAGGATTTCATAGTTAAACTAACTAGGGGAGTTATAAAGACGAGAGGAACTCTGGACGAGATAATTACTAAAGCCGCACGCGACTGGCCGCTACTCCAAACACCCTTAGTTGATAGGAATGTTTTGCGCGTAGGCTTATATGAGCTGCTCTTTGCCAAGAAAGAAGAAGTGCCAGCGCGCGTGGCAATTAACGAGGCAATCGAACTTGCAAAAAGTTTTGGTGGGGAACGTAGTGGGAAATTTATAAATGGCGTTTTAGGCACTATTTATAAAGAGATGGGTGAGCCGGGCAAGGACGAATTGCCCAAGAAGAAACGCAAGTACAAGAAGAAAGAAGATCTAACTAAAGAAGAGAAAGAATTACTGCCGCATAAAAAGTTAGTGGGTGCCGTGGTGTATTGTAGAGACAAGAAAGGCAACGAGATGCTTGCTTTCGTGCACGATGTCTTCGGCTACTGGACGCTTAGTAAGGGTGGTGTGGAAGGCAGCGAGAACGAGGAGACGGGAGTTGTGCGCGAGATCAAAGAGGAGATGAATCTTGAAATAGAGACTAAGAAGTTGATAGGAGTGAACGAGTACGTAGCCACGGATCCGGAGATTGGCAATATGAGGAAGCAAGTGACCTACTTCCTTGCGCGGGCCAAGAATCCTGCTAGTATCAAGTTGCCCGAAGGCAGTGGCGGGCTAGATCAAGTCAAGTGGTTTAATTTAAGCGAAGTCGAGGGGTTGAAAATGTATCCCGACGTTCGGCCCATTATTGATAAGGGAATAGAGACATTACATGCAATCAGAGAATCTGGAGAAACTGATAAGGCATAATTTCAAAGATAAGGATCTGCTAACCCAGGCCCTCACTCATCGTTCTTACCTAAATGAGAACAAGAGCTTTAAGTTGCCGCACAACGAGAGATTAGAATTCTTGGGTGACGCTGTGCTCGAGCTTGTGTGCACAGAATATTTATACAACAAGTATCCCGGTAAGACAGAAGGGGAACTTACAAGTGTGCGTGCGGCCCTTGTTAACACTGTGAGCCTTTCGAAAGTGGCCGGGGTGCTCGGCTTGGGTGCATACTTGTTGCTGTCGAAGGGTGAGGCTAAGGATACTGGCAGAGCTCGCGCTGTGATCTTGGCTAATACGTTTGAGGCGCTTGTGGGCGCGATTTATCTTGATGGTGATTACAAATCTGCTGGTGAGTTCCTCAAGAAAGTGCTCCTTGAGAAAGCAGATGAAGTGGTAGAGAAGAGTCTCTGGCAAGATCCCAAGAGTGTGTTGCAAGAAAAAGCTCAAGATAGCGAGGGAATAACGCCAGTGTATAAAACGATCAAAGAAGTTGGCCCTGACCACGCCAAGACATTTACTGTGGGAGTTTATTTGAATACAAAGTTAATTGGCAAGGGCACAGGAATGAGCAAGCAAGAAGCTGAAACAGAAGCCGCCAAAGCTGCCCTCGCATCTTTTTACTAATAACTCACCCCAACCCTCTCTTATAGATAAGAGAGGGCGAGACAAAGTCCGGGTGAGTTGGTACCATATAAATGTGAGATTAAAGAGGATAGAAATAACTGGGTTCAAAAGTTTTGCCAAGAAGACTTCGCTTGAGTTCGATGCGCCTATTACGGCTATTGTTGGGCCGAACGGCTCGGGCAAGAGTAATGTGGCTGAGGCTTTGCGCTGGGTAGTGGGTGAGCAAAGCATGAAAAGTTTGCGTGGTAAACGCGGTGAAGATCTGATCTTTAATGGCGCGGGTAGTTCGGGCAGATTAAACAGAGCATCTGTTGTACTCGTCTTTGATAATGCTGATAAAAAATTGCCCATTGAGTTCAGCGAAGTGATAGTAGAACGCGAAGTCCACAGAGACGGCCAAAATATTTATTCTATTAATAATTCGCAGGTAAGGTTGCGAGACGTTATAGAACTACTTAGTGCCGTGAGTTTAGGTCCATCAGGGCATCACATAATTAGCCAAGGCGAGGCAGATCACGTGCTCTCTGCAAACCCCAAAGAGCGACGCGAGATTCTAGAAGATGCACTGGGACTAAAAATTTATCAGTACAAATTAAGCGAAAGCGACAAGAGACTAGAGAAGACAAGTGAGAATATTAAACAAGTCGAGTCGCTTAGACGCGAGATTGCCCCGCATCTTAAGTTCCTAAAAAAGCAAGTGGAAGAAGTAGAGAAATTAGCTTTGCAAAAAGCTGAGTTAGCTAACTTATCGAGTGAGTATTTTGCAAACGAGAAGATCTATCTTGATAATTTGAAAGAAGCGATTAGTGCTGACTTGCATGAGGTTAAGCACGATCTGGCATTAATAGAAAAGGAGCTTGCGAAAGTTGGTCGTAGCCCTAGAATCCATGAGCTCACAGAGAGCCTTAGTAAGTTGAGAAATGAAAAAGATGAGCTGTCTAGATTAATTGGCAGGCTAGAAGGTAAGATCGAAGCAGGCAAGCGAGTTGAGCTTGTGAGAGTAGACGAGCGTGGCGAAGAGAGATGCAGATATTGCGGGCAAGTAATCACCCGAACTCCAAGGGCTCCCCTTGGAGTTACCCAAGGGGAGCCCTTAGGGTCAGATTCGAGTCACTGGCTGAAAGAGAAATCTGAACTTGAACAGAAGATTCAGGATTTAATCACACAAGAAAAAGAAGAGACGCGCGAATTAGACACTCTACGTGAAGAAGAAAAAGTCTCTTATGAATTGCGCGCCCGTGAGTCAACACTTAGGGCAGAGGTTGAAAAAGTAAGTTTGCGAGAGGCTGGGCATAAGATAGAACACGAAGTCTTCGCCCGAGATGCTCACGAGATCGCCCTTCTCACCGGAGTGAATATCCTCGCCGATTCCCGAAACCAGGTTTCAGGAGAGTCTGGAAACCTGGTTTCTGTAACGCGTGAGCAGCAGCATGATTTGCGCAAAAAAATAGAGCGACTCAAGATTAGGATCGAAGATGCTGGCGGGGTGGGCTCGGATGTGATTAAAGAATACGAAGATACACGTGCCCGCGATGAGCATTTAACACGCGAGCTAGAAGATCTTGATAAGAGCGCAAACTCGCTGAAAAATTTAATGAAAGAGCTGACCGAAACACTTGAGGTGAAGTTTAAAGAGGGTTTGAATCTTGTAAACAAAGAGTTTAACAGTTTCTTCGCGACTCTCTTTGGCGGCGGTAGTGCCTCTGTCGGCGTAGTCAAAATTGGTGGGGGCGTAGACGAGGCCGGCGAGGAAATAGAGAGTGAGTGGGGGATTGATATAGATGTTAATCTTCCGCGCAAGAAGATTAGAGGCCTAGAAATGCTCTCTGGAGGCGAGCGAGCGCTCACCTCAATAGCGCTCTTATTTGCCATGAGCCAAGTTAATCCGCCGCCCTTCTTAGTACTTGACGAAACAGACGCAGCTCTCGATGAGACAAATGCTCGCAAGTACGGTGAAATGCTAACAAAACTATCTGACAAATCGCAGCTAATAGTTGTAACCCATAACCGCGAGACCATGAGTCACGCGAGTGTCTTATATGGAGTGACAATGTCAGCCGATGGCATCTCGAAATTGCTATCAATCAGATTCGACGACGCAGTAAGTTACGCTAAATAATTATTATACCAGTTCCCAGGTGATTTGATGGCGGGGGACGTCTACTTCTAGTAATTTTACTTTTATTTTATCTCCTAATCTGTAAACTTTTTTGGTACGCTTACCTATGATGGCAAATTTTTTCTCATCGAATTCGTAATAATCATCCCCCAAACTAGAAAGGCGTAGCATGCCTTCTGACTTCGCACTTTGCTCTTCGACGAAGATGCCCCACTCTGTGACCCCCACAATTGTGCCGTCGTATAGTCTTGTCGGGTCTTTCTCCTTAAGGGAGAGCATGTACTCAACTTGTTTGTACTTGACGCTCTCGCGCTCTGCCGCTTCAGCCTCGCGCTCGCGCTCACTTGAGTAGCGTGCGATTCGCTCGAACTCTATGACCTCGCTCTTCTCTATGGGCTTACCCGAAAGATATTTTGTCAAGAGTCTGTGGACCAGCACATCTGGGTATCTGCGGATCGGCGAGGTGAAGTGGGTGTAGAACTCGAAGCCAAGTCCGAAGTGGCCAATATTGCGAGTGGAGTAAATGGCCTTGGCCATCGAGCGCAAGACTGCCGTCTGCACCAGCATCTCGATATCCTCGCCCTTGATCTGGGCGAAAAGTTCGTTGATCTCACGGGCGCCAAACTTTTTCGGGTCTCCCTCAAACTTGTATCCCAAAGATTTGAGAAATGATTTAACCAGTACTATGCGATCCTTGTCCGGTACATCATGAATTCGGTACACTGCCGCCCCACCTAATTTCCCAACTCCCAGATACAGGTAACGGGCAACATGCTTGTTGGCGAGGAGCATGAACTCCTCGATTAGCTTGTGGGTTGCTAATCGCTCTTTGACATATATGCGCACCGGTTTGCTTTGTGCATCTAGCTCGACCTTGATCTCGTCTTTCTCAAAGATCACTGAACCCTTGCGTACCCGCTCTTTATGAAGATTCTGGGCGATCTCATTGAGTATCATGAGTTCTTCGGCATATTGACCTGATTTATCCTTCAGAATCTTGGCTGCCTCTTCGTAAGTAAATCTCCTCTGCGAGTGGATAATAGTGCGGCCAAACCACTCACTCTCTACCTTGCCAGTCTTATCTATAACGAAGATCGCGGAATATGTGAGTCTGTCTTGATTGGGTACCAGAGAGCAAATATCAGCAGACAAAACTTCCGGTAGCATTGGTACCGTGCGATCCACCATGTATACGCTATTTGCCCGGCGCCTCGCTTCATCATCTAGCTTTGTTCCAGGCCTGACGAAGTGCGAGACGTCAGCAATGTGTACCCCTATCTCGTATTTCCCACTGCCAAATTCTTTAAACGAGAGCGCATCGTCAAAATCTTTAGCACTTGCGGGATCGATGGTGAAGGTCAGCGTGCTTCTCATATCACGTCTCACCTCGTCGAAGCCTTGGCGAAGACGGGCCGCCACCTCTTTCGCTTCTGCTTCGACTAGAGTGGGGAAGTCATAGACGATGCCAGTGGCTGCCAGGATCGAGAGCATCTCTGTCTCATGCTCGCCCTGCTTGCCCAATATTTCTACCACTCTCCCACGAATGGGGAAGCTATGCCAATCGGTGATCTCAACTAAGACCTTCTGGTCAGCCGCCTCAGCCCCCCCCTCTTTGGCAAGCTCTACTTCCAGATAGAATCTGCGATCATCGGGCACAAATTTGCCATTTGCAATCGTGCCAACGAAGCGACTTTTGGCTCGAGTGAGAATCTTGATAACTTCACCGGTGAGCTCCTGCTCACCGCCCCGCGAAGCCTTGGCGAAGTGGGGTTTATGAAGCAGTACCCTGACCTCGTCGTTATGCAGAGCAGTGCCCAAGAATGCCGGATCAATTCTGACCTCGTCGGTGTACCCCTCGGGCAAGACGAAACCACCCTTGCGTCCCGCAAGTTTGATCACGCCCTCTATTTCTCGCTTGGAAGTTTGCACGTTTTGGTTCTTGTTTGGTACTTGGCGCTTGTGAAGTTTGTCATGTTTAAAATTACGGCGATCGCCGTGATTTTTGCTCTTGCCGCCAAACTCTCGCCGCTTGTTGCCTGAATTCCTTTGCATGTTGCGAGATTATAGCATTTCTGATAGTGTTTGGGTTATGTTAATGATTAGATTACAACGCGTGGGGCGTAGGCATGATCCTTCTTATCGTATTGTGGTGACTGAAAAAGAGTCAGGCCCCAAGGCTGGTAAGAATGTCGAGGAAGTAGGGCATTACGATGCGAGATTAGAAAAGGGTAAGGACCTGCAGGTTAATGCTGAAAGGGTTAAATACTGGTTATCTGTGGGAGCGCAAGCCTCGGGCACTTTGCATAACCTACTCGTGCGCGAGGGAATTGTAGCTGGCAAGAAGAGAGATGTTAGACCGGCTAAGATAGTCAAGAAGCCGGAAACTGCACAAACTGCACAAACAGAAGAGGTTGTTGCCGAGACTCCAGCTGCGTAGTACAATTTCTTTATTATAATTAGTTATTACGGCTATGACAGAACAGGACCAACAGGTACTGGAATACGTGACTAAAGCACTCGTAGATCACCCAGAAGCGGTCAAGATTACTCGTACTATCGACGAAAGAGGAGTGTTACTTAGTCTTGATGTGCATCCGGAGGACATGGGCAAGATTATTGGTAAGATGGGCAACACGGCTAAAGCTATCAGGACTATACTGCGTGTAGTGGGTATCAAGAACGGCGCAAGAGTAAACCTAAAGATCAACGAACCAGAAGGCAGTACTCGTCCAGAACGACCAGCGCTCTCAACTACGCCCGTTATGAAAACGGTTGATGAGGCCATGGCAGATCTAAATTTAGGCTAAGCACGAAACTCAAAGCACGAAATCCGAGATGATGAAATTCACGATACTGACTCTGTTTCCAGAGGCTGTCAAGCCGTATCTTGAGAGTTCGATGCTCTGGAAGGCGCAAAAGGATAATAAGATAAAAATAGAGATAATTAATCCCCGAGAGTTCACGCGCGACAAGCATAGACGAGCAGACGATCGGCCATACGGTGGCGGTCCTGGGATGGTGCTGAAAGCTGAACCAATTTTGAGAGCAATCGCAAAACTCAAAACGAAAAGTGCAAAACCAGAACTAAAAATTGTAATCACAAATCCAAGAGGGCGGCAGTTTACTAATGAGATGGCAGCGAAGTGGGCGAAGAAGTATAAAGAGATTGTGGTGATAGCAGGGCATTACGAGGGCATTGATGCGCGGGTTAAAAAGATTTTGAAAGCCGAAGAAATTTCTGTAGGGCCGTACACGTTAACTGGCGGGGAGCTGCCAGCCATGATCATGATAGATGCAATCACGCGCCGGATCCCGGGAGTGCTTGGCAAGAGTGAGTCGCTCGAAGAATCAAGAGTAGCAAGCGGCGAAGTGTACACCCGCCCAGAGTCCTTCAAATTTAGAGGCAAAACATACAAAGTGCCCAAAATTCTCCTATCCGGTCACCATAGAAACATCGAGTCCTGGCGCCTGACCAAAATGAATAAAAAGTAAATAGTTGGATACCCGGTATCCAACATGGATAAATACATGAAGCTATTTAGCCTAGATGAACGAGCTCAGTATTTGGCAAAAAGAAACAGGAAGTTGATGTCTTCGACTGTTGTTTTTCCTGACGAGCTAGGAAACGTCCTCGTACTCGAAACTACCTATAAGGAAAACTGGGAAGTACCAGGCGGGGGAATTGAAGAAAATGAGTCACCGCTCGAGGCCGCTATTCGTGAGACTAAAGAAGAACTTGGACTAGAACTTAAGGACCCACGCTTGGTTGGTGTTGACTATCGACATACGCAGATCGAAAAAGAAGAGATGCTTCATTTCGTGTTCTTAGGCGGAGTACTTAGCGAAGCAGATAAAAGAAAAATTAAGCTACAAGCAGATGAAATAAAAGCATATGAGTTTGTGAATCACAAAGAGGTATACAAACTATGTGGTTCAAACATTGGATCTAGGGTTGAACGCGCCCTGAAGGCGATAAATTCAGGATCCTGTATTTACTGGGATTCCAGATAACATATCCGCAGTCCACTGTTGGATACCCGGTATCCAACAGGTAGAATCCTCTTATGAGAAAGATCAGTTTTGCTCAAGGTGAGTTTTACCATGTTTATAATCGTGGCGTGGATCATCGTCAAATTGTTATGGATAAGGCAGACTCCGAGAGGTTTATTCTTGGTTTGGATCTCTATAACTCTGAGGATCCTGTTTGGAGTATTTTTGAGCACGCAAGACTAAGTGAGGCAGAGAGAATAAAACCTAGAAAAAGACTAGTTGACATAGTTTGTTATTGCTTAAATCCCAATCACTTCCACTTCCTGCTATCTCCTCTTAAAGATGATGGTATAAGTAAGTTCATGAAAAGGTTGGGTGGCTACGCGAACTACTTTAATCTCAAGCATCACAGGACAGGCTCTCTGTTCGAAGGTCAGTTTAAGGTAAAACATATAGAAAGTAATGAGCATCTGTTGCACCTAAGTAGTTACATAAATCTGAATAATAAAGTTCATAATCTGTCAGGTGAATTAAATAAACTTGTACGGTCGAGCTGGGATGAATATATTAGCGATACAGGCAACATGTGCAAGAAGGATATTATCCTAGCGCAGTTTAAAAATAAGCAGGAGTACGAAGATTTTTCCCAAGAAAATCTCGTACATATGAAATCAAAAAGAGCTGATTATGAAGAGCTCAAAAATTTATTACTTGAGGAATAACGTTGGATACCGGGTATCCAACAAACGTGGGTTTTCCACAGATTTGGGGGATTGACATGTGGGGTGCTTGACAATAAACATGGGTCGTTTATAATGGTGTTTACAAGTTTTGATAGTGATTCGATCGAGAAATTGGGCGTGAAGAAACAAGAGAATAATTAGGGAGGATAAAGTGCCCTAGCAAGATTTTACTGGGGTAATTTTCTTTTTATCTTTATATGCAAAAACTGCAAAAGAAGTATTTCTCGCGCTTTAAAGAACCCCTATTGCCCTTGCCGAATCTTGTCGAGGTTCAGACACGCTCATACGAGTGGCTGGTGAAGGAGGGACTTGCGGAAGTCTTCAAGGAGTTTACTCCTATAAGTGACTATTCGGGAAAGAAGTTCTCTCTCGAATTTCTAGACTTCACACTCGATGAACCGAAGTACGATGAGTATCACGCCAAGGAGCAGAAGCTCACATACGAGACGCCTCTTCGGGTTAAGGTGAGACTCAATAACAAGACCTTGGGTACTTCCAAGGATCAGGAAATTTTCATGCTCGACTTTCCGCTCCAGACTGGACACGGAACTTTTATCATCAACGGAGTGGAGCGTGTGATCGTGCCGCAATTGGCTCGCTCATTCGGCGTAATATTCACTCAGAATTTTCTCAAGGGCCGGCGCCACTTCGGAGCCAAGATTATCCCGGCCCGTGGCGCTTGGATTGAGATAGAGACTGAACAAGACGATATTATATATGTGCGCGTAGACAAGAAGCGTAAGTTCCCAGTCTCGTCACTCCTGCGTGCCTTCACAGACAAGAGTGATGAGGAGATTCTTGCGGCCTTCGGGGATGTTGCCAAAGACAATCCGCATCTTACGAACACTTTTGCTAAAGATGCGGCCAAGACCCGCGGTGATTCACTCATTGAGGTCTACTCTAAGTTACGCGAAGGAGATTTGGCCACAGCCGAGACGGCTGAAGCTTTCATTACTGGTCTATTCGGCGAGGAGAAATACGATTTGTCCGTAGTTGGGCGATTCCGCTTCAATGAGCGTTTCGGCAAGGATACTTCGGCCAAAGCGGTGACCAAGAAAACTCTATCATTTGAGGACATTGTCACTATCGTTACGCACATTATTAAGCTCTCGGGCGATCCGGATGCAAGCGAAGACGACATCGATCACCTAGGATCCCGCCGTGTGCGTTCCGTCGGGGAAATGCTGCAGCAGAAATTGCGCCTAGGTATGGCTCAGATCAAGCGCAACGTTCAAGACAGAATGTCTACCATGGACGCAGAGACATCTATGCCCGTTCAATTCATTACAACCCGACCCCTGCAGGCGCGGGTCAAAGAGTTTTTCACCACCAACCAACTGTCCCAGTTTATGGGCCAGGAAAATATTTTATCAGAGATCGAACACTTGCGTCGCATGAGTGCTCTCGGTCCGGGAGGTCTGACCCGCGAACGTGCAGGCTATGAAGTGCGTGACGTACACACCTCGCATTATGGTCGTGTCTGTCCGGTGCAGACTCCTGAAGGCCCGAATATCGGTCTGATCCTCACACTTTCTTCGTATGCGCGAGTCAATGAACTTGGCATTATCGAGGTGCCATATGCGAAGGTTGTAAACGGCAAGGTGACAAAGGAAATTGTCTACATGAACGCCTTCGACGAGGAGGCTCATAAGATTGCTCATGGAGCCACTCGCTATGATGAGGACGGGATGATCACAAGTGAGGAGGTAGAAATCCGCGCCGCAGGTAACCCGACAGTTGTGCCGCGTAGTGAAGTTGAATTTATAGATGTTGCGCCCTACGAGGCTTTCTCCCTTGCCACGGCAATGATTCCGTTCCTTGAACACGACGATGCTAACCGTGCGCTCATGGGTTCTAACATGCAGAAGCAGGCAACGCCCTGCATCGTGCCCGAAGCGCCACTTGTGGCCACAGGCATTGAGGCAACGGCAGCTGGTTCAAGCGGACGCCTGATCTTGGCCAAGGAGGCTGGCGAGGTGGTAGGAGTAGACGCCAGGAAGATTTCGATCAAGGAGACAGAGAACAGCAAGACGCGCGTTTATCCTATTGTTAATTTCTCTCGCTCAAATCAGTTCACGATTTTCCATCAGCGACCAGTGGTCAATCTTGGCGCGCACGTTAAACGTGGCGAATTACTTGCTGATACTTCGACCTCTGTAGGGGGGGAGATTGCAATTGGTCAGAACGTGCTCGTCGCATTCCTATCGTGGGCCGGCGCTAACTACGAAGATGCTATTGTCATATCAGAACGACTTGTTAAGGATTCCAAGTTTGCCAGCATCCATATTGAAGAATTTGTGTGCGATGTGCGTGATACTAAACTTGGGCCTGAAGTCACAACTCACGATATTCCCAATGTCAGTGAATCTAAATTAAAAAATCTTGACGAAGAAGGTGTTGTGCGTATCGGTGCCGAAGTTGGCCCCAATGACATATTAGTTGGCAAGATCACTCCCAAGGGCGAAACAGAACTAACTCCCGAGGAGCGACTCTTGCGCAGCATTTTCGGAGAGAAGGCCCGCGATGTCAAAGACTCTTCGCTTAGAATGGAACATGGGAAAAGAGGAAGAATAGTGGGAGTTAAAGTTTTCTCCCGAGACCACGGCGACAAACTCGAGTCCGGCATTATCAAACGCGTTTATATCGAAGTTGCCCAACTCCGAAATGTAACAGTTGGTGACAAATTATCTGGCAGGCACGGTAACAAGGGCGTTGTCTCTCGCGTTTTGCCTGAAGAGGATATGCCTTATATGGCAGATGGCACGCCAGTTGACATAGTGCTCACTCCGCTTGGCGTACCAAGCCGCATGAACTTGGGTCAGATCCTGGAGATGCACTTGGGTATGGCCGCCCACACCTTAAACTATCAGGCTGTCACGCCAACATTTATCGGTGCCACAGCGGATGAGATTAAAGAAGAGTTGGTCAAGGCAGGTTTGCCAAGCAACGGCCAGGTCAAGCTCTTCGATGCCCAGACAGGCGAGTCATTCGAACAGGACGTGGCTGTGGGTTATATGTACTTACTTAAACTGCACCACATGGTGGAGGACAAGATCCACATGCGCAGTATTGGCCCATATTCACTAATTACTCAACAGCCCCTTGGTGGCCGCGCGCAGGGCGGAGGTCAGAGATTCGGCGAGATGGAAGTCTGGGCTCTGGAAGGCTACGGCGCCTCGCACGTATTGCGCGAGATGCTAACTATTAAGTCAGACGATATCGTGGGTCGCTCGGCTGCCTTCGATTCGATTGTAAGAGGCGAAGACATAGGCCAGATTAATTTGCCAGCCTCGTTCTCTGTGCTCTTAAACGAACTTAGAGGTCTCGCCCTCGACGTCGAGCTTAAACGAATGTAGAAAATACACAATATGGAAACATACAAAGCACATGGGACAAGCACTGCCGCGAATGCTCACGTCAAGGAGCCGATTGACTTCAACGCTATTACTCTGCGACTTGCTTCGCCCGAGCGTATAAAAGAATGGTCATATGGCGAAGTTACAAAACCAGAGACTGTTAACTACCGTACACAAAGATCAGAGCGCAAGGGACTTTTCGACGAGGCTATCTTTGGGCCGGAGAAAGATTATGAATGTTACTGCGGGAAATATCGTCGCATACGCTATAAAGATATTATCTGCGAGAAGTGTGGCGTGGAAGTAACTCGCAGTATTGTGCGTCGCGAGCGCATGGGTCACATTGAGCTTGCCTCGCCGGTGGCACATGTCTGGTTCTTGAAGGGTATACCTTCGCGCATGGGCGTGCTCCTTGGCGTGCCGGTCGCAGATCTTGAGAAAGTAGTTTATTTCTCTGGTTATATTGTCACGAAGGTGAACGAAGCAGAGAAGGACAAAGTCTACAAAGAGCTCGACACCGAATATAAAGCCAAGTACAAAACCCTTCGGAGCGATGAGGCACGAGAACGTCTCAAGCAGTCGCTCTCGGATGCCAAGGGGGAGCTTGATATGCTAAAGCGCTGGAAAGTGCTTGACGAAGTTTCTTATCACAAGTATTCGATGAAGTATGGGCATGTCTTCGAGGCGGAGATCGGGGCCGAGGCTGTGTACAATATTTTCCGATCGCTTGATCTCGACAAAATGTACGAATCGAGCAAGGCTGAGTATGAACAAGGCAATGCAAGCGAGAAGCCAAGAATAGAGCGCCGCCTCAATCTGCTCAAATCCCTCCGCCGAGGGTCTGTGCGTCCCGAGTGGATGTTTCTCAAGGTCATCCCTGTAATCCCTCCTGCCTTGCGGCCGATGGTGGCCCTTGATGGTGGTCGGCATGCAACTTCCGATATCAACGATCTATATAGGCGCGTAATTAATCGCAACAACAGACTTAAGAAACTTCTCGAGCTTAGCGCTCCGGATGTAATCTTGCGCAACGAGAAACGTATATTGCAAGAAGCGGTTGATGCACTCATAGACAACTCGATTCACAAAGCAACGGGCGCTGTCTCACAAGCCCAACGCCGACCACTCAAGTCACTTTCTGATAACCTAAAAGGCAAACACGGCAGATTTAGGCAGAATCTTCTGGGTAAGCGGGTGGACTATTCGGGCCGTTCAGTAATTGTCGTAGGTCCGGAATTGAAGTTGTCTCAATGCGGCCTGCCCAAGCACATGGCACTAGAATTATTCAGGCCATTCGTAATTAGCAAATTACTAGAGAGAGAGCTTGCCTTTAACATCAGGGGCGCAGGTAAATTGATCGATGAAGGTATTCCAGAAGTTTGGGAAATTCTCGAAGACGTCATTCGCGACAAGCGCGTCTTGCTTAACCGCGCGCCCACACTACACAGACTCGGCGTACAGGCCTTCAAGCCGGTACTAATAGAAGGAAATGCTATTCAGGTGCATCCATTAGTTTGTAGCGCTTTTAATGCCGACTTCGACGGTGACCAGATGGCCGTTCACCTTCCCCTGTCAAATGCAGCCCAGAAAGAGGCTGACGAGATTATGGCATCAGAGAAGAACTTGCTTGGTCCAGGTAACAACGAGGTGCTGGCCAAGTTCAAACTGCTCGACATTATTCTCGGTTGTTATTGGATGACTAAAACTATTGGTCATGACGTGGATGTCAAATCGCTCAAGTATTTCTCAAGCCCCAATGCTGCGATTGCTTCGTACGATTACCGCCAGATCAACCTGCGCGAGGAGATTATGGTTTTGCCAACAGAGAAAGAGAAATTTGGCGCCTTCGAGAACAAGCCCTTCCGCACTTCAGTGGGTCGCTTGCGCTTCAACAGTTTCTTGCCGGACGATTTCCCCTACATCAACAAGCCAGTGACCGCCAAGGATATGTCCGAGATAGTAGATGATCTTATCGCTCGCTACGGTTTGAGCGAATTGCCCGCGATACTCGATAACGTCAAGAAGTCTGGATTCCTCTACGCCAAGAAAAGCGGTATTAGCTGGGGTATTGATGCGGTGCGTGTACCAGATGAGAAGAAAGGTATTATTGCCGAAGCCAAGAAGAAGGTGGCTACAATAGAAGACAAATTCAGCGAAGGCTTTATCTCTGATGAGGAGAAGTACAGAATGTCTATCGAGGTGTGGCAGGAAGCAAAAAATAAGCTCGACAAGATTTTGCCGACTACACTTGAGGCGGACGGCTCTGTAGTAAGCATGCTAACATCCGGTGCAAGAGGAAAAATAATAAACGTTTCGCAGATGGCGGGCATGAAGGGTCTTATCGTTAACCCCTCCGGTCGCACCATCAACTTCCCAGTGATCCCTTCTTACATGGAAGGGCTCTCGCCTCTCGAATATTTCATCACTACTCACGGTGCCAGAAAAGGTCTAACAGATACGGCCCTTAACACAGCCAAGGCCGGCTATCTAACACGCAAATTAGTTTATGTTGCCGACAGTCTGATTATCAGCGAAGAGGATTGTGGAGACACAGTGGGAAGGGTAATCAAGCGCGCGGCTAGTGGCCACGTGCATTCTAACTTTGCCGCTGATATTCGAGGCCGAGTATTGCTCTCTGACGTAAAGGGAGTTCTGAAGAAAGGAGAATTGATCTTTAAGCGCGAGGCGGCCTTGATTGATGCGACCGGCACGAGCGAGGTCATTGTGCGTTCGCCACTTTCCTGCAAGACCCTCGAAGGTCTCTGCCGCAAATGTTACGGTCTTGATATGGGCAGGAATGCTTTGGTGGAACTTGGGGAAGCAGTTGGAGTAGTGGCCGCCCAGGCCATCGGCGAACCGGGTACGCAGCTTACTATGAGAACATTCCACCAGGGAGGCGTGGCTACTGATCAGGGTGACATTACTACCGGTTTGCCCAGAGTCGAAGAGATTTTCGAGAAGCGCCTACCCAAGAATCCGAGCGTCATCTCTGGTGTAGATGGTGAAGTGGTAGATATAAGAACGGGCGATGAGGAACAAGTTATCTCTATTCTCACAGATCCTGCATCGCGCGGGAAAAGTAAAGATGAACGCGAAGAATATACTGCCCCACGTAATCGCACTATTCTGGTCAAGAAGGGCGCACTTGTTAAGAAGGGAGATATTCTGACGGATGGACCAGTGGATATCTCGCTTCTCTTTGAAATGTCTGGGCGGATCGAGGCAGAGAATCATATTCTGGAAGTTATCCATGAGATTTACTCATCGCAAGGAGCGGTTATCTCACGCAAGCATATAGAAGTTATTGTTCGTCAGATGTTCAGCCGCAAGCGTATAAAAGATGCCGGTGATACAGTTTTCGCCAAAGGCGAAATTGTGAGTGCGGGTGAATTGATCGAGGAAAATGAGTTTACGGTAAGCAAGGGCGGCAAGAAGGCGCAGTCGGAAGACACCCTGCTTGGTATATCCGATGTCTCTATGACGACGTCTTCCTTCTTGGCCGCCGCTTCATTCGAGAACACACAGCGCACCCTTACGTCGGTGGCTCTGCGCGGAGGAGTGGATCGGTTGGATGGATTGAAGGAGAATGTGTTAATAGGTCGCTTAATACCCGCTGGAACCGGTTGGAAGAACGCAAGTCCGAAGTCAAAGGAGAAATCCAGAGAATAGGAGATGTCAACGAGCGCCGAGTCTCCCATAGACGAGATAAAACAGAGACTCTCAATTAAAGACGTGGTTTCTTCATACGTCAAACTAGAAAAAGCGGGGCAGAATTACAGGGCAAGATGTCCGTTCCATAACGAGCGTACTCCATCATTTTTCGTGTCTCCTGATAGGGGGTCATTCCACTGTTTCGGTTGTGGCAAAGGAGGAGACATATTTACCTTCGTGGAGGAGATTGAGAATGTGGAATTCAAAGAGGCTCTCAAGTTGCTCGCCGAGAAAGCTGGGGTGACTCTGTCCAGTCAATTTTCGGGCCAGAACTTGTCCCAAGGACGACTTAGAGAAACCATGAATCAGGCAGTAAGTTACTACCAGAGCGAATTTGCCAAAAGCGAAGTGGCAAAAAAGTATATCAAGGAGCGCGGTATTGACGGGGCAATGATAGAAAGCTTCAAGATAGGATTTGCCCCTGCGGGCTGGAGGAATCTTGCCATGCACTTAAGAGCAAAGGGCTATTCAGAAATAGACGCAGAAAAAGCAGGTCTCTTGGTCAAATCTGACAAGGGTTACTACGACAGATTTAGAGGCAGATTAATGTTTCCGTTCTTTGATTATTCTGGCCGCCCCATTGGTTTCTCGGCGCGTGTACTTCCGGGAGCTACGGATGATAATCAAGGCAAGTATATAAATTCGCCAGAGACTCTGCTATTCCACAAGTCTAGAGTTTTCTACGGCCTCAACCAGGCAAAAAACTCGATCAGAGAACGCGACAAAACGATATTGGTAGAAGGCCAGATAGATGTGATCATGGCCCATCAGATTGGTACAACAAACTGTGTAGGCGTCTCCGGCACAGCACTTACTCCTCTCCATCTAGATATTCTCACTCGTTTGTCTAACAATCTTACTATCTTGCTTGACGCTGATGAGGCAGGCTTCAGGGCATCAGAGAAAGCTGTGAGATTAGCGCTCTCGCGGGACATGTTTGTCTCTGCGATTACTTTACCAGAGGGTGAGGACCCGGCCTCGCTTATCCAAAAGAATCCAGAGTTGTGGCGAAATACGCTAGAGAAGGAGAAGCCGTTCACCGATTTTGCACTGGAGATGATATCTGCCCGCATGGGGGAGAGCGGGAAGGATAGCAGGAAAATTCAAGAGGCTCTGCACACCTACCTGTATCCCCATCTATCTGATATGTATAATGAAATTGAGAAGGACAAGGTAATGCAAAAAATTTCCCAGGTCCTAGGTGTCTCACTCGAAGCGGCTAAGAGTGATTATGATAAATGGCGCAAATCTGGAGGTTCCGCACAAGACCAGCGAGAAGACTCGTCTCGATCTCGAGGTGAACAAAAAGATGCGAGAATTAGTAGTAGCGTAATAATGGTCGGTAGGCGTCTTCTTGGCATAGCTGCCTTGTATAAGAGCCGCAAGAATCCGGAGGAATCTAAAATATTAGAGAAAAAGTTGTCGGATCTGCTTGATGTGAGTATGATAAGTGACGATATTGAGAGCTTGCTCTTCGAAGCGGAACTGTACTACCCAATCTCCTTTAACCTTGAGGAAGAAACGAAAACTCTTCTGTCACGTTTATCACAAGAAGTGTACAAGGCAGAATTCGCAGAAGCTATGGAGAAATTGCGCCGGGCGGAGATTAATGGCGACGAGGACGAGATAAGGGATTGCCTCAACAAGTGCCAAGAAATTAGTAAAAAACTAACCCCCCAATCCAAATGAAAATGAAGAAGGCGAAAAAGAAGGTTGCGAAGAGGAAAGTGGCCAAGAAAAGTGCTACGCCGACCCGGAAAAATGGGGGGGTTAGAAAATTGCGCGCAAAGAAATCAAAATCAGTAAAGGGAGAAAAGAGGGCAAAGAAAGAAAAGAAGGCAGTGAAGAAAGCTGCTGTAGTAGTGAAGCCAGTGCGGACGATCCCGAAGCGCAAGGCCCACCTGGAGAAGAAGGCCGAGGCGCTCATAGATCGTGGAAAGAAAAGGGGATTCGTGACCTACGGCGAAATTTTGAAAGAGTTCCCCAAGATTGAAGATGACATTCTCTTCCTCGACGAGCTATACGAGCGTCTCAACGAGCGTGGGATTGATGTGTTGGAGGGCGGCGGACTGCTTGAGTTCGAGGAATCTGGCGAACCCGGTAAGCATAAATTAGACCTCGATACTCCCGATTACGATTCTGTGCAGATGTATCTCAAAGAAATAGGCAGATATAGACTGATCACGGCTGCCGAGGAGAAAGAATTTGCCAAACGCATTGCTCTTGGTGACGAAGAAGCCAAGAATGAACTTGCTAAAGCAAATTTGCGCTTAGTTGTCTCGATTGCAAAAAAGTACATGGGCCGCTCGTCTGACTTAACACTTCTGGATCTAATTCAGGAGGGCAATATCGGCCTGTTTAAAGCAGTAGAGAAATTTGATTGGAGCAAAGGCTACAAGTTCTCGACTTATGCCACGTGGTGGATCAGACAAGCTATCACCCGCGCCATTGCTGATCAATCCAGAACTATTCGCATACCGGTGCACATGGTAGAAACAATTGCTAAGTACAAGCAAGTAGTGCGCAGACTTAGCCAAGATCTTGGGCGTGATCCACTACCAGGCGAGATAGCTACCGAGATGGGTGTAGACGTAGAGAAAGTGCATCACATTGAATCAATAGACCAATCGACTATCTCGCTCGAGAAGCCGGTGGGGGATGACGATGATGGCAAATCTGTGCTGGGTGAATTCATTGCCGATGAGAAAATTGCTGCGCCCGACTACAACGCCTCACAAAGAATACTTCAAGACCAGATCAGAGAAATACTGGGTGACTTATCGCCCAAAGAGCGCGAGATTCTAGAACTGCGCCACGGTCTAAAAGACGGTGTGCAAAGAACACTTGAGGAAGTAGGCAAACAATTTGCTGTTACAAGAGAGCGTATCCGCCAAATAGAAGCCAAAGCCCACGAGAAAATCCGAACCCACAAAAAAACCAAACGCCTCGTCGGCTACTAGAATTATGCAGCGCTACCAATCAGTATTTGGTCAAATTGAATTAACCGATGAAAGACTTCGGCATGTTCTAGATTTTCATCCAGAAGTGAATGTCTATCTGGATAAATTCGAGGATGCGTTAGGTAAACCGGACCACATAAAACCATCGAAATATGACGCATCAGTTATGATTTTCTACCGCAGCCTTCCGAGGGGAAAATGGTTGGCAATAGTAGTCAAGGTTAATGCGAGGCATTTCGTATTGACGGCCTACGTTACAAGTCGTATACTCTAAATATGCCTAAAAAAGTGAAAAAAGGAAAAATAAATTTGTACTATCTTTTCGACAAAGAAGCCGATGTGCTGTACCTATCTCAAGGGAAGCCCTCTCCCAGAGATAATGTAGCAGAGACCTCCGATGATGTTCTCTTACGTACGGACTCTCGAACGGGGCTAGTTAGGGGACTGACGATCCTTAACTTTAGCAAACACAACTCAAGTAAAAACACACCCGTTAGGCTTCCCGTAGCTGCTAATTGGGTCGCTGTCTAAATGAATCATTTTTGGTATTCCTCGAATGCTTAACCTTAGCGCAGGTTAAGCCTTCAGGAACCAGTTCCGAATTACGCGTGGCTAAGGCAAATGTAGCCCCCTGGATCTTTTGAGTATGTTTGTGCTGTAACTTCACCTAGGAGAAGACACCATGGCGAAAAGGACTCAGCAGCGAAAACCGTCTCCCAAGGGGCGTGGCCAGACAAAACGGAGGATAAAGGTCGAGAATAAAAAGAATGCAAGGTTTGAAAGGGCTCTTCTAGATCCCACCAATCCGCTCGGTCTCATTCTCTGGGCACTTGTCGAAGTTGGAAATAAGATCGACAAGGGTCTCCAGGGACCTGGCTACGATCCTGACGAAGATGAGGGTGCACAATAACGCACGAAGGGCCCCGGGTGGGCACCGCGCGTTAGTTTTTATTATACCGCCTGGGATTTTAGTGTTCGAGGATGATGTCTCTTGCGTCTGGGGATATACCACTATTTGCGAGTTTAGCTAGGCATTTATCGTGGCACTCTGATATTAAGTCACGTACTTTGTATGGCTTGGGGATATTGTCGAACTCGAGAATAATGCGTTCGCCAGCTGTTTCTACAATAATCGTGCCGTAACCTAACATGTTGGCTATGAAGCCAGTTTCCTTGACCATAATGTTCTGAATTTTCTCTATGCGAAAATCGCTCACTGATCTGTGGAAGAGGCTCTGTTGTTCTATATCTATAATGCGTCTATCAGTGACAATCCAAGCGTCGAGATATGCGTTCGTCCAAACGATGAAGAAGTATGTCCAGAGCAAGATGAACCACGCAGTATATGCAAAAACTGCTATGTGGTACTCTCTCTCCGCAGGATCAATGCCCTCGCTAAGTCCAAGAAATCGGAATATCAGATAGGGCAGTAGGAATAATATGAAGAGCACAATTGCATCTATAAAGTAGACGATCCAGTGCCTATGACAGGTAAGAAGAATCTTCTCCCCCGGTTCAAGCGGTAACCTAGCCATAATAGTTGACTGAACCAATCATCACAGCAAAGCCAGAGATAAGAACAACCGTATAGAGCACCTGCGCAAAGATAACCATTCTGTCCCCGAAGCCGTAGCGCATCCAGTGATAGTAGAGAACAACGGTAGTAGCGCCCAAGATTATTGCAAGTAAACCCAGCACTCCCCAAAGCAGGTTGTCAGAAAGTTTGGCCGCCAAGTTGGCAAAATTAAGTCCGAGGGATGGAGCGATATCCTGAATCTGGGTGTTATATTGGTCCATTCTGTCAGTTTATTAGTAACTCTGGAGTCAGATCTGGCACGGTATTGAGCAAGAGCTTGTGATCAAATTCCGAGGTGTTGCCATAGTCAATTAGTATCTTATCACCATCTCGCAATTCATACTTGTCCCAATCCCCAAATTTTTCCTTGTTTAGGTAAGTTTGCAATTTCGCCTTCCCGTCACTACAGTACTCAAGTCCGGTCCTTAATCTGATGCAGTCGCTAGTTAGCTCCATCTCGAGACTCTCGAACAGATAAGTAAGGGTCACCCCGGTTGCGTGTTTGTGTATGAAGATACCGTCGGCGTCCTCGAAGTGCACAAGCTCATTTTGCAGTTGATATAACGGCTGCGAGAAATCGAGTAACTTGCCACTGACAAACACTAGCATACTCATATGTGTGTGCTCGCTCCCTGCTTCTCCGAGTTGTGGTTCGCCGCCCACGTATGTATCAACAGATGCAGTGTCCGAGCGTGAGTATCGCAGTACGAGCGCAATGACAACTATAACCAGGGCGATCGCAAGGGCTACGACTCTCCCGTTACCGCCTCTCATTTTATTTTTCTTTAAGGGCTTGCTCGATCACTGTTCGCACACTCTCGATGGGCAGGGCTCCGTTGATTGGGAATTTCTTGCCATTTGCGGCGATCACAATACTATATGGTGTACCCGTGACTCCAGAATTGAAGCCGTCCTCCATCTGCGCCACAACTTTTGCTTGGTACTTGCGTGTACGTGTACACTCGTTGTACTTTGCCATATCCACGCCTATTGTCTTAGCCACTTGCGCGGGCACAGCAGGATCGGTCTGATTATTTGAGAGGCTCGCGGCGAATAGCGCGTCAAGATAGCTCCAAAACAATTCATTTCCGCCTTGTTCCCAAACGCACTCTGTTGCTTCTGCTTCCGGTGTGGCCTTAGGGTGGATCTGGAGAGGGAAGTGGCGATAGACCCAAGCCACCTTGCCATCCTTGCCGTATTCTTCGATCACTTGATGCATTGTGTCATGGAAGCGTTTACAGAATGGGCACTCGATGTCAGAGAATTCCACGACCATAACTTGCGCATTTGGATTACCCAATATGTGTTCGCCTGGGCTAACCGGGACAACATTGTCGGCCTGCTTCTTCTGCTCGGAATTCTTCTGGCCCGCAAGGTCGGGATTCGACCCGCTTCCCTTACCGCCTCCTGTATAAATGAGCGCAAGGGCGACGATGACGCCGGCCACGATTATTGCCGCGGGTACAGACAACTTGGATTCTGGCGCGGAGCTATTCTCGTTTTGATTTTGTGTCTCCATCCCATTAGAAATTTAAATAATAAACCATACTGTCTACTTAATATTATGTATGACCCCGCGACTTAATTTCTAACGGGACCCATCCCGTTATTTTTATTGCTATGAATTTAGTATATCATAGTGGCATGCTCTGGCTAGCCGCTCTATCCATACTAATAGTTAGCCTCATATCCCTCGTTGGCCTCTTCACCATTTCTCTCAACGTAATCAGGTTGCGCAAGGTCTTGTTTGCCCTAATTAGCCTCTCTGTGGGAGCACTCTTGGGTGACGTCTTCCTGCATATTCTGCCAGAATTAGAGGTGACGCCCAAGATCACCTCACTTATCTTCGTGGGCTTTTTAATCTTTTTCGTTCTTGAGAAGTTCCTGCGCTGGCACCACGGCCACGAGGGCGAAGTGCATGAAGTGGGCGTGGAGATTGACTCCGGTCATGCCAATCAGCACATCGGCTACATGAACATTATCTCTGACGGCTTGCACAACCTAATAGATGGCATCGTGATTGGTGGTGCGTATCTAGTGAGCACCGAAGTTGGCATCGCTACAACGATTGCTGTGATACTCCACGAGATCCCGCAGGAAATCGGGGATTTTGGGTTACTCCTGCACGTCGGCTTCTCGCGAGCAAGAGCGCTCTTTCTCAACTTCCTCTCTGCCCTTGCCTCATTCGCCGGCCTTCTTATTGTCGTGGCCTTGAAGGGCAACAGTGAGGGCTTGATAGAACTTATCCTACCTATAACCGCCGGCGGCTTCCTCTACATAGCCGCCTCTGACTTAGTGCCAGAATTACAAAAAACAAGTAGTGCCCGCAAATCTCTAATTCAATTAATCGCAATCATCACAGGCTTCGCCCTGATGGCGATCCTGCTTGCACTGGAGTAGTTATACTAATCAGTCACATATTTATAACCGCCTCGTTATACTGCTTGACCTCTGGCACCAGAGGGGATAGTATTTATATTCGTAGTTTGTATCAAAGGGAGGATTTTTTTATTAAGCAATTAATGGCTATAAATATATATGTACGACAAATTTAACGTAGGCAAGAGCACAGTGGGAAAAATAACCCATCTAGCCCTGGTCTTTTCCATGGCCCTCTGGTCCGTAGGAGCAAGTTTCTGGACCACCGAGTATGTCACAGCTGCAGGGGCTCCGGTGCGTGAGGCTAGTGTTACGATCTCTCCTACGATCGTAGATGCCGATTCTGAGGTGGAATTTACAGTCACATTCACGAACGCAGCAAGTTCGACTGATGAAATGAAGGCAATCAGGTTAAACCTTCCTGCCGGATTTACTCTGACATCTGGTCTTTCGAGTTTATCTTTTAGTGACGCCGAAGATGCCGGGAAATGGGACCTTGACGATTTCGGTGAGCCCGGGGTTCTCGAGGCAAGTCTAAACACTGGTAGCGATGGCATCGATGCGGGTGATTCTATTTCATTTATCTTTACGGCAACAGTTGCAAGTACGGGCGGTACGTTTACCTTTATTGCAGAAGCAAACAAAAACAACAGCTTCAAGACAGGCGGTGGTGCTTCGTTCTTGCAAGATGGGGACGAGACAATTGACGTAGAAATAGTTGTAAACCCTCCATCTACTGAAACTGGTGGACTTTGTACTGATGGCGCGGATAACGATACTGACGGAGATACTGATTTTGATGACTCTGACTGCGAACCATACAAACCGACAATCACGATAAACAAGACAGTTGATAACACTGACGGTGGTACATCTTCTGCGGATAGTTTTACCTTCACCATCACTGCCGCTGACGGCACTCACTCGGATGTTGTGAGCGACCAGACAGTAGCTATTGCTGGGCTGGGCTCCTACACAATAGTTGAGGACAATCCAGGAACATACGCGGTTTCCTACGCAGATGACTGTGACACTGGAACACTGGTCTTAGATCAGGATATAATTTGTGCTGTAACAAATGACGATAATGCTGCTCCGGTGATAACTCTTATCGGAGCTGACCCGATAGTACTTGAGACTGACGATACTTTCTCTGACCCCGGTGCTACAGCTACTGACGAGGAAGATGGCGATCTTACGTCTTCGATTGTGGTTGGTGGCGACACAGTAACTAATGCAGAAGGTACGTACACTATTACCTACGACGTGTCTGATTCTGACGGGCTTGCTGCGACTCAAGTAACGCGCACTGTCATTGTTACATCTGATACAGATCTGGACGATGACGGCGTCCTAAACGACGCAGATAACTGTCCTACAATTGATAACCCTGGGCAAGAAGATATAGATGGCGACGGTCTTGGCGATGTGTGTGATCCAGACAAGGATGGTGATACTTTGCTGAATGATGACGAGACTGTAACTGATCCGAGTGACCCAGACACTGATGATGATACGGTGCGTGATGATACAGACAACTGTCCCATTAATTCAAACCCAGATCAAACTGACACCGACGGTGATGGGATTGGCGATGAGTGTGATACGGACGATGATAACGACACAATTCTTGACGACGCTGATAACTGCCCAGTGAATGCAAATACTGATCAAGCCAATAACGACGGCGACACAATGGGCGATACCTGCGACGACGATGATGATAATGACGGGGATCTTGACACAACGGATAACTGCCCGTTTGTAGCCAACCCGGAACAAACCGATACGGACGGGGATGGACTAGGCGACGCCTGCGATCCGGATGACGACAATGATACAGTTCTTGATACACCTGACAATTGTCCTTTGATTGCCAATCTCGATCAAACTGACACCGATGGCGACGGTTTGGGTGATGTCTGTGATGATGACGATGATAATGATGACGACTTAGACACAGCAGACAACTGTCCGTTGATAGTGAATGCAGACCAGACAGATACCGACGGTGATGGTGCGGGAGACGCTTGTGACGGTGACGATGACAATGATACGGTTCTTGATACTCCAGATAATTGTCCACTGGTGGCTAATATCGATCAACTCGACACTGATGGGGACGGAATAGGTAATGCATGCGATACTGATGACGACAACGACGATGACCTAGATGATGCAGACAACTGTCCGCTTGTCTCGAACCCAGGACAAGAGGATATTGATGGAAACGGAGTTGGAGATGCATGTGACGATGGTGATGCTGACGACGACACTGTCCCTGACGAAACTGACAATTGTCCCTTGATTGCAAATCTCGACCAGGCTGACCTCGATGATGACGGCATAGGCGATGCTTGCGATCCAGATAAGGATGGCGACACGGTATTAAATGGGGTCGACAACTGCCCAATCAATGCCAACAGCAATCAGGCCAACATGAACGAAGATGCAGAGGGTGACGTTTGTGATGACACGGATTCTGACACCATTCTGGATTCAACCGATAACTGCCCACTGGTTGAAAATACTGATCAACTAAATACTGATGGCGATGCTATGGGGGATGCTTGTGATGATGACGATGACAACGACGGCGATGCTGATACGGCTGATAACTGTCCGTTGATTCCTAACGAAGATCAGGCTGACAAGGATAGTGACGGCATAGGCGATGCCTGCGATCCAACAGATAATACTCCTGCACCAGTTACTCCTCCGGCGAGTTCTGGCGGTGGTGGGGGCGGGGGACAGATTGTGGGCAGTTCTCCTACGGCTCCGCAGACCGGGCCTTCGGGATCGGTTCTGGGTGCTTACATTTCCGTGGGGAGCCCTTCGACGGGCTCAGGGCAAGTGGCAGTGGGTCCGGTGGGGGCGGGTCAAGTTTTGGGTGTTTCGACAGACTCAAGTGGCAACACACAGACATGCCTTGCTCGCTTCAGCGAGTACGCAATGCGCGGACGTAACACTGCCGGCAATGAGACTATCACCAACCTGCAATCTTTCTTGAACGAATACCAGAGCGCTAATCTACCAATGACCGGCTTCTACGGTCCGCTCACAATCTCGCAAGTGAACACTTTCCAGACCACCAATGCCACAGACGTGTTGACTCCTTGGAACTTGAATGGCCCCACTGGTCACTTCTACATGACAACTAGGCGCAAGGCCAACATTGAGTACTGCAGATTACGTGGCATCACACTTGATATACCGATGTTCACTCCCGAGCAACTCATTCCTTGGTCGAGCAGATAGATAAATACTTATACGTCCGAAAAACACCCACATGGCTCGTGCGGGTGTTTTTCGCTTTCGGCATTGTCTCCTGGCTCTTGGTTGTATATGGCTTCATCCCCGCTATACGCTACGACTTATTCTTTCGCTGGTTCGTCGGGCCGCTTCTGCTCTTCTTCTCTGCATATTATCTCTTGAGCTTTATCCAGAATCTTTTCTACAAGCGTTTCGATCTAACCAAACACTTTGCTTGTGTAGAAAACTTTTGGGCCAGCCAAAAAGATGGGGGAGGAAAGAAGGGGGAGCCATCCGTTGACGTGTTCTTGCCAATCTGCGGCGAAGAATTAAGTGTACTGCGCAACACTTGGCAACACGTGGCCGCATTGCCCTATGTGAATAAAAAAGTGTACGTGCTCGACGATACTAAAGATCAAGATTCACGCAAAGAGCAAGAAGTTATGGCCAAACAGTATGGTTTCGAGTACTTGTCCAGACCAGACAGAGGCTATATGAAGAAGGCAGGTAATATTAGATACGGTTTCGAGCGGAGCTCGGGCGAGTTTATCGTAATCCTCGACGCAGATTGCGCGCCACATCCTGACTTTATCCGCGAGCTCCTACCCTACATGGAGCATGCTAGCAATGATGACAGTGGCAAGAGAATAGGCATTGTGCAGTCGCCGCAATACTTCGACATGGGCAAGAAGATTAAGCGCGAGCAGCCACTGGCTTACGGCGCGGCCCACTCGCAGGAAGCCTTCTATCGTATAATCGAAGTGGCTCGCGATAGACTTGATGCAACTATTTGCTGCGGCTCGAATGCTATTTATAGACGCGAAGCGCTTGCCCAAATTGGCGGCGCGAGTTTGCAAGAACACAGCGAGGATGCCCACACAGGCTTCGATCTCCAAGCCCTCGGCTGGACAGTGCGCTACGTGCCCGTGATCTTGGGGATCGGCACTTGCCCCAACGATCCGCACGCCTACTTCCACCAACAACACACTTGGTGCACGGGCAGTCTCTTCCCTTTCATGGGTCGCAAGTTCTGGAAGGCGCAAGTCTCCTGGAAGACTAAGCTCTCCTACATCACCGGCTTCTTATATTATTTCCACCACCCGCTCACTTTGTTATTTTCTTTCCAACTTTTCTGGACACTTTTCTTCTATAACGACTACATCAACCTCGCGGGCGCGATCATCTTCTTGCCGTACATGATTTGGGGCTTCGCCTATATGCTCGCCTTCCCCATATCGCGCTTCGGCAGGGGAGCGTTCTATTCATACTTCATCCAACTCTATAGTTGCAGTCACTCTATCGTTGCTGCTATTTTCAAAAGTAATACCACGCGTGTGGCGACCAATAGCAAGCAGCCCGGTGCCTCGCGGGCGTTCAAACAAGCAACTTTTTCCGCGATTATCTATCTACTCGCTTACACAGCCCTAATAATGTTCATGGCCTATAGTGGCAAGCTGCACCCGTTAAACTATAACTACCTCACCATTCAATTTTGGGTTTTGTATAACACAATCCTTTCTACATCGTTAGTAGTACTGCTCCTGCGCACGTACTTCAGAAAGAGATAGGTCTTTCTGTAAATTGCTGCCAGAGCTTGACATTATAATTAGTGTATGTTAGGCTTGTAAACTATTAATGATATGAATGCAAAAAGCGCAAAACTCCTTGTTTTAAGCCTTATTTTGGGTAGCTTCCTTCCGTTCGTTAGTTATGCTCAATATGGTTCTGGTGGACCAATAGGCCTCTTCGGCGCGGTGACAGTCAACCCCACAGGCCCAGTCTCGGCTGGTCAAGTCTTGGGTGTGGCTACAGATGCAAATGGCAACACCATCACATGTGTGGCCAGATTTCACGAATACGCAATGAAGGGCCGCGACACTGCGGGCGTACAGACTATCAAGAACTTGCAGGAATTCTTAAACGAATATCAAAACGCAAACCTGCCAATAACAGGCGTATATGGTCCACTAACAATTGCGGCCCTCAATCAATTTCAGCAAACAAATTCATCCGACGTTTTGGCCCCCTGGAACCTAACCGCACCAACGGGCAACTTCTACATGACCACCAGACGCAAAGCCAACATAGAATACTGCAGATTACGCGGCGTCAATCTAGACATACCAATGTTCACTCCCAATCAACTCATTCCTTGGTCGAGCAGATAACTTGACTGGAACGTAATCCCCCGAAGGCTTAACCTTCGCGAAGGTTAAGCCTTCGGGGTGGGCATGAATCACGAATTAGGTAAAGAATGGTTCAGGCATGCTTGAACCATTACGTGGGATTGACAAAATCGGGTCTTTGATGTAGTCTATTGACAGTATTGAACCCCTAAATTGGGCCCTGGCGTGCCCACTCTCGAAAGGAGAAAACGCGAATGAGAGCCAAGAAGATTACCCTCTTCATCGACAAGTCTTTACGCGATGTACTCGAAACTGCGGACACGAGTGGCGAGTGGACGCGAGGATACAACGCTGCTCTGCTTTTCTTCATCAGATTTTTGCAGTTCAGCACGGACCTATCCTTTCGTTTTTCGGCTTTCCGTTGCGACGGAACCAGTAGACACCCGTATACCAAGTACCTTTGCCTCGGCCATGGCGAATCCAGAGATCTCGTACAGGCCTTCGATCAAGCGCATCGACTAGAAGCTTGCCTCACCCTTCACGGAGTCGGGGAATGCGTGAATCTTGAAGTCATGGCTTACGCGAGTGGTGAGAGGGAGCCTTACGTCACCTTCCATTTCGCCTTCTCGAGGGACGACGGGTCACTGCAGGCAGCTGGAGCGAGGCACATGTTCGCCTTAGCCCCGAAAGACTGATCTCGGCGAATAGAGGACGAAGGCATTACGAGGCGGGGACGCAGGTCCCCGCTTCTTTCAATGAGTACTGCCGCCTAAGGGGAGTAACGCTCTCGATCCCCATGCCTGATCTGATTCCGTGGCAAGGAGCCCACTAGTCCGGATAGCCAAAATTGCGAAAGGCGCGGAGGGTGGTCCGCGCCTTCTTGTGGCTTGCATAGGGTTGGGTTGTCTAGGGGTTGGCCGCCCCGAAGCCGATGCTGAATCCGTTCTCGCTGAGTTTCTGCACGACCTCCCGCCCATGCTCCGTCTCGAGGAGACCCTCGAGGACTGTGGTTGCCGCCGGGCTGAGGGTTGGCAAATCCGTCTTGTTGCTAAAGATCTCCTGCCCCCCCGCGAAGACCTCATCCTTCGTCATCAGTTCGAGGGTGGGTCGCTGTTCCTTGGGATACCGCACAACCAGGTAGTTCCCCGCTTCCTTCATGTCTTTCCCTCCCTTCCGTTGAGCCGGCCACCCCGGGCTCATGTCGTGAGTTTACTGCGGCCATTATATCACCCATCGCCCGCTGTGTCAAGGTCACTTGGAGCCTTAGGTTCCAAGCTCGGATAGCCGACTTGCAAAATTCTGGAGATGTGATATAATTCAACATATGATTGATTTTGTCAAGCGGGGACTCGGTTTTCTGCGACATTACTTCGTGCCTCACGAGCACAATTCTTACAAGCCGCACTTCTTTCACAAGAAGAGCATTGCTGTTGTCTCGCTTTTTGCTGTTGCTGTTTTCTCACTTTCTCTATCTTATCCGCTCATAATTTCTCGCATTGATTATCTAGCGAGCGTTTTGCCTGCAGTCTTGATTGACCTGGCTAACGAAGATCGCTCTCTCTATTCACTCACACCATTAACTCGCAATCCCGTGCTTGAAGCGGCTGCGCAGGAGAAGGCCAATGACATGGCTCGTTACAGTTACTTTGCTCACGTTTCGCCTACGGGTATTACTCCTTGGTATTGGTTTACAAAAAATGGTTACAGATTTATTTATGCTGGCGAGAATTTGGCGGTGAACTTCAACGATTCCGGCGTGGTCAATCAGGCCTGGATGAATTCGCCTGGTCACCGAGCTAACATTCTCAATCAGCAATTTAGCGAAATCGGCATTGCCACAGCAGAAGGTATTTACCAAGGCCAACCCACAATTTTCGTAGCCCAATACTTCGGCCGACCAGTGAGCCACGCTCCGTCACTGCCATCAATTGTGCCCTCGGTGGCCCGAGTGGAGGCGAGCGAAGTTGAGCCTCTCCCCACCCAGGCTCCCGCGCCAGTTAACGAACCAGAAGTTGAATCTATAAGCGAAACTCCTACTTTTGTCGCAGTCAGAAACATAGAAGAGACTGAAGATGTAACGAGTAACGAGGAACTAGTAACGAGTAATGGTGAACAAGACTCAACCAAATATGCAAGTCTGGGAGCGCGTGTGCTATCGAGTCCCAACACTCTCTTGCACTTAATCTACTACGTTCTGATTGCCATAGTTCTGCTCGCCATAGTCTTGTCGCTTGCAGTAGAACTTAAGCGTCACCATGGCAGACATCTTGCTTCCGGCCTTGCTCTCCTTGTCCTTATTGTGGCTCTCACGTACGTCTACCAACATATTTCTGCCACTCCTGTTATACTGTAGGGGTGAAGCACACAGGGAAGGTTCATCTTGTATACGAGGAGACCACTAATCTGGTCACTCTTTCTTTCTCCGCGCCCGGTGAGAGTCCCGAGGAGCACGATGACATGGCAGCCGAGACGCGCGAATTCTATGAGGATATGATCAAACGCTTTCCCGAACGCAAATTCAGAATTCTTGTTGACCTCTCCGGCGCTGGCATCCCCACCAAACATGCCACGGATATGTACATCGAGACACTTTCTGATAAGCGCATAGAACGCACGGCCTTCTACGGCATGTCACACGCCATCCAATCTATAATTAATTTCATAGTCAATGCCGCCGGCCGCGGAGAGAATGTAAAATTTTTCATTGACCAGAATCAAGCTCTGGAATGGTTGCGGGCAGACTAACACGTTCGCCCAGCCTAAGTTCTAGTTCTCTGGCTTTACCCGTATTTATCTCAAGAACAAATTTGATTGGGGATGGGGGATTGAATAATGCCGGATAAGTTTCGGGCAATATATTCTCGTCTATCCATACAACCCTCCAATTCTCATCGAGCCAAATTATGTCGAGCGGGAAATTCATGTTCTTCATCCAGAAAGAGTAGTAGCCCGGCTCATCAAAAATAAATAGCATGCCAGAATCGTCTGGCAGTGACACTCGATCAGAGAGGCCTTGGGTGCGTTCTGCCGGGCTATCTGCAATTTCGAGTTGCAAATCAAGGCTTTTCTCACCTATTGACGTGGGGATCAAAATATGATACAATATCAGAAGAGAAAGGAATAGGTGAGCTCCCATGAAAAGCATTCTAGCACTTCTCGCGATTTTCGCGCTCGCGGCCCACGCCGAAGCCGGCGTCAGCGTCACGATCACTCTGCCCGACGTTCAGCTGGGCGAGTACCGGACCTGCGAAGGTCAGGAGGCTCTCTTCAGGGATCTGTTCTGCGAGGGAGGCTGGAAGGTCTACCTCGCGCGGGACGTCGCCGATGTGAACAGCCAGTCGCTCATGCGGAGCATCTTCGCGAGTACGCGCGACCGCGAGGGCACGCTTCTCGTCGAGATCCTGGACCGTTCGTACTCGAGCATGAACGCGGCCGAGGCCGAGCGACGGGGGGTCACGCGCGAGAACTACCTCGAGTTGCACCTTACTACCACAGCGCGAGGCGGCGCGCAGTACGCGGATCTCTTCGCGTACGGCACGCAGGGCGAGGTGCGCTTCTGGGGACAGGGTCAGTACTACTCGACCAACGACTCTCAGAACGCGCGCATCAGGGCGGTGCAGGGGATATTCGAGAACAAGATCTGCATCCTGCAGCCCATGACGGTCTGCGGGCCGGTCAAGGACTCGCGGGCCCTGCGCAACCACAAGAAGCGCCTGGCTCGCGAAGAGCGCAAGCTCGAGAAGAAGCTCGCGAAGGATCGCCGCCTGTGAGTGCGGCGCGTATCAGGGGCCCGGGGGAATCAAACCTCGGGCCTTTCGTCTTTCTACTTCTAATAACGTTTTATAACTACGGAGTAGTAGTGGCTGCTCCGCTACCAGACAGAACGCAACCAGTCATCTGCGACAATGTCTCAAGTTCTTGCACCCCGATTACGCGAGTGGTTGTAGTGGCAGGAGCAATAGGTGGGAAGTCCCATGTAGGGTAATTAGTTATTCCAGCATCTATGCATACTTGCAGCTGTCCCTTGCTGTCGGGAGTCGAGCATTCTACATAGTTGACCAACTTCTTCGACTTGCCGAACATGGCATTCTGCTTCTGGCAGTTAGGACACCAGAAGGCTCCGTAATATGTCGCGCCTTTCTCTGTGAGGCAGGAAGCGAATGCATCTAGTGGTGCTGGACCAGAGTTCGAACCTGCCGCGACG
>DATDVE010000018.1:0-10083 GCA_036517655.1 Minisyncoccota bacterium | reverse complement strand
ATTCTTGATCCTTGTTAACATATCTCCGATTTGATCCATTGTTTATTTATAGTGAGCGTAGTCGAACTACCAGGAGGCTTTCTTTATCCCGGGGATACGACCTTCGTTGGCAGCTTCCCTGAAACAGATTCTGCACATATCGAAGTCACGCATATAAGCCCGCTTCCTACCACATCTGAAACAGCGCCGAACAACCCGACTCTTGAATTTGGGCGCCTTCTTCGACCGTGCAATTGTTGATTTTTTTGCCACGTGCTCCGATAAATTAGAGGGATTCTTTAAAAATAAAGCTCCTCACCATCACTTCCCTCTAAACAGGGCCGATATGGCAGGACTTAAGAACAGAAGTATCCTATCACATCCCCATAAAACAGCAAGGCCCGGGTGTCACACACACCCGGGCCCAATTTCGGTGGCTCATGAGAACGCACCTTCTTGGCAGGCAAGATCAGTGAGCGCTGCAAGTCCAGCGATGAGCACTAGTTGCTCTGCCGGCGACTCGCAGTTGTTGGTGTTGAATCGCCGATTCTTCGGATCGCTGTTGTCGTTCGGGACCACACTTGCCTCACCCACCCGCAAATTCAGCTGGCCATCTTCGATGTACGAATTGCCTGGCCGGGCAATCATCGAGATCGGGTGGAGCCACGAGTACGCCCGTGCCATGGCCTCCTCTACGGAGGACAAGCTGCGATCCCCGTCCTTGAGCCACCGCCAGAACTTGGGCGAGAACTCAATGAAGATCGTGTAGTTCCACTCCGCCGCGCAAGTGGCAAGTTTGATCGGTGGCGTTCCATCGCTTTTCTTCCAACTCCGATCGACGAGAAGCAGAAGCACCGAGAGGCTGGCACAGAGAGCCTCGCACTTGCCCAGATAGCGCTCAACGTACGGCAGCGGGATGTCGATGCGGACGTCGCGCAGTGCATTTGTCCTTGTGCGCAAGAGTCCTCCGTTGTCGAAACCGACCTGCCATGTCTCGCCACCCATTGTGGGCATGCGCCCTACGAACCTTCCCAGCCCCGCGTGACTGGTAATGAACTCCGAGTTCTGATTCTCTTCTGCCACAATGCCGACCTGCCGAGCTAGACCTTCAGACAGGTAGAGGCGGATGCTTCTGTTCGTGAGAACGTGACCGCTCTCCAGCGAACCACTTAAACGATAAGGCATGGTAGTCCCCCTTCTGTGGGTACTCTACTCTCGAGCAGATTACATTTCAAGTTCTATTTTTTGAACGGGAAACCAAGGGCGGTGAAGAGAGCTAGGGCTTCTTCTTTAGTTTTGGCAGTTGTGGTGATAGTGACACCGAAGGAGAAAACGTCTTTGAGATCTTCGTCAGACGTCTCGGGGAAGATGGTGTTCTCTTTGAAACCAATCGAAAGATTGCCCATTTCGTCTACGGAACTTTCTTTAAGACCCCTAAAGTCGCGCTCGCGAGGAATTGCTATATTAATTAATCTGTTTAGAAAATCGTTCATGCGCGCTCCGCGCAGAGTGACCATTACTCCCGAAATGTCGCCTTGGCGCAACTTGAAAGTGGCAATGGATTTCTTGGCCTGCGTTTGTTTTGGCTTCTGGCCGGTGATCTTGGCGAGCCTATCCATGACGACTTCGACTTTCTTCTTATCCTTATATGAGCCGGTGCCCACGGAGACAACAACTTTATCCAGGCGCGGGACAGCCATCTTGTTTTTCTTGCCCAAGGTCTTCATTAGTTCGGGCAAGGCTTTATTAAATTTCTCTTTAACGTCAATCATGTTGGTAAATTATTTGTCGTGTTTATGCTCGCGCCTGACCCCCTTCTTGCACGTGGGACAGAAGTGGGCCACGTTCGAACTGTCCATCGGCATGGACATGGTCACCACCTGACCTTTCTCACCGGCCTTCTTGGGGCGACGGCGCTTCTTAACTTCCCCTGCTCCTTCTATGAGTAACTTTCCAGATGAGAGCACGCGCAGAACCTTGGCACGCTTACCTTTATCCTTGCCGGCTATAACTATTATATTGTCACCCTTTTTTATATTGTTCATGATTTTAGACAATCTCTGGAGCAAGCGAAGCAATCTTCTGGAAGCCCATCTCTGTTAGTTCTCGTGGCACAGGACCGAACACGCGACCACCCTTAGGCTCATTCTTTAAGTCCACAAGCACCACAGCATTCTCGTCGAATCTAATATACGAGCCATCTGCTCTGCGCAGATTGGCTCTCTGGCGCACAACCACAGCTCTGTGCACTTCCTTCTTCTTAGCCATCTTGCGCGGTTCAGCAGTTTGCACAGAAAGTACAACAAGATCGCCTATACACGCATAACGTCGCCTGCTACCACCAAGCACTTTAAAGATACGCCCAATTTTAGCGCCCGTGTTGTCTGCTATTTTGACTATGGCTCTTGGCTGAATCATGTTTAGAAATTAGAACTTAGGAATTAGAGATTAGGAAGTGCTTGTCGCGAGAAATCGGTCTACATTCTTCTATAACTACTTTATCTCCAACGTGACTTGAGTTAGTTTCGTCGTGGGCCTTGTACTTTTTGCTTGTATGAATAAATTTGCCGTACTTGGGGTGCTTGGCGAAACGTTCAACAAGCACGACTCTCGTCTTGTTCATCTTGTCAGACACAACAGTTCCCTGGAATGTCTTCTTGGAAATTTTTTTTCCTTCTTTATTTTCCATATTTTTCGTGACTCATTTCTGCTTTAAGGCGGGCTATGTCTCGTCTTAGGTTACGTCCCTCGCGCACATTCTTCTGCTTGCTTCCCGATAAGGCAAAACGAAAATTGCGTAGGGCCTCGTTCTTATCAGAGAGAAGCTTTCCCAATTCCTCCCGCGATTTATTTTTCAAATCTAGCTTAGACATGACGGGTTATGACCTTACTCTTCACGGGTAACTTAGAACCTGCCTTGCGCAGAACGTCTCTCGACTCCTCATCCGAGAGTCCCTCTAGTTCGAAGAGGACCCGGCCGGCGCGCACTGGCACAACATAACCCTGCACGTCGCCCTTACCCTTGCCCAACTTCACTTCAGCTGGCTTCTGAGTATACGGCATATCGGGGAAAACGCGAATCCAAATTTTGCCTGTCTTCTTGATCGAGCGGGACATAGCCTTCCTGGCAGATTCTAACTGATTTGACTTAATGCGCCCAGCACTTGTAGCCTGCAAGCCGAAGGAGCCGAAAGAGAGCTCCGTGCCTCGCGTATCAAGACCGATACGCTTGGGATTCCTGCGCATCGTATGCCACTTTCTGTATTTAACTTTTTTTGGTATTAGCATTCCCATGATTTTCGAAAATTTCCCCTCTATAAATCCAAACCTTAATGCCGATCGCGCCAAGTGTGCCTTTAGCTCGGCCCTGTGCGTAATCAATATCTGCCCTAAGAGTCTGGAGCGGGAGGCGACCACGCAAGATTGATTCTGTCCGACCCATAGAACCACCATCGAGTACTCCTGACAATGTAATCCGCACACCCTTCACATCCTTGTTAGCCATCACTTTCTCGATAGCCTGTTTGAGAGTCCTTCTGAAGGGGGTGCGCTTCTCGAGAGCTTCCTCAATCATATGCGCCACAATACCGGCATGACTCTCTGGTGATCTCACCTCCTCTACCGAGATTCTGATATCGCGTGGCACAGATACACCTGCTCTGCGAATCTGTTTCAAAATATCTTCTTTGAGTTTAGCCGAGCCTTCGCCAGAGCGCCCAATAATCATACCGGGACGGGCCGTTTTGATGATTACTCTCAAGTATCCTTCCCCTCTTTCCATCTCGATCGCATCAACCAAGAAGCTACGTAGACGCTTCTCTAGGTGCTCGCGCAAGAGGACATCGGACTTGAGATTCTCGCGGTACATAGGCTTATCGCGCTTGCCCACGAACCAGCGGCTGCGCCAGTCGCGGAGAATTCCTAATCTATGTGCGTATGGATGAACTGTATGTGACATGTTATTTTTGCGTTTTGAGTTTTGCGTTTTGCGTTGCTCGAATTCCTAATTCGAGCTTTATGTGTGAGCTGTGCTTATGAATTGGGAAGGCACGACCCATGGCTCTTGGCATACTCCTTTTCAAAACAATTCCCTTATCTACACTAATGCTCTTTATATATAAATTGTTTTTCTCACTTGCATTTGCGATTGCTGAATTCAAAAGTTTGAGGATCGGGGCCCCTGCGCGCTTGGGCAAGTGCGCGAGCTCTGCCTGTGCTCTCTCCACGCCCTTACCCTTTATAAGGTCAGTTACTAACCTGACTTTGCGTGGTGCCTGTCTGTAGTTGTTGAGTTTAGCTTTCATTAGAAATTAGGAATTAGAACTTAGAAATTACTTTTTAGCTTCAGTCCCCGCTTCCTTGGCTGTCTTAGCCGCCGCGATCTCGGCTTCCTTCTTCTTCATCTCGATCTCCTTCTGCATCTTGCCTCCGTGACGCACGAACTTGCGGGTAGGAGAGAATTCGCCAAGTCTATGCCCCACCATCTCTTCCACGATTCGCACTTCGATAAAGTCCTTGCCATTGTGTACTCCGAAGGCAAAGCCGACCATTTCAGGTGATATCACAGAGTCTCTGGCCCATGTCTTAATAAGCCCAGTCTTAAGTGGATCCTTACCCACAATTTTCTTCGTCACGCGTGGGTCAATGTAAGGGCCTTTGTATAATGATCGAGACATATAGATAAACCAAGTCCCGCTAGGCGGGACGAGGTTCATGCTATCACAGCTCCCAATTGGGCGCAAGCCGGACTATTGGGCAGGTGCCATCATCAAGGCCCCGAGGAACGGAGCTAAGATCTCCATGATCGAAGTTGATTCTGCGGGGACAGTTACCTCAACTGGTTCGTTGATATCGTTGTAAGCGAACGAGCCATCAAGGGTGATAGACGACTTTGTCTCTGGGTCATTAATCTTCGCATTGACAGATAAGCCTCTCAAGAAGTGACTCTCTTTCTCGACAATCACTTCAACCTCGGCATCCTTGAAAAACTTATCAATTGATTCCTCCAGGGCCTTCCTCTCTTCTGAAGAGAGCATAAGGTCCCCGGCCCCATCGTTATAGTTGGCCCCTCCTACAAGCTTCATGTAAGCAATCAGGAAATCGCCAGTCTTTGTCGAATCTATAACCACTCCCAGAGTGTACGTCTCCTTGCCATCCAATGTCGGTCCATTCTTGATTGATAGAGCCTTGATTATTCCCGATTCAGAAATAAGTTTGATCATCTGATTCTGCATTTCCAGGTTCCCGTATAGTCCACCTTGCTCGTCGAACTGAGCCAACGTTTCGGGTGGTAACAGACCTGATGCCTTTAGTTCCTCCATGCTGATCTTAATCCAGGAATCATTCAGACTTGAAATCATCGGCACAGGAATCTGCTTCAACAGATCGTCGGAAAGTACAAACTTGAGATAGAAGACTTCGCCGTCTATAACAGCGTCTACTACAACATTGCCCTTCATTTTCGGCTCTGCATTCACATCGAAGTCAATCACCATATTCAATTGCCCTTCGAGAGTCACTGCTCCATCAGGCAATGCTGACTTTTCGCTCGATCCAGCATATGTGAACTTCATCGTTCCGTCTCCGTCTTCGGCTTTGATGTTCATGTTCATCTCTCCCTCAAAGGTATATGAATTCATTTCGAGGGCGCTGGTTAGTGACTGATCCATTACTTCTTGAGCGTTCGCATCCACACTACTTCCGCTCATGAGCAAGTACCCGCCACTTATCACTACCACGAGAGCTACGACACCAATAATTGTTGATTTCATCTTCTTATGATTACACTAGTATTGCCCTCGATTCTACGACACTTGCTCGATTAAAGCAAGCAGCAGCTTGACTGGAGTGCCCTTGGCACCCTTGCCCAAATACTCATCATCAGTAGCGGTCATAGTTGGTGCCATGTCGATGTGCATCCACTTAGTGCCCTTGGGATAATCCTTGGTGAATTGCAGCAAGAATACTGCGCCAGCTATCGCTCCGCCTATTCTCCCTTTCTTGCCGAGATTCGCTACGTCCCCGAACGTGCCCTTCACCTCACTCTCATATTCTTCCCACAGTGGCATTGGCCACACATAATCTCCTGACTTCTCACCCAACTGCCGAGTCAGCTTCTCTAATTCTTCGTCACGAGTAAATATTGCTGATGCGCGCTCACCCAAGGCAACACAAGCCGCGCCAGTGAGCGTGGCAACATCCACTACAAGTTTAGGATTGTACTGCTTGGCATAGGTGAGTGCATCAGCAAGAATTACCCTACCTTCCGCATCAGTGTTCAGAATCTCAATTGACTTGCCCGACATAGAACGCAGCACATCACCGGGTCTATAACTATCGCCACCGGGCATGTTCTCTACTGCAGGCACTAGCGCAATAACATTCTTTTTCACGCCAAGCCGAGCGGCGAGAGCCACAGCATGAATAACAGCCGCCCCGCCGGACATATCTAGGTGCATCGTGTACATGTGATTCTCTGTCTTGATGTTAAGACCACCAGTATCGAAAGTCACCCCTTTACCGATCAAAACAATCGGACGATTGTTTTGATCGCCCTGCGTAGCCTTGTGCGAAGCAGGGCCAGCGCCCCAGTATTCCACCACAATAAATTGCGGCTCGTGAGAAGAACCCCTGGCCACGCCCAAAACTGCTCCCATTCCCAATTTCTCCATCTCCCGCCGGCCCAAAACTGTAACTTTCGCCTCCGTCCCTTTGACGGCTTCTCTTGCCGCAAGAGCAAGCGTCTTAGGTACCATTTCACCACCGGGAGTGTTAGCCAGTTCGCGAGTCATGTTCACCGAACCCGCAATTATTTTGCCCCTCTCAAGTCCAGCTTTAAGTTCTTTACTCACCTTCCCAACTAAAACTAATTCTGTTATGAAGCTCCAACCCTCTTTAGGCTTGCTCAAGTATTTTGTAAACTCATAATCAGCCAGCAATACTTCGCGCGCAATAATTTCACCCAACTCCTGTTCGGATATACCCAGTGAACTTAGTTTGGGTATTCCTGCCTGCGCAGGCAGGTCTTTAAGAACTATTGCAACTTTCTTAATCTTCACTTTTTTTGCATCAGCCACAACTTTACGCAGAGCCAAGATAAGCTGGCGCAAGTTCTTTACGTCCTTAAAATCAGCCTTTTTGTACTCCTTCCCAACCCTCTCTTTTGTAATTATTCTCATGTCCATAAAACTACTCTTAACTTATTAATTTGCAAGTTACCCCTCCCTAATTTTGAATTTGCCAAAACTAGGGAGGGGGCACTAATTAGGGGCGGTCAGAGCCTACTTGCCGTAGGACTTGACCGGAAAGTCGATGAATCCGTGCTTCATGTCTCGCTCACCTCCCTTCCGTCGGTAGCTCCGACAGTCGAGAACTCGCCCTCCCGACGCGGGCATCCTGCCTGCGCCCAGCCTGCGCTGGCAGGAGGCAGGTCGTCTCGCGAAGAATCCGGACCCGTGATATCCGATGCCGGACCCCTAAGGTACTCCGGCATGACACGTGGATCTTGATCAGCTGTCAGTATCCACGGCAACTCGCAACGCCTGACGCACATTCTCGCCTCCCCAAGGACCTGCACTCTACTCAAGCAGAGTGAGACAAGACTCTCTTATCTTGCCCCAGGGGGAGATCAGTACTGATGATCCCTCCCCTTGGTGCCCGATAAACAAGAAAGCTCCCGTTTTCGCGGGAGCTTTCTTAAAGTTCGAATTTAGTTAAGATTACGCCCGCATATGTTTATTAGTATAACCATGGGAAAAGAGAACCCACATGGTGGTCTTAGGACAAATCGAACACTTGATTGTGGCTCTACCCTCGAACATGAATATATCTATACTATACCCTTGGATAAACGTGTCAACCCCTCCCCAATTATTCATAAAGCAAATAATTAGGGAGGGATTGTGTCTAGGCCGCCGCCCCAACCGGCTGGGGCAAGAGCCTGCGAATGAACGCCTCGAGCTCGCGAACCCGGAAGGGCTTTACCAGCCCTGCCGAGCAGCTCTCTCCGAGCGAGCGCAGCCGCTCTTCCTCGTCCCGACACAGCGCCAGTATAGGCAGGTCGTGTGTCGTGGCCTGAGCCCGTACGAAGTTCGAGAAGTCGAACGCGTCCTCGGGCGACTCACCCAGGTCGAGCAGGATGAGGTCCGACCGCGGGACCACAAGGGCGGCGAGAGCAAGGACAGGCGACGTTGCTACTTGCAGATCGTGCTGCAGGAAGAGCCTTACGAAGGTTCCGATGACTTCTATGTAGAGCGGGTCATCTTCTACTAACAGCACCCTTCTGTTCATGAGACCCCCCTTCTTGCCTAAGCCTACTCCCAACAATCTGCAAGTCAACTGTAAGTATACACAGGCCAATTAGCCACAGAAACGGGAAAGCTCTCGCTACCCGAGGGAGTCTCCTTGTGTTATAAAGTAGTTAGTGAGGTGACCACCCATGCCCCAGTTCGCAATTGTGGCACTCGCGGTCGTAGCAGTCGCCGGTGGAGGCTATCTCGCCTACCGTTTCTTACGGGCAATCCTCGTGGCTTCAATAAACGGACTACCTGAAGCCGAACAGGAGAAGTGCCTGAAGCGGATGACCGAGGACACCCTCTATATGTCGCCTCCGGAGACGCACTACTGGCTATGAGCGCCAGGCAGAGCAAGAGGTCGGCCGCAGTACCATAGCGGCCGACCTCTCTTCGTTGCTTTAAGCTTGGTTTTAGTGCTTATATACCTTATCTCGCCATTCAATATGGTGCATCAACAAGATATGGGTATCGTTTTCTATCGTATAGATTGCCCTGATTTTACCTATGTGTAATTTATAAAATCCGTCAAAGGGAATGTGGAGTGGTTCGGGCCTAAGCTTGCCATAATTTGAAGCAAACCACGCAATCTTATCGTTTATCTTTTTTCTGACGGAAGGATCGAAATTGGCTAAATCGCGTTCAGCTATGTAGGTAAACTCGACTCGCCAAAAGTTCATTCAACCGTACTTCCGCCTGATAATTTCAAATGGAATTCTTTTCTTTGAACGGATAGACATAGATAACCTTTTTTTAGATCTATTTGATAGTTCCATAAAAAGTTCCGGGTCACGTAACAAACTGGATATTGATCCAGCCACCTTCCGATCTACTATTTTTTCTATCTTTTTTTCTAAAGTTGCATCCATGGGCATATTATACCAGACACTCGAAACCTAGCAAAATTACACTACTTTCGCTATTTTAATTTGTGAGCTTAAAAACTCTTCGGGAAAGAGACACAAGATTTTGGTGCAAGATCGTTACCTACGAAACAAATATCAGCCGTAGAGTTTGATCTACTTGCGTAAGTTACATTTTTCAATCGCGCCATGGTATTGCTATTGACCTGTATGTATCCTTCAGCTATTACTTCGTCAAGACTTGCAGGCAAAACGTTGTTGTCGTCATAATATAGCTCTACGGCCAGTAGCATATTCTTGATGAGAGAATCGTAATTACTAGCTTCTATGTTTCTTTGAGCTTGTGTATATTGCAACTGCGACGTTTGCGATTCCACTACTTCAATAGTCAAATTGCTAGGGACCACAAATAGGTCCGTAGGAATTTTCTCTTCCTTACAATCTATATGAGGCAGAGCAATAGATCCGGCGAGATCTACATAGAACTTAGACTGCTCCGACGTAAACTGGGTAACTTTTCCATCTCCTTGTTCTCTCCATAGGAACATTTTGATATCCGTATCAGAACCTATATTCGTGACAATCGTGTGAGTTAAAAAGTCGTCATTGTCGTAATAATAATCTCCTCTCATATTTTCGCCTCCCGAGAAATAATATGTGGCCCTGACCGGCCCATCAATTTCCATCCTCTGTGTACACTTAAGATCTTTGCCAGTTTGGAGAGCTTCTGAAAACGTCGCGTAATTTACAATTTGCCCCTCACTTTCGGTTTGGGCAAGTTTATCATAGGCAAACAAACCACCGCCCACTACTATCACGGCAACTAAAATGGCAATTGATGTTTTCATCTAGATTAAGCGGCTTTCTTCTTGCCGACTCTCCTTCTTGTGACTATAAAGACGTTACTGTACTTCTTGGGTTTGCGCGACTTCTGGCCTTTGCCTACTGGT
>DATDVE010000017.1:0-50480 GCA_036517655.1 Minisyncoccota bacterium | reverse complement strand
GGGGGTTCTGGAGTGGGCTTCGGGGTGGAAATATTCTCGAGGGCGAAGCCTCGAGTGATTGCCTCCTTGAATCCAGCGTGGTTCCTCTCCCAGTACTCGAGCTCTTCGCGGGTGAGGACGTGGAGAAGGTTGGAGGTCACGCGGTGGCCGAGTTCGTACCCTCGGAGAACGAGATTCACGTCTCCGGTTTCTATCAAGGTTGTGCCTTTCATTGGCTTTTCCTCTCTTTTCAGTGATCAGTCCTGGGTCTGCCAGGTCAGTGAGGTTTCAAAAACCCCAATTTCCACCCCCATGTGTATCATACTTTGCGTAGCAAGTCAATAGTAGTTGGAAATTAAGGTTTTGGCATTACTGTTTGAGGCGGTAAAATGTGGCTTTGCCTTTGCCTTGTTTCTCTATTCGCCCAAGTTTGATCAATTTGTTGAAATCGAGACTACGGGTTGGGCGGGCTCGGGTGGTAAGAAGAGCGTAATCTTTGTCTTTGATAAATCCGTGTTTGGTAATGTAATCAATAATAATTTTGTGATGTGGTTCTAGACTGTTTTCGGGAGCACCGACTGATTTGGAAAGTTCTCCACTCACGCGCAACAATTCGTCTATTATTCCGTCTGTGAAATATTCTAGCCAAGGAGTGAAGTCTACTTTGTCTTTGAGGTCATAGTAATTCCCCACGAGCCCAACCATCTCAAAATACTTTGTAACATTTTGATTGTAATAATTTTCGAAACTAAAAAGGTTGAAGGTGTCGAGACCCATCCGAGCTAAAAGCATCTTAGTAGCTAGTCGCGCTGTTCTACCATTGCCGTCAATAAAAGGGTGGATGATCACGAATTGTTTATGGAAGAGTCCAGCAACGATGAGCGGGTCGAGTTTGCCCTTATTTGAGTTCACGTATCCAACTAGCTCCTGCATTAGTCTCTGCACGTCAGAATGATCGGGTGGGAAATAAATTGGCTTGCGCGTCAATGGATTATTGACGAAAACAGGCTCCTGTCTAAGATGTCCTGATTTTGACTTGCTTATCAAATTGGCAGTAACCATCTTCTGGGTACTCAAAATAAGTTTTAAATCAAAAGAATAACTTTTTTCTTTAAGTAATTTGTTCAAGTAATCAAGTGCTTGATTATAGTTAAGCACTTCTCTCTCACTATCTCTTACGTGTTCTGGCGCATACTTCATTATCCTTTTAACCTCGGTAAGTGGGAGTGGATTACCCTCAATGCTAGTGGAGGAGTGAGCCGAAACTGCTCGCGCTTTCCGTTCCAAGTCTAGTAATACTATTTCTGGGAAATGTCTATTGTTAAGCTCTGTCACCAGTTGGGCAATACGTTTTATATTAGCCAAGAGGTGTGGACTGACCGTAAAGTTAGGCTTGAACATAGACGAATATTAGCCGATTTTTAGACGAAAGTCAACCCCGTTAGAACACAGTGTTCTAACGGGGTCAAGGTGATATTTGCAGTGTTTTAAGGGTTTGAACAAAGTCTTCGGGCAGGGCGCTTTCGAATTCTTTTTTTACGCCGCTTGGCAATGTCAGCCCAAGTTTTGCCGCGTGCAAGGCATGCCTAGTTAGTTGCGCTGGGCAAAGTCTGCCATGAGCATAGAGTGAGTCGCAAACAACTGGGTGACCCACTGATTTCATGTGGGCTCTGATCTGGTGCGTGCGGCCTGTCTCGGGTCGTACATACAATAGGGTGAACTTGTGGCCGGCATTGTCTACCAGGCGCTCGCGTACTTCCCAGACTGTGCGCGCTTCTCTCTGCGTGCCGCCAGACATCGGCCCCGCCTCGCGCTGGCGAAAGTCGCGCTTGCTCTTCCCAATGGGCGTATCGATCACCCCCGACTCGCCCTCTTTGTGCCCGTACACGAGCGCAAGATATTCTTTTTTAACTCTATGCTCTTTAAATTCTTTTTTTAAGTACGAAAAAGATTCGGCAGTTTTCGCAATTATGATCAAGCCCGAGGTGTCGCGATCTAGTCTGTGCACGATTCCCGGCCTAGGCAACACTTTACCACCAAGTGTGGTGAAGGGTTCGCCGACATTTTCCAGTTCGGGGTAATTTTTGAGTATCCAGTCAGATAGTGTGGGTTCGGGAGCTTGCCCCGCAGAGCCTTGGCGACGTGGGGTGCGGCCGTCGCCGTGCACAACAAGTCCTGCGGGCTTATCAAGCACCAGCACGCTCTCGTCTTCGTAGACTATCTTAGGCTCTGCCATAAACTACTTGGGCTTGCGAGCCTCCGCCACAACCCTCTGGTCAAGGGCAACATATCTGCGTGCGATGTCGTGGAATTCGACAGGCAACTGGGCAATGTACTGCTCGGCTCGACCCTCCGCGGCGGCAAGTCGCGCATCCTTGATCAAATTCTTTATCATCTGCAGGTTAAAAAGTTTGTAGCCCGACCACCACTCTGTCTGGGTCGCATAGAGTTGCTCCAGTTGTACATCCAGCGTAATAATTTCCTCTCTGAGAACAACGGCGGCTTCTGGCATTTCATTTGGATTGTGACTACCTTCTGTTCCCATGTGGGTTATATCAATTTTAGCATGTTAATTTTCAAACTTACCATAAGTCCCCTCCATCCAGCCCCTAATTGTAAGCCACAGAACGGTGTCGTGTACGTTGATACTAAAAGTGCCATATGGCAATGAGTCTTTAAGCCCCTTACTAGCCCGACTAAGAGTACTGCTTGTTTTGTAAAATTGAGATTTTGGTATCCCCGAAATCTTACTCCAGTATCTTTCGGCCTTACCTTGGTCAAGATGTGGGTGTATGTGCACATGAGCTCGAAATTTTCTATTTGGGACACTGCAAACTTCTTTGAAAAACCGCATCATCGTCCTTACGATTCTTGGATCTGCGTTGGAAAGCTCGGCTGTACCCCTCTTGGTTTTGCTTCCTTCCCCCATATATATACCCAACCCCAACCAAAATAGTTCCTTCTTGGAAAGTACTTTGATTGTATTTCTGGCTCTGTCTACAAAAAATTGACGACGGGCATTTTCTTTGGTTAGACGGGAAATTCTTCTTTTTTCGACAGATTCTTTAGTCCGCCCTTTTTCGGAAAGTTCCTTTTTTTGCGCTACGGTTAATTCTATGTCTCTTACCCAAAAACTAACACTGCTTTTGGCTACGCCTAGGGTTCTGACAATCTCATTCATAGACAAACCTTGCCCTCTTAGTTCCCTAGCCTTTATTTTTTCGATTTCCTTCATTTAACTGGACCCAACACATGTATAATACACCCTTCCCGTTCTGTACGCAAGAATTGCTATTTTTACAATGCGCAGTTGAAATAAATCAGCTTGCTTGTTATATTCTCTGCCAAGGGCGCTTAGCTCAGTTGGTAGAGCAACTGCTTTACACGCAGTAGGCCGGGGGTTCAAGTCCCTCAGCGCCCACAACCTGCTTTTGCAGGTAGGCCCCCGTAGGCTAATGGATAAACCGACGGGCTTCTATCCCGTCTTTGGGGGTTCGAATCCCTCCGGGGGCATAACTTTATCCTGGGTCAACGACCGGGGCGGGCGAGGCAAGCAACTTTTCATGAATTGCTGCTCTTGCTTCGAACTCGCCAACAACACTCTCCAACTCAGATCTCTTAAGACCGAGCTTCTTGACTTCGCCTGTAGACAATACTTCCTCCGCCGTTTTAGACAAGTAGAGAATATAGTGTGCAAACGCTGACACCACAATAAGGATAACGAGAGCCAACAGGAATAGATGCCAGTCTCGACCGGGGTTCGCCAAAGCCCGCGACTTTCTTTGCGATAAGAATTTTAATCTGCCTCGAAGGTTTAGTTTCATCATGGTTTCGTTTCTCTCATATAGCTACTAACCGTCACCTCGTGTTTACCGACCCATGCCTCCTCCCTATTCAGTTCCTCCTTTTCAAGTGATACCTGGCCAAAACTTAAGTTGTAAGGCACTGACTCTAGCAGGCCAAGGAAGTAATAGTTGGATTGGAACGACCCAGAGCTCTGGAAGTTTAAATATAAACTATCTTCTCTTGTCTCAAACTTAAATACCTTAAGGACCACAGTAGCTTTTGCTGCAAGTCCCTCAACTCTCTCCAGAAATTCTGCCTCCTGCCCCTGCCGTACGATAAATGAGTCGAGCACCACACGCGCTTCCTCTGTCTCGCGCAAATCACGAGAGAGAGCCTTCACAGTGGTCTCTTTCTCATTCTCTTGTGCTAAAGCCTCATATTGCCCAGATAAGTCCGCCGATTGTCTGTTTATGTACATAAACAGATAAACCCACGCGGAAAGTAGGATGGCGCTAGATAATGTGAGGATGGTAAGGGATCCTTTTCTCATTTAATTTTGAGGTTAACAGAAAAAGCTACGTCTACATTCTCTATAAGATTGGAAATCGGTGATATCACTTCAGAAAACTGCTCATCCTCGTTAAGCGCCGCAATAAATGCAAGCAGTGCCGTACGGGTACCGGCTATACCGTGGACAACAACGACCTTGTCCTTCCCTAAAGCGATTTGGGTAATCGCAATAGACGCTGCTGCCTTACCCAAAATTCGATCCGTCACCCAGGTGAATGTTTGCCCCTCGGATTCCTCGTGAGCCAAAAGTTTTATCTTGGAATTCACTCGTCTTACTTCCTCGGCAAGAGCATCTGCTTCCTTAGAAACCGGGCGAGCCAAAGCAATCTCCAATTCATGACTCACCGCTTGGCGCCGCGCTCGGGTGCTGAAAAACGTAGGCAAGATAAACGCAATAGAAATCATTATTACCGCAAGCGCTCCCGAGAGGGCAATTACCAGTAGTCTCGCATGGTAGGCCCGACGAAATGCCCAGCGACCTGATTCTGGCAGAAGGTTAATCATGATTCTACTCCCCGTAGTGCTAATCCTAAGGCAGCGCAATATTTGAGTGCCTCCCTGGCCTTAAGCTCCGGAATATACTCGTTAAGAGACAAAATATTGGTCCACGGGTCAGCAATAGAGACCGGGACATCGATACCTCCGGTTAGGTATTCCACAAGTCCTGGAACGTTGGCATTACCCCCACACAAGATTATCTCGCTCACCCGATCTTTACTATTACTACGCACGCGGCCGGTATCCCAATAGATAAGTCTCTGGTACATCTCGTCACGAAGTACACTCGCTACCCTCACTATACTCTCAAACGGTGCCTTACCACCGGCTCTACGGGAAAGACCTTCTCCCTCCTTGAGAGATGTTGCCTCCTTTTCGTCAACCTTAAGATCTAGAGCTATGGCACGTGAGAGGGCGTTGCCTCCAAGAGAAATGCTCGAAGTTAGACGCACAATGCCACTTGATACAATAGACAAGTTGCTCTGCTCGCGCCCAATATCAACTATCATGGTTACTCCTTTCTTCCCCTTTTTTACTACGGCCCGAGTTAGTGCTTCAGACTCGAACTCAAACCCGAGTGGCGTAATATTGCTCTTGCCGAGTACTTCTAAGTAGCTTTGCGCAAAAGTAGTCTCGACTACAGAAACCGCTACTATGTAAGTAGGCAGACCTTGCGCTGGAGGATGCACAATCTCGTAGTCGAATACCACCTCATTGACTGGAATTGGAACATTCTCTTCAAGATGCAACTCAATTGCCCCACGTAGATCATTGCCTGCCGCCTCTGGTACAGACATCTCTACAAGGTAAGCCTTCTCTTCGGGCAGCGAGACATGAAAGAAGTCGAGCCCCGTCTTCTCGCGGACGCCAGATATAATGTCAGTAAGTTTTTCCTGGTCAATAATCACTCCACCTTTAACAATGCCGGCGGGAATTTCTTCTTCGCCGTGCTTCCCCAGTCTAAGTTCCTGGCCATGCAAGAGAAGCTCGACATATTTGACCGCTCGGTCAGAGATATCAAGGCCACATAACGGAAAACGCAAGTAGGCCGGAGCCGGGAAGTGACGTGTAAGGGTACGAACTTTCATCCATTACATTATAACCGATTTTGTCTGTCTAAATAGCTCTGCAAGATAAGAGCGGCAGCGGCACTGTCTATGTTTGCTTTGTCGGTACTCCTACTGGCCTGTGTAGAAGTTAAATGTTCAGCCTCATAGATAACCGGGATAGACAGTGAATTTTCAATTTTCAATTTCCAATTTTCAATTTCGGCCTGGATGGGATTGGGCGCACCCTTAAAGTTAAGTGACTGGCCGATGACTATCGCGTCCACTTTCTCACTCACACATAAATCTCTAATTTTCTGCCCAAGCCGCGCGTCAGTAGGCAAAACAAATTTTGGAAAAGCAATCTTACCACTGCCATCAGAAATAGCCACCCCCGTGCGTTTACTCCCATAATCAATCCCAAGATATTTCATAACAGTTGCTTAAGTTTGTACGTATTCCCATGCGAAAGCAACCCCAAACTCACCCGGACTTCGTCTCGCCCTCTCTTATCTATAAGAGAGGGTTGGGTGAGTTATTAGATGGAACCAGATGCTACTGTCACAAACTTCTTCGGGTCTATGTACTTTTTGATGCTTGCGTTTACTTCGCTTAATGTTAGGGACTCTATGATTTTAGGATACTCGTCTACGAATTTTAAGTCGCGATTTTGTTCTAGGATAGACATGAGTGCTTTCTCTACACCCGCACTATTTGATAAGCCTACTAAGTATTCGCCCTTGACCATATCTTTACGTCTCTTTAGTTCACTCGCTGTCACCCCCACTTTGGCCCACTTTTCTAAAACAGACCTAGCCACTTTGAGGCCTTGCCGCCAAAGGCTGGGGGCAAATATGCCGTTTACGCTCATGTAACCGCTATCGCTGAAGTAGGACCCGCGAATGCGCGCGCTTATGCCATAGGTCAGTCCCCGTTTTTCGCGCACTTCCTGCATTAGTCTGGCGCTAAAGTCGTGCCCACCTAAAATTTCTATGGCCGTATTGAGGGCAAAATATTCGCGTGAATGAGTGTCTACATAAAGGGGTTGTCCCAAAACTAAATCAACATTTGCCTTATCTGGCATGTGCACAATTTTTTCTGCGCTACTCGTCTTTTTTATTTTCCCTGATTCGGGTTTATAACTCGTCTGGCCACTTTTCCAATTTTTGAATTCTGATTTTAACCTGTCTGCAATCTTGTCGTGGTCAACGTCCCCCGTCATCACTATAAAAAATGAACCGAGGCCGTAATATTGAGCGTGAAAATCTTGCAGGTCTGCCCCGCTCGCGTCTTGCACTTCTTTAATATCTTGATCAAAGTCTTGCGAATAATTGGGGTGGCTCTCTTCGTATACTTCCCGAGAGATGTGGGCAAAGGCTTGCGAAGCCGTATCTTCTTTCTGCTCGGCTATTTCCGTCACTACCCGCTTCTTCAAATTATCCAAGTGTTCTGGGCTAAATAGCGGCTCTCGCAACATTTCAGCCAACAATTCCAGTCCCAAATCAATTTTTTTAGTTGGAATTTTACCATTTACATTTGTTCGAGTTGTCCCTCCCGAAAATGACAAGCTAATACTATTTGATTCTAATAGATCGCTTAACTCACTTTTCCCGTGCCTCTTAGTGCCCTCTTTAAGCATTCGGGCCACTAGATCGTCATCGTAAGACTTGTTCGGAGTCTGGCGCGAGCCGGCTAGTAGACTTGCTCCCAAGCTCACAATGCCCACAACCCCCGTGCGCATAGTGGCAAGCGTGAGACCGGGTAGAACTTCTGACTTTTTTATGCGCTCGTACATAAGTTATTTGGGTATAAAGTAACCTGTTGTGCTCTGATCATTAACTAAGTATTTCTTTGCCATATTCTGCACATTCTCTTTTGTCACTTTCTTGATTTCATCTAGATACCCGACATAGAGCGTCCAGTCGCCGGAGGCAATCGTCTCGTTGAGCACTTCTACAACGCCCAATGCCCCGTCACGACTTGTGGCAATCATTACTTCGGTATTATATTTCTCTCTCTCAAGTTCCGAATCAGTAATTCCCTTGCTAATTATTTTCTCGTACTCATCAAGAATTATCTTTTCTATCCGCTCATGCGTTACATTTTTGGCAACGAAAGCATCTGTGATGAATAGGCCCCCGTCGTGGAATGCATTGTTTGAGGTAGAGGCACGCGAGACGAGGCCCTTGTCGGCCAGCGCTCTGTACAAGCGCGAACTCCGGCCTTTGCCTAGAACACCTGCCAGAATATCTAGGGCAAAAATATCTTGATCAAGAGCATTGGGGACTTTGTGAGCAATCGTGACTATGCCCACTTCACCCGCTCGCCGCACTGTCACATGCCTCTCCCCCTCTTGCGCAGGTTCTTGCGTGTACATGATTGGGATTTTGTGCGGTGCAGACTTGTGCTTACCAAAGTATTTGTCAACCAATTCAAGCGCGCGCTTGTTTGTGATGTCGCCTGATAGGGTGACGTATGCGTTGTTGGGCCAATAGAAAGTTTTGTAGAACTCTTGCAGTCTCTCAATACTCACATTTTCTATATCGCTTTTAAGGCCAATGGTGAGTGTGCCGTACGGATGGAATTGGAAAGCGCTTGCCCAGACTTGCTTGTGCAGGGCCTCAATTGGCTCATTCTCATTCCATTCGAACTCATTGCGCACAACTGTCATTTCGCTCTTCCTGTCAGCTTCTAAAATAAATGAGTTACGCATGCGGTCAGACTCGACATCAAGTGCCTTCTCTATATGCGCAAGCGGCAAAAGTTCGTAATAATTAGTGCGATCAAACCAGGTAGTGGCATTCATGTGCGCACCCGTCCCTCCCAGATAACTCCAAATGCCCTTGCCATTTTTCTTGTTAAACTTCCTTGAACCCTTAAACATCAAGTGCTCAAGCAAGTGCGTTGCCCCCGTATGCCCCACCGCCTCATTCCTAGATCCAACTAAATATGTGACATTGAGTGCGACAACCGGAGCCGAATGATCCTCGTAAACAAGCACTCGCAAGCCATTACCTTTGTGCACGTATTCTGATATGCCATCGCGAATTTGGACGAATCTGAAAGATTTGTGGTTAGTTATTTTGGGCATGTCTTAGTCGATACATCAGAGTATCATAGCCACGAATCTCCTGCGCACTGCGCGAAACTCCAAGAGATTCCATTTCTTGCAAAAGTTGTTCTTGAATTGATACCGGATCTGCATTGTCACTTGTTAATTTTTCCAACTCTGCAAAGTTACCTAGCTCTTCCACTTCATCAAGACACACTTCATACTCACCCAATTTAGCTTTGCGACGGGTTTTCTTCACTTCTACAATTGGCACCCATCCTATGGCAACTAATATCGCATGCATCTGATCACGATCCATGATTTCCAGCTCGTACTCAATATTGTCCAGTTCACCGGAAAGATTCTTTTTTGCCGTGAGCTCGAATTTGCCGTCTTGATTCCTAATGCGAATAGCCACATGACCTAGTTTCGTCTTTTCATAAATATTATTTTCTGGTTCCCCATATATAACGTCTTCCTGCTTCATACTCTCACCCAACACACACCCTCGTGCAGTGAGAGCTTGTTCAAGCGCCCCCATATCCGCTACCCGCATTTTGACTTCGATTTCGCGCATAGTTAGTCGAATATACCTTTTTCGACTAACTCTTTCAAATATATGTCGAGATTTTCGCGCTTCCCCATCTCCGATAAAGTTAACCAAACATAACTTTTGTTCTCCTCGTCGAGTATTGGCTTACCCTCTGTTTCGCCTATATACGTTAGGCGCACAACATGTCTGCCCGGCACGCGCAAGATATCTTGAGCAGCCAAAAGTCTAACTTCTCCAATAACTCCCAACCCTATTTCTTCTTTCACTTCTCGCTTTAAATTATCCAAGAGTGTCGAGCCAGGGTCGATGCGGCCGCCCACCAAGTCCCAAGTTCCTGCTGCCTCTGGATACTTCTTATCTGATCGCTCAACTAAGAGATACTTTCCCTCTTTGTTGCGTAGCAAAATTTTGACTCCAACTTGCAATTCCATAACTATTCGAAATATCTGCCCTTAAGCTTATAAAACAAGAGACCTGCGACGAGCACCATAGCCGCTGACACAAAGAGATTCTCGCCCCGCAAAACAGAGCTGGCTAAATAAAACAGTGGCAACTCAAAGACAAACCCCAAAAGCGTGGCCAAAATAAAATTCCTAAAGTGAATACCTACTAGCCCAGCCCCGTAACTAATAGCTTCTGAAATTGTGGTAGTGAAAATGCGCAAAAAGAAAATAGCCTCAAATTCGCGGTGCTTGTAAATTTTTACTTTCTTTATCTTTTCTATCGTAACGTCATCAAAAAGTTTTGAGAGTAACCAAAAGCCATACTTGCGACCCAAGAAAAACGCAATCGAGCCGCCAATCAAGCCGCCCACAACTTGCCCCGCAAACGCCCACTGCCAGCCGATCACGGCCACAGAGCCGAGCGTAAACAAGCCACCAGGTAGAGGTGGCCAGACTATTGCCAAAGTTTTGAAGAAAACTAGAACAATAAAGTAGACCCAGATGTAGTGCTGCGACCAGGTCACGAAGTTCTGGAAAAAGGTCTGTTTAATGAACCAAAAATATGCCAAAAGCGAGAGGATGGCGATCCCTACCACAACGGCAATATGCTTGTTATTCTTGATATGATCCATGTCAATTAAGAGTTTTCTTGTGCAACTTTTCCTTCAGTTTCTAAATAGTCTAATAGTTCATTCACATTGCAAGTAGCTAAGCCAATTACTGTATCTGCACATCCATAATAAACATATAGTTTATCTTCTACAATTACAGCTCCTTCGGGAAAGGTAACATTCGGAACAAGACCTTCTCTTTCATATTCAGTTACGGGTTGTAAAATGTATCCAGGGGTCCTTGCAATTAATATGTCAGGATCATCTATATCTAAAAGAGCGGCTCCTATTGTCCAGGTATCAGACATAGACTCGGCTGAAAAAATCATAAGCCACCCTTTAGGTGTTTTTATTGGAGTAGCACCTAATTCAGGTCCTCTATGTAGCCACCATTCAGTTTTAAGGGCAGATGTATCGCTTTCTAAAAACTCATCCCAAGATAAATCTGATTGATTTAACACATCAGCCATAGAGTCGTAATATCTTGCCCTAACACGCGAGGTAGTTGAGTCAGCAGATACTGTCATTAATAACCCAACTTCCCCATTTTTTACAGTGTCAGGGAAAAAAGCAGCGGCTTTTGAACGAGTAGGAGGTCCGATAATCCCGTGTTTTTCTACGATCACGAAATCTTTTGTTGTTGCTAAGGCAATTCTTACGTTCGGTTGTTTTATGTGTCTGTCGTGTATAGGACTATCAATTGCTGCATATGTTATGTAGAAAATATCTCCAATCTTTGTAATTCGTGGGTCTTCGCATCCAAATCCATCATATTCTGTATCGGGAGATATAAAAGGGGTACCTCTTCTCTTAAAGTTAATCCCGTCTTTACTTTCTGCATATCCAATGTATGAAGTTTGATTTTTAAAGTAAAATCCAGGTCTCTTTAATCTAGGAGTTGTGAGCTCTAAACTGCTTGGATATGTGCGATAAATCATCTTAAAGACACCGTTATCGTAAATTACAGAGGGATTAAAAACAGCCTTACTTTCCCAAGCCACTTCCTTTCTCGGGGTAAGAATTGGTTCTGGATTTTCGTTACTCGGATGTCTGGTTAATTGAAATTTCACTGCAACAGTATACCTTAAAAGGTTAAGTATGTTTTGTAGAGCATCAATGAGGGTTCCACAAACTATGATTGTTAACTAAAAGGCCCTTTTTCCGGAAAGGAATCTACAATCCCAGAGAAGGCGGAGGCGGGAGGATTCGAACCTCCGGTCCCCTTGCGAAGACTCGAGTTTTCAAAACTCGTGCATTCGACCACTCTGCCACGCCTCCGCCTTTTCAAGGATTTTTTAATTTTAAAGTTTTACACGAGAGAGAACTAGCTCTATATTATCTGAATTTTGAGGAGTAATACAGTTTCTACCAGTTAAATCTCTGATAATCAAGTACTCTGCTCCGGCGCCAGTAAAGATATACAGCCAGTCAAAAGCATTGTTTTTTATCTTCTTGATAACATAGCCCTGAGAGTTTGAGTGGATTCTTCTTAGACCAACCTCGCCTCCGTTGGTTGAGTATTTGACTTGCACTCTCCTTAGACTAGCGCCGGTGTCCAGTATTAGGTCGTATGCAGCAGATTCGGTTACTGGGAGAGAAACGTCGTATCCCAATTTAGTAAAAGAGGCTACTGCGTGGGTTACTGCGATATCCCCTTTTCGCTGTGTTACTCTCATTATACAACCATACCAGTATGGGCAACTGTTGCAAGCATACACAGTGGATAAGCAATCGGTCTGGAATGACACTGTGCTACAATATAAACGATGGAACCCGACGCAAAAGTAGTTAAGAAACTGGAGTGGCAGGCCCTTGAGCATGTCTACTACGAGAAGACCGGCGATTGGTACTGGGGCGTGGGTATAGTAGGCGTGACAGCCGCAATTCTTGCTCTTATTTTCGGCAATGCGATTTTTGCACTTCTCCTTCTTATCGCCACAGCCACAATCATTATCCACGCCGCACATGTTCCGAAGATCGTAAAGGTAGAAATTATGCCAAATGGTGTACGGGTAGGCAGTGACTATTACGCGTATTCCCAACTGAAAGGTTTCTCTCTCGACGAAGAGCACAACCCGCCGATTTTAGTTCTCGACAGCAAAGCTTTCTTGCGACCAGATATCAGAATCTTCATCGAAGATAAGAGCCCAGAAGAAATACGCGACTTCCTACTTGATCACTTAGACGAGAAATACCACGAACCCGCCTTCACCGAAGCACTTATACACTATTTGGGATTCTAGAATGCTTGTGCTAGTTTTGTAACGTCAGCTCCCGTCGTTGAATGGATAAGACACATCCCTGCGAAGGATGAAATGCAGGTTCGATTCCTGCCGGGAGCATTCACAAAACAAAAACTCCTAATTAGGAGTTTTTGTTTGGGAAAAACTTTTTTCTGATTACGGAGTGGTGGTGGCTGTGCTTGAAGCAATCTTCATGCCAACTTTAATTGAACTGATTACATCTACGAGTGCGCTGTGGGCGCCTTTCAGATTATCTCGCGAGATGGCGAAGTAACCCTTGATCGTGGTAAACGCAGATTGAGGGGTGCCTGTGGCTGTAGCAGTAGTTACCATACCCGGAATTGTGTTTAGGTAATTCTGTGCAACTGTAATCTTGCCTTCGGCTGTCACAAGTAACGCTCGAGCCTCATCGAGATTTACATTCTTATTTGTCTCAAACTTTGCAATGCGCGAGTCAATTCTATCAGCCAACTTGCTTAGTCTGTTAACTGCAGCCTGATGCACTTTCTGCATGCGTTCGGCAAATTTCTTAACTAACTCCATACGTTTGGCACTAACTTCGGCCTTAAGCTCGTCGCGCTTGGCTACGAGCTCTTCGCGCTTCTCGTCTCTTTTTTCCATTGCATCTTGACGCGCTTTAGTGCCCGTGGCAGACTGCGCAAACACTGGGCTTACGACCAAGGTGCTTAGAATTGCGACTGCTACTAGTGCGCCTGTTATTTTTGTATTGTTCATAATTTTATATTACTTTATTCTTGACTAATTATTTCGGCCTCATAACTCTGGGATACTTCTAGCCTCGATATCATATCAGATATCGCCGCACTATCCATATCAAGGGCAACGATCTCTTTTGACGGATTTAAAACTCCTCCTCGAGCTACCAAAACTCCAACGACCAGCAGGAGGACGGCAAACGAGCCAATCATTATCCTCGCATACCCGAGACTCCACCAGCCAATCTTCTTGTTGTATAGACGAGAATTTGAACTATCTGTGACGGGAGCGCCCGCTGTTTCAAGTACACGGGTTAAAAGCACCTCCCTCGGCTTGATCGCCCTTAAGGGGCTAAAAAGTTTTATAAATTTTTTCTCGTCTTTGTTCATAAATCATAAATCATATTTCATCTTCCCGAGTTCTTCTCGCAAGATCTTCATCGCTCTGTAATTCATCGCCCGCAGACTTTCCTCGCTCTTGCCCAAGATTTCTGCAATCTCTGCATAACTTTTTTCTTCTATAAATCTCAAGATCACAAGTTCGCGCTGATCATCTGATAATACGCCCATAACTCTCACAATAATCTCCCTTTTTTCTCGCATTTCCAAGTTTTCTGCTGGCCCGGCGACCTGATCAGCGATCTCGTGCCAAAATCCTTCCTGGTCTCCCACTGTGACGTCGCGCTTCTTCTTATAGTAATCAATGCAGTGGTTGCGCGCGATAGTGTAGAGCCAAGAGAGTACCGGCGCACCAGTATCAGAGAAATTTGCAATTGCTGACAAAGCTTTGGTGAACACTGCCTGGGTTAGATCCTCGGCCGTCTCTTTGTGCTTGATTTTAAAGAACACGAAGCGATATATGGGGGCGAAGTACTCGTTATAAAGCTCGCCAAACGCGGCTCTATCGCCCTGCCGGGCCTTGCCCACCAGTACGCGGATATCATTGTCCATATCTTTATTTAGAAACGAGTGAGTGGGCCAAACGTGACTTCTTGCGGGCAGCATTGCCCTTCTTAATCACTCCCTTTTTGGCCGCCTTGTCTATTGATTGAAATGTCGAAGAAAGTAGCTTTTCCGCCTCGCTTTTCTTGCCCGTGGCAATCAAAGCTCGAATAGCCTTAAGTGAAGCCTTCAGGGCATCCTTACGCTTATCGTTAAAGACGCGCTTCCGGCGCGAAGAACGCAGAGCTTTTTTAGCTGAACTAGTTATAGGCATGAACAAGAGCCTATCAGAAACACACAAAATGAGCAACCCACGGAAAAGACTAAGGGGAAACGCGGATAAGGGCAGATATTTTATTTACTACCATTTCTACAGTATCAACATTGGCACTCCCAACAACTTTTAACTTTCTTGCCTGCCAATCAATTACCTGAACCTGATCAGCAAGAACCACCCCTGATGTGTTTTCAAATTTTATAGCCACCTCAAACGGATAGTTCTTCGATCTGGTCGTAAGCGGGCAAACAAGAACCATGCCCGAACGGGCATTGTATGCATCATCAGAGATAACCAAGGCCGGACGCCGGCCTGCTTGTTCGTGTCCCTTCGTGGAACTCAAATCAACCCACACAATATCACCTCGGGCTGGTACTACTTTCTTTAAAGCCATAGTTCTTTACCTCGTGCCCTCCCCCATTCTACTTTTTTGTGCTTATTTTTTGCGTTGATCTTCTTAACCATTTCGTCTAAACTTTCGACTGGAGTCATCTCTGGTTTTATGATTATGAAATCTGCATCGGATACAACCTCCACAATACTTCCTTTTCGAAGTTTAAATTTATCAGCCAATGGCCTTGATAAACGCACACCCAAACTATTTCCCCATTTTTGTACTGTGGTAGACATGTATACACTTAAGTATATACCCTAAGATATAAACGAGCAACCCCTCCCTAATTTGAGAAAATTAGGGAGGGGTAGAAACTAGCTCAAGACGATGAACCATCGGCCGCCACTAGAAACCTTAACGACTACCAGCGGCGTCAGGTTTGAGTTTTCAGTCCGGAGGAGGAAGGGCTCCTCGCGTGGCGCGCCTATGATACAGTAGTTCACGAGGCTGTTGAATAATCCCTGTGGAAGAACAGCGATCTCGTGGAAAATGCGTTCGTTCGTGGTCACCACGGAAATTGGACCATTGACCCGATGACGTTCCATCCCGTGGGGAAGATCGTTGGTTTCCCTGCGAAATACATCGCGCGAACTTTGCTCTTCACCAAGCAAAACCGTGTCTTTGGGCTTCAACATCGTAAAACCTCCTTGTCGGGACATCACGGGAACGCCGGGAACCGCAAGCCCCGCTCGAAGGATGTGACCGGCGTTTTCTTGCCATAAACTACTCCCTCTCGCGATAAAGTCAAGGTCTTGGTAGTATTAACTCATGATTGCACAATTAATAGGGAAAATAACATATAAAGAAATTGGCTTTGTAATACTTGATGTGGCGGGCGTTGGTTACAAAGTGCACACAGGCATCACTGACATGGGTGACGTGGGGGCTAGTGTGCGTCTGTGGACACACTTATCCGTGCGCGAAGATGCTTTGGATCTATACGGCTTTAAAGAGCAAGGCGAGTTAGAATTTTTTGAGGACTTGATTAAGATCTCTGGTATCGGCCCCAAGACAGCACTGTCTATACTTTCGCTTGCGCCCATGCAATCTATTCGCGAGGCAATTAGTAGGAGTGACTCGGGTTACTTAATTAAATTTGCGGGAGTGGGCAAGAAAACAGCCGAAAAAATTATTTTGGAACTTTCTGACAAGATGCCAAAGATCACAAGCACCGGCGCGGGTTGGCAAGAAGAATCCGATGCATTAGAGGCGCTAGTCTCACTCGGTTATGGCAAGAAAGAGGCAAGCGAGGCCTTGCGAGCGAGTTCTGGAGGCACCGGCGAGAGAGTCAAACAAGCCCTGCGCAAGTTGGGTGGCAAAAATTCTAATGCTTGAGAAAACTCTCGCATTTCTCCGCTCTTTTATCCCCGCTCCACTTTTTAAACTCGGCCAGCCAACTTATCACTATGCCCTCGCTCTACTTGCAGCTATTATTTATCGCTTCCCCGCGCGCAAAATTAGGATAGTGATGATCACCGGCACCAAGGGCAAATCCACCACAGCAGAACTCGTGAACTCGATCCTTGAGGCGAATAATTTGCGCACGGCACTCACATCAACTATTCGCACAAAAGTTGGCGATACTGCATATCCTAATTTATACAAAATGACTACGCCGGGCAGATTCTTCCTACAAAAGTTCCTGCGAGCTGCCGTGAGAAAAAATTGTGATTGGGCGATTATAGAAATGACGAGCCAAGCTGTCACACAACACAGACACAAGTTCATAAATTATGAGGCGTTAATCTATACAGGCATACATCCAGAGCATATCGAGGCACACGGCTCATTCGATAATTACTTAAAGGCAAAACTCGAACTTGCCCGCGCCCGACCAAACATAATAGTGGCAAATCTAGACGATGAGCATAGTCAGAAGTTTCTAGATTATGCCCGCGTGAAGAAAATTGGGTTCAAACTTTCTGACGCATTCCCCTACCAAACAGAATTGCCCGGCGAGTTCAACAAGCGTAATGTTCTGGCCGCAGCAAAATTCGCGCAAGCTATTGGCATAAGTGAGGAAGTGATTAAAAAGGGCATTGCGGAGCTGGGACAAGTGCCCGGCCGCATGGAGTTCATCGGGAATAGCTTGGGTCTCACAGTAGTTGTTGATTATGCGCACACGACTGGCTCATTGGAAGAGGTATACAAGACAATGAGCCAGAGTTCCCCACTTCGCCAAGGCTTCGCGGGGCAAGCAAAATTAATTTGTGTATTGGGCGCTTGCGGGGGAGGACGCGATAGCTGGAAGCGGCCGGAGTTCGGCAAAATTGCCGAGAAATATTGCGACAAGATCGTTCTTACAGACGAAGATCCATATGACGAGGACCCCAGAAAAATTGTGGCAGACATTGAAAGAGGTATCTCTGACAAGAGCAAGTATGAAGTAGAAATGAACAGGCGTAGAGCGATCGCAAAAGCCTTGGGTTATGCAAAAAATGGAGATGCCGTAGTAATAACAGGCAAAGGCACAGACCCATACATCATGGGCCCCCATGGCAGTAAACAACCGTGGTCAGACTCACAAATCACGCGCGAAGAACTAGCGAATCTAAGCAAAACAGAATAGACTTCCGCTATGCCGGAATTGCCTGAAGTTGAGACGACTGCTCGTGGGTTGCGCTCTAAAGTAGTGGGCCACACTATTACTGATTTCTGGTGCGATCACGCGCGAATGATTAGATATATCTCTATACCGGCACTGCGCAAACTTGTGGTAGGCAGAAAAGTTGTGATAGCTCGGCGGCGGGCCAAGCATGTTTTGATAGATTTGTCTGGTGGCAAAACACTTGTCATACACATGAAAATGACAGGCCACTTGCTGTACGGGAAATACAGCAAAATCACGAACCCCAAAGCCCAAAACTCAACCAAATCTCAAATCTGGAAGGCCCAAGGAGAGGGACCCTTGCGAGATGATCCGTACAATAGATTCGTTCACGCTATTTTTGTGCTTGATAGCCCCACTTCGCCAAGGCTTCGCGGGGCGAGGCTTTGCCTCGCATTTTCAGACATGCGCAAGTTTGGCAAGATTGCTATTCACGATACTCACAATATACACACAGCCAAGGAATTAGAGGGTTTGGGACCGGAATTGTGGGAGATTAAAGCTCGTGAATTTGTGAAGTTGATGCAGAGCAAGAAGGGACGCATCAAACAAGTGCTCATGGATCAGCACACACTCGCTGGCGTGGGCAACATTTATTCTGATGAAGCATTATACTTAGCGGGAATACACCCGCTAAGTCAAACTAACAAACTAACAAACGACAAACTGCTCAAACTTTTCAGGGCGCTAGTTAGTGTAACCAAAAAAAGTTTCAAGACTGGGGGCGACAGTATGAGTGATTACAGAAACATAGATGGGGTGGGCGGCAAGTTCCAGAATTATCACAAAGTTTATGGGCGCAAAGGTCTGCCCTGTCGCAAACTTAACTGTAAGGGTATGATAGAACGTATCATCGTAGCAGGCAGATCTGCGCATTTTTGCCCCAAGCATCAAAAACTTTATGCCTCCAATTAGTGACCCAATTCTCAAATACAAACTATTAGGCTTCACCCTCCTGATTGCCTTGCTTGTCTTGATTGTCCCTGCGCAAGACAAGAGAAGCTACAATGTGGAGCGGCAGGATCTGGGAACATTTACGAAATTTACTTTCACGCCCGATATTGGAGAGCAAGTGCTGGTGAGCGGTGAGGAAATTAAGTTTGGTAAAAATAAATTCATACTGGGTGGAGCGGCAAACTTACCGATGCAGGGAATAATCAACGAGGAAGGGGCTATAGTTTTATCAAAACCAGGTGTAGTGTACGTCTCGCAAAGTGAGTCCCCTATTGGGGTGTCATTCCGAGAGAATAAGTGCACAGGCTTGCTTAATGACTTTCAAACTTTTGAACCCCCACTTATTACCTCATGCGCGGATTGCCGTGGCGAGAGCGAATACCCTGAATATAATCTCTGCGTAGAGGAGCACAAAACAGATCCAGACTTTCTCCTTGATACTTGGCGAATTTATCTTGGTAATTAAGTGAGATGAAACAAGACTACACCCAAAGCGACAGAAACATTCAAGCTCTCTTTCGCCCCTCTCATTTTAATTTCTATTATTTTGTCACACTGATCCAGAATCTCTTTGTCTAATCCTTCTGTTTCGTTGCCAACGATCAGGGCACTGTTCTTTGCAGGTTTAAATGTTTTGTAATCAACAGATCTAGCATCTTGCTCAAGCGCAATAATTTCATAATTTCTCTCCCGGAGAGTTTCAATAAGTTTCGGTATTTCTCCAAATTGCTCCCAAGCAACAAAATCTTCTGCCCCCAAAGCAGACTTATGAAAATCGCCTCTCTTGCGCCCGAACCTATCTAAGGGCGTGGGAGTGTAGCCAGTTAAATAAATCTTTTCTACGCCACAAGCATCGGCCGTGCGGAAAATAGCCCCAACGTTGTAAACAGAACGAATATTGTGAAGAATTAGAATCACGTAATCCCCCCGGCAGGGATCGGACCTGCGACCTTCTCCTTAAAAGGGAGCTGCTCTACCGCTGAGCTACGAGGGGTGAGACCAGTCTACACTTGGAGTATGAATTGCTCAAGGGCTAGTGGCAACTCTTTTTTGCCACTATGCGTTTCGTGCCAGAGATCAAGCAGGCTGCTTGAGAGACCCACCAGTTCTGGCTCGGTGAATTTCTGACTTGCTTGTTTAGACTTGCTGTAGACAAAAGGGTGCATGCTCGCCTCGTCTGCGCTTTTTGTTTTACTTGCGAGCAAGATATTCTTCACTTGCCAGGAGAGCTTCCAGAACAATTCTTCGGGATCGAAGCCTTGCGATATTGCCCGATGATAGCCTACCCACAATGCTCGTCTGTCTCTGATTAAGAGTGCGTCAGAGAACTTGTATATGCGCGATTGCAAGTCACTCTCGAGTTTCTTTTTAGCTTTTTTCTCTTGGTCAGAGTAATTATACTCATTGAGTTCTGCTCCCAGTTCTCTAAGCTTCGCGAGTAATTCTTTGTCTATGTCATGCTCGAGCAAAACAAAGTTATCACCGAACATGCTAGCCCCCGCGGCTAGCTCTTCTAAATTTGCGTTATCGGGGACAGATACAGCAGACTTAAGTGCCTGCCTATAAGTGGCCAACACTTTGTCTCTATTTGTGCCATAGAAAATTCTTAGCACTTGTGCTCTTGTTTAGTTAAATTACTTAGTGATACCTTCCTGCACCTGTGAGAAGACCAGAGTAATAGGCTTGCCATCAAGTGTTGCCTTTATTACTGCCTCCTTGCTCGCGTTGAAAGTAACTCTGAAAAATTTGTCTGCAAGTACCTGCGTACAGATACCCTCACCTGCTTTGGTCGTGAGCTTGATAGTGATTTGCTCCGGCATTGACTCGGCCACAATCGCCTCGCCCGTGATAGTGTGACAAGGAGTTGGTAGAGTAATCGTGCCCTCAATAGTGTGCTTGCCATCCTCGTAATAGTGATCAACAGTAAGTGAATCCTGCGTCACTTCGCTACCGTTATCTACCGGTTCATTAATAACCTCCTGTTTGTCAGATAATCCCCACCAAACCAAACCCAAAATAACTATTAAAACTGCCACAATCCCAATAACTGTTTTGTTACTCATAGTTCGTTAATTATATCATAAATCGCCCCACGACTTGCCACTTGTGTACTTGACGGGGAAGGGCACCTTTTCTTGCACTACTCCCTCCATAATCCCTTTAATTTTAGGCCCAGCTACACTCAACTTGCCATCTTTGATCTCATAAATTAGCTCATCATGGATTTGCAATAACAAGTGCACATCACTCTCCCAGCTCTCATTCTTAATCTCCCGATCAACCGCGATCATGGCAATCTTAATTATGTCAGCCGACGTGCCCTGAATGGGCGCGTTCTGGGCCTGGCGTTCTAGAGCTTTTTGCACATACTCCGGGCCAGAATTTATACCCGGGAAGTAGCGCCTGCGGCCAAAGAGCGTTTCTGTGTAGCCAAGTTCTCGCGCCTTTAACTTTGTTTCCTCTAAATATTTTGTCACACCGGGGAATGTTTCAAAATATTTTTTATAAAACTCTTCTGCCTCACTTCTGCTCGTTCCCAAATTAGCTTTCAGTGCTAAAATGCCCATGCCATAAATAATCCCGAAGTTAATCACTTTGGCTCTGCGACGCATCTCGTGATCTATCTTTTCTTTGGGCACTTTAAATAGCGCGCTGGCTACGTCAGCATGAATATCTCCCCCAGACTTAAAGAACTCAATCAGTTTCTCGTCGCTCGATAAAACTGCCAGTGCACGCAAATCAATTTGGGAGTAATCAAAAGAAGCGAACTTGTAGCCGGGGCTGGCCACAAAGACATTGCGAATAGCCTTGCCCTGTTCGGTCTTAATAGGAATGTTCTGCAAATTAGGATCGCGGCTAGAAAGTCTCCCCGTGGCGCTCCCCCATTGCACAAAATGCGTGTGCAATTTACTTTCCTTGTCTAATAAAAGCGGAATAGCATCTATATAAGTAGAGAGTAACTTAGCCAATTCGCGATAAGCGAGTAGCGCGTCAATAGCCGGATGCTCGCCCTTTAACTTTTCCAGTTCACGCACATTTGTGGAAACCTGCCCCGTACTCGTCTTTTTTACCTTAGCTCCGCCAATTCCCAGTTTGCCGAACAAAACTTCACCAACTTGCTTGGGCGAGTTAATATTAAACTCTTGCCCCGCGGCCTTGTGTATTTCGCGCTCTAAATTATCTAGCTTCTTTTGATAATCACTCTTTAATTTCGCCATCTCACCCGTGTCAACCAATATCCCCCGCTCTTCAGCTAATCTGATAATAGGAATTAGGGGTAACTCGATCTCGCGATAAATCTTATCCAAGTTATTCGCAGTGATCTTTTTCTCAAGTTCTGCCAGATTCCCCTCGCCTGTGGGAGCACTCTCGCTCGAATCCAAAACCCATTGCGCCAACTTGATCTTGTACTCTGTCTCTGGATCATTTCCCGGCGGCTTCACCGCCGGGGTTCCCGCGGTCGCTCCGCCGCTTGGCGGTGGGACCGCTTCTTGGTTTGATATTCTCGAAACTAAACTCTTGAACCCCAGCTCTTCAAACATTTTCTTAACTTTCTCCAGATTTATTTCGTATTTCGTGCTTCCTGCCCGACCGGCAGGCGGGCGTGCTTCGTATTTAACATCGGCGTCAGTTCTGATCGTTGCAAGAACTAACGAAAAGCGCGCTTCGTCTTCGTGCTCTTCAAGCAACTTAACAATCCGCTCTTTAATTCCCGCTTTCAAAAGCTTCTCTCTATTCTTGCCAAGTGCCTTGTAGATCTCATCAATGGTGCCGAATTTACTCACGAGTTCTGTGGCAGTTTTATCGCCGATCCCGGGCACGCCAATGATGTTATCACTCGGGTCACCGCGCAGAGCTTTATAATCCGGGATCAACTCTGGCGCGAAACCATATCTCTCTTTTGCCTTCTTCGCGTCATACAAAACAGTATCTTTGATCCCCGTTTTGAGTGTATAAACTTTTACGCGCTTATCAGCTAAGAGCGACATTGTGTCCATGTCACCAGATGCCACTATGATCTCAACGTTTTTATCTTTGATCTTCTCAACCAATGTGCCTAAAATATCGTCGGCCTCAAAACCCGCCTTCTCAAGAACAGCAATATCAAAAGCGGCCAGCAAATCTTTTGCTCTATTTAATTGGTATATTAAGTCATCCTCAATCTTCTGCCGCTTGCCCTTGTAATCTTTGTAAAGTTCATCGCGGAAAGTAGGGAGGGCCATGTCAAAGCAAGCAATAATTTCATCCGGCACAAATTCCTTAATAATAGATAAGAGCATAAGCGAAAGTCCGTAAAGAGCCCCCGTAGGTTCCCCCTTACTAGAACGAAACTCGGGCAAAGCATGATACGCCCTGTGCAGGATAGCATGGCTGTCTAGCAAGACGATAGTCTTTTTTTCACTCTTCGCCATAGACTTATTGTAACATCATCACCCTTCTCAATTTGTATGTATTGCCATGGCTAAACAACCCCAAATAAGAATTCAGAACTGCCTCACTTGGAGGTGAAACCTCCAAGTGCTTGAGCAGAAATCTTCATCTCAAGCGTTCTCAACATACGGATACTGGTATCGGCGGTGAGAAACCTTCGTCGCTCACATGACATTCGCCTACCACCTGTCGTGAGTATAGCAAAATAGAAAACAGAAGACCTCCGCGCACAGTGCGAGGAGGTCTGATTCGGAATCGGGATCAAGGGCAAAGGGCAAAGGCACGAGTGCCAGTGCACAGTGCCCAAGATCGAAGTTACTTGGCGAAACGAAGAGCCGGGCGGCTGGAGTCCCAAGCGTCGTCAAGCCAGTGCCAGCGCAGAACAACCTCGCCGCCAAGGTCGTAGAGAAACGGGACGTAGAGACCGACGACCGAGCTCCGCACGACTGACTTCCATGCGAAAACGGCTTTGCCCTGGAAGTGCTCGCGGAAGAAGGCGATGCCCTTCTGCTGGATTGCCAAGAGATCGGTGAGGCCGAAGCAGCTTCCGAGCATTTCGTGCTTCTTGAGATGCTCGTAGAGCTTCTTGCCCTTGATCGTTCCCCGCTGCTGGTCGGGATGGAGCCAGCGCTCGAGCGAGTTCACGTCGAAATCGGCTGGGCCCGTCTGTTCGAGCTCAGGGTGCATCAGCTTCTTCATCCAGTCGGGGTATACCGGCCGGACGGAGCGGTCAACCCTGATGATGGGGATGGGCTGGGGTGGCAGCGAAGTGGCTTGTGCGACGGAAGTGGGCTCTGCAGGGGGCAGAAGAAAGTTTGCGAATCCCTTCTTCATGGCCTCCCCATTGCTCGCCCACCCTAGACCTGTATCCTGATCGAGAAGCGGAGGACGAGGCAGGGCGGCGAGCGCCGCCTGCTGGAACCGGATGTACCAATCCGGGAATTCAGACGAGGTGGTTCCATGCGTTGACATGGTGGTTCCTCCATGTTTTCAAAGGCTTTCCGAGGCAGCTATGTTTCAAGCCGCGAATTGCCTATCTACCACCAATTGTATCATAATCTGGCAGGAAATGCAAGCCCACTTCGCTAAGAGCTTCGCGGGCCAGGGTCCTTGGCAAGAAATGCCTAGCAATACGTCATAAACCGTGAAAAATGCTTAAAAATTAGCGATTTTCACGATTATGTTGACAAAACAGTGAAAAAGTATATACTTAAGGGCATATGGCTAAAACCCTTGCCGCTATCGGCAAAATCAATAATTTGAGAGAGCGTTATTACAAAGCATCTCCTGGCAAGGATGCTCTTGTCAAACTCGTCGAAGAAGCCGAAGTCGCTGAGCAGGTCTACAACTCAAACGCCATCGAGAACAGCACCCTCACGCTCGAAGAAACCGAAAAAATATTACTTCAAATTGATCTTGATCGTTACATTAGCGAACGAGAAATCTTCGAGGCCAAGAATCTCGCCCGTGTTGTATCGTACATAGATAAGCGTGCCAAGGAACAAGAGCTTACGCTTGATGTGATTTTGTCTTTGCACAAAATGCTAATCTCAAATATCCGTGACGATGTTGCGGGACGATTCCGTAAGGATAACGAATTTGTGCGCGTTGGTAGCCACATCGCTCCCTCTCCACAAGAAGTTATCCCAAGGCTAGGGAATATGCTCTCGGAGTACAACGCCTCAAGCGGGATTAATATCATCAAACGTATCGCGAAATTACACCTTGATTTCGAGCATACCCACCCTTTTGTGGATGGTAACGGTCGCATAGGCCGCGTGCTTAATAATTACATACTGATCCGCGAAGGTTTTGTTCCCATTAATATCAAATTTATTGATCGCAAAAGATATTACGAAGCTTTCCGTGAGTTTGATGCGAAAGGAGCCACTGCTATCATGGAAGAAATTGTGGCGAAAGCGCTTACTAATAGCTATCACAAGCGTCTAGCGTATCTTGAAGGCAAAAGAATTGTCACACTTGTCCAGTATGCCAAAGAGAATAAGCTCTCTCACTCTAACCTTATCAACAAGGCTACAAGGCAAACCATTGAGGCCTTCTTAGAAAAGGGTGTGTGGAAGATTGCGGCAGACTACTCGATCAAAAACTGATCTTTCTGGTTGTTTCGTCTATGAATTCAAATTTAATAATAGGAATTCCGAAGGGTAGCCCTTCGGAAACTCGTTCGGGCCACTCTATTAAGATAAGATTTGTCAGGTCACTGGCCAGTTCTGCAAAGCCAAGATGCTTGAGTTCACTCGCGCTATCTAAACGATAGGCGTCGATGTGAATTAAATGACGAAATGAGCAATTTGCAATTTGTAAACAATTTTCTAATGAGCCAATTTTACTTGCCCCGCGTAGCTTTAGCGAAGTGGGGTAAACGCGCTCTAAGATAAATGTTGGACTCGTGACATGGTCCGTAATGCCCAGTGCTCGAGCCACGCCTTGCACAAAACTTGTCTTGCCACTCCCCAAATCCCCCGACAATCCGACGGTAGTCGCCCCGCGAAGCTTTAGCGAAGTGGGGCCAAGTGACTGTACCCATTGTGAAGCCAGAGCTTGTGTCTCCTCTAAGCTTTTACAGATTCTTGTATGTATTGTCATTTTTGAATTCGAGAATCAAAGTTTCAGTACTTCTATCTGGTAAGATTCTAAATATAGCCCGGAGCCTACCGGCTCTCGCTCTGTAAAGATCGCGATATCCTCCTAATTTCTTTAGATGTAAGTTTGTAAAGTCTGAATTCTCTATCCTTCTTAAAAGAATCTGGGCGAGGGCAAATTCTTCGCTATTTAGCTTTGCGAGAAATTTTTCTATGCGATTCATTTTTTTTCTGCATGCGCTCCATAACGGCTAGAATTTCAGAGGTAGGCACTCCGCCTGAGCGGATCTTGGTAAAATCAACAACTGTCTCCCAAACCCCCTCATCTCCCCACTCATCAGCAGGTGTGATTCTAAAAACAGGTTTTGACCGTTGCAACACAACGAAAGACCGACCCTTCCTAGTCTCAGCAATATAATGCTTTGTGTTCTCACGCAGTTCCTTAAGTCCTATTATAGTACTCATGTCCTAAGTTTATCTTAAGTTAATCTTTAGTCAAGTCGCTGTTTTTGCGGTTAAGCGAGTCCCGACGAAGCAAATACCCCTTTCACAGGAGGAGTTGCGTCTCCGACGAGAAAGCGAAAAGCCCCACAAGGGGCTTTATCGCGAGAGGTTTTGCTTGTCGGGATGAGCGAATTTACTTCGCGGGTTCGTCTTTGGTTAACAACCTTTTGACGAAGATGGCTAGGACTATGATGAGAAGCAAGAGCAGGAGCCAGCCGAAGAATGTGTCGGGCAAGAAGCGCAAGCCACTTGAGTCATTTGCGTCACTTGAATCTTTCACACTTGCAAGATTATTGCCATCACGATCTACGGTGCTCACAGTCTGGGCGCTTGACTCGCGAGTGTAACCTTGCGAATCGCGGTACGAGACTACTGCCCGAGTAACGAGCTGCTCGCCATCGAGCACGCCCTCGTCAATCTTGCCCACCACTTGCACTTGTCCGGACTGGAGGGGTGCGACAGTGCCTAGGTTAAGTGTGAGTGTGTTGCCGTCAATAGTGCAGGTCTCGGTGTAGCCCTCAATGATCATGCCCGACGGGATGTACACATTAAGCATTGCCCCGCTGACACTTTGCGAAGTAGCGTTCCTGTAACGGATAGTGTAGGTTACCTTGTCTCCCGGACCAACCACAGGAGTGACGTTATCGATTGTGATCTCAAATGGTCCGGTGGCTACGCCTGCGATAGTGTTGTTGGAACTTACTTCGCTAATCTGACTATTGTCTACGTAGGCGCGGTTCTCAATGCCGAGTTCAGTAGCACAATCGCACGGAATTACTTTGACCAAGAGAGTGAAGGTCTTGGATTCCCCGACGCCAAGTCGCGCGAGCTTCCAGGTGATTGTTTTGTTGCGATAATCGTATGTGCCACTGTTTGAGATTTCTTTAACCTCCACTCTATCTGAGAGCGGATCGCGCACAACTAGGTTAGTGAGAGTGAGCGTGCCGGTGTTGCGCACGGTGATCGTGTAGCGCAGCTCGCTACCAGGACGGGCAAGAACAGTCTGACCCACCTGACCCGGAATGGAGAGGTTCTCGATAGTTTTCTCTATGCTTGCAGAGTAGCTACCCGTCACACCTTGCACGCAGCCAGTTACTGGGCACGATGGAGGTGGCACGTAGACAGGAGGCATGATGACAGGCACAACAGCGCTGCGAGTAATAGTGCCGCCAGTGCCATAGCAAGTCATTGTGAACGTGGAATCAGCGAAGAGCGGACCTGTGGGATACTGACCCGAGACTGGTTTAGTGCCGAACCAGTTACCCAAAGCGAAACAAGTGTCGGTATTTTGCGAATTCCAATAGACAGTTGAGCTCTGGCCATATTGCACCGGCGTAGGAATAGCGTAGATGGTGAGCGTTGGAGGCACAGCACCAAGAACTTGACCTTGCGGAGTGACTGTAGTGTTGCGCACAACAGAACCACCCGGACCGTAGCAAGTCATAATGTAATTACGAGTAGCATAGATCTGTCCAGTTTGTTCAGAACTATTCACAGACTTGTTGCCCGACCAATCACCAGAAGCTGTGCAGTAATCTGCATTGGTTGTGCTCCAGTACAATGTTGAAGTGTTGCCATAAGGCACAACGGAAGGACTGGCGTAGAAGTTGAGTGTAGGCGGATTATTCTGTTGGATACTCTGAATATTTACCGTTACAGAGTCACTTGCACTCTGACCAGTAGAGCTGTAACAAGTGATGCTATAAGCCGTGGCATTGTAGAGATTACCAGTAGACTCGTTGTCGTTCAGATTCTTGCTGCCAGTCGCAACCCAAGGACCACCCGAAGTCTGACAAGAAACAGCATTATTAGAGTTCCAGTAGAGGCGCGAGCTATTACCCGACATCACCGGGTTGGGCGAAGCGTTGATATCGACGGTAGGCGTAATCTGATTCTGGGTAACGGCGATAGAGGCATCGTCATGCGCACTATTACCTTGCGAGTTGTAACAAGTAATGCCGTAAGTGCGGGTAGTCTGCAGGTTCGTTAACAAGGTTGAGCCGGAAGGCACGGACTTATCGCCTACCCATTGCGAAGTAATGCCACCGTCGGCAATGCAGTAAGCGGCGTTTGTGCTGGTCCAACTAAGAGTAGACGAACCACCTTGATTGACAGAGTTCGAGCTTGCCGTGAGAGTAACACCGATAGTGTTATCTACTGCGACAGTGACAACGGCATCATCTGTAGCAGTCTGGCCGATAGAGTTCTCGCAAGTAATGCGGTAGGTGGAAGTTTGGTAAATCAGATTAGTTTGTTCGGAACTATTCAAGCTCTTACTCCCAGTTGTAGCCCAGGGGCCAGAAGTTGTGTAACAAGAAGTGGCGTTAGCGCTTGTCCAGCTTAATGTTGAACGATTGCCGCTTGTTACAGAAGTGGGGTTAGCGGTGAGGGTGACAGAGGGCGCATTGACTTGATCAGCGCGTACGTTGACTGTGACAGAGTCTGAATCTGAACCAGCTGTGTTGTCGCAAGTAATCGTGTAGACATAAGTGCCTGTACTAAGTGCGCCTGTGGGCTGCGAGCCGTTAAGTGACTTGAACCCTGTCCAGTTACTGCGCAACGGTGAGGCAGAGGCAGTGCAGGAATCGGCATTAGTGCTCGCCCACGACAAATTAGCCGAGGTAAAGTTATCAATCGTAATCGGTCCATTGGAATTATCAGCCTTGATATCAACCGTTGGAGGGTTGATAGTGCTCTGGATTGGACGTACGTAGAACCACTCATGCGAGAAGCCACTTGAAGTGATACTCACAGCGCGCGAATTAGTGCCAAGTACTTGCCAACCAGAAGGCACGGAGATAGAGACGTTGTAATTACCCACCGGAAGGAAAGTACTGTAATAGGGTTCGGGATTACACTTGTTCACAACGAGAGTGCCGCTCTGTGGACCAGAGTAACTGATTACGAAGCCGGAGCGCACTTCCTCGTTGGTGCAGGATGTGCCTTGTGGGTCGCGGATATAAGCATCAGCGCCATTGCGCACGCGATCATTGTTGTCGTCATGGAGAACACGTCCCAAGAGTGAGCCGGTCTGACTGGTCGGAGGGGGAGGAGTGCCTGCATCGAGTAGGTCAAAGGCGGCACAGAGCGGCAAGATGCTCTCTGGGCCAGAAGATGGGTAGGCACTGTGATAAGCGATAACAGAACTCACAGATTGTGAGAGTGGAAGCGAGGAGTTAACTTCGCGATTGATGGTCGTCGAGTTATCTGGCAAATCTGGAATCGAAGCCGACTGGGCGACGAGTGTGCCCCCATTCATGAACTTGATGAAGTATTGTTCGCGCAGCTGCGTTCCACCTGCGTTGGGGTGGTTATCGTAAGAGGCAAGCGAAACGCGGTAATTGCCAGCCGAGAGACTAACGCCTTCCGGCGTGGTTTGGTAAGGCGAACCATTGGCAATCAACTTGCCACTTGTTGGAAAGCGCACAATAGTGCGGCCAACTTGAGCGTTGAAAGGGCAAGAAGGCGGATTCCAGTCAGTGGTGGCGGCGCCCGCAATGGTAGGCAAAGCGAAAGAAGCAACACTTATAATAGCTATAACTAGAGCCGTATTTTGTATATGTTTTTGCATAACTCAGTAAGTATATCAGATACTTTACTAACTGTCAAGCGCGTGTTAATAATCGCAAAAGTAATAAAGAAAGCGCCGGGACCGGGTAGGGCCATGGCGAGTACCACGAGAACGCTTTGCATTTCTATCGCCTCCTTCTCCCCTGAAACGGAACCCGAACTCCATGAGACCTAGACCCATACAAACTAGAGGGTTAGACGAAAATGTCAATACCTTGTTACAATGAAGTCATGCCAGTGCACTTTGACGAAGACAAGCAAATTAGGCGGGGTGATGAGCTTCGCAAGAAGGAAGCGGAACGTTTCGCCACACTAATTTCTTCTAACACCGGGGTGCCCTACATCGACCTGTCACTTGTGTCTATTAGCCCAGACGCACTTGGGCTTGTGGAGGAGAAAGTGGCGAGAGAAGCGAAGCTTGCCGTTTTCCACGATGCGGGTAAGAACATATCTGTTGCCGCATTCTCGCCCACCGATCCTAGAGTTCTTGAAATTATGCACGATCTGGAAGGCGCAGGTTTTGTGACTACACTCTATGTAGCCACAGAAAATTCTCTCGAGCGAGCCTGGAAATATTACGAAGACATCCACAAAATTGAGGCCACCAAGATTGGCCAGATAGATATCTCGAACGAGGCTCTCTCGAAGTTTGCCGAGCGCATCAAGACGCTCGAGGACACTAAGAAGCTAACCCAAGAAACCTTATCGTCACGAACGGCGACTAAAGTCACAGCCATGCTTGAGATTATCTTAGGCTCTGCAATAGCCTTGGGCGCATCTGACATACACCTAGAGCCAGAGGAGAAAGAAGTGCGGGCACGGTTTCGATTAGATGGAATATTGCACGACATCACAAGCTTCGACGCCCATACATACAAACTGGTTCTCTCGCGAGTCAAGCTGCTCTCGGCACTCAAGCTCAATGTCGAGAGCGCACGCCAGGACGGACGCTTCTCGGTAGAAATTACGCAAGGGGGAAAGCTACTCGCCATTGATATCCGCACATCTATAATCCCCGGGGCATACGGCGAATCGGCGGTAATGCGCATACTAAATCCCGAATCAATCAAGGTGACGCTCGATAAACTCGGTATGAGCCCGACTCTGCTCGAGATTATGCGCAATGAGATAAAGAAGCCAAACGGCATGATCTTGAATACTGGTCCCACAGGAAGCGGCAAGACGACGACGCTCTATACATTCTTGCAGGAGAGCAACGAACCCGGTGTAAAAATTATCACGATCGAAGATCCTATCGAGTATCACGTAGAAGGTGTCGTGCAGACACAAGTCAATGACAAGAAGGGTTACTCGTTCGCAGAGGGACTCAAGAGCGCTATGCGCCAGGATCCCGACATAATCATGGTAGGCGAGATTCGTGACAACGATACGGCGAGCACGGCCATTGATGCGTCCCTCACGGGCCACTTGGTCTTCTCGACACTGCACACCAACAACGCCGCAGGCACAATTCCCAGACTGGTCGACCTGGGCGTGAATCCTAAAGTGCTCGGCCCGGCCCTAAATGTGGCCATGGCCCAGAGACTTGTGCGAACACTTTGCAATATATGCAAGAAAAAAGTTGCTGTTACAGCAAAAGATAAAGCTATTATCGACCGTAGGCTAAAGAGTCTTCAAGAAATTGGGATTAACAAAAAGCCGCCAGATACAATTTCCGCGCCTGTTGGTTGCGACAAATGTAGCGGTACAGGATACAAAGGCCGTATCGGCATATTCGAGGTAATTCTCGTAGACGAGGCGCTGGAGAAAATTATCCCCGATGGCCCCAGTGAATCAGAAGTCTGGAAAGTAGCGAGAGCACAGAAGATCCCCGACATGGCCGAAGACGGAATACTGAAAGTGCTGGACGGCCTAACTACTATCGAAGAGCTCGAGCGTGTGGTAGATTTAAGCTAGCTGCTAGAACCTCCAAGCAATTCTCCGACCTTCGTCGGAGTTAAGAACCGAGTTTTAGGATAGGTGCAGTAGTTTTAAAGCTGGAAGCCTCTCCGCAAGCGGAGAAAACCAAACCGTCCTACACACGGCACCATGTGGCCCGAAGGCCTATTGCTTGGAGATTCTAATTGCCAATCTTTTGGCGAGCTTGCGGGAGTATATCATATCTATAGAAAATGTCAACCCCACTCCGCTAAAGCTCCGCGGGGCAAGGTCGTGCTAAAATGTGTTCATGGCAGAAACTGGTGGAGAAAAATACGAAGAGAATTATCTAGATAGCACTCTGCGGCCCAAAATCTGGGACGAATACGTGGGTCAGGAAGGGATCAAAGAGAACTTGCGCATACTCTTGCAAGCCGCGCGCGAGCGCAAACATCCAGCCGAGCATTTACTTTTTTATGGCCCGCCTGGATTGGGCAAAACGACTTTGGCCTGTTTGGTCGCAAGTGAGATGGGTTCGCAGATGAAAACGACATCCGGACCCGCAATTGAGAAAGTAGGTGATGTCGCTTCTATTCTCTCCAATTTATCTGCGGGAGATATATTGTTCATTGATGAGATCCACAGACTGAATAAATCAATAGAAGAAGTGCTCTACCCCGCCATGGAATCTGGCAAGCTCAACATAATTATCGGCAAGGGGCCATCGGCGCGCACTATCCAACTTGACCTGCCAGCCTTCACCCTCGTAGCCGCCACTACTCGAATGGCCGACATCTCAGCACCCCTGCGATCAAGATTTGCCGGTGGCACATTCAGATTAGAATTTTATACAGAGAAAGAAATCGCAGAAATAATAAGGCGCAGCGCTAAGATCTTGGGAGTCAAACCTTCGGACGGAGCCGTGAGCGAAATAGCCAAGCGCAGTCGCTTCACTCCACGTATTGCTAATCAGATGCTCAAGCGTTGCCGCGATTATGCCCAAGTGCATAAGTTGCCCTTTGACGAGAAGACAGTGACTAAAGCATTGTCCCTTATGTCCGTAGACGAGCGGGGTTTGAATTTAACAGACAGAAAAATCCTGAGTGTGATCATCGAGAAATTCGCCGGCGGCCCAGTGGGTGTGGGCACAATTGCGGCCTCTATTTCTGAAGAAGAGCGCACAATCGAGGACGTCCACGAACCATACTTACTACAGCTTGGATTAATAGAAAGAACGCCGAGAGGCCGACAAGTCACGGCAGCGGCGTACGATATACTCGGCATAAAGTCACCCCACTTAATGTAGAAATGAGCAATTTGCTAATTTGCAAACAATGAAATAATGTTAAGAATGTTTAAACAAATTAACTCATCTCATCATTGTTTGCACATTGCAAATTCTAACATTTAATCATTCCATTCATGTCTGGTCATAATAAATGGAGTCAGATTGTTCGTCAGAAGGGCGCCGAAGACGCCAAGCGCTCTAAGCTCTTCTCTATGCTTGGTCGGCAGATCTCAATCCAATCGCGTATGGCAAACGGGGATGTTAACAGCCCGGGTCTGCGCAAAGCTCTCGAGATTGCCCGCAAGGCCAATATGCCCAAGGAACCTATTGAGCGAGCTATTGCGAGGGGTACAGGAGTAGGCGGAGCGGCCCTTGAGGAAGTAATGTACGAAGCATTCGGCCCTGGTGGTGCGGCCTTTATCATCACCGGCATTACCGACAGCAAGAACCGCACCAGCAACGAAGTGAAGCAGATATTAAACGAGCATGAAAGTTCATTGGGTGGCCCAGGTTCGTCCATGTGGGCATTCACTTCATCTCGCAATGAAGAAGGAGAAGTAGTGTATACACCAACTAGTACCCTTCCCCTGTCGGAGAACGACGGCAAGAAACTAGGCAACCTTATGGCCGCCCTAGAAGATCACGACGATGTGAGGGGTGTCTTCACCAACGCAACATGAAGGTCATGGGGATTGATCCGGGGTTTGGGCGATGCGGGGTGGCAATATTAGAGGATGGCAAAACGCAAAACTCAAATGGCAAAACTGATATTCTTCTTTACTCGACTTGCATTGAGACAGATAAGGCGCTATCTTTCCCCCGGCGGCTAGGTGACCTAGTTGTGGAACTGCAAGCTCTCGTTATTAAGTGGCAGCCGGAGCGGGCGGCTATTGAGAAATTATTTTTTAGCAAGAATGTTAAGACTGCTATGCAAGTGGCTGAAACACGGGGGATGATCATAGCCCTTGCGCAGAATATGGGCCTTGTGGTAGAAGAATACTCGCCCCAAGCAATTAAGGTCGCGCTAACTGGAGTGGGCACTGCCGATAAGACGCAAGTAGCAAGGATGGTAGAGAGGTTAGTGGCGATGAACAAGACGCCCAAACACGACGACGAGTACGATGCTATCGCCATAGCTATCACCGATATCCACAGTTTGCATATATAAGTATTTGAAATGTTTGCCGTATCTGGTACAAAACTAGGTATTAGTTGTCAGGTGTTAGATGTTAGGAATTAAAAAGATATTAGAAAAGAGATATGGACGACGATCGTATGTTAGGTGACGACGAGCCGGAAGAGGAGGAAGAGGAAAGTAGTGTCGCAAAAAGCGATGATGCTCTTGATGATGACATCAAGGATCCGATAGATGCACTAGTCAAGGAAGAAGACCCGGACGAAGAAGAGGAAGACGGAGACTAGTTTGTGATCTCAATAAAACGGTGTTTGCCTACGCGCACAGTCCCTTTGTGAGCTAGTTGGTTTGGTTCTGTAACTTTGGTCCCGTCTATACTTATTGCTCCCTCATTCACCAATCTGCGAAATTCACCCTTAGAACTTACAGTTTTTGCGCGCAGAAGCAGATCCGAGAGCAACTCGCCGTCCTGCATCTTGAATTCTAGAATATTTTCCGGTGTCCCTCCCTTTGAGAATGTTTCCTCCCAATTCTCACGGGCCCTCTTTGCCTCGTCATTACCCCAGTATCCGCCAACTATCAGCTCTGCTAGGTGTAATTTGTCTTCCTTGGGATCCCCTTGTTTGAAATCTTGATCGGTGCAGAGTTCGTAAGCGAGCGGCATGAGTGTGTCCGGCCAGCTCATAATTTTGCCAAATGCATCAGTTGGCTCATCGGTGAAGGCCACCATGTTACCTTCTGTTTTACCCATCTTCTTGCCCGTTGGATCTACCAGTAGCTTAACCGCTACAACAAATTTTTCTTTACCTTTGTATTTTTTTAATAGATCACGGCCCACGAGCATATTGAAGGTCTGGTCATTGCCACCGATCTCACCATCCACATCCATCTTGACGGAATCATAGCCTTGCAAAAGTGGGTACATAAACTCATGTGCGTAAATATCCTTACCTTCCGCGAGTCTCTTCTGAAACATATCCCGCTTTATCATTTGAGCATATGTGGCGTTCGACATAAGTGTAAAGGTCTCACCCATAGACATGGGAGCTAACCAATCATAATTATTTTTCATTTCGGTGGGATTCTCCCCTTCAAACGAGATAAAGTGAGATGCTTGTTCCTTGTATAGTCTGGCATTCTCTTCGACCTGCTCTCTTGTAAGTTTCTTTCGCTCCGCCATCTTGTCAGTCGGGTCGCCAATGGTGGCAGTCAGACCCCCTATGAGAAAGATGGTCCTGTGACCGAGTTTTTGAAACTGAGCAAGCTTGCGCAGCGGCACAGCATGTCCCAAGTGGAGAGTCGGACCCGTAGGATCAACCCCATGATACAGAGTCAGCCGCTGACCGCTCAACAATCTCCCCCTTAGATATTCCGTATTAGGAAAAATCTTCTCCACTCCGCGAGTAAGAACTTCTTCTATCTTCTTTGGGTCGGTGGACACGGTCATGGCAATTACTATACCATACTAACTACCCATGCGCAGACTATCGCAAAAAACTAAACGCATCCTTTGGAGAATTCTTTTTTTGTGCATATCTATTGGGCTTATTATTGTGGGCCTCTTTGTGCTATGGGCGGCCAACCTCAAGATTCCCGATTTCTCTGCCTTCGAGGAACGTCAGGTTGTCCAATCTACTAAGATATACGACTACACGGGTGAAGTTCTGCTCTATAACGTGGGTGAGAACTTGCGCCGAACAGTGGTGGCAAGCGGAGATATCAGCCGTAATATCAAGAATGCCACCGTGGCTATCGAGGACTGGGACTTCTACAATCATAACGGCCTACGCCCAACTTCGATCGTGCGTGCCTTTCTGAACAATCTCATTTCGGGCGAGGTCAGTCAGGGTGGCTCTACAATCACTCAACAAGTGGTCAAAAACTCGCTGCTGACTACAGAGAAGAAATATTCACGCAAGCTGAAGGAGGCCGTCCTCGCTCTTAAATTGGAGCGGGTCATGGATAAAGACAGCATTCTCGCTTTGTATCTAAACGAGTCTCCATATGGAGGAAATATTTATGGGGTAGAGGAAGCTAGCCAAATGTTCTTCGGCAAACCTTCAGGCGACGTCACTCTGGCAGAAGCTGCCTATCTGGCCGCTCTACCCCAGGCTCCAACCTATTTTTCACCTTATGGCAATCACCGCGACAAACTTGAGGAGCGCAAGAATTTGGTAATTAGAAGGATGGAGGAACTTGAATTCATAACTAAAGAAGATGCCGAAGCGGCCAGGGCTGAAGAGGTAACCTTCCTGCCGCAAGATAACTTTACTATCAAGGCTCCGCACTTTGTTTTCTATGTTCGGGCATATCTCGAAGAGAAATATGGTAAAGAAATGGTGGATAGAGGGGGCCTTAAAGTTATCACCACACTCAATTGGGACTGGCAGAGGAAAGCTGAAGAAATTGTAGACGAATTTGCCCCGATTAATGAGACCAACTTCAAGGCAAAGAACGCAGGCATCGTCGCACTTGACCCTAAGACAGGCAAAATTAGAGTGATGGTTGGTTCGCGTGACTACTTTGAGAAGGAGAATGATGGCAACTTCAACGTCACATTGGCCAAGCGCCAACCGGGCTCTTCGTTCAAGCCAATTGTATACGCTACTGCTTTTAAGGAAGGTTATACTCCCGACACAATCGTCTTCGATCTTCCCACACAATTCCAAACGACATGCTCTCCAATTGTCCCTCCAGTTTCCAGCAACCAGCCACTAGTTAATCCAGACTGCTATGCGCCGGTCAATTATAACGGTAAGTACCGCGGGCCAATTACCTTCCGAGAGGCCCTAGCCCAATCTATCAATATCCCAGCCATTCAAGTTCTCTATCTAGCCGGCATTCGCGACGCGCTTTCCACGGCTCGCGATATGGGCATTACGACGTTAGGCAATGCCAATTTATATGGTTTAACGCTCGTGCTCGGTGGCGGCGAAGTAACGCCACTTGAATTAACGGGGGCTTATTCTGTCTTTGCAAACGACGGAATGTTCAATCCAATATCTAGCATCGAACGAATCGAAGACGCCAAGGGTAACATTTTGGAAGAACATCTCCCTGCCGGGCGCCGGGCTCTAGATGCAGAAGTAGCCCGCACAGTAAGTGATGTTTTATCAGACAACAACGCAAGGACCCCGGCCTTCGGTGCCGGCTCACCCCTATACTTCCCAGAGCGCGACGTAGCAGCTAAGACCGGAACCACAAATGATTACCGCGACATGTGGGTGGTAGGTTATTCCCCCAATTTGGCTCTCGGGGCATGGGTAGGCAACAATGACAACTCCAGTATGGAAAAGCGTGTGGCCGGTTTCGTTGTAGCCCCTATGTGGCGAAAGATTTTCGACTCCCTTGTAGAAGATCTACCCAAAGAGTGGTTCGGGCGCCCATTCTATTCATACAAGAACGATCCGAACTTAAAACCGATCCTAAGGGGGTTGTGGCAAGGTCCAGATGGAGTTCATTCCATACTCCATTATCTTGATAAAGATAATCCCTTGGGGCCTGCACCAATAAATCCTGCCTCCGATCCGCAATACATATTCTGGGAAACACCGGTAGCTCTATGGGCGGCCTCTAACGCCCTGCTGGCGACTTCCACTCCCACATCAACCACAAGCACTCTGCCACACTAAAACCATTAGCGCAGATCGAGGATCTTGGGTGAGTTGATTTCTTTTTGTAGCAACTTCAAAATTTCTTCTTTCTTTAAATATATTTCACTTTTCACTATAGATGGGGCAGAAATTGTTATAGTACCGTTCCTAAAACTAACTTGCTCTGGTTTGATATCTGCTCCAATTTCACTTTGGATTATACTGATTACTTTCTGGGCCAGATGTGATGTATCTTTTTCAACCTGTAAAAAACGCTTTAGAAAATTGCCGGAGAGATCCATGTGTTTACTTGTGTAAAGGCATAACTAAATAAGAAAAGGATCTGTCCCCAACCGGTCGCACAAGGATGGCCTTTCCCATACCATTACAACCGATAGTGATAGAGTCCTTAGAGATTGACTGGAAGCAATCTGCTAAATATCTCGAGTTGATTGAGAGATTCACTGACTCTCCCTCAACTGTCGCATCTACTCTCATTGTACTCTCTCCACTTTCTTGGTTGCGCGCGTGGAGCTCGAAGAGGGCATCCTCGGGAATAATCCGTAATTCTATTTGGTGGAACTTATCTGCAAAGACGCTGGTGAGCCTAAGCCCCCCAATTAGATCCTCTTTCAAAACAACAGCTTGAGTTGTAAAGGACTTGGGGATAAGGTGACCATACGCGGGGAAATTACCTTCCACCAATCTTGATACTACATAAATATCATTCGCTGTAAATGATATTTGATTTTTGTTTAAAGAAATAGATAGGCTCTCTTTAACTTCCCCAAAGACACGTACTATTTCTTGTGCGTTCCGGAGGGGAATTAGAACCCCGGCATCAAGAATTTCGGTTGAGGAAACCTTCTTATCCCCAATTCTTTTCTCAGCAAGCCTAAACGAGTCCGTCGCGGTAAAAATCAGTTCTTTCTCCTCTGCTCGCATAAATACAGCCGATAACTCTGGTTTGAGATCTGTTGGAGAGGCCGCGTAGGCAACAGATGAAATACCGGAGATAAATTCAGGGCCGCCCATAAGTATCCTAGTAGAACCAGTACCCAGTCTTGGCAATTCAGGGAAGTCTTCTGGTGACTCGCAGGTGATTACAGCGCTACTTCCTGGTGTACTCACCAAAAGATTCCCCCCTGCTGTCTCTAAAGTAACCGCACTTTGTGCCCGTAGGTTACCGAGATGATTCTCTAGGAGTGCTCCCTTAACCGCAATTTTTTCGTTTCCACTTACTTTTCCAGGAACTTTGATCTCAATACCCATATCGAGATTAGTAGCTCGAATAAATAATTCTTTGCCCTTAACCTCAAGCAGAATGCGGCTTAGAACTTGGAGGGGTAGCTTCTTCCCCGTTACTCTTTCTGCGAAGAGTACCGCACGGTGTAGATGTTCCCTTAGGCATTCTACTTTCATATCTAGTATTATTTATAAAGAAACTTATTATTACTATTACACAGTGGAAACAGTGGAGAACTGAAGAATCTTGTTATTATTAGCTCTCATTTATTTTGTTTAACTGTGTATAAAAAATCTTTTATCCACACTAAGCCGTGCCATAGAGGATAGTTTTGATTTGTTCCAGCTCCTGGCTCAACAGGTTATCCCTCGCAAGATCACCTTTAATTTTCTCATACGCATGGATAACTGTGGTGTGATCTCGACCGCCCATCTTTTGGCCAATATAAGGATATGAGGTGTTAAAGTCTTCACGTAGAAGATACATAACCACTTGGCGCGGCTTCACAACCTCCTTTTTGCGTGTCTTCTGGTACAACTCTTTCTCATCTATGTTATAGAAATTTGCGATCGTCTTTATAACGTCATTGATAGAGATGCTCTTTTGGGGTTTGATATTGTTCTTTATCAAAATCTTTACCTCCCCTATTGTAAGATCTCTCTTTTTAAGGCCGGTTTGGACCGCAACAAGATTAAGAACACCCTCAAGCTCCCTGATATTATTCTGAACCACAGAAGCCACGTACTCAATGACTTCTTCCGGAGCGCTAATGTTATGAGATAAGGCTTTAGCTTTCAAAATAGCAAGCCTAGACTCGTATTCTGGGCTCCCTATGTCTGCTATCATGCCACCCTCGAAGCGCGATTTGAGCCGCTCTTCTATCCCAAGGATCTGCTTGGGAGCTTTGTCTGCCGAGAATATTATCTGCTTGTTATTATCATAGAGCGTGTTAAATAAATGGAAAACTTCTTCTTGTGTTTTATCTTTACCAGACAAGAACTGAATATCGTCCATGATTAAGACATCGTATTTACGATACTTGTCTTTGAAGATATGGGCTTTATTATTGCGAATTGCATTCACACATTCAATAGTGAATTTTTCAGCAGAGAGATAATGAATCTTCTTGTCTTTATCAACTTTCTTAAAATAATTTCCAATTGACTGGATAAGATGTGTTTTCCCAAGACCAGTACCTCCGTATATAAAAAGAGGATTGTAGCTAATGCCTGGATTCTTGATGACGGCCTGCGAAGCTGCGTAGGCCAATTCATTGAAGGAGCCTACTACGAAATTCTCGAAGGTGTACTTAGGATTAAGGTTATCTTCCTTATCTACATATAGTTCTCCAAGTTCGGGTTGCTGCGAGACTTCTTGACTGCGTGTTTCAACATGGCCTTCCACAGGGGTTCCCCTATGGATTATGTATTCGATGCAACGTACATTCTCCATATTTTCACGGAGGGCCTTCAGTATAGAAGAGTGGTATTTATTCTGTAGCCAATCTCTAACGAAAGCATTAGGTACGGCCAAGTACACGACCCCACTATCAAATTTGTGTATAGAGGTGTTTTTGAACCAAGTAATGAAGTTAGCCTTAGATACATCGAGCTCTATATGGGAGAGAGTTTCCTCCCAGAGCTTCTTGTGATCTATCATGAGCGTATTCATTAGAGTACTTCGATTATAGATAAGGCCCTCCCACTAAGCAAAACTATAATCTTGTGCATAAGATGGGGATATTATACAATAACCCTATATGTCAGTAACATACCAACCAAAGAACCGCAAACGCAAGCGAAGCCACGGTTTCCTAAAGCGCTCCCGAACCCCCGGTGGCAGGGCTACACTGCTACGTAGAAGGAGAAAGGGCCGCAAGAAAATTGGCGTCTAAGGTTGTAATTATAGTATCTAAGAAGGTGGCGGCATCCGCTGTGATGCGTAACCGACTTAAGCGTCGGGCGGGGGCTATTATCAGAGAAATTGGCCCAAAATTGAAACTCGCGAACTATCGCCTCCATTTCCAAAAGGGCGATGCCGAGCTAGAATACAAGGACCTCCGAAAAAAAGTTTATGATTTCTTCCATCTTTCATAACGTTCTTTACGAGCCTTTCTACAACGCCCTGGTTTTCTTATCCGGAATTGTGCCAGGCGGAGATATTGGGATTGCCGTTATCGTGCTCACCATAATTGTGCGCTTCATTCTCCTGCCCCTTACACACAAACAGCTCCATACTCAAAAGAGGCTGAAATTAGTGGAGGGCGAGCTCCGTGATATTAAGAAGAAGTACGAGACAGATAAACAGGAGCAGACGCGTCAGATGATGGAGTTATATAAGAAGCACGGCATCAATCCTCTCTCGGGCTTTCTCCTCATTCTTATCCAAATCCCAATTCTTCTTGCACTTTATTTTGTATTCAGTAGAGGTCTCCCCTTTAACCCCGAGGATCTCTATGGCTTTATCAAGATTCCCGATGTTGTCAATTTCAAATTCCTGGGAATTCTAGATCTTGCTACTAAAAATTATTTTATGGCAGCGCTGGTTGGAGTGAGCCAATACATACAAATTCGTCTTTCCCTCCCCCCTGCTCCAAAGGGAGGGGTGGAAGCTGGGAAAGGATTTGGTGAAGAACTTGCAAAGAGCATGAACACTAATATGCGCTACGTTATGCCAGTGATGATAGCTCTAATCTCGGCTAGCTTGCCCTCGGTAATCTCACTATATTGGCTAGCGTCAAACCTATTTGCCATAGCCCACGAATTAGTTGTAAGGCGTAAGGCCTTACAACTGACAAATACTAAATCCTAAGTTCTAAATCCTAAATAAGTAAAATCTAGGCTCAATTCTAAAACTCAAAATGACAAAAGAAACCCAAAAACAAATTGACGACTGGCTGGAGATAATAAACAAACTTCCGTTTGATCTTCTGAAGCAGGTTAGTGAGGAGGATCTTAGCTTAACTGTTGGCAAAAATATGGGAACATTGGGTGAACAGTTTCGCCACATGATCCGCACTCGCTTCCAGTATGCCGAGGCTATAGAGAACAAGAAACTAGCGGACATAATCGAGAGGCTAGATCCTTCCATTTCGAAATCTAAAAAAGAACTCATCATACTTTGGGAAAAAGCAAACAAGAAATTAGTTGAAGTTGTACAAAACACCCAAGGTGATCTTGTGATTGACTGGAAGCACTGGGGCGCCCCCTCCATGAATTTACGCGACCATCTAAACGTCCTCATGGATCATGAGACACTGCACATCGGTGAACTAATTGTTTATATTAAAACTCACGAGATACCATTCCCAAAAAGTTGGACAATGTGGGGACTTTAAATTCGAAATTTGGTGATGATCGAGCCGAAGATTCTGCCTAACTCCGTACTTTCTTGAATCAACGCACTTTGTTCGCTTGTCCAGTTCGGAAGTGGTTCAGATAGGTTGAGCCAGAATCTTGATTCTTTAGCCTCTTTACGTGAGATCTTGCATCTCATTACAAAATCCTTTTTACTAAGTGATTCGTTTGCCTCGATGTAGTTAGCTCCAACCGAACCAGCAGATCTAACCAGTTGTTTGCCGTTTTCAATGTTTGGGATTGATTTCGGTAAGGCTTTTACATATTCATTTACTCTCTTTGCAAATTTGAGCGTACGATCTTCAAGATCAAACTGTTTAGGTTTTTGTGCTTCAGGATTTGGCACTTATTTAGGATTTAGAGTTTAGTATTTAGAGATTTTCTACCAGCGGTAGCGTCCAGAGATGGCCCTCTTTTTTGTCTATGAAGTATAGAATTGTGCTATCTTCCGAGAGGCCGATTTCCTTGATATCTTTGCCCTCTCCTTCTTCTGTGTAGATTAACTCTAGGTCATCTGTTTCGGTGTCTATCCTGTATATGTTATCGTCGAAACTGGATTGGCCCCGGTACCAACTGTCTGGCTGGCTATCTGTTATACGGCCCCTGGGCACTGCGCAATAAACAATACGGACGTCTCGTCTATCCCAGACACATTTCTCTTGTGGGAAAGTATTAACGGGGAAAGCTCTCGCTTGCCCACTTTTCACATCCAGAATTCTAGTTTCGAAACTACCTGCGCTTGCTTGGCTATACAGTACGCGCGATAAGTCTGGGTTTGCACTCACAGTAAGTCCTCGCACATCGCGGATAAGAGGCTTTAAGTTAGCAAGCAGGGCGTAGGGACTCGCTGCGGTGGCCGGAGCGGTATAAGCCTTGCCTAAAACAACCGCGCTCGGCTTGGTGGAGAGTATTAGGGTGTTCTTTGTCGGCCACGAGACGAGCCAGTCACTCACCGGGCTCGTGAATATATTTATGCCCTTACCAGTGATGAAGTTTGCAATTGTGGCTGTTGTCTTGCCACTATCAGTTATTGTGTACAGGAGTCTGCCGCCAACAACTTGGGCTCCAGTTCGCGCACAGTAGAGCGAGTTGATTTTAGTCCGGGTGAGTGGCCCTACGTTGCCGGTTTGGTCGATATTATTTGCCTTTTGGAATTCTACTACGGCGCTAATTGTTTTGCTGTCATACAAACCTGTTTCTGCAATATTTAAGAAGATTTGGAGCTTACGTACTTCTGCGGGGTCGTTCTGGGTGTTCTTGGTTAAACTTTTGGTGAGATAATCGGGACAGCTCAAGTTTTCTTCTCCGACTGGCGCAGCGGTGGCAGAATTTATATTGTCCGGTAGATACACTCCCACTACAGAAGCCGTCGTACCTGTTGCGGTCTGGATGCGCAGCAAATAATTCTTATCTACAGTCTCTCTCTCGTCTGTATGGCGGAGAAGAGCTGATTGACCACTATTGCCCCAGATTACTTCCTTCACTCTCGGTATAGTGGCCGAACTTATGCGTCTACTTTCATTGCCGAGTACTCGGTAGTCGAATATGTGGCCGCTTCCGGCCTCTACGTATCGCAAAGTTAGGTTGACGTTCTTAAGTGTCCCGAAACTTGTTGCTCCAACTACTGGCTCTTTGGAAACCTGTTTTACGCCACGCGTTCTATTGTCTCCCCTATTTTCTTCCCCAGAGCCGCTATTACCTAGAGAAGTATTACCCGTGCTGCTGCCCGTGCCTCCCGGGAAAAGATTGGGAGAAGAGTCATTGCCCCCGGCTGGCAGAGAGATACCCCCACTCGGGAATGAATTGTTGTCTTTGCCCGGTCCTGTAGTCGCCCCATTATCTTTGCTAAGAAGGGCGAGCAATATGCCCACGAGGATCACTAAGACTGCGCCGATAATTAGTAGTTTGCGTTTGTTCATTTATTTCTTGCAGATCATTTTATGAAATTAGGATCGGCGATAAGGGCGGGGTTGATCTCCTTCAAAAGTATATATGATACCAGGGCCAAGATTAGGCCCCCAATAGCTCCCAGGATTCTATCTTTGGCCTCGCCCTTAGCAGAAGGCGAGGCCCAGGAGATCGTGTACTGGATACCACCTACCACAATCATTATGAGGGCAAGGGCCACCGTGACTGTGAGGGCCATATTGTAGGCAGTTCGGAAATAGGAGTAATTTTGGGCACCGGTATTGATGGTGTCGGGTGTCCCTGGCAGAGATTCGAGCAATGTGTAGGTGCCTTCGTTCATAATTATTTATTATTGGAATGAGCCGAAACTTCCCGTACTACCAAACTCAACCATAAAATTTGCCACTGCCGTGATAAAAGAGTCGAAAGGATCTCTTACGAATATTGTAATTCTGGATTGACCCGAAGCTCCGCTCTCGCTCCTTACCGTTAGCGTGTTAGGACTCTCTTCGCTTGTTACAGCAGATTTACCGTTTATGCTCCAGATGTATGAGAGACCCGGACTCTTCTTGTGGCTCTTGGGGAAGAAAAAGTCCGCGGCGTAGAATGTTGCTTCCTCGTCCTCGAGGCGCAGGTTCCCGGGAAGCGGTTTGCTAAGGTTTGTGCCCATGAGCGGGTCTAGGTTGTAGACCAAAACAAGCGGACTTGCCGGGGATACTTGGACATGGGTGGTCGCCCTCATGCTGCCGTCTTGAGTCGAAACTACTAAGTTAAGTTCAGTATTGCCGATAAGGTCAACGATCTTCGTGCCAAATGTTGACTTCCCTATTCCACTTGCCCGGGGCTGATTCTCGAAGTCAAGACTCCAGCTGTAACGAAGCGCTGCGGGATCAATCCTCTTGCCGCCCTGGAGAAATTGTGGAATGGCGTAGAACTTCACGTCATTCTTCGTACTAGGCAGAGGCTTACCCTTATAGAATAGTGGCACAGCGGAGTCCGCTTCCCAAACAACGTCCACTTCGGCTGGTCTGATGCGGGTTGTCTTCTCAAGTGAGAGGCCATCGCTTGTTGTAACGCGCACGAGGACTGTAGAGAGTTCGCCGAGGCCGGCTGTCACAGTAGAGAATTCGGTAAGACCGACTCCACGCGCCATTTCCTTGCCATCCATGAACCAGCGCACATTCGATGTAGATAGATCAATCGAGTAGTCCGTGAGTCGGAAACTGATCTTGCTATTTGGCCGAGGAGCGTCCGGGATGAGAGTGACCGTTAGTTCCGTCAAACTTGCGTCAAGTTGGGCAAATGTGAAAGCAGGCAATAAGAGTGTTATAACAAGGAAAAGTTTTAAGCTTAGTTTCATGCAGCTTTTCGTGCTCTCGTTCTTATTTCCGGGTTTCTAGCTTCTTGCTCTTGGTTGCCCCGTCTTCCGAATTTTACAACATTATCCCCTTCCTCGCCTGCACCGGGAGTGGATTGCCCGCTACTTGCGACAGCTTCCTCTGTTCTGATAATACTAATAGCCATAACAACCATGATCGTGCATGCAGGGAAGACAGTGCTTACCCACGGTATCCAGCCGCCCACGACCTCAATCAGAGTATTGACTATCTTGCTTGCAAGCTGGCGTTTGCCCCAGTAACTTACCCCATAAATTCCAAACCAGATTGTGTAAATCAAAAGTTGAATACCAACCGCTGCGGGCGCACTTAGATAGCCCGCGTCAAAAATTCCCGCAATTGTCTGACTAAGATCGAGGACAATAGCGAAGAGGATCATGAGGACCGCCGGCCCGTTCTTGATCTTGGACTTAGAACCGTCGCGCAGAGCTCGCCAAAACTTGAGAGCCTGCCCGGGATTTTTTGCCACCTCGGCGAGTTTCTTGGCCGTCTCCGTCCCTTTCTTAAAATTCTTGATTTCTGCCATTATACAAACTTTTAAACTTGCCCACTTTGTCTAAATTCTTCTTTGGCTTGCTTGATGGCCATAAGTTGTTCTGGGTTCGAGGTTATTATCTGATCTTCTGTATAAGAGGCTATCACTCGCAGGGCCACGTGCTTGAGACCTGCAAAAAATATACCCTCCCCCACGCTCGATTCTAGCAAGAGATATTTCTCTTCGTCTGTTAGGTTAAATGTCTTTTGCACAAGATCGATTGTGGCAGGAGACTGTTTCAATAGAATCTGGATGCTAGAGTTAGTGATAACTGGGATGCCATACGGACTTTTCAAGAAGTCGCCCACGTCTTGAGTGATTGTAGTAATGCCCAAGTAATATTTCCTGCCACGCTTTGCAAGCGAGAACAAGAATGAAGCAGTGTCTTCGCTCTTCATCATCCACCAGGCCTCGTCTATCACCAGTATGCGCTTCTTACGAGTCTTACGTACCACGTTCCAGATATGATGCATAACTATGTACATGGCCACTGGCTTGAGATCGTCCTCCATGTCGCGCACAGAGAAGACTACAAATTGTTTGTTGATATCTACATTTGTGGGTTTGTTCATGAAGCCGGCCCAGGAACCCTTGGTGTACTTGTATAAACGTGTAGCGATGGATTCCCCACCCTCCATGCCTGCGAGTACAAGCTCGAGGTCTGACAATAGGGGCGCTTCTATCTGCGAGAAATCAGATTCGGCCGAGATATCTTTGAGGGCATAGGTCTCTTTAATTGCGTTATCAAGCACGGCATCCTCTTCTGGAGTTAAACCTCCCAACATTATTCTGAATAGGCCTATAAGATTGATAATATTAGATCGCAGTATGTCGGCTGGAGATTCATCTTCACCCGGGATGGGCAGATCAAAGGGGTTCATGTGGTGATCAGAGGTGAGCGAAATGTTGAAGTAACGGCCCCCCACTGCGTCCGCCAGAGCCTCGTACTCCTTCTCGGGGTCTATCACAATCACGTCTGTGTCGAACATGAGTGAGCGCAAGATCTCGAGTTTGGTGAGATATGATTTGCCTGAACCGGCTTGAGCAAAGATCACAGAGTTATAATTTTCCATGGCGAAGCGATCGAATAGCACGAGCGAAGAATTGTGTCTATTTATACCGTAAAGAATCCCTTTATCAGAAGTTAAGTCGAAAGAAGTAAATGGGAAAAGGGTTGATAGCGGAGTTGAGTTTAGTTTGGAGTGGACCCCGAGTTTGTCATCTGCAATAGGCAGGACTGACTTGAAACCTTCTTCTTGTTGGAATAGAGCTGGCTTGATGTAGACAAGTTTGGCGTCAAGCACCGAGCGTAGTTCAGATTCGGCCCTCTCTAGTTCTTCTTGAGTTTCGCCGTACATAGTGATGTATAGGGCTACGTCGAAGATTTTCTCGGTCGCTTGTTGCAACTGGTCGCGCAATTCCTCGATGTCCTGATATGCCACATCAAGTACCGGATCGCGCACTAAACCTTTGTCTTCTCTGATAGCAATCTGACTTTGTACTTCAGCCACCTTCTTCTGCAGGTTACGCAAAATTTTGCCCGTCTCGATCGGATGTACAAAGATAGATACGTCGAAGACTCTATCTAGATTAATGATAGGACTGAACCAGCCCTGTGATAGAAATCTGGGATAAGAAATGACAAAGTAGGTTCTGGCAATGCGCTCGCCAAGCGATAGATCCTTAGGGTTTACCTTAAGGGCGGCCGGAGCGATAACATCGCGCAGTTCCATTACTCCCGCCTCATAGATCTCGGCTGGCAGAACCGGAGCAATGTCTAGTATTTTTGCCTCTTTCTTTTTGCCAAATATGTTCATGTTCTTTGGATTGTGGGTACGTTCTGATCGCCCGGGTTGAATATCTTGTAGAATAGCTCAACCAGTTCCTCCGTGCCCAGAGTTACTGTACGAATACCGATTCTCGCAAGTCCCTGCACGACGATAGACTTGCGTTGTTCTATTTGGGATCTGTTCTCCTCGAATTTCTCGAAGTCTGCCCGGGTCTTAGCCGCACCAGTTGCCTTGGGTGAGAATATTCCCGAAAAGATCCCTCCCCCTTTTGTACTTTCCTGAAAAATCGGTGGTACAAAGGGTATCACTACGAAGAATGTTTTGGACATAATGTTGCTCTCATCAGTCACGTTCTTGATGAAGTCGATGTATTCCCGTGTCTGAATCCTGATGAGATCATTATTTTGCTCTTTGACCCTACTCTCAAGCAAAGTTACGTATGGCCGAATATCGAGACGTCTGGACTGTATGAAGAATTGTACGGGGAAGTCGAGCGAGTTCAAGAAACTCTGGTATTGCAAGATGATCGCTTCTTGTTCGTCGGCGCTCTTGAGATCAAAGTTGACAGAGGAGGCCAAGAGGACAATACGCAGATGGCCACTCTTGAGAATGATTACGCCGTCGCGTATCTCTTGGATGGGGATGAATTCTTGGACGGCTTTGGGCATGAATTAAAAGTTAAGAGTTAACATTCTCGTTTACATCAAGACTCCAGGCCAGCTCTTTGAGCCTACCCTGATTTAGCCTGGGCACTACTATCTGCGATCGCGACTTATTTGGGCTTGCGGTTGGGGACGCGCCCCGCGAAGCCGTAGGCGGAGTGGGGTGCTGCCATAGATATAGCCTGCCAGATAACTGCCATCTCAAGAACGATTCGACTAAAACTACAAACGGCCGGTTGTTCACTCTATAGAATGATAGTGCCAAGGCGAAAGCTCCCACGGGCAAAATAAGGAGAATCGCAATAAATTTGGGCAGGAACGTCCAGAGTATGAAGCAAGCCCCCGCCCCACCGGCAAGATACAAGAATTGCTTAAAGGTGAGTGGCCCGAATATCTTATCTTCAACTTCAATAAACTGTGGCACTTTATAAACCATCAGTTCTATTGTACCCTACTCGATCGGCTCTTTGTATGGGTCGCTGTTGATTCTTTGCTTGATGTCTGCGGGGATCATTTTCAGTTTGGGATCTCTGTTCACATACGATATGTCGCGTACGCTCGCGGGCATTGTTGTCGGCTCCGTCAATTTTGTTTCCGGAAGGCCCTGATTCGTTGCCAGTTTCCCTATGTTCTCGGGCACAGCTACGGCCTCTACCTGCTCGCCTGTAGGCGTCCCCCGCTCGATCTTGTGCAGTGAGTCATGCACCCGAGTGAAGATCTGCTTGTTGACTGCCTCCGCGATGGCGAGCACATCTTCTCTTTTCTTGTCGGGCAGAATTTCGGTGAGTGTGGACAGGAACTCGCGTGAACTTATGAATCCGGCTAGCGTCATGTCAATCAGATCCGATATCGCCCCAAGGTCGTCCACGTGCAACTTGAGTGTCGCACCGATCTTGGTCAATTCTTCTTTGACAGCCACCGATCCGATGGCCGTCTGGAGGTCCTGCGGTAGTGTCCGTAATCGCTCCTCTATTTCTTGGTCAGTTATTTCTCTCATAGTTTTGTTAAGCAGTTGGTGGGTTCGGATTAATGCGCGACTTTAATGAATTGATATCATTCTCAATCCTACTCGATTCTGTCCTCATTCTGTTTGCATCTCCCATATTCCCAGCGAGCTCATGCCGAGTAATCTCTGCTCGTATCTGAGAAAGTTCCTGTTCGCGGTTTTGCAAATCACGAACTAATCTCTCCTGTTCTGGTAGTGGTCCAGGAGGTGGTGGGGTCGGTGGCGTGGTAGAGGCTGGGGTACTAGTGACTCCAAGTTTAGCAGCTGCCGTCTTAAGTTTATTCGCCCCTCGCGACAGCACGCCTCTCTTGTTTTGTTGGGCTGTACTCTCGGCGAGTTTCTTCTTGTCATCTTCAGCTACTTGCTGGAGGCTCTTCATTGGTTTCTCTAGGTTAACCAGAGAAGTTCTCAGGAGGTCAGCTTCATTCTCTAGTTTCCTAAGGTCATCAATATCATCTTTGTTCCCACTCTTAGCCTTCTCCCGAGCCGCCGCGATCAAGCTTGTTCTGTCATTACCGGTATCGTCCTTATCGTCGGTAAGGTCAGCAAGTCTTCTCTGTTTCTTGTCCGCAGCTAGATCCTTATCTTCCTCCTTCTTAATTTCCTTGCTTAGATCTTTGGCAGCGGCCTCACTTTCAATACTCTTGCGACCAGCGAGTCCTCCTGCCGCCGCACCAACTGCTACAGCCGAAACAGGTCCACCAAGTATAGCGGCGAGTGCTCCCCCAACAGCAGCACCTGTTCCAGCCCCCACCATCTTTTGTCCTTTGCCCTGCGACTCAAGTGTGGCCAGATACTTCTTCTGCAGATCCTCACGTTCGCGAGACTTGACGCTTACTCCAATACCAGTCTTAATATCTTTGCCAAGTTGAACTTTGGCTTCCTTGTCTGCCTTCTGGGCTTCTA
>DATDVE010000016.1:0-80238 GCA_036517655.1 Minisyncoccota bacterium | reverse complement strand
TGCGGCCGCCACAGCTTGCTGGGGCGGAGGCGACAGTGCACCTTTTTCCATCAGGCGTCCGCACCACCACCCCCTGCAGGGGAGCGCTCAATTCACGGGATTTTCGCGGAAATGCGTTCGTATTTTTTCCAACACACACAGCCAATCAGTAAAACCCCCCGAACTCGGCGCCGCGCTGCGCGCGGTGATCGGCGAATCGGCGAGGATTGACCAGGGTGCGGCGGGAGTCAGGGCGAGGGTGCGGGCGTCGAGGCGACAATTACAAAAGCGATTGAGAGCATAACCTTTTCAATACTATGGGCAAATTCTTCATCTATGCGCGTAAGTCTACCGACGAACCTGATCGTCAGATTTTATCTATTGAAGCGCAGATCGCCGAACTGCAAGAATTTGCCCAGCGAGAGCATCTTGAGGTGGTCGAGACGTTTATCGAATCCCAGACCGCGAAAGAACCCGGCCGTCCCATATTTAATGCTATGCTCTCGCAGATTGAAAAAGGTAAAGCCAGTGGAATTGTGGCGTGGCATCCAGACCGTCTTGCTCGTAACTCCGTTGACGGTGGTCGCGTGATTTACCTTTGTGATACTGCCAAGATTATTGCTCTGAAGTTCCCGACGTTCTGGTTTGATTCCACGCCACAAGGCAAATTTATGCTCTCAATCGCTTTCGGGCAGAGCAAATACTATGTCGATAACCTCTCAGAGAATGTGAAGCGTGGTTTGCGCCAGAAAGTGCGCAAGGGCGAAGCGTGTGGCGTGGCACCCACCGGCTATTTCAATGACTTGGCTACTCATCTCATGGTGCCCGATCCCGCCTGCTTCCGCCTCATCCGCGAGATGTTTGAGTTTTATGCAAATGGCTCACATTCTCTGAAAGAGGTTCGCACTTTTATTTCTGCCCGAGGCTTGGTTAGCCGAAGCGGCAAAGTGCTTTCCCTCTCCAACGTCCAAATGATCCTCAAAAATCCTTTTTACTATGGCATGTTTGTCTTTAACGGCGAGGTGTATCAGGGAAAGCACAAGCCAGCGATTACAAAGAAACTTTTTGATCAGTGCGGTGATGCTATGCGTCGCAAAGCTCACCCTACCAAGCGAGGCGAGCAAAAGCATATCCTTCGCGGTCTCTTCAAGTGCGGCTCGTGCGGTTGTTCCATCACAAGTGAGTTGCAAAAAGGTCACGTGTATTATCGCTGTACCAAGAAGCATGGCATATGCACCGAGCCGTATGTTCGCGAAGAATTGCTCGCCTCGCAGATGAGTGAGTACCTCAAAAAAGTTTCTTTGTCCCGAGCGTGGGCGGATACGATGCTCAAGGAGTTGGACGGTGAACAACAGGAATCCGCCCACGCCGGAGCCCTGTTCGCTCAATCCTTAAAGGACAACATCAAAGTATTCGAGGAGAAGCTTGATACGTTGCTTGATGTTCATCTTGAAGGCACGATTACTACCCAGGAGTACACCACGAAAAAGAAGCTTCTCCTCGATCAAAAGATTGATGTTGAGCAGAAGTTAAAGGATTTTGAGCGACAGGGCTATCGCTGGCTCGAACTTTGCCGAGAGTTCATTAAAGAGGCTAACCAAGCCGAAATTGTCGCCTCGGGAAAAAATCTGGAAGAAAAAAGAGATTTTCTCCGCAAAGTCGGCTCGAACCCGACTTTGCACGCCCGCACCCTCGCCCTGACTCCCGCCGCACCCTGGTCAATCCTCGCCGATTCGCCGATCACCGCGCGCAGCGCGGCGCCGAGTTCGGGGGGTTTTACTGATTGGCTGCCGGACTTGGAATCGAACCAAGATACCGAGCTTCAAAGGCTCGTGTCCTACCGTTAGACGATCCGGCAACAGTAGTATTCTATATTCGCGCAAATTTGAGTTATAATCAAGTTGTTCTGATCTCTCTATTCCTGTCTGAGTTGACACAAACAGTTGCATAATATAAATTTTGGAACAGGAGGAGGCGCACAACATGTACAATCTCGGGCTTGTCGCCTTGGTGGGACTGGCGCTGTTTGGTCCTTTTCCGCTTTTAGGGATCGCAGCTAGAACCTTTCTCATTGTGTACTTATCGATTCAAGTCATTCAGGCGATCAAGAGCAGACGCTCGAAGTGATGCACTTCTTCTGGTACGTGCCGGGCCCCCTGGACCCGGCATTTTTAACAAATCTTCCGGATATTAAGTATAGTCCTGGTGTTCCCTGCCCGTCCGGCAGGCGGGTTGAGAACATTAGAATAAGCTTTATGAGGAAGCCCCGACTTTCGCCGGGGCTAGAGGGGGAGGAACTCGATTCTCTCGAAATCTTTGGCTCTCTCTCTGTAGTATGCGTTGGCTCGGAGTCTCTCACCTCTTGCGACTCTCTCGAACCAAGTCCTATCTGACTCAAGCATGCGTTCGAGCGGTAGATTGTTTAGGTCGTACCAACCCGGGATCATGTCGTCCGTCTCTTGCGGAGTGCCCGAAAAGTGATTGGTGAAGAAGACATGCATCTCGAAGTCTGGCACACTGCCAGTATAGAAGGTGATAAGAGCCGTCTCGGTGATGTCTGTCGGGTCAAGCTCGATCCGAACTTCCTCGCGAGTCTCCCTGACAACACACTCAATCAGCGATTCTCCGGGTTCGCACTTGCCCCCAGGACCGTTGAGAGTGTTTGTCCCGATCTCACCCTTTTTCTTGTGTCCAAGCAAAACCTTGCCATTTTGAACGATAATTGCGAGTGTGGCAATTTTCATGACTTTGTCCCATCCTTTCTCTCTGCCCTTCCCTCGAGTATAATAGACCAAATGGACCTTCTTGTCATTTTTGGGGCTGATTGGTTGCCTATTGTTTTTTTAATTTTATTTTTGTATTGGTGGCTGGAGCAGATTAATTTAGACAGACGGAAGTTGCTTGTTGCTACTCTGGGCTCTGCATTAATCGCACGCTTCTTTTTTGGCACAATTCTCAAGAATCTTTTTGTCAAGGCTCGGCCAGACGAGGCACTTGCTTTGATCAGCGCAGATGGCTACGCTTTCCCTTCCGGTCACGCTACTTTCTTTTTTGCTCTTGCAACTTCTGTTTATTTACATGATAAGCGCTGGGGGGTTATTTTTTATATTCTCGCTGCACTATTGTCTTTATCGCGCGTCATGGCCCACGTGCATGATTATGTTGATATTTTAGGTGGGGTGATTTTAGGGGTATTAGTTGCGCTGATTAGTTCTAGGCTCTTCAAAACAAATGCCAAATCAAATTAAAAAATTAGTAATCTTTGATCTTGATGGCACTCTCACCGAGAGCAAGGCTGACTTAACTGCCGAAGTTGCAGAGCTTCTGTGCAAGCTACTTGCCCGCACGCGGGTCGCTGTGATTTCTGGCGGATCGCTGCCACAGTTTAAAAAACAGTTTTTCACGCATTTAACCTGCCCAAAAAATTTACTTTCACAACTTATACTGCTACCTACAAATGGCTCGGAAATGTTTGTTTACAAAAATAATGAGTGGCAAGTGGTTTATAATATCTGCTTAACTTCTGACGAAAAGTTGCAAATCACTAACGCACTCGCAGAGTCTTTGCGCGAACTTAACTTTACAAAACCAGAGAAAGTTTTTGGCAAGCAGATAGAAGATCGGGGCAGTGAGGTCACTTATTCCGCTTTGGGCCAAGAAGCTCCCGTAGAGCTCAAAAAAGCATGGGATCAAGATCGTAGCAAAAGATTGGCACTAGCTGAGGCGTTGGAAAAACTAGTACCGGAGTTTGAAATAACTGTGGGCGGCGCCACCTCTGTGGATATCACCAAGAAGGGGATTAATAAAGCCTTCGCTATTGACCAGTTATCAGACCACTTAAATATACCCAAAAATGAGATGGTATATATAGGGGATGCGCTGTTTGTGGGAGGGAATGATTATCTAGCTAAAAGGGCCGGGCTCGAGTGCATTGCTGTAAATGGCCCTGTGGACACAGCACGAGTAATTAAGGGTATGCTCGGGTATAATTGAGACTTATGCAGCCTATTACTGTCGAGAAGCCGTGGGGGGAGTTCAGGGAATTTGCTATCAATGAGCCTGCTACAGTCAAGATCTTGAGTGTTAATAAGGGACAGGAGTTTAGTCTGCAGAAGCACGAGCACAGGGGCGAGTTCTGGCGAGTCCTAAGTGGCCACCCAGATGTAGTAATAGGTGATAAGATGTATAAAGGAAAAAAGGGAGATGAATTTACAGCGCAGGTTGGGGTAACGCACCGTATTGCAGCGCCGGAAGATGATGTGGAGATTTTAGAAATTTCGAGAGGGGAATTTGATGAGGATGACATTGTGAGACTAGAAGATAAATATGGCAGGAGTTAAAAAGCGCAAAACTCAAAGTGCAAAACGCAAAGCTGGGAAACCAAAGCTTAAGAAAAAGAAAATTTCTGCTACCAAAAAAATTACTAAGAAAATGGTAGTTAAAAAGAGAGTTACGAAAAGACGAATAATTAAGCGCAAGACACCGAAAGTTTTAACTAAGCACAAAGGTAATCCAATCATGGGACCCACGCCCCACTCGCCGTGGGAATCGGCGGCGGTATTTAATCCCGGGGCAGTTTTGCATGATGGCCGGGTGCACTTATTCTATCGGGCTCTTGGTAATGATGGTTTATCACGGATTGGCTATGCCTCAAGCGCTGATGGCATCCACTTCGATAAACGCTCGGGTTATCCAGTTTTCATTGCCCAGAACTTTGAAGAAGCGAGCAAGCATTTCCCTAAGACATCGCCTGCACGTTTGGCATACGATAAAGTTCTGTACGCCTCTGGTGGAGGTTGGGGCGGTTGCGAGGATCCTCGGGCAGTTAAGATAGACGGCCGTATATATCTTACATTTAATATGTTTAACGGCTGGGACTCGATGCGCGTAGCGTTTACATCACTCGATGAGAATGATTTGAACAAAATGAATTGGGATTGGAGCGATTACGCATATTTATCGCCGCCTGGTGACAGACAGAAAAACTGGGTGCTATTTCCAGAAAAGATAAATGGCAAGTTCGCTGTTTTGCATAACATTGATATGGGTGATACCGCCCGAGTGCACATAGCATATCTTGATAGATTAGACCAATCACTTGCCCCAAGGCAAAAAGACGCCCCGGACGTACACACTCTTCCCGACCACGTAGTGGCCTGGCACAATCGTACGCGCAGTGCCGCCGCTCCACCCATTAGGACAGATCATGGCTGGTTGCTGTTTTATCATGCCATGGACAAGAACGATCCGGGTAGATATAAAGTGGGTGCCATGTTGCTTGATTTAAATGATCCCAGTAAAGTTTTGTACAGATCAGCGTATCCATTAATAGAACCAGACGAATGGTACGAGAATGATTGGAAGCCGGGGATTGTGTATGCCAATGGCGCGGTGGTCAAAGACGGGACGCTCTTTATTTATTACGGCGGAGGTGATAAGTACGTGGCTGTAGCACACACGAAGCTCGATAACTTTATGAAAAAGTTAATGCACCGCGAGCACATAGTTTTTGACATCGACAAGACTCTCACGCCCGTTTAAATCTTCATACCATGTTTGTCGTCAAACGGTCGATTCATAATCCGGTCATCAATCCGATAACTACTCACCCGTGGGAGAGCGAGGCTGTCTTTAATTGGTCACCCATTAGCAAAGGCAAAACTTTGCACGCCTTTTACCGAGCCATGGGTGATCCGGTTGTGGTTGGCGACAAGCACCTCGCGCTTTCTACAATAGGTCACGCCGTAAGCTCTGACGGCGCTCACTTCAAAGATAGTACTCGTGAGCAGTTTATTATGCCGGAAGAAGAATGGGAACGTTACGGTTGTGAGGACCCCAGAGTCTGCGAGTTCGAGGGCAAGTACTACATTTTCTACACTGCTCTTGGCACATATCCCTTCAGCGCCGAAGGTATTCGCGTGGCTGTGGCCGTGTCGGACGATCTTAAGAAAGTTAACGAGCGCCATTTGGTGACGCCCTTTAATGCCAAAGCCATGACACTTTTCCCCAGACGGATTAGGGGCAAGATCGTGGCACTCCTGTCTGCTCACACAGATTCCCCTCCGACTCGGATGTCGCTTGCCTTCTTCGACAAGATAGAGGACATGTGGGACATAGACTATTGGCAGAAGTGGCATAGTGAGATCGACAAGCACTCTGTCAATTCTCGTCGCGGGGAACGTGATCAAATTGAAGTCGGCGCGGCACCTGTCGAGATAGACGAAGGATGGCTAGTTGTCTACTCGCATATACAAAATTATGGCACGCAGGATGTGATCTTCGGCATCGAGGCACTCTTGCTCGACAAAGGTAATCCCTCTAAAATTATCGGCCACACTCACGGGCCAATCATGGCCCCGGAAGAATCTTATGAGAAATATGGCCACGTGCCGTTCATCACTTTCCCATCCGGCGCGCTCTTAAGTAAAGATACCCTTCAAATTTATTACGGCGCGGCTGACACAACCTGTTGTCTAGCCGAAGTGAATGTGAACGATTTAGTTGCCGCTATGAAAACAGATACTAAAGAAAAATTTGTAACACGATTCATGGGTAATCCTATAATCTCGCCCATCACTGATCATGCCTGGGAGAACAAAGCCACATTTAATCCAGCGGCAATCAAGCTTGGCAACAAAGCAAACCGTAAAACACACATACTGTACAGAGCGATGGGTGCCGATAACACTTCTGTTATTGGCTACGCGGCAAGTGATGATGGTGATGGCTGCACAATAAGTGAACGCCTGCCCGAGCCGATCTATGTGCCCAGAGTAGATTTTGAAAGTAAGGGAGTGCCAGGAGGTAATTCTGGGTGCGAAGATCCGCGGATTACAGAGATCGGCAAGCGCGTGTACATGTGCTACACGGCATACAACGGCATCAAGCCGCCGGCGGTTGCCGTTACCTCGATTTCTTCAAAAGACCTTGTAGATAAAAATTGGAATTGGGACGAGCCGGTGATAATTACAGAAGAGAGGATAGACGATAAAGATGCTTGTTTTTTGCCGGAAAAAGTAAAAGACGAATATATTTTCTATCATCGCATAGACGGCACTGTCTATGCCGATCGTCTCAAATCGCTTGATTTTAAAAACGAAAAAGTAATGAATCGCCTGCAAGTACTCGCGCCCAGGCCTGGGATGTGGGACTGCCGCAAAGTTGGCCTAGCCGCCCCGCCCATTAAGACTAAATCTGGCTGGCTCGCGCTCTATCACGGCATTAGCATACATGGCACGTACAGAGTGGGGGCAGTACTACTTTCACTAAGCGACCCGACTTCGGTGATAGCTCGCACAGCCGCGCCTATTTTAGAACCCGTTGAATCGTACGAAAAGAACGGCCAAGTAGGCAACGTCGTCTTTCCTTGTGGCCTCACTCAAGAAGGCGACACACTCTTTATCTACTACGGCGGGGGAGACAGCGTTGTGGCAGTAGCCACAGTTTCCCTCAAATCTCTACTCAAAATCCTCACCTGCTAATTAAATCAGATATCAATTTGTTCCTGTGCGAAAATAAAAACGATCATGGGATAAATCGGACAGGAGCTTGACAGAGTTAACGTAGTTTGTTAGTGTGAAACCGGAAGTACCCCTGTCGTCCTAGCGGCGACGCGCAAAACGTCAGAGGCCTAGCGCCTCGGGAGGTTCTCATGAAAGTTTCCGTTGGGAAATTGACATCACGAGATTTCATTGTTGCCAGAGCCGTAGCTGCTCTTGATGTTGCTCTTTACACGAGGGTGGTTGATTGGAAGGGCATTAATCGTGGAATAACTTATAAGGTTTATTACCACGGTCGCGCGTATAGTGATATGGCGACAGTACACGTGTCTCCAGTCTCATGGCCCAAAGAAGAAAGACTTTCTCTAAACTTTCATCGCAGCGCCACGGGCAACACGTGGGGTGAAGACTGGTGTCTGACAGAGCTTTTCTGGTATCCGCCGTCAATTAAGCCACTTCACTTGCAATTCGACTGGGGTGGACGTCGGCTCATGACTAACGGAAATCATCCGATCGAGAGCAAGATTCTTGAGCGTGATGGTGGCCAGGTTCGTCTTGATGGTAGCGATGTTGTTTTCTTTAGTTCGACTGGAGAGACGGCAAGACTGAATCTCCTTCATCTTATTAGGCCGTCATAGAGGACTTTCACTAGGCCTGTCGATGAACAACTCGGCAGGCCTTTGTCTTGTCGTGCTATCATACAGATATGTTAGTTGATGATGTCACAATCAGAATAAGAGCGGGGAGCGGGGGGAAGGGTTCGGTTGCTTTTCAGAAAGTTAAGATGGCTCTGGGGCCTACAGGTGGCTCGGGTGGGCACGGGGGCGATGTTTATCTTGAGGGAGTCTCTGACATTGGCGCACTCGAAGCTTATAGATACAAGAAAGAAGTGGCCGCAGAAGATGGCCAGGCTGGGCGCAGTCAATTTAGGGATGGTGACAGGGGCGACACGCTTTATCTTAAAGTGCCAGTCGGCACTATTGCCCATAATATTGATACGGGTGTAGATCGCGAGATTCTCAAAATTGGAGAGAGATTACTAGTTGCGAAAGGTGGCCGGGGTGGCAAGGGCAACTTTTTGTATAGATCATCTACTAACACCTCGCCTAAAGAATCTCAACCTGGATTATCCGGCGACGCTTTTTCATTCAGACTTGAACTGCGCTTGATCGCTGATGTCGGCTTTGTGGGTCTACCCAATGCTGGCAAATCAAGTTTGCTCAATGCCCTCACAAGGGCACAGGCCAAAGTGGCTAACTATCCCTTTACGACACTCGAACCAAACCTGGGCGCTTATTATGATCTCATCCTCGCAGATATCCCGGGATTAATAGAAGGGGCAAGTGAGGGTAAGGGTTTGGGCACTAAATTCTTGCGCCACATTGCCCGCACAAAAGTTATTTTCCATCTAGTTTCGGCCGAGAATGACGATCCAGAAAGAGATTATAAAATAGTTCGCTCTGAACTTGAGACTCATGACCCAATATTCAAGCAAAAAAAAGAGTATGTGTTTATTTCCAAATCAGATATGGCCACTGATCCTAAGAAGATAAAAGTGGCAAGTCAGAAGCTGAAGGCCTTGCCCACTTCAGTCATAGATGATGGCTCACTTAAGCAAGTTAGGAAAATACTAGATGAAATTGCCAAAGCAAAACACGCCTAGTTCAAGTTCTGACACAAGTTGGGGGAAGGTGGCCGATTGGTATAGCGAGCACTTATCAGGTGGTGACACTTATCACGAGACGCTAATTTTGCCTAACTTGTTGCGCTTGGTGGGTGATGTGAAGGGCAAACAAGTACTTGATCTTGCCTGCGGCACCGGCTACTTCTCCCACGCGCTTGCAAAAGTTGGCGCAAATGTGACCGGAGTTGATATCGCCCCCGAACTAATCGAGAAAGCTCGACTTAGCGCCCAGGGCGCTAAGTTCGCGGTTAGCCTGGCACATGACTTGTCGCAATTTGAGAGTGCAAGTTTCGATATGATTGTTAATGTTCTGGCCATAGATAATATTTCTGAAATTGGGGAAATGCTGCGAGAGTGTGCGCGTGTGCTAAAAAGAGATGGGAGCATGCACATTGTCTTCAATCACCCTGTGCTGCGCATTCCGGGGGGCAGTTCATGGGACTATGATCAGAAGCGTGGAGTGCAATATCGCAGATTAGACAAATATATGAGCGAAGCACGGGTGAAGATCGCCATGCACCCCGGCCTCAACTCCCAGAGCACGACTACTTTTCATCGCCCCCTTCAATATTATTTTAAACTCATAAATACTGCGGGCTTATGCATAACAAACCTAGAAGAATGGATTTCTAGTAAATCTAGCCAAAAAGGTCCCCGTGCGAAGGCCGAAGACATCTCCCGCAAAGAATTCCCTCTATTCCTGTACATTCAGGCTAAAAAGTGCTAGAGTGATTCTGTCCCTACGGGGACTTTATTTATGGAGATACGCAACATTGCAATCATTGCTCACGTTGACCACGGTAAGACTACTCTGACCGATGCGCTTATGCGGCAGACGGGCGTTTTCGAAGTGGGACAGAGCATGGACACTTATGCTCTGGAGAAAGAGCGGGGGATTACTATTTATGCCAAGAACACAGCTACTTTTTATGCTCACTCTGACCCCACTTCGCTAAAGCTTCGCGGGGTTAGTTCGGGCGATGCCCTCACTAAAATAAATATTATTGATACGCCGGGGCACGCAGATTTCGGAAGTGAAGTTGAGCGCATACTAAGATCAATAGATTGTGTTTTGTTAGTCGTTGACGCCCAAGAGGGGCCGATGCCGCAAACTAGATTTGTACTTAAAAAGAGTCTTGAGTTGGGACTCAAGCCTATTGTTGTCATAAATAAGATAGATAAGCCCGCGGCTGATCCAGCTCGGGTTGAAGATGAAGTACTTGAGCTCTTTCTTGAACTTGGGGCGAGCGATGAACAGGCTAATTTTCCAATTGTTTATGCTATTGGCCGCAATGGTGTGGCTAAGCGCAAGATGAGTGATGAGTTCCCGGACAAGGCACGCGGACTTGATCCCTTACTGGACGTGATCCTTGAACATGTTAAGCCCGCCCTTGCTCTCGTTGATAAACCCTTGAGAGCCCAGCCTTTTAATCTTGCTTATGATAATTACTTGGGTAGACAAGCGGTTGTGCGCATATATGAGGGTGTGATTAAGTCTGGTCAGAATGTGTTTGCCAAGAATGGTGAAGGCAAATCTGTGCAAGGCAAGATTACAAAAGTCTTTTCTTTCAAGGGCATGGGCAGAGTAGAAGAGAGCGAGGCGCAAGCAGGCGACATTGTGATGATCGCTGGCATACCTGAAGTTTACATCGGCGACACTATTTGTGATTCACAAGATACAGAGGTTCTGCCAGCTATTAGAGTAGATGAGCCCACCATCGAGGTTTACTTCTTGCCTAACGGCTCGCCCTTTGCGGGTCGTGAGGGCAAGTTTGTGACTACTCGACAAATTCGCGAGCGACTCGAGCGCGAACTTGAAGTGAACGTGGGTCTGCGAGTTGACTTCAGTGAGAGTGAGAGATTTAAAGTTTCTGCCCGGGGCGAACTCTCACTCGCTATTCTTTTAGAAAACATGAGAAGGGAGGGCTATGAGATAGCTGTGTCACAGCCCAAAGTTATTATCAAAGATGTTGACGGAGTGAGGAGTGAGCCATTTGAAGAAGTAACGATTGATGCACCCAGTGAGTTCCAAGGTGTGATTATCGAGAAGTTGGGCAAGCGCGGATGTATTATGCGTGATCTTAAGATGCATGATGCGCATATTCGCTTGATCCTCGAGGGTCCAACAAGGGGAATATTGGGATATCGTGGTGCCTTTATGATTGACACCAAGGGCGAGGGAATTTTCTCAACTCGTGTGCTTGGCTTCCGGCCATATGTAGGAGAGATTGAGAGGAGGTCGGTGGGCTCGATGATCTCGATGGCCACCGGCAAGGCACTCGCTTTTGCACTTTGGAATCTGCAAGATCGCGGTGTGTTGTACACAGAACCGTCTGATGAAGTTTACGAAGGGCAAGTAGTGGGTAATACAGCCAAAGGCGACGAAATGACGGTTAACCCAACCAAGGGCAAAGAGATGTCGAACATGCGCTCGAAAGGATCAGACGAGGCGATCTATCTAAATCCCGCCTGGCGCTTGTCAATTGAGAGAGGACTAGAAGTAATGAGTGAAGATGAATTACTTGAAATTACTCCGGATTCTGTACGTCTACGCAAGCAATACCTCTCGGAAATAGAGAGAGCTCGCGCCAAAAGGAGCGTGGGTGTATAATGATGGTGTTATAAGATATTTGCAATTAATAATGCGAAATAATAAAGAAGGTGGTTACGTATTGCTTCTTGTGCTTGTTGTAATTGTAGTTGTTGTAACTATCCTTTGGTCAGGAAAGGGGGACTCTGTAGAGGAGGAAATTGTTGATGGCACAGCCACTACCACCACAGCTGGTGAGACTAGTACAAGTCCTGCCCCATCAGCGAGTGCAAAGAATACTGGCAGCACAGGCAGTACGGGGAGCACGGGCAGTACGCTGCCGACTATGACGGCAAGTGGTGTCTACATCATCTACTATGGCACAAACGGTTTCTCTCCAGCGTCTCTGACTATCCCAATAGGTAAGTCGGTTCACTTTGTAAATAATTCCAGCTCGGCCATGTTAATTGTTCCTGTAGACAAGGTCAACAAGCCCTACTCGAGTCTGATGCAGTCCAAATCTGTGGGCAAGGGAGGAACCTTCGACTACACTTTCACATCTGCGGGTTCTTACGCTTATTACAATGACAATAAGGACACGCATGTTGGCGTGATCACCGTGAACAAGTAATGACGTACGGAATAAAGGCTCCAACTGTTGTATTGAGTCCGGCACTGCGCGAATATGCCGAAGAGAAGATTGGTTCGGTCGAGGGCTTGCTTGTGGAGTCACAAAGTGCCCACGCAGAAATTGAATTAGAGAAAATCTCAGCCCATCACCATAAGGGCGAAGTATTTAGGGCGGAGGTTAATCTTCGGTCCCGTGGACAACTTTATAGGGCGGAGGCCACTGCAGAAGATTTGTACGCAGCCATAGATCTGCTTAGAGATGAACTAGCAAGAGAGATTAAGGATTACAAGACACGCAAGGTGTCGTTATTCAGGCGCGGTGCGCGGTTTGCCAAAAGACTTCTGCGTGGGAATAAAGATATATGAGGATAGTTATATTAATTGTAGTACTTGCGGGAATTGTATTTGTTTTTGGAAGATATTATTCGGGGTCTAAGTCTGAATCAATGACTGACAATAGCGTAGTAATCCTTGTGACCAACAAGGGGGATATCGAGGTAGAACTCTTCGAGGATAAAGCTCCTAGGACAGTAAAGAATTTCATCACACTTGCTGAAAAGAATTTCTACAACGACACCCTCTTCCATCGGGTTATCCCAAACTTCATGATTCAGGGTGGGGATCCGAATACTCGTGCAGGCGATCCAATCACTTTTGGCACAGGAGGTCCAGGCTATAGTATTACGGACGAGTTCGGAGAGGGACTATCTAACGTACTGGGCACACTATCTATGGCCGGTTCAGGGCCCAATACTGGCGGCAGTCAATTTTTCATCAATGTGGCCGATAACACATATCTGGATGGCAGACACGCTGTCTTTGGCAAAGTAATTAAAGGTATGGATGTTGTTTTGGCAATCTCGAAGGTTCCCACAACCGGTGAGCCCCTAAACCGCCCTCATGATCCGGTACGTATAGATAGAGTGATAATTAAGAAATAACAGGGTTGCCCAGTAGGAAGGCTTGCCAAGTCATCTGTTTCTTGCCATCCGGCTGTACTAGATCGGGAACAAATTTATTTTGCTCTATGTGCGCCTTAAGAATCTTCACTCGTTTCTTGCCCCTTTGCGTGGGAATTACAGAGTAAGTTCCCGGCTCCTCACTTAGTGCTCTCACTTTCCTCTCTAGTATTCGCACAACTTGGGGATCAGATCTCCAAGTGGAGAAATCAAGATATGCGTCTTCGGGTTTGAATTTGCGCGTATAGGTTGCTTCTTCGTGATCTTGTGCGACTGGCACTAGCTTGCCGGCTAGATAGTCTGGCAAAACATTTGCCAGTAGCTGCCCGCCTTTCTCAAATAATGCCGTGCGCAGTTCTTGCTCTGTGGCAACTTGAGGCGAGAGAGCAATTTCTTCTTGCGCGAGTATTGGCCCGTGATCAACTTGATTGTCTAGCTTCATAATACTTACGCCGGTCTCCGCTAGATCTTCCAGGATGGCAGACTTGATGGGGGAGGGGCCTCTTAATTTTGGCAAAAGTGACGGGTGAATATTTAGAATCCCAAATTTAAATGATTCAATGGTTTCTTGCCTGAGTATTTTGCCGTAGGACACTAGCACTGCCACATCGCCCTTCTCGCTCGGCACTAAGCCATGCCTTGCAATCGAGACGAGTGCTCCTTGAGCTACTGCGTCAGAGCCGAAGAAAACAAATTTAATCTCACGATGCATCGCCTGTAGTATCCTTTATTTCTCTTAGCTCCTTGGCGGTATCGGTGAAAAGAATGCCGTCCAGGTGTTCAATCTCATGTTGGAATATTTCTGAAAGTAAGCCAGAACCACCTCTGACAAATCTTTTACCTCTCTCATCAACGGCCTCGATTGTTATCTTTTCCTTCCGCAGGATTTTGCCATATACATTACGCACAGAGAGACAGCCCTCTTCCAGTTCAAGGTATTTTGCTGAGCTTTTCCTCACTCTGGGATTAATGTAAACAAGCCTGTTTGATTCGGATGCTTGCGCGAAGGCTCTTGGAGAAACTACGAAGATTCTAACATTTTCGCCTATCTGTGGAGCGGCAAGCGCCACTCCATCCGGACAACCTTCAAGTACTGCTTGCATGTGTCTTATTAGCTTCCTAGTTTTTGACCCAGAAGCTTCATCGGATGATACTTCTCGACAAGGAGTTCTCAATCTAGGGTCTCCGACTTGTAGAATCATATTCTCCATTACAATAAGTCTCGTGGATTAATATGCACCTCGGCAACCTCTTTCAACCTTCTGAGTATTCTCTCTAGTCTCTCGTTGGGCCAGACTTCAAGTGGAAGCCGAAGAATGACATTGGTCACCAGTTTGTTCCTTACTACAGGGATGAATGCTGGTGCAATAGTCGGATTGTAGCCGTGAAGCAGGGTTTTTGCAAACTTTTCGAACCGAGATTTCTCTGCCTGATTACCTCTGTGAGTGATCTTGATAAGGGTTGCAAAGGGGGGGTAGTTGTAGGTCTTGCGTAGTTTGTTGTCCTCTCTCTCGAAGCCTAGCTTGTCGTTGTCCAGTAGAAATCTGAACAAGCTGTTATCATGATGCCGAGTTTGTATAAGCAATTTGCCGCCGGTATTACTGGCAAGATCCGATAAGGCGTTAAACACTTTGCTACGGATGTTGAAATCTGGAGTTGCAAAAATGCTATCTACACTCATTACCGCGGAATTGTCGTACCGCTCAACTGTGTTCTGTGCAGACGCAAGCGTGGATGTTCTTATCTTATCTCCCAAGCTACCCTGAACTATCCGCTCGACTTCTGTCTCGACCCTCTGCGTGGCTATGCCATGTGGCTCTAGTTTCCACCCGCCGCATGTCGAGCACCTCTGGTCCGCGGCAAACTTGCTTGTGCAATAGTTGCAGACATATTCTCTTTCTCTACGCGCGAAAAGAACAAGAGGGGTAGAGCAGTTTGGACAATAAAGGATCGATCCGCAATCTCGGCAGACTGTTGTAGTTGCGTAACCTTTTCTGGCTACCACGAGTAGAAGCGACTTATTGCGTTTCGCCGATGAAGTAATTAGCTCTCTAAGTTCAGGGCTGATCAGCTCCGGACCTGACATTTTTATAAGAATAATTTCTGCTCGGCGTCCGCCGATAGGACCACTTTCCCCCTCCACATACTCGGCACCAATGGCCTCGGCAAGAGCCTTGATATAGACCCTAAGGTCCAGGTTGGGGTAGCTTGGGTCGCGGTAGGAGTCTTCGCCCCCTACCACTCTTATCTTTCTGACTTGACCCTGCAAGAGAATTAGCTGCCGCACTGTTACTGCCAGCTGCCTGTCCTTAGGTAGTAGCCTCGCTGCTCGTTCATTAGGTGCGCATGTGATGTGAGATTGGGAATTTAGAATTGGCCTTATTTTGTTTAATCTCGGCATGACGAGCTCAAGGATTAGGGCCATTTCAAGTAAGTAGTATTCAGACAGTTTCCTGAGTGCTGCCACGACTACCTCTGGAATCAAAATCCCAGTACTTCTCGCTTCTAGCTTCTTCAGTCTAAAATTCTGTTTTTTAAGACTCCACTTAGAATTGGCGACTTGCGAAGAGCTCACCACCATTGCTGCAATTTCCCTGCCGCTAACCTCAATCGGGGTGATCTCTCCGGCTGCGAAACTCTGGGCACTGAAATAGGTCAGGGCTGAGAGGCTTCTATGGGCCGGGATGACCTTAATTACATATAGGGGTTTATGCACACCTAAGCTTAACAGATTATTCTCTAGCCCGGTATAATTAAAGGCAAGAATGGAGGAGCAGCCACTTATAATTTCAGGCAAAACCTATATCTCGTCTAGGCGAGCAGCCGTGCTATTTGGCTATACAAAGGACTATATCGGACAGCTTAGCCGCTCCGGTAAAATCGGCTCGGCCATGGTTGGTCGTGATAGATTCGTTGACTATTCATCATTGTCTAAATACACAGCCGACGTGGAAGGGAAGAGAGTACCAACAGCACCGAAGCCATCTGATCAGATCTCCGTAAATAAGCAGGTTCGCGCGAAGCCGGTCTTTGCCTATTTCGCCCTTGCCGTACTCCTACTGGTCCCACTTTATCTTTTGGGTCGTCCTGCACTTCCATCGGCGGGTGAGTATTTTACTATCAACCTACCAGATTCGCAGGAAGTGGGGCTCATGGTGCAGGACGTGGATCAAACTGCGAACGTCATTGCATCGAGTATTAGTCTAGGAAGAAAAGTTGATGCTCTGTACTTAGGTTTTCTAAATAGTGTTGAGGATAAAATTGCCACTCTCGCGTCTGCTATCAGGGACAAGACGCTCGCGTTCCTCTCGCCCATAATTGGCGAGAAGGAGAGAGAGGAGCGCGTTGTCGTGGAGAGCAGAAATTCCACATCTACGTCAACCACTATTGTCTCGTCGGGAGAAGGACTATCAGAGAGCGATGTTCGGACGATTACGGAAAATATTATTGATGAGAGGCTTTCGGAATTGATTGACTATACCTCGACCGAAGGCAGTAATAATTTTGGAATCGTTGTCCGCCCTAGCTCTGGTGATGCTGTCTCGGACGAGTCAATCAAGCAGAGTGTGCGAGATGCATTCTCTGACGAAGTGGATGTTACGCTGGACAATAGCAGAAGTGCAGGTCTGATCAGACCTGTTTTCAGAAGTCCGACGGATGATTCTTTTGTTTTTGTAATTGTACCTGTAGATCAGAGATGAAACCTAAGTACATAATATTTTTTGCCTCCGTTCTCCTCTTCCCTAGTTTTATCTCGGCTGCCTCCGATAGTTTTCTAGTTAGCCCTGCCCACAAGGAGCTCTACGTATCGGCGGGTGAGGTGCTGACATTCAACATTGCCATTACTAACCAATCCGACACTGCGCGAATTTTTACCATTGGAGCTGAAGATATAGAAGTAGATTCCGTCGGCGAGATCGCCCTTCTTTCTGGAGACAAGAGTGGTTACTCACTTAGCTCATATCTCAAGGCGCCACTGCGATCAGTCGAGATTGGCGCGAGGCAGACGGCGAGTGTGCCGATAACGATTGACTTACCGGAGAGTGTAATATTGCCGGGCCTATACGGAGCAGTGACAGTATCTGTTGCCGGAGGTGCCGACTCGGGACTATCGGGCGCTGGCGCTTCTCTCTCAAGTCGCATTGCTGTCCCCGTGCTTGTAGGCACGACGCAGAATCTAACCTCTAGCGGGAAGGTCCTTGCCTTTGGAGTGGCAAGTGGTGATAAGTTGCTGTCTTCTGGCCCAGTCGCTCTTGTGACAACCTACTCTAACTCGGGGGACGTTCACTCGAAACTCTCCGGGAAGCTAGTTCTCAAGAATTCACTGGGACTGACTTCCGATGAGAGAGTGATCTCCTCATGGTTTGTGTTGCCAGATGCGACACGATCACGCGTTGATACAATTGGCTCAAAGTTTCTGATTGGTCGCTACAGTGCCAGTCTAAGTTTGATTGACGCGAGTGGGGAGGTTAAGGGTGAGGAAGTTGTGAGCTTCTGGGTTATCCCGTGGAAATTGCTGCTTATAGTTCTGGTTGGCGTGTTAGTGATTGTGAAGATCGTAAGAATCATTCGCAAGAAATGAAAACTCTGTTCACAATCTTGACCGTCGTCCTCTTCATCGCCGCTCCTGCCCGCAACGTCTTGGCCATAGCAGCGAGTAGCACGAACTATATAATTGAACGTGACAGTATCAATTTCGCCGGGTCTAGATCCACGTCAGCAAACTTCTCGCTCGAGGATACTGGAGGAGAGGTGAGTACAGGTCGGGGCACAAGTACAAACTATGCTCTAGAGGCCGGCTATCAACAGAGTGATGGCTATATCTCGCTGTCTACTCCGTCTGACGTTAATCTCCTGCCTGTTATCACAACTCTCCAGGGAGGGGCTGCATACGGCTCGGCTGTCTGGACTGTCACTACTGATAATCCCACCGGCTATACTCTCTACATAAAGGCGGACTCAAGCCCCGCCATGCAGTCGGGAGCGAATTTCTTCGCCAACTATACTCCTTCAGGCTCTCTGCCAGACTATACTTGGACAATTGGTATCGGTAACTCCGAATTCGGTTTCAGTCCAGAGGGCGCAGATATATGGAGTACGTATAAAGATAACGGGACTGCCTGTGGTGTGGGCACTTCTGACGCAGTTTCTGCATGTTGGGACTCTATAACTACCACTAACAAACTTGTCGGCAAGGGCATCTCTGGCAATCACCCCACGGGGACAAACACGACTGTTCGGTTCGAGGCAGAGGCGGAGGCTACCGCAAATCAAGCCGCTGGCAGCTACTCGGCACATATAATTGTAACAGCGATTGCGATATGAGAGCAGAACGCAAAACGCAAAGTTCAAAGTTCAAATCTGGGATTTTGGTACTTGTGATTTTGTTGGGGTTTGGGGTTTGGGGTTTAGAATTTTCCGCTCATGCGGCGACCGATAACCTAAATGTGAATGCCACAGTAAATTTCTGTAATCAGAATTCAGTTTGCCAAGCGGGGATTGGGGAGACCTCGACTAACTGCCCAAGTGATTGTCCGATAGATGGTGGAGGCGGTGGAGGTGGGGGCGGCGGGGGAGGAGGGGGTGGAAGCGGGCAGCAGCTTGAGATAAGTGACGTGGAGTTCGTTGTAGGTACTTCGAGCGTTCCAGTTTCATGGAATACAAATCTTCTTGCTTACTCCATACTATCTTGGGGAGAGACACTTGACTATGAACTTGGCAGTATGGCTGAATTTGTACCAGCTACCACTCACTTGTTTACGATTGAGGACTTGTCACCGGGGACTCCATATTTCTTCAAGATAGCCGCGTATGAAGCGGGTAATCCTGATAATTCTACGAGTTCGCTCGGCCACTCGTTTGATACGGAAGGATTCGCGACTGACGAGACTCCAGCTAACCCGGCAAACTTTACTGCCGTATACGACGTCTCCGAATCCGCGGTGCTGCTCTCTTGGGAGAATCCGAGTGATCCAGATTTCTCTGTCGTTCGTATCGTAAGGTCAACGACTTTCTTCATTGATGACCCGGAGGATGGAGAGGTGATCTATGAAGGTAGTGGGGAGTTTTTCGAAGATAGTGGAGTTGCAGAAGGAGTCACTTACTACTACACAATTTTCACAAGAGATGATGGCGGCAATTATTCGTCTGGCGCAATTGCTTCTGAAACTATTCCCGGTGAGGACATCCTACCCGAACCCGACGACGAACTTGACGAAGAACCTGACGAAGAGACGGAACTCCCAGTAACAGTACCCGACATATTCGACAGTTTACCGATTGCCAAGGATTTACCGCCTGAATTGCAGAATCTCACTTTTATCTTCAAGCAGGGCGATACAGAGAAAGAGTTTGCGGAGGGATCCAGAATCTCGCTAGGTGGGACAGAAAGTACAACCTTGTACATATCTTATGATAACTTGCCGGAGGTTCTGAAGACCATAGCAGTAACTATGCGTCATCCGAGAGACAAGGATAAGATCTTCTCTTTTCTTCTTCGGGTAGATGAAGAGAAATCAAGGTATGAGGCAACTATTGGACCACTGCTAGATGCGGGTGAGTACTCGGTCAATATTTATGTGTTGGACCACTCTCGTGCAAAATTAGCCGAGGTGCGTGGCGCTGTATTTGTCGACAAAGGCGCGGCGCCACTTTCTGGCTTCGCGGATGCCGAAGATTATCTCCCTGTCGGTTCTGCAATTGGTCTCATATCAGGATTGACACAGATAATCGTGGTTTCCACCAATGTGAGCTCCGCTTATGATCTTTACCTTTTGATCATGCGATTCTTCGGTGCGATACTGGGTTTCCTCGGTTTGCGACGCAAGCATAAGCCCTGGGGAACTGTGTATGATTCTGTCACCAAGCGACCTCTTGACCCTGCCTATGTCGTTGTAAAGCAAGATGGCAAAGATATTGCCGATGCTATCACGGACCTAGATGGCCGTTACGGTTTCCTGCTCCCTTCTGGTAAATATACAATCGAGGCCGGCAAAACCCATTACTCATTCCCGTCCAAGGCTCTCGCCAGGCATGATTCAGACGAACTCTACGGCAATCTCTATCACGGAGAACAGTTGCTCACCGCTTCGGGAGAAGTGATAACACGCAATATTCCCCTTGATCCGGAAGGTTTCGACTGGAACGAATTTGTGAAGAGTAAGCAAAAGCTGTATCGCCTCTACTCAAGACGTGAGAAGATCAAATCAATAATATTCGATGTTTTGTATATAGTTGGTTTCGTTTTCACCCTCTTGGCTACATTGCTGTCGCCCGGAACCTTCAATTTTGTCGTGTTATCTCTCTACATTATAATTTTCTTAGTTCAGACCTATTGGAGAAGTTCGTGGAGGGCTGTGATGATAAAGGACGCTGAAAGCGGGGAACCATATTCCTTCGCCATTGTTAGAATCTTCATGTCTAACTTAAACCAAGAAGTGAAGCGCGTAGTTGCGGATGAGTTCGGCCGATTCTACATGCTTGTTTCTCCTGGGGACTATTACATCACCATTGATGCCAAACAGGCGGACGGATCATATCGCCGCGTGCACAGATCCGAGGAGCTCAATTTGCCAAAAGGAGTTTTATCGGGAGATATCATAATAGGCAACTCGTCGCAGGAATTAAAAATGCAGACTGCAAAATGAAAAATTTCAGTCCAAAATTTAAAATTTTGACTTGCACTTTTGCACTTTGCTTTTTGACTTTTGCACTTGTGCGAAGCGCATCTGCTGCCACTTCAAGTTTTAACAAAGAAATCAACTATCAAGGCAAACTCACAGACTCAAGTGGGGTTCTTGTGGGCGACGGTGACTACAATATAATCTTCCGCATTTATACGGCATCTTCTGGGGGAGGTGCCCTTTGGACCGAAGTGCACACATCTACAACCACAGCAGTTACGGTAACGAATGGCTTGTTCTCTGTGTTGCTCGGTGATATCACCTCTCTCTCGTCGCTAAACTATAATCAGGATTTGTACCTAGGCGTGAGTATTGGTGGGACGAGTTCTACTCCAGTTTGGGACAATGAGATGACCCCACGCAAGCAATTCGGCACTGTGCCCGCTGCCTTCGAGGCTGACAGACTTGATGGAATTGATTCGGACGGGTTTATACGTTCCGATATAGTGGGCACTTCAACCGGTGGACTGCTTGTGACCGCCTCCTCTACAATCCAGTACTTTTCGTTTATCAACGCCACAGGCACGGCGGCCACCACCACCCGTTTACATGTATCGGGAGCAACAACCACTCAAATTGCAAACGGAGTGAACTTAGCGGCTGGTTGCTTCGCGATTAATGGCACTTGCGTGGGTGGGTCTGGTATAACTGGTTCGGGTGCGGCCAACCGTGCTGCCTTCTGGACTACAGCTTCAAATCTCTCATCAGATGCCAATTTTATCTGGGACGATGCCAACGACCAGCTTCAACTCAATAGTCAATTTACGATCAAGGCCGCCTCCGCAGGAGCTGGGTATGCCACTATAACGAACCAACCCGTAGATGCCAATACTGCAGGGGTCTGGCGTGTTCTCCCAAAGGGCACACCCACGGCAGCGACGTGGGGCATCGGTGCGGAAAAGACGTTCATAGATCTTTTCGGCACAGATTTTGTGGCAGATCCATCAAATTACGATCGATTGATTATTCTTAATACGGCAGATCGACAAGCATTCTTAACCGGCTTCTTTGGTTCCAGCATTGCGAAGCCATTTACTTTTGGGCAAATAAACGAGAACACGGCCGTAACAACAGAATGGTTTAGAATTGCCACTAGCGGCAACATTGGCATCGGTACCACTTCTCCATACGCCGCTCTCTCGGTGGTGGGTTCAACGGGGGTAGTAGCTGATCATTACGAAGCGACAGGCACGATGGCCACCTCAAGCTTTATCAAGCTTTTCGCCATTGCGGCTACGACAAGTAATCTAAACGTCTATAATCTTGCTTCTACCACCAACCTAATCGTATCAGGCTGGGCCACGACATCAGCTCTGGCCTCTGTCAGTACTGCGACATCAACATTTGCCAACGGCATTAACTTATCTGCCGGCAGGGGTTGCTTCGCAATAAATAGTGTGTGCGTAGGTACAATTCCCGCCACTTCTATTTCCAAATGGGCCACGTCAAGTGTTGACTTAACCGCCATATATCCCGCAGGCGCTACCAAAGTGGGCATTAGCACGACAACGCCCATGTCAGCTCTTTCTGTCACCGCTGGCAATATAATTCAAATGCTCGGCGACACGGCTACGACAAGTACGATGATATTGTTGGATACGGTAGCACTTCCAACAGGAACAAGTCGCCTCACCCATATGAGCACCTTTGGTCGATACTTATTTGGTGCGACAGTTAACGGTGAGTTAGTTGTGTACGAGATTTCCCCAACGGCAAGCACCACTTTGGTTAGTACCACAAGTATAGCAGCAGCCCCGAACAATTTTAGTTCGTACGGACATTATGCCTACATTTCATATGGCACCGTTAGCGGTGACGATCTCGAAATATGGGACATGTCAAATCCAAGAATACCTATCAAAATAGGAGGGATTGATACTGGTGGATCAAATATAATTAGAGATGCTGTTGTATCCGGTGGATTACTGTTTGTTGCTGGAAGCGATAGTTTGTCGCAGGATATTATGGTTTACGATATTACGAATCCAGCGAATCCGGTTTTTGTAAGTGGGATCAATGAATCAAATGCTCAACAAAAAGTGGAAGTGTTTGGCAAGTACCTTTTCTCTAGCCTATTTGGAGGTGATGTAGGTATATACGACATTACAAATCCCAATTTACTTAAAAAAGTTGGGTCACTTGACGTTAATGCGAGTGCTACGCAGATAGAGGTCCGGGGGCGTTACGCCTATGTGACGACCGCCGCCAACGCCGGGGCCAATGAAATAAGAATTTTTGACATACAAAACATTAATTCCCCAGTAGAAATAGGTGGAGTAGAAGTAGGCGCAGACGCAGAGCGTTTAATCATTGCCGGGAAATACATGTACGTATCATTCCACTTAGGTGGCGGGTTCACTAACGCAATTCGTGCCTATGACATATCCGATCCCTATAATCCACGGCAGATTGGCTCTACTAATGAAGCAGATGCTGCAACCGGACACGGTATCGCCCTTATGGGCAGGTACCTTATTTCGGCCGAGAGTGCTCTTCATATTTTCGACACCACCGGCATTGAAGCCCAATCCGTTGTGGCCCACAACCTTGAAGCGGGTGCGGCAAGTGTTATCAACGGACTTACGGTTGGGGGCAGGTTGTATGTCGGCTCTGGCCTAACAGTTGGGGGCGGGGGCATCGGCTCATACGGACCAGGCATATTCAGTACCTATTCTACAAGCACCATTGCCATCTTCCCCTCGTTGCGTTCTACCATCTCGGACACATTTCGTAACAGCGTGAGCGACGCGCTTGATATAGGCCATATGGCCACCTCCTCTCTGGGGGTAGCGTCGGGCATCGGTTCAGCACTGACCTTCTCTGTGCAGGATAATGCTACGACGAGCAGTACCACGGCGAGGATTGCTGGTGTGCTGACAAACACATCAACTACGTCTCCAAAAAGTGTTCTCACGTTCTCTACCAAGAATTCATCGGTGGGTTTAACCGAGTGGATGCGGCTCACTAGCAGTGGATACTTGGGCATCAGCACTACTTCACCATACGCGTCACTTTCTGTTGTGGGGGAGAGTGGCGTGGTCGCGGATAAATATTTTGCCACGAGCACGATTGCTACCTCTACATTTGCCGGCATTCTTTCTGTGGGTACGACATCGCCATCGGATGGGCAGATATTCGCCGTTGGCGATAGATATTTGTCTGTGCAGAAAAACAATGGTTTAGTAAGGATTGGTACTACAACGGCGACTTTGGACGCGGGCGGTCTGGTTGTTCAAGGTGCGGTTTGTATTACGGCGGGGACTTCGTGTCCGATCTCTGGTGCTGGTTTGTCAATGGGTGGTCTCGCTGTTGACACTTCTGATCAGACGCCAGATGCGGACGATATTGGTGAAGTCTTCGATATTGGCGAGCGATATCCGGCGTCTGAAGTCATGGAGGCGGGTGACATTGCCTCGCTTGACACAGGGGTAGTCGATAAGGCTGTTCTGCATAAAGGTATTCATGACGAGGTTCTTATAGGTGTAGTTTCTACGGCTCCAGCAATAGGTATAAATGGCTCCGATGTCATCATTGGTCCGGGCAGGCAGGGTACTTCAACGAGGCCGATCATCGCATTAGTTGGTCGTGTGCCCGTTAAGGTTAATCTCGATAACGGGCCTATCTCTAAGGGCGACTGGGTATCCGCTGGTAGTGAGCCTGGCGTTGGTAAAAAGGCGAATGAGGGCGAGGCGGCTCTCGGGGTGGCTCTTGAAGATTGGAATAACGAACCAGAAAAAGAGGGCAAGGTGCTTGTCTTCGTTAATCTGCGGAATCAAGCTTCACCCGCACAACTTACTGTTGCCGACTCAATTAAAAAAGATTCGAGTAACTGGTCTATAGACGAAAGTGGAACTCTGCGAGTTAAGAGATTAGAAGCTGACGAAGTTGTAACTGATAAGCTTTGCGTTGAAGACATCTGTGTTACCAGAAATGAATTTAAATCTCTTCTGGAAGCCTCGGGCGCTAGCATCGATCCCGGCACTGATACTGCATCCGAGATTGTTCCCGAGCCAGACATAATTCCTGAACCGGAAGTTGTTTCTGAACCGGAAGTTATGCCGGAGGTTGTGACAGAGCCAATACCCGAGCCTATTGCGGAGCCCGTACAAGAACCTGCGCCCGATCCAGTCCCGGACCCAGCACTTTAATTTTGCGCTTTGCCTGCCTGCGCAGGCAGGAGCTTTGCGTTTTGAGCTTTGCGCTGTAGTATATTCCTATGTTTGTGAAGAAATTGGGGATTGATCTGGGTACTGCCAATACCCTAGTTTTTGTCCCAGACAAAGGGGTCGTACTAAATGAGCCATCTGTTGTGGCCGTCTCTGAAATTGACCATAAGGTGCTTGCTGTAGGTATTGAGGCTAAGGATATGATTGGGCGCACTCCGGATAACATTGTGGCTTACCGACCCATGAAAGATGGCGTGATCGCTGACTACAGAATCACAGAGGCTATGTTGCGTTACTATATGAATAAGGCTTTAGGTAAGTGGAATATTTGGAAGCCGGAAGTCATGGTATCGGTCCCGGCAGGCGTCACTTCAACCGAGCGCAGGGCTGTGATCGAGGCGACGATAAAAGCTGGTGCGAAGAACGCTTACGTAATAAAGGAACCGATACTTGCGGCCATTGGCGCAGGTATTCCCATTTATGAGGCAAAAGGGCACATGGTAGTAGATATTGGCGGTGGCACAACAGATGTGGCTGTAATAAGTTTGGGAGGAATTGTGGCAAGCACAAGCGTGAAGTGCGCCGGGGATAAAATAGATCAAGGTATAACTGACTACATAAGGAAGACTTTCAATTTGGCAATCGGAGACAAAACTGCGGAGGAAATTAAAATAACGATAGGCTCGGCTGTGACCGTGGAAGAGGAGGAGAAGGCCCCAGTAAGAGGGCGTGATTTCTTGACGGGCTTGCCCAGGACAATCGAACTTAGCACCAATCAGATTGTGGCAGCAATTGACGGAGAATTGAGGCAGATTGTGAAGGCAGTCCGTGACGTCTTCCAAGATACGCCACCTGAACTTGCGGCAGATATTATTGATCAAGGCATCATTATGACCGGCGGAAGTTCACAACTTCGTAATTTGCCAGAACTCATTTTCAGGAAGACAGGAGTTAAGGCAACTCTTGCCGAGAATCCTCTGTATTGTGTTGTGAACGGTACTGGCATTGCCCTAGAGCATCTTGATACATATAAGAAGAGTATCATTGCAAAGAAATAATGAAGAGAAATAATTAAGGGAAATGATAGAGAGAAAAGTTATTGAAGAATTGGCAGACAGTGGCGACCGGGAGGGTGCACTCGCACACTTAGCCCAATTAGAAGAGGGATTTTACAAGCAAGGTGTAAGCGAGAATGAGATTAAATTGCGGGAGATTATGCATGCGAGACGCTTGCTCTATTCAACCGATACTCCCATCCGTGCTATTCTGGAGCATATAAATTTATGTACAACTTAAATAGTTTCAAACAAAAATTGGGGAATATTGAAACGTGGCTCTCGCATGAGTACCAAAGCTTGCGTACAGGTCGAGCTACGCCTGCTGTTCTTGACGGCGTAAATGTAGAACTCTATGGAGCACAGAGTAAAATTTCCCACCTTGCTGCAATTTCGGTAGAAGATGCCAAGACAATCAGAATTGCGCCCTGGGATAAGGCAGCGGTCAAAGCAATTGAGTCGGCGCTCTCCGCAGCAAATCTTGGTGTGAGTGTGGTCGTAGATGGAGCGGGTATGCGGGTGATCTTCCCAGATCTTACAGCCGAGCGCAGAAAGTTGTTGGAGAAATTGGTCAAGGAGAAACATGAAGAAGCCCGCGTAAGCATCAAGCGCGACCGAGAATCTGTCTGGAACGATATAGTAGAGAACGAAAGGAAGGGGACTATAAGCGAAGATGAGAAATTCAAACTAAAAGAGGATATGCAGACTCTGGTAGATACTTGTAACAAGAATCTTGAGCTCGTCACAGACAAGAAGATAACGGAGATCTCGCAGTAGTATAAATAATGAGCGTTATCTTACTTATAATAATCCTGGCAGTTCTTGTGCTCTCCCACGAGTTCGGGCACTTCATCGTAGCCAAGTTATCGGGCATCAAGGTGCTCGAGTTTGGCTTGGGTCTGCCGCCCAGGGCCTATGGCAAGAAGATTGGCGAAACTATCTACTCTCTCAACTGGATTCCTTTTGGAGGTTATGTCCGGATTCATGGCGAAGATTCTGATAGTACCAGCCCAGACCTCGAACCAGAGCGCAGTATTTCTAGAAAGCCGAGACTTGTCCAGGCGGCCGTGATTGTGGCCGGAATCGTGTTTAATATTCTGCTCGCCTCCGTACTCATATGGGTTGGCCTGCAGGCGGGGCTGCCGGTATCTGTTGCAGATTTTGCCGATCACGAATCCGATATAACTAATCATCGAGTCATTGTGACGGCAGTTGTGCCGGGATCACCCGCGGACGAAGCCCAGATCCCACCGGGTACAGAAATCAGTAATTTTGAGACGCCCGAGGCCTTGCAGGATTATGTATCTGCGCATAAGGGAGAGAATGTTGAGGTTGTTACCCCGGATAAGACGTATATTTTACTGCCGGAGCCGATCTTGGGAATAGAAATGGACTTTGTTGGTGATGCGCACTTGTCTCCGATTCAAGCTCTGCCCTCCGCCGTTTCGGTAACGTACAGGCTCACAACAGGAACTGCGGGAGCTCTTGCCACCTTTATAGGCGACGCATTGAAAGGAGAGGGAAGTTTGGAAGGCGTCGTGGGGCCGGTGGGTATTGCGGGCATTGTGGGTGAGGCGAGCAAGCACGGCTTTATTTCGCTCTTGTTACTGACCGCTATTTTGTCTCTGTCGCTTGCTGTCATCAACCTTGTGCCATTCCCGGCCCTAGACGGTGGACGTTTGCTCTTTGTAATTATAGAGGCAATCAAGGGTTCGCCCATTAAGCAAAAGATAGCAAACACGATAAACGTAGTCGGCTTCTCACTCTTGATAATCTTGATGTTAGTTATCACATATAGAGACATAGCAAAGCTAGTTTAGTATCGCCCATTTTTGTGCTAGGATAGGCCAATGCGACAGTCTTTTTTGTTTACTAAAACTAGGCGGGAGGCTCCCAAAGATGAGGTCTCTAAGAACGCTCAATTACTCATCAGAGCGGGGTATATTCACAAAGAAATGGCCGGAGTCTACTCATATCTCCCCTTAGGACTCCGGGTCCTAAGTAAAATTGTTGGGATCATTCGTGAGGAAATGAATGCTATTGGTGGGCAGGAAATTTCAATGTCTCTTATTCAAGACAGAGAACTTTATGAACGTACGGATCGCTGGGATGATTCGAAAGTTGATAACTGGTTCAAGTCCGAACTCAAAAATGGTGGTCAGGTTGGTCTTGCCCTTACCAACGAAGAACCCCTCACCCGCATAATGTCTGAATACATACAGTCATATAAAGATCTACCAAAGATCGTCTATCAGATAAATACGAAATTTAGAAACGAGGCTCGGGCCAAAAGTGGGATCATGCGTGGTCGAGAATTCTTGATGAAGGATATGTATTCTTTTCATGACAGCGAAGAAGATTTTAATAGAGTTTACGAGATGATTGCGGGTGCGTATGTCAAGGTTTTTGATCGTTTAGGAGTAGGTGAACACACATACAGGACCTTTGCTTCGGGCGGCATCTTTAGCAAGTATTCGCACGAATTCCAGACAGTTTCGGAGGCTGGTGAGGATCTTATATATGTATCTAAAGATAGGAATTTGGCTGTAAACAAGGAGGTCTTAACCGACGCCGTTCTGGCCGATCTTGATCTTGCAAGGGGGGACTTGAGAGAGGTGAAAGCAATCGAAGTTGGAAATATCTTTACCCTCGGAAGTCGTTTCAGTGATGCTCTCGGCTTAAGTTGTAAGGATAGTGAAGGAAATAAGAAGTCAGTATTGATGGGCTGTTATGGCATTGGGCCAAGCAGACTCATGGGCACTATTGTTGAACTATTATCTGATGAGAAGGGGATTGTTTGGCCGGAATCGGTTGCGCCGTTCCAGATCCACTTACTCTCACTTGATCAAGAAACTAAGGGTGAGGCTGATAAACTTTATAAGAAATTAATTAAAGAAGGGAAAGAAGTTCTTTATGATGATCGAGATGTGCCCGCCGGTGAGAAGTTTGCCGATGCTGACCTAATAGGTATACCCGAGCGCTTCGTTGTGAGTAAAAAGAGCATTGCCGCCGGAGGCATAGAAGTTAAAGATAGACGAACAGGCGATGTTAAGATGGTTTAAAGAAAGATTTTCTGATGATATGGGCATTGACTTGGGTACTGCTAACACGCTTGTCTATGTTAAAGGGAAGGGGATAGTTGTGAACGAGCCATCAGTTGTGGCGATCAATCAGAAAACTGGCCAGGTGGTGGCCGTGGGCAAAGATGCGAGCAAGATGGTTGGCCGCACGCCTGGGCATGTTGTTGCTGTGCGACCGCTTGTAGACGGGGTAATTTCTAACTTTGAGGCCACAGAAGAGATGCTGGCCCATTTCATTAGAAAGGCGATGGAAATTTCGGGCAAGAAAATGTTGGGCCCGAGAGTCGTGGTGGGCATACCTTCGGGTATTACCAATGTTGAGAAGCGCGCTGTGCGCGATGCGGCACGTAATGCCGGCGCGCGCGAAGTGCATCTGGTTGAGGAGCCAATGGCCGGAGCGATCGGTACCAAGCTTCCAGTGGGTGAACCAGTTGGCAGTATGGTTATTGATATCGGCGGCGGTACCACAGATATTGCCGTGATCTCTCTTGGTGGCATTGTCGCGTCCAAAAATTTGCGTGTTGCCGGTGACAGGCTCAATGACGACATTATCAACTATGTGCGCGAGGAGTTCAAAATTTTGATTGGCGAGAAAACTGCGGAGAATATAAAGCTATCAATTGGGTCCGCGACTGAACTCTCTGAACCGATCGAGCTCTCAATCCGGGGGAGGGATTTGGTCACGGGTCTCCCGCGTGAGGTTGTCGTTACTGACACTGACATACGCGAGGCCCTCGGTCCGGCGCTCGCCCTTATCGTTGAGTCTGTTAAGGAGGTACTTGAAAGTACTCCGCCAGAAGTGGTTGCGGATGTTATGCACAGAGGGCTAGTTCTTTTGGGTGGTGGGGCGCTTATTACTAATCTAGCTAAGCTACTTGAGGACGAACTTAAGGTGCCGGTATATATCGCCGAAGATCCACTAACTTGCGTGGTAAGGGGAGCTGGATTCATTCTGGAGGACCTTGAGAGATTCGCCAGTGTGTTAGTGGAAAGAGAAGATGAGCTTGCGCGTGAGAAATAATAAGGTGAGGACAAGGATTGTTGCGATTTCCCTGTTCGTTCTTGTCAGTATTATATTCCGACAGTATCTTGCCTATGCTTTAGTGAGCCTCGGCTCGTATATTGCCATTCCAATATGGGAGACAAGAAATTTCTTGATGTCTGACAGAACGAAGGAGCGGAACGAGAAGTTAAGAATTCTGTCCTTGCGTATTGCGGAGTTTGAGAGGACTGGTCCACGGGGCGAATTGGCGCTTATCCTCTCGTCAATTTCCTCTTCTCCTTATGATACTTTCTTGGTCGACCGAGGCGGGAACCACGGAATAGCTTTTGGGTCAAAAGTTATAACTGAATCTGGTGTGCTGTTGGGCGAGGTTATTGAAGTGTACCCAGAAATTTCGAAGGTGGAACTCTACTCTGCCTTTGGCAAGGAGCTTGAGGTAGTCCTTGATGGCAAGGAACGAGTTATGGTCTCCGGGCAGGGCAGTCAGAACTTCTTCCTCAAACTTCCCGAAGGGGTAGCTGTCGCTGCTTCTTCGACGCTATTTTCCACAGGTGAGGGTGCATACGTTCTCGCAAGTGTCGAGTACATAAAGGATGAGCCAGGTGATGCCTTCCAAAAGATATATGCGAGGAGCCCTGTTAATATTCACCACGAAACAAGAGTCTATGTACTCCCAAACTAAAAGTAAGAGACTTATATTTGTTGCTGTAACGCTTGCGAGCATTTTCGTTTTGCCCTGGTGGTTTTCTAGCCTACTTGGCATCATCGGTATCTTTCTGTACTCTTGGTTCTTTGAGGTGTTGTTTGCCGCACTTCTTGTGGACGTCTTTTATGGTGGAGGAGAAACTAAAATTTGGGTCTCGGCAACCTTGCTCTGCGCTGCTCTCGTCCTCACATGTGAACTTCTTATCAAGCCAAGTACAAGATGGTATGAGGCGTAAGAATAAATATAATTTTGAGATTGATCTTGATGAAGTCCTTCTCGACTCTAGCAATCTTCCGGCTTTCAACAAGCAACAGTTTGAGGGTCGAATCGAGAGAGCGTTGTCTAAAAAGGCGATTCTTGCCCTATCTCTTAGTTTTGTACTTGTGGGAGGCGGCTACTTATACAGGCTAGGTACCTTACAGATTGCACAGGGATCTGAGTTCCGCTTGCGCAGCGAGGACAATAGTTTGCGTCTCGTAACTATTCCAACCGAGCGAGGCGTAATTTACGATAGAGAGGGAAAGTTGCTTGCTCGCAATGATCCCGATTCTGGCAGAACGTATACCGATTTGCCGGGTCTATCTCATATCGTTGGATATCTCGGATTACCCAGTGAGGAGGAACTTGACGGACTCCCGCATCGAGACCCGAATATTCGGATCGGTAAAATGGGCGTAGAGAAGGAATATGACGAGAAACTGCGCGGAAATATTGGAGAGAAGATAGAGGAGGTCGATTCTACTGGTGATGTCGTCTCAGAAAGTATCAGTAGGGTACCCTCCGACGGTTCTCCAGTTAATCTCTCGATCGATGCTGCCGTCCAGAGCGCGCTCTATAAGTACATCGAAGCTGTGTCCCTTGAGAGAGACTTTACTGGTGGGGCAGGAGTCATTATTGATATTGATAACGGCGAGATACTGGCACTCTCAAGCTACCCGGAGTTCCCTTTGTCCGCTCTCTCTGGCACAAGTACAGGTCCTGAATTACCGGCGCTACTATTAGACAAACGAAACCCGTTTCTGAACAGAGCAATATCCGGGACTTACGCACCGGGATCAATTATCAAACCTTTCATGGCAGTTGCTGCGCTTGAAGAGGGCATCATAAATGAGAATAGGCAGATATTAAGCACAGGCAGTTTGCAAATTCCGAATCCTTATAGTCCCGGCACCTTCGCTGTCTTCAAAGACTGGAAGGCTCACGGATTGGTAGATATGCGCCATGCCCTGGCTGTCTCGTCGAACGTTTATTTCTACGAGATTGGAGGAGGTTACAAGGATCAGAAAGGTTTGGGTATAGAAAAGATTGATCAATATAGTTTTATGTTCGGTTTTGGCAGAGAGACGGGTGTTAATCTCCCCGGCGAGGCAGCTGGTGTTGTGCCCTCGCCCGCATGGAAGGACGAGATTTTTAATGAAGGTTGGCGTCTTGGCGATACCTATCATACTGCCATCGGTCAGTACGGCTTCCAGGTTACGCCATTGCAGATGGCTCGCGCCGTCGCGGCGATAGCAAATGGTGGTAATCTGCTACGCCCAAGCGTTGTGAAGATTGGCTTACCCAAAGATGCAGAGAGTCTTCCCTTAGATCCCGGGCATCTCGAAATTGTGCAAGAGGGAATGCGGCTGGCTACACTTGAGGGCACCGCCCTTGCCCTCAACGTGCCCTACGTTGAGATTGCCGCCAAGACGGGTACAGCAGAACTGGGTGATACCAAACAGCGCGTGAATTCTTGGATAGAGGGTTATTTCCCCTATGAAAATCCGCGTTATGCCTTTGCCATTGTCATGGAGAGAGGTCATGTTGGCAACACCATAGGTGCGGCCTATGTCGCAAGACAATTCTTCGACTGGCTTAATATTTACGCCCCGGAATATCTAGAGGGCAACTAAGCTTTCACCTCTCGCTATCTTATGATATAATAGCTTCACTATGGCACAGGCTAATGAATATTTGAGTAGGGAGAAATTTGAACAGCTCAAGGCAGAACTTGAGGAGTTGAGCACGAATAAGCGCCGCGAGATTGCCGAGCAATTAGAGCAGGCCAAATCCCTGGGCGACTTGCGCGAGAATTCAGAATATCAGGAAGCTCGGGCGGCTCAGGCTGCGCTTGAAGAGCGTATTGCTTACCTCTCCGACGTGGTCAAGCGAGCTGTGATTGTTGACTCGCATCACTCTACAGTAGTTGAGGTAGGTTCTACTGTCAGCATCTCGAGAACGGGGAACAAGGATAGCCAGAAAGTACAGATAGTAGGTTCTTCGGAGGCTGATATTAACAACAGCAAAATTTCTAACGAATCTCCAATTGGCCGAGCAATGATGGGCAAGAAGAAAGGTGAGAAATTCGAGGTCAAGACAGGCAAAGGCCTCTTCGAGTATCAGATTATTGATCTGGCCTAGCACTTATGGCCTCGCTTGTAGAAATTAGGCAGGAACGCCTCTCGAAGGTCGCGCGGCTTCGTGAACTCGGGGTCAATCCGTACCCACCGGAGTCAGGCCGCACTCACTCTAATCAGGAAATCGTTAGTGATTTTGATAAATTCGAGGGCACGGAAGTGACTCTTGTGGGGCGCTTGATGAGTCTGCGCGAACATGGGCCGATTTCCTTTGGCGATCTAGAAGACGAGACTGGTCGCATACAGCTTTATATAAAAGAAGAAGTTCTCGCGAAATTTGAAAAGGGCAAACAACACATAGGCTACCCAGAATTAAACCTGATAGATGTAGGGGACTTTGTTGAGGGTAGGGGGGTTGTGACCAAAACTAGAACTGGGCAAATTTCTCTCGAAGTGAAGTATCTGTTTATGCTCTCAAAAAGTTTACGACCGTTACCTGATAGGCATGATGGCCTGAAAGATCCGGAGTTGATATTTAGGCAGAGATATCTTGATCTAGCTACTAATGCGCTACGACGAGAGTTTTTCAAACGCAAATCACGTTTCTGGGAAGTTAATCGCGAATTTCTGAAGGCGAAAGGTTTTTTGGAAGTAGAGACGCCGGTACTTGAATATGTTCCCGGCGGAGCTGACGCCGCCCCGTTTGTAACCCACCACAACGCCCTAGATCAGGATTTCTACCTGCGCATTTCTACGGAACTGTACTTGAAAAGATTAATTGGGGGGGGATTCGAAAAAGTATTTACTCTGGGACCTAACTTCCGTAACGAGGGTATTGATGACGAGCACCTGCAGGAGTACTACCAAATAGAGTGGTACTGGGCGTATGCAGATTATAAGAAAAATATGGAGCTCGTACGTGATATGTTTCGCTATATCGCACAGAACGTGTACGGCAGGACTAAATTCACGCGTGGCGGGTATGAGTTTGATTTAAGTGACGAGTGGAAGGAGATAGACTATACGCAGAGTATAAAGGATGCTACGGACATAGACATATGGACTGCAAGTGAAGGCGAGATGCAGAGTGTGCTAGAAAAGAAAGGGGTGAAACTTGAGGGGGCGATTAATAAAGCGCGCTTGATAGATAACCTTTGGAAATTGGTGCGCAAGACTATTTCGGGTCCTGCGTTCTTGATCAACGAGCCCAAGTTTATGTCGCCACTTGCTAAATCTAAATCAGATAATCCAGAACTCACAGAGCGCTTCCACGTTATCCTAGCCGGATCGGAACTCGGCAATGGTTATTCAGAGTTGAATGATCCTGTTGATCAGTTCGAGCGCTTCCGGCAGCAGGAGAAGGCACGTGAGGGGGGAGACAAGGAGGCACAGATGCTAGATATAGATTTCGTTGAGATGCTCGAATATGGTATGCCGCCAGTTTCGGGCTACGCCCACAGCGAGAGACTCTTCTGGGTCCTGGAGGATGTGAACGCCCGTGAAGGAACGCTCTTTCCGCAAATGCGCCACAAGAAAACTGACATCCAAAAAGAACTCTATGGCCTAGAATAGGGGTCTGTAGGTGAGTCGTGCGCTCCGTAGCTCCTAGTATCTAGGAGCATGGTGGTGTGGATAAGTGGATATGCGGTGGGAGAAAGTGGAGTATAATACTAGACAAGTGGGAGAAAGTGGTAATAAATTACCGCGTTCTCCGTCTTTGTTTTAAGACAAATTATGCTCATAGGCGAATATACCCACAACTTAGACGCCAAAAGCCGGGTATCAGTGCCTGCCAAGTTTCGCGAGAAACTGGGAAAGCAGGTTGTCGTGACTCATGGCTTGGATCAGTGCCTATGGGTATACCCGGTTAGTGAATGGGAGAAGGTGGCCGACAAACTTGCTGGTTTATCTATGGGTCAGTCCGATACACGAGGTTTTAATAGATTTATGTTGGCGGGGGCAGTCGAAGTTGATGTGGATGCTTTAGGACGTATACTAATCCCTGAATTTCTGCGCACTTTTGCGGGTTTGAAAACTCAAGTTGTGTTTGCCGGTGTGCACTCGCGAGTTGAAATTTGGGACGAGAGTAAGTGGCAGGAATACAAAACTGGCGTTGCGGGTAAGGCTGACCAATTGGCAGAAAAATTGGGCGAAATAGGAGCAATTTGATGACTAAACATGACTGATTCACACACAACGGTACTTCTAAACGAGACGCTCTTACTGCTTAATCTCTCGCCGGGTCTTACTGTGTTCGAGGGGACAGGTGGCAGTGGAGGTCTCTCACGCGAGATTGCAAAGAGAATCGGAGAGAAAGGCACGCTAATAATCACCGATCTTGACGCAGTTGCGCTAGAGAGGATAAAAAATAATTTAGAGGGTGCTCCATGTCAAGTGATACTATTGCAGGAGAACTTTAGAGATATTGCGCGCATTATTCGTGAGGCCGGATTCAAACTTGTTGATCGAATAGTCCTTGATCTGGGTATCTCTACTGACCAGATCAAATCGTCCGGTCGAGGATTCAGTTTCGATAAGGACGAGCCTCTCCAGATGACTTTTAAAAATGAGCCTACTTTGGGAGATCTTACGGCGTACGATGTGGTGAACAGCTGGAAGGAAGAAAGTTTGGCAGACATATTTTGGGGATTTGGTGGCGAACGTGGGGCGCGGAAGGTAGCCAGAGCGATTGTAGATAATCGGGTGGCAAAAGTAATAGAGACAAGTGGCGAGCTTGCAGAAATTGTGATGCGAGCACTTGGTGGTAGAAGGGGAGCAATTCACCCGGCTACAAAAGTTTTTCAGGCAATCAGGATTGCAGTTAACGACGAGCTCGGTGCTCTTAGGTGTGTGTTGCGAGACGGCTGGGAAGTGCTTAGTCAAGACGGACGCATTGTTGTTATCTCATTTCATGAGCTTGAGGACAGGGAGGTGAAAAAATTCTTGAAGGAGCGGGAGAGTTCTGGTCAGGGTTCGATCCTTACAAAAAAACCGATTACTCCAACGAATGCCGAGAAGGCTACCAATCCAAGATCACGGAGCGCAAAGATTCGAGCTATTAAAAAGGGGGCGAGAGAAGAGAAGAAAAATGACTAATCACGTTCCACATCAAGGCCGCACATTCTGGAGTCTGTTAGTTCTATTCTTGGTTATGGCTGTGATGTACGTTTTCTTCATTCAAAGTTCGATTTTCTACCTAGTTACAGCGAGAACCTGGTCTCAAGATGCGAGCGGGCTTGCGGCAAATGTGGGCAAGCTTGAAGTCGAGTACTACGAGCTCTCCCGATCTATTTCAGAGGAAGTGGCTCTGCATAGCGGCTTTGCGCAAGTGCAAAAAGTAAGTTATGTGAGGGATGCTGAACTGGAGGGTCAAGTAAGTCTAGACTACAGTGGAAATAGAGCGAGGTAGAGTAAGATTCCTGGCGATAGCTCTAACACTTCTTGCCATGCTTTATACTGGACGTCTCTTCTATGTCCAAATTGTACAGGGCTCATATTGGAGTACGCTAGCCGATTCGCAGTATGAGGCTGGCGGAGAATACGGCGTATATGAGAGAGGCTCGGTTTTCTTCCAGGACCGACAGGGAGGCAAGCTGACCGCAGCTGGCCTTGATTCCGGGTTTATTCTCTCGGTCAATCCTGACTTGGTAGAGGATCCGAACGCATATTTCGAAAAGCTCAAAACTGTCTTGCCTGACATTTCCGAGATCGAGTTTAAAGAGAGGGCTAGCAAGGTTGACGATCCTTATGAAGAAATTACCGGACGTTTGCCACAAAGTGTGGGCGAGCGGATTAATGAGCTTGAGCTGCCGGGAGTGGCCCTAGTTCGGGAGCAATGGCGTACGTATCCAGCAGGGGATCTTGCTGCGCATGTTCTTGGATTCGTAGGTTACCAAGGTGATAGGTACGAGGGTCAGTACGGCGTTGAAAAATATTACGAAGCAAGGCTTCGCCGCGACCCGGGAGATCTCTATCAGAACTTTTTTTCGGGTCTGTTCTCTGGCATTAAGGATGAAGTTTTCGGTAAGGAAGGATCGCGCGATGCGGATGTCGTGCTCTCCATAGAACCGTCTGTCCAGCGCCTCGTCGAATCTAAGACCGAGGGCCTTATGGAGAAGTGGGAGGCAAAGTCAGTGGGGATAATTGTGCTGGACCCTTCGACTGGGGCAATCATTGCGATGAGCGCAAATCCGAACTTCGATCCCAATAATTATGGCCTTGAGACTGACCCGGGCGTCTTCTCCAACCCGTTTGTTGAAGACGTCTTCGAGATGGGTTCTATCATGAAGCCAATCACCATGGCCGCGGCCCTCGATGAGGGAGCAGTTAAAGCCGATACAAAATATTTTGACAAAGGATACATTGAACTTGACGGCAAAACGATTGGCAATTATGACGGCAAGGGCAGAGGAGAAGTAGATATGCAGGACGTGCTGAATCAGTCGCTCAACACCGGTGTAACATTTGCGGCACATAGGATGGGCAAGGACAACTTTCGGCAGTACATGTATCGCTTCGGCTTCCACGAGAAAACGGGCATCGACCTTCCGGGAGAGACTGGTAACTTAGTGGACAATCTCGAGAGTAATAGAGACGTAGAGATTGCAACGGCCTCGTTCGGTCAAGGTATCGCTGTTTCGCCTATAAGCATGGTTCGGGCCTTGGGAGCACTGGGCAATGGCGGATTCCTGATTAAGCCGCACGTAGTTTCGCGCCTAGAATACAAGTTGGGCTACTCTGAAGAGAGCGAGGTGACCGAGCAGGGTAGGGCAATAAGTCGGGAGACGAGTGACGAGATTACGCGCATGCTCGTCAAAGTTGTGGATGAACACCTTGCTGCCGGGTCTCTTAGAATGGAGAACTATAGTATTGCGGCGAAGACTGGCACAGCCCAGATTGCTAATCCAGACGACGGTGGATACTACGAGGACCGCTTCATGCATTCATTCTTCGGCTACTTCCCCGCGTATGACCCGGAGTTCTTAGTCTTCCTATATATGTATGAACCGAAGGGTGCTGACTTTGCTTCGCAGACACTCACCGAACCATTCGGCGATATTGCTGAATTTTTGATTAGTTATTACGAAATTCCGCCAGACAGATGAGAGCACTGATAAAAAAAATTGTTATTGCAGCCCTAGTACTAGAAGCAAGGCTTGTACTTGCACGCACAAAGCCAAAAGTAATTGCCGTGACAGGTTCTGTAGGCAAAACTAGCGCGAAAGATTTGCTCTACACAGTTGTTTCCAGCACTTTCTCTGCGAAGAAGAATGAAAAGAGCCTAAACAGCGAATTCGGCGTCCCCCTAACTATCTTAGGTCTCAAAACCGCCTGGAGTTCGCCCATGGGCTGGCTGCTCAACTTGGGCTTTGGGATTTGGCGCTTGGGTTTTCCGGGCGAGAAATACAAATTTCTCGTCCTGGAACTGGGTGCAGATAAGCCGGGTGACATTAAAACACTTTCTTCGTGGGTGCGACCAAAATTGGGAGTGATAACGGGGATTGGCAGTGAAGTGCCGGTGCATGTAGAATTCTTTCGGGACATAGAGGCGCTCGTAAGTGAAAAAAGTGAGCTCTTACGCGCACTGCCAGAAGATGGCACAGCGATAGTTAACCGCGATGACGCCCGCGCCTGGGAGATGCGTGAGGCTACCCGTGCGCGCGTAATCTCATACGGATTCGCAAGCGATGCAAATATTCGGGGAGATAATTTGCACACAAGTTATGATGACCCACTTGACTCCGCTCGGGGCAAGAAGCCGAAGGGCATAAACCTTAGAGTAGATTATGCTGGCAAGAGCGTGCCCGTCAGATTGTGTGGAGTGCTCGGCAAGGGTCATGCCTACGCGGCACTTGCGGCATTTGCCGTCGGCGCAAACCTAGGGATTAATGTCGTCACAATATCAGATGCACTAGGAAGACATAAATTTACTCCCGGCCGCCTGCGAATCCTCCCTGGCAAAAATGGTTCAACCATAATAGACGACACATATAATTCGTCCCCATCAGCCGTCAAACTAGCCCTCGAAACTCTCCATGAGCTAGAGCTGACTGTCAGCCCTATGGCTGACAGTCAGCCACAGCCACGCAAGGTTGCTGTGCTGGGCGACATGCTCGAATTGGGCGAGTATAGTGAGGGCGAGCATCGTAAAGTTGGAACTTGGATAAGAGGCGTGGCAGACGTGCTTGTCTGTGTGGGGGAGAAGGCAAAGTGGATTGGCGAGAGCGCAATAGAAGACGGGTTTGATAAAGGTAGCGTGCATGAATTCGGAAATTCACAAGAGGCTGGCAAATTTCTATCAAGTTTCGTCTTATCTGGTGACATGGTGTTGCTAAAAGCCTCGCAATCAGTGAGACTAGAGAGAGCAACAGAGCAGCTCCTGGAAGATCCAACCAAGGCGAGCGAACTACTTGTAAGACAAGAGAAGGAGTGGAGGAGGAAGATGTAATTATTATTAACTCAGCAACTAAAATGATGACACTTATCCTGTTGGCTGCCGTTGCACTAGGACTTGTATGGGTAATTTATTCCTATTTGCGGACTTATAAACGGACTGGCAAGATGCCTCTGACTGTCCTTAGTAAAGATTATATAAAATCATATCTCCCTATAGATCAGAAATTCGGGCTAGTCGTCGTGATAATTGCAGCAATCCTACTTCTGATAAACGTCCTATAGAGAGCATTTTACGAGCCCTAGTGGACGATGTTGGAACTAGAATAAGGGCCCACCATGGCTATATTTATATACCAGATTTTGCAGGAATGATAGAGGTTGCGTAAAAATGTTGAAGCCCGCCGTTCGTCCGAAGACTAGGGCGGGCCATGGTTATGTGCTTTGCTCTGTGGCATCTCACTCACCGAGTGAAGGGGCTACACGGAGACCGGCCAGGATGTTGACGAGAGAGACGAGCGGAAACAAGAAGCCGTCGCCGATTTCCACAGCGGGGCAGGTAGTGGGCAGGCGGTCTTTGCGGAAGAGTTCGAATCGTCGCTTGCCCTCACCCTCCTCGATGTTCAGCCTCTGAATCTCCACCCCTCGATTTGGCAGACTCTTGGTGATATCCGTCACAGTCGCCTGGACGTCGGGATCGTTGAGTGAGTCCTCGTTCTCGAAATAGAACCTGATTGTGAGCTTCGCCACTTTACTCCTCCTTGCCACTATGCGAAGTGGCGGTAGTAGACGATGAGAGCGATGATGACCGAGCTGACGACTGCCGAAGCTCCGAGACACCAGAAGAGCATCTTGCTCCGCTTGAAGTAGCCCTCCAAGCAGAAGCAGATTTGGATGCCGAGGTAGATGCAGAACATTTCCACCGACAGCCCCTTGGTTTCGTGAGTCTTTAGCAGTTGCCATAGTTGGGGCAACATCGCCGTGACGTTCACTATGCCCGCTGTCCAGATGATTTTGGGCCAGTGAACCCTCTTTGCGAGCTGTTCGCGTGTCAAAGGTTTTCACCTCCAGTCTGACAGAGAGTATAGCACCGCCCTTGACAAATGTCAATAGGGGTGTATAATATAAGTAGTATTTTGCTTGACCTGTTTGGGCTATCAGGGTCAAGCTTGGTCCTTCTACCTTTGCCCTTCGCCTAAGGCGGAAAAGCGGTAGGGACTCCTCTCTCTGGTAATCAACCCAGCGAAAGGAGATGACCATGTTCACGAAAACTTGCGCAGTTTGTAACCAGTCATTCGAGACTTATAAGGAAGATGCAACTACCTGCTACTCTTGCCACCTCAAGAGCTTGAGTGGTGGGGGTTGTCCTGAAGAGGGCGACTTCAACACCGCCACGATTCTCTCGGGCAGACCTTCACCCCAAGAGGAGGGACAGCTCTGGCAGGAGCTTGCTAAGATAGACCACAGCGATGCTCCCGATAGGTTCACGAGGAACGACGATGGCGAGTACACGCACTGCCTGCGCTGTGGGGCACCAAGTGACATCAACTGCGACTGCTACGACTAGCGACGAGGCCGCCGTAACCCAAAGCAAGGGTTCGGCGGTCTTCTACATTTATATACAAAAAGCTCCCCAGGAGGGAAGCACTTTGTTGGGATAGCACTCTCGGTAGACCCGTAAGCCAGTTGTTGCTTTTCACCGCTACCCTCTATCCTTGCGGATAAATCCACCGCACGATGACAGACAATGTCTGTCGAAGGCTAGATAAAATCGAGCCTGGGCGGATGACGGACTTAATTCACAACCCCCGTTATCAACTTGCGTCAATAAATACCGACTCTCACTATCCCGCAACCATTCTAGCACACTGATTGAAATGACTCTACCGGGATTCGAACCCGGGTTCTAAGCTTGAGAAGCTTATGTCCTAACCCCTAGACGATAGAGCCACTACTACGCTCCGGATTACACCGGAGCTTCGAAGTGCAAGCCATGGTAACAATAACCACTACTTGTCCTGCGAAGCTCATGCGCAAGCTTGAGCGAAGTAGGAGACGATAGAGCCTACAAAGGAAATATAGCGTAATATTGTCATGTGGGCAATGTCTTGATACAATATGATCATGACGTATAAGTTTACAGCTATTATTGCCAAGGAAGGGAAGTGGTTTGTCGCCAGGTCTCTTGAGCTCGGCGTTGCAAGTCAGGGCAAGACTCTTGAGGAAGCTAAATACAATTTGCGCGAAGCAGTCGAGCTCTATCTTGAAGGATCTCCTAGGCAGAGGAAATATCTCTCACACGAGATTCCGATGGTGACATCCATTGAGGTTCATGCCTAAAGTTTTTTCGGGTAAATCTACTATAAAGATATTGTGCAAGCATTTCGGATTTACTGCAGTGTCACAGAAGGGCAGTCACATGAAGTTGCAAAAGAAAAGTGGTATTCGTACCATAACTACTATTGTGCCGCTTCATCGAGAATTGGCTCATGGGACACTTCTGTCTGCGCTTGACTTGGCGGAAGTGCATGAAGAAGATTTTAATAATGCAAGTAAGCAATGAACTATCATCCAGTGGTTGGGAAGATCAGGGAGATACTTGATGGAGCTGCGACTACTTACAAATCCTTTGAGCACGCGCCAGTGCGGACTAGCGAGGAGGCGGCTAAGCTACGGCCGGAGTACTCACTCCACCAAGGGGCAAAGGCGCTAATAACAGGTGTTAGGTATCAGGTACTAGGTACTAGTGAAAAAAGGGAAAGAAAGTTTGTGATGTTAGTTGTTCCTGGCGACATGAGATTCAATGAAGCGAAGGTTAAGAAGGAACTTGAGATTAAGGAAATTAGATTTGCTACAGAACAAGAGGTGAGCGAAATAACAGGAGGGGTGCAAGTTGGGGGAGTGCCGCCTTTCGGAAATCTCTTCAACCTTCAAACTTATGCTGACCCAGGGGTTTTGATGAATGATGAGATAATTTTCAACGCCGGAGATCGCGCATTCTCGATTGCTATGAAGTCGAGTGATTGGAAAAATCTTGTTAATCCTAATATTGCCCAAATTATATGAGTACAGAAGCTCGCAAGGGAATTGATTATCCGGGCGTATCCGTTGTCTTTTGGTGTCATGACGGTAAGGGCAATTACGCAATGCATCGACGCGGGCCGGAAGCTCGGGATGAGAATGGTAAGTGGGATTGTGGAAGTGGGGGATTAGAAGTGCACGATAACGTTCTGGACCGACTTAGGACGGAGGTTAAGGAAGAGTATTGTGCAGAAGCTAAGGAGATAGAGTTTCTGGGTTACTTCGACTCGCATCGTGAGCACAAGGGTGAGCAAGTGCACTGGATTGCTCTCACTTTTAGAGTTTTGGTTGACCCGCATACAGTTAAAATTGGTGAACCTGGCAAGCACGACAAAATCGGCTGGTATACGCGTGACAATCTTCCTTTACCGATGCACCCCACAGCAGCAGAAGAAGCTATCATGCTTAGAAATAAACTCATTTGACATTTACAGTATAAGTGATATAATTGAAGTAGCTTAGCGGACGTTTAGATAGTTATAGATTTAAGAGCTGAAGCCTTCCGGAAAGCTTCGCCAACTCGCGATGTTGCCCGGAGGGGAGCGCCGTTAGTTGCGCTCGGGCATGCCTAGTCAGCATGTGTCGACCCCTCGCTAAGAACAAAGTTATGTTCCGAGCGATAGGCCTGATCTTGCTACTGCTTGCCCTGCGCCTCTTGATGCCCATGGTCTTTCACGGGCTCGAGGCGACTCTCCTTCAGGTCTTCCAGGTTTCGCAGGACGTCTTGACCAAGAGTCAGGACATCCTGCAAGCCTCCCCCGGAGTGGTCGGGATCTCAACCCTCTCACCGCTCTAGACAGACAAACCCCCAGCCGTATGGCTCGGGGGTTTCTGCATTAATTTGATACAATGTAGATATGGATATTGTCTATGTATTAGGGGGACTTGTTGCGGGCGGGGTAATTGCTTATTTGATATTTAGGCCTAAGCAATTAGGGGAGGGGCAGGGTGAGCGGGCGGGGGAGCTTACTTTGATCCAGAATCAGCTCAATGCTTTGGCAGGAGTCTTGCGAGATATGACCAAAGAAGTGGCGGGGGTGCAGGCTACTAATCAGAACGTGGTTCGCGTGGCCGACCAGTTACAGAGTTTGCAGAATGTTTTGCAGAATCCCAAGCAACGAGGCGTGTTGGGTGAGTATTATCTCGAAACTGTGCTCAAGAACGTTCTACCCCCTGGCTCGTTCCAACTTCAGTATAAGTTTAATGACGGCGAGATTGCTGATGCAGTTATAGTCCTTGGCAAAGATAAGTTACTGCCAGTTGATTCTAAATTCAGCTTGGAGAACTATAACAGGATAATTTCTACAAATGATAATCTTGAACGCGAGAGACTAGAGAAACTTTTTAAGCAGGATCTCAAAAATAGAATTGACGAGACGGCAAAATATATTAGGCCGAGTGAAGGCACTATGGATTTTGCTTTCATGTTCATACCCAGTGAAGCTATCTATTATGACTTGCTTATCAATCAGGTTGGGGCAGTTAAAACTAGTACAAAAGATTTGATCGAGTACGCTTTTCGCGATAAGAAAGTGATTATAGTTTCGCCTACTTCGTTCATGGCATATCTGCAAACAGTCCTGCAAGGCATGCGCGCTCTGCAGATCGAAGAAACTGCAAAAGATATCCAGAAGAGAGTAGAGGAGCTCGGCAGGCATCTGGCCGGCCACGATCAGTTTATGAATGCCCTCGGCAAGTCGCTTGGCACAACTGTTAGCCACTACAATAAAGCCTCGCACGAGCTCGCTAAAATAGACAAGGATGTCTTGCGCATTACGGGCAGTGCGCCGGGACTTGATCGGCAGGTGCTAGACAGCCCACAGTTGCCAGAATAGGGCTTATTTGCTAAGATATCCTGCATGTCTAAATATGCGGTTATTACAACTGGTGGCAAGCAGTATAGCGTCTCGGAAGGGGATACTATTTTTGTTGAAAAGCTTGGAGTGGGGGAGGGCAGTAAAGTGACTTTTGATAAAGTGCTTTTAGTTGATGACGGAGCTACTACCCAGATTGGCAGCCCATATTTAGAGGGAGCCACAGTTACGGGCGAGCTTGTTTCTGAAAAAAAGGGCAAGAAAGTACTAGGCGTTAAGTACAAGGCCAAGTCTAATCGTAGAGTTAAATACGGTCACAGACAGATCCAAGCTCAAGTTAAAATAACATCTATTTCCTAGATTCAAGTGCCGCTGATAGAGTAGCGCTGTCAGAGTACTCAAGTTCTGTGCCCGTAGATAACCCTCTTCCTAATGTTGAAATTTTTAAATGTTTAAATTTTGAAATTTCGAGTTTAAGAAACTCGACAGTATTATCGCCGACGGGATTCACAGAAAGAGCCAGTATCACTTCTCTTATTTTTTTGTCTTTCTCTAACCTTAATCTTAATTCGTTAATCCTAATTCGCGACTCGGGATTCTTCTCGAGAATTGGCAACAAACCTCCCAAGACAAAAAATTTGCCATTAAATTTGCCGGTCTTGCGCACATTTTCCAGATCTATGTCTTTCTCAACAACAAGCAGGATACTAGAATTTACATTTTTGTCTGTGCAGAGGTTACATACTTTACCAATATAGAATCTGAAGCATGATTCGCATTCACTCACACTCTCACGCAATTCTGTAATTTGCTCAAGCATGTTCTTGATATAACTTGCATCCTGGCGTAATAGAAAGTAAACAAAACGGCGAGCCTGCCTCGGCCCAATTCCTGGAAACTCTCTAAATAACTCACCCAGTTTTGCTATTACGTCACTCACGATATTAATTAGAAATTACCAAATGCCTCTTCTTTCGCCATGGGCATAAACGTGACTTTCTGCTCATCGAAGTGGAGCTTGACTACTCCAGTCGGGCCATTTCTGTGCTTTTCTATTAATATTTCGGCAATATTACCGCGTCTTGAACCCTCCGTTTTATCGCTCTCTTCTCTGTGAATAAACATGACCACGTCAGCGTCTTGTTCGATACTGCCAGAATCACGCAAATCAGAGAGCCTGGGCCTGCCACCACGTTGCTCTACGTTCCTGTTAAGTTGCGAAAGAGCAAGCACGGGGATGTCCAGTTCGCGCGCCAGCCCCTTAAGTGCCCGGGAGATCTCTGTGACCTGTTGAACGAGTGATTCGTAGTTGCGTTTTGGCACAAGCAATTGGAGGTAGTCTACTATTATCAGTCCCAAGTTGTGTTCGTTTTTCAATCTACGCGCCACCCCCTTCATTCGCAATATATCTATGTACGAGTCATCGTCTATGAAGATGGGCGCCTTGGAGAGGCGATCGAGTGAGTCGCGAATGCGGGCGAAGTCTTCGTCTGCCGAGAGTTTGCCTGTGCGCAACTTCCATGAGTCAACCCTGGATTCTGCCGCGAGCAGTCTATCAACAAGCTGTGCCGCACTCATCTCAAGTGAGAAAATGCCCACTGATGTGCCGTGCTTAAGCGCCGTGTTGCGCGCAATATCAAGTGCCAGACTCGTCTTGCCCATTCCCGGCCGCGCGGCCAAAATTATCAGATCGCTTTTTTGCAGGCCGGCCAGCTTCATGTCAAGATCAGGGAAACCAGTGGGAACGCCACGCATCTCGTCCTTGCTCTCGTGCAGTCTCTCTAGGCGATGCCAAGCGTCCATTAGGGTATCCTTGAGGCTCGTGAATTTGTGCTTGCTGAAGCTTGCGATGTCCATCATCTTCTTACCGGCCTTGTCTAGCACTGTATCAAGATCTGCGTCAGAGTCGTATGAGATCTCGGATATGTGATCGGCCGTGTAGATAAGATTACGCAAAACATGCTTCTTGTGTACAAGTTCGGCATAGTGCGCGAAGTTGGCTGCCGAAGGTACTGTATTAATGAGTTCTGTGAGATATGTCGAGCCTCCCACAAAGTCGAGTCTGTTCTGCTCTTTGAGCCTAGATGAAACAGACAAGAGATCTATTGGGTTTCCGGCGGAATAGAGATCTATCATCGCCCCATAGATCGTGTTGTGCTTGTCGCTGTAGAAGGCGCCCCGCTCTACAACGTCAAGCACCGCACTTATAGTATCTGGACGTAGCATCACAGAACCCAAAAGCGCCTTCTCGGCCTCTGTGTCTTGTGGCGGGATACGTACTCCACCTGCCTTATTTACACTCATACCGAGCGATTATAACACGCCGCCGAAATAGCCCTGCAAGTCCTGTAATAGGGGACAAGCTGTGGGTATACCCCTACTAAGTCTTGCTAACCTTGGGCCCAGATTGGGAATCCTCAACTGCCCATCCCAATCCTGCTATGCGCTCTCTTAATATATCTGACTGGATCCAGTCGCGATTCTTGCGCGCCTGCTCACGCTCACTGACTAGCTTCGTAACTTCCTCTGGAATGTCACTTTGAGATTGTATAAATGAAGATACTGCCTTCTCCAGACCCAGACCCAACACTTTATCGAATTCGTATACAAGAGAGGGATTGTGTGTGTTGTTCCACAGTACTGCTAAGGCCTGCGGAGTATTGAGGTCATCGGCTATCGCTGCCGTAAATCTGTTTAATTCCTTGTCGTCCAGCGGGCCCTTATCCATATCTACAAGTGTACGTACAATCCTATTATAGGAAATCTGCGCGCCCTCTAATGCTTCCCAGGTGAAGTTAAGTTTTTGCCTATAATGAGTGCCCAAAAATAAGTAACGCAGGGCCATAGGCGTGAACCCCCGCTTCTCGATGTCATCAAGCGTATATAGATTTCCAAGCGACTTACTCATCTTAGTACCATTAACCGTCATGAAGTCATTGTGCATCCAAACGTTCACAACCTTGTGACCGAAGCGCGCCTCATTTTGTGCAATCTCATTTGTGTGATGCACAGGAATGTGATCTATGCCCCCGGTGTGAATATCAAATCGCTCTCCCAAAAATTTAGTTGATATAGCAGAGCATTCGATGTGCCAACCCGGGAAGCCAGTGCCCCAGGGTGATTCCCATTCCATTTGCCGTTTAGGCAAATGCCCTGAGCCTGTCGAATGGGCAGGCGAGAATTTCCATAGTGCAAAGTCTGTTATATTCTTTTTCTCTTTATTCGCCTCAACTCGTGCTCCTTCACGCAGGTTTGCTAGATCTAGCTGTGCAAGTTTGCCGTAGTCACTTAACTTACTCGTGTCAAAATAAATACCGTCAGTTATTTTATACGTAAAGCCTTTTTGTTCTAGAACTTTGATAAACTCAATTTGTTCGGGAATATATTTAGTAGCCGGTGCCCAAGTAGTAGGCGAGAGCACGTTGCTTTTTTCAAGATCTTTTTGAAAAACTTTTGTGAAGTATTCGGCGATCTCAAAAGCACTTTTGCCTGCCTTGCGTGCACCCACCTCCATCTTATCCTCGCCCTCATCGCCATCGCCCACCAGGTGCCCTACATCTGTTATGTTCTCAACATGCTTTACATCATAGCCTTTCTCACTTTGTGTGCTGAATGTGAGTGCACGCTTGAGTACGTCTGCAAATATGTAAGAGCGCAGGTTGCCTATGTGAGCGTAGTCATAAACTGTGAATCCGCATGTATATAGGCCCACCTTACCAGCCTCGATGGGGATAAAGCTATCTTTGTTGCGAGCGAGTGTGTTATAAAGTCGCAGTTCCATCCCGTTAGAAGTTACTTACGATTATTGTAAATACGTTCGACATATATTGGTGGTATTATAGAGCCATACTTCTAATGGGATCCATCCCGTTTCGTTTAATTATGTGTTATTATATCACGCATGCGTAAGAGCATGGCATCCGGAGTTCTGGTAGGTCTGGTGGCTTTTGCAGCCGGCACATATGTGGGGTATTCGAAGGTGCCCGAGATTGTTCGAGTACAGGGACTCGATAATAAGGATAATGAGATTACAGCGTTGGTTGATTTCGAGCCGTTCTGGCAGACGTGGAACATTCTTAATGAGAAGTACGTTCCAGCTGATATTTCCTCAACCACTCCGGCCGAGATTACACTTTTCAACCAGAAGTTAGTGTGGGGTGCCATATCTGGGATGGTGGCGGCAGTTGGGGACCCTTATACAGTTTTCTTGCCGCCAACAGAGTCGGAGATATTCAAGGATGATATTAGCGGCAATTTCGAAGGCGTGGGCATGGAAGTTGCCATCAAGAATAACGTACTTATTGTCGTTGCCCCACTCAAGGGATCACCGGCGGAACGGGCCGGGGTACGCGCGGGCGATATGGTACTCGAGATAGATGGTGAGAGCACACAGAGCCTCTCAATTGACGAGGCCGTCACGAGAATTCGCGGTGCCGGCGGGACGAAAGTAACCTTAACCGTCCTGCATCAAAATTCCGAGGCTCCAATGGAGATCGTCATTACGCGGGCTAAGATTGATCTACCTGTTCTGAACACAGAACTTAGACAAGTCGACGGAGACCAGATTTTCATAATAAGTCTCTATAGTTTCTCCGCAAACTCACCGACTCTCTTTAGAGACGCCTTGCAGGAGTTTGTGGATTCTAAGACCGACAAGTTGGTGCTTGATTTGCGAGGTAACCCAGGAGGCTATCTTGAGGCGGCGGTGGATATGGGTAGCTGGTTCCTGCCCGAAGGCAAAGTAATTGTTCGCGAATATTTTGGCGAAGGCAAAGATGAGCAGATACACAGATCCCGCGGTTACGATATCTTCAACGAGAATCTCAAAATGGCGATCTTGATAGACGGCGGGAGCGCTTCTGCATCTGAAATATTGGCCGGAGCATTGCGCGAACAAAAGAATATTTCCTTAGTTGGCCAGAAAACCTTCGGCAAGGGCTCTGTGCAAGAGCTCGTGGATGTCACGAGAGAAACCGCGCTCAAGGTAACGGTGGCCAGGTGGCTCACACCAAATGGCGAGACTATTTCGGAAAAGGGTCTTGAACCGGACTATAAAGTAGAGATAACAAAAGAAAACATAGAATCGGGCGACGACCCGCAGTTGGAGAAAGCTATTCAAGTAATTTCTAATCTCTAAATATCTAAATTTCTAAATATCAAAATATATGAAAGTAATCTTTCTAAGTGATGTGAAAGGGGTGGGTAAAGCATATGAGGTTAAGAATGTGGCTGATGGTTATGGGCGCAACTTTTTGCTTGCGCGTAAGCTTGCGCAGTTGGCAACGCCAGAAGCGCTCTCGCGCAATAATTCACGAATCAAGATTCACGATTCACGCAAGGAAAGGGACGAAACAAAAATTAAAGCGATATTAGAAAACTTAAATGGCAATTTTTTTGAGGTGAAGCGCAAGGCAAACGAGCAGGGGACGCTCTTTGACTCACTAGATAAAAAAGAAATTGCAGAAATCCTAAAAATTGATCCAGATTGGATAAACCTAGATCATCCCATCAAACACGCCGGCAATCACACAGTAGAACTCAGCGCCCAGGGCGCTAAGTCAAGCGTAACCATTGATATCCAAAACTAGATTACACAACGCTGACTATGGGGGAGATTTTGCTCTTGCCGGTGAAGCTTGTTTTGCGTTTGGTGGCGAATTTTACGAGACCTTCTTTGAGGGCAAAAATTGTGTGATCTTTACCAAGGCCTACGTTCCTGCCGGGTAGGTACACTGTGCCCCTTTGGCGCAAGATAATAGAACCAGACTTAGCGATTTGGCCGTCACTAAGTTTAATGCCCAAGTACTTGGGATTGGAATCGCGTAAATTTTTTGTTGACCCGCCGGCCTTCTTATGTGCCATAGTAAGAGATATAATACAGAAAACGAAAAAAAATGCAAGAGCGCTTCAAATCAGCCTTCATTCCCATAATTATCATATTAGTTGCTAGCTTCTCGTTTGGCTTAGGTAGATTATCCAAGATAGAAGAAAATAAACCAGATCTAGTTATTGAGCAGCCACTGAACTTTGCACCAGAAGTCCTCGGCGCTACGCTTGCCGGGCAAGCCGCTCGAGAGAGTGGGGGAGTGCAGAATTATGTAGCATCAAGGAATGGCACTAAATATTATCTACTTTCTTGTTCTGGCGTGAGCAGAATAAAAGAAGAAAATAAGATTTATTTCTCGAGTAAAGAGCAAGCCGAAGCCAGAGGTCTCACACCCGCCGCTAATTGCCCGGGGCTGTGACTATAAGCATAACAAACATATATGGACTTATCTGACCCAAGATATCTCAAGGTAATAGAGCTGGCTCAAAAGATTGGTGAATTGCTTGTGCGATATCAAAGCGGAAACCTGAACGTAGAAAGTAAAGAGAACGATCGCTTTAACCCTGTAACCATTGCCGACAAAGAGGCGGATGCAATGGCCAGAGAGGCGATTGGCAAGCTCTTCCCCACCAACGCAATTCTTTCTGAAGAGAGTAGTGAGATTCCGAGTGATTATTCTAGTGACGTATGGATGATTGACCCACTCGATGGCACTAAGTCGTACATCAAGGGCGATGACAGTTTCGGCGTGCATATAGGACTATGTCGAAACGGTCGGCCAGTATTCGGTGTGGTTAACGTGCCACGCAAACATCTGTTGTATTTTGGAGAGGTTGGACGAGGTGCGTTTGTTTTGGCGCAAGAATCTAGGAGGCAAATATTTGTAAGTGCTACTAAGACACTATCCGAAGCCAGGCTAATTATCAGGAAAGATAGTAGCGAGGTACGCCCCTCATATGAAGTCATTGATTCCATGAGCGTGGGCAAACGTATACCATCCTCGGGGATAGGTGTGGCGCTGGGATTAATTTCTGACGGTAGTGCTGATGTCTATATTGCTACCAATAGACGATTGAGCAAATGGGACACTTGTGCTCCAGAGGCGATCCTGCGAGAGGCTGGGGGAGAGGTCACTGATCTCCTTGGTCGTCCACTGGATTACAAGCAGAGCGAGCTGCGCTGGAAAGATTCTATGTTTGCTTCAAATAAAATTCTGCGCGCACAATTACTGGAGTATTCTAAAAAAGTTTTAGAGAAGCTCTGAACGTCCACTGATCTAGAGAGGGGAGATGTGTTGTAATAGTAAGTGACTGTGGATAACTTATATAGCACTACGTCGCACAATATACCTTTTGCGACATTATGGACTATCTATTCTGGTGGCAAGGTTGTGCGGGCTTCTTCCCTACTCCTTAAACTAGAAAGCCAGTCACCCCTTGCAAACGGCGCTATGTATTCATTCCAAATCGTTACTAAGGGCCCCTTGATGTAATCTGACCAAACTATCTTCCCTGTTTGAATTATAAGCACTATATTGCTATCTAGGGCTTGCTCTGGGCTCGCGTCCATATAACCTCCCAAGTTGAGCTTGAAGGCACTCACAATCAAAATTAGGACTACGAAGATGAGTATCATGCTTATGAAGCCTTTGTTCATGTATTTATAAGTACAATAGTGGATTCAGATAGCCATTTAATGGCGAAACGGGCATTTCAGCACACTTGCTGACACTACCGTCTGCCCTGATCAGCTTAGTAATTTTAACACCTTCTGACGCATAAACGGTGAAGTGTAAATGCGGTCCTGTGGAGTAGCCAGTATTGCCACTGTAGCCAATCAAGCCTCCGCGCTCAACATCCTCACCCGTACTCACCCTCTGCAAAGATAAATGCGCATATAGAGTTGAGAGACCGTTGCCGTGGTCTATCAAGATCCATTTGCCATACGACCCTCCAGGACAACCGAGATCTGTATTGCCCGTGCCGGCTACCTTTCCGCCGCCGGCAGAATATACAGCAGTTCCGACAGATGCGCGCAGGTCAATGCCGTTATGGCCGTTGCCTCTGTATATAGCGCCAGCAGACGAACGTGAGAACTCGGTATCGCCGAACGTCTGGGTGACTAAAACACTCGCAAGTGGCCAGCTTAGGATACCTGTTCCTCCCGTGGGAAGCTTAGAAACATCAATCCCCTTCAGTTTAGTTTCGAAATTACGCAACTCTTGTTCGAATGCAGCCTTCTGTGCAATCTTTTGGTCGAGCAAAGTTCTGTAACTAGATTCTTTATTCTTCGTATCAGCAAGCAGTTTGCTCTTACTCTCAATATTCTGTATGGCGAGCTTCTGCTTGTCGCCGAGTTCGCTACGAAGGGCAAAGAGCTTCTCCCTGGCTTCCTCAAGCTCTTGTTTATCAGAGATTAACTTCACACGCACTGCCTTGAGTTCTTCTAAGTCTATGCGTACGCGATTCTGCAAGCGCTCAAGTGTATACATACTATCGAGCTTCTCCGAAATGCTCGAGTCAGACAGAAAGATTTCAGTGGGTGTTGCGTCAAGCGCTCCTGCAATATTACGCAGTACTATCGCAATATCCCCCACGCGCTTATCAATTTCTTGCGTGTGAGCAATTATCTGCTCTGACAAACTCTCAATAGAACTACTGGTGAGAGCGACTTTATTCTCTGTAATTTTAGTCTCTGCCTCGAGTTTCTTCTTAGTCAAGTCAAGACTCTTTACCGCATTCGAGAGTGTATTTTTCTCCCGCTCTGTTTTAGTCAGCTCCTTCTCCGTACTAGCAATCTCACTCTCAAGTTGTTTAATCTTAGCCTGTGTCTCCCCAATCTGCCCCGCAACCTCCTGCGCCTCAACTAGTCCTGTCAACTTAGCGCCCTGGGCGCTAAGTGAAAGTGTAATTACTAAAATTATATAAATTTTCCTATCCACCCACCCATTTTATCACACAAAGAGAAAAGCCCGCGCGGCGCATGAATCTGCGCGCCGCACGGGCGGACTCCCTCTTTCATTACTGCTGATCCTGGGCCCTGTGAGCCTTGATCTTGGCCTTGATCTTGCGAATGTAGCGACCTCGCTGGATCATGATGTCCAGCTTTTTGCCCAGGAGCAGAAGTATGTGGAAGGAGCCGACGATACAGGTGACGGCCCCGAACGCCGACAGCACGATCACGATCGCAAGGGCCGGTCCAGTCACATACATGTTGACACCCCCTTTCGATATAATATCACATTTAGCCTAGAATTGCAAGGGCTGATTTGATGCGATTTAGAGCCTCCTTTTCGCCTAAATATTTTACTAGTGATAAGGGATCGGGGGACTTTTCCCTGCCAGATAGCGCTACACGCATAGGCCATAGCACCTTGCCCTTGCCCATTTGTTCTGCATAGGGCCATACCACTTCCCTCTCTATCCCCTTTTCGAGAATATAATTTAGGTGATTTTTTATTTCTGATTCTGTTGCACCAGACTTGCCGATTAATAATTCTCGAGAAGGCTTCGGCTGCGAGATTAAAAAGTCTAGCTCTCCCCCATTATTCAATAATTCTGGAATGTCTCCAAATTTATTTATGCGCTCAAGTAATAAAGGCAAAAATTTCTCTGCGCCAGCCGGTATAAAATCTTTTGCTCTGGCCAAGAGCTCACTTTCAGACAATCGCTTCATGTGTTCGCGATTGAGCCAATCGAGTTTTGTTTCGTCAAAGATGGCCGCACTTTTCTGCACACGTTCAAAACTGAAACTCTCTATTAGTTCTCCTTTTGTAAACAACTCCTGATCGGTGCCGGGGTTCCAGCCCAGGAGGGCCATGTAATTTATGAGTGTCTCTGGCAGATAGCCTAAGTCTCGATATTCTGTCATTGCTTTAGCCCCCTTACGTTTAGATAACTTAGACCTATCAGTCCCCAATAACAGTGGCAAGTGAGCGTATACTGGTGTAGGAGCACCGAGCGCTCTCTGAATAAGAATTTGCCTGGGAGTGTTAGAGATATGATCCTCCCCTCTTGTCACATGCGTGATCCCCATGTCGAAATCGTCCACAACAACACTAAGATGGAAGAGTGGCTCGGAAATAGACTTAGCAATCACGAAGTCACCCAGGTCCCCCGTGTGCATAGTTATCTCACCCCTAATGAGATCCTGGAAAGTTACGTCAGTGCCAGGATTGCGAAATCGGATAACTTCTGTGTCAGCGCCAGTTTCTGGGTGCTTCTCGTGCGAAACATACGCGGCATCCTTGTTTATTAATTCAGTAAGTACTTCTTTGTGTCTGTTTATGCTTTCTGACTGAAGCGCATATTTATCATATTCAAGTCCAAGCCACTTCAGGCTTTCAATAATATTTTCCGTGCATTCTTTTTTTGAGCGCAAGCGATCGGTATCCTCAACCCGAAGGATAAATTCGCCACCTAGTTTGCGAGTAAATAAGTAAGTAAAAACAGCCGTCCGATAATTCCCCGCATGCAACAATCCCGTCGGCGAAGGAGCAAATCGTGTGATTACTTTATCGCTCATGGGATAGCACTAAATCTAGGATTGCTTCGGCCATCTTTTTTCCCGCTTCGGGTTTGGCGAAGGCTCTGGCGTGCTCACTCATACTATTCTGGATATCTGGGCTCGACATGACTCTTTCTATTTCCGATAACAGAATATGGGTTGAGAGATTATTCTCCTCGATGAGCACTGCTGCGCCGGTACGGGCATAGTTGTACGCATTCCTGTGTTGATCGCGGCTTACGCTTTCCGGAATTGGGATAACAATGCTAGGTAACCCCCAGCCGGCAATCTCGAAGATAAATGTTGACCCGGCGCGCGTGACGGCAAGCTTGGCCGCACCCGCAGACATTGCAAGCGCCGTGCTCGAGAGAAAGCCGAACATCTTGTACCTTGCAAGGTGCGGATGGTTGCCCAAGACAACAGGCAAGCGCGACTTGATTTCATCAACATTTGCTGTGCCTACCTGGTGAATGACTTGGTACTTGTTTAGAAGTTCAGGAAGAATGTCCACAATGACTTCATTAATTGCCTGTGCTCCTTGCGAGCCGCCCAGGACAAGTACGATCGGCACACCACTTTCAAGCTTGAGGAATTCGTAGGCGCCCTCGGTTCTTGGTTCCCGCAATTCTCGTCTCACGGGTATTCCCACTAGAGCAGTTCTGTCCTTGGGGAAGTAGTTAGCTGCGTCCTCGTAGGCGATGCCGATTCTTCTCGCGAATTTGCCTGCGAACTTATTCACGCGGCCTGGCACCGAATCTGATTCGTGGATGACTACGGGTATACGCAGAAGTCTTGCTGCGAAGATGGCAGGGAAGCTCCCATAACCGCCCTTACCTACGACCACATCTGGGAAAAGGAAAAAAAGTTTCCACAGAGCTACCAGTACCCCCCAGATCGTAAGTGGAATGTCGAGAATGTTGCGTAGCGAGAAGTACAAACGCATCTTGCCCGTTCGCACTTTGATAAACTTTATATCGAATTCGAAGAGCGCCTTCTCATCGTAAGGATTGTCGGACATGTAGTAGAACTTTGGCCCGACAAGTTTGCGCTCTGCCACGAGATCGTTTATCTCCTGGACGATCGCAATAAGTGGATAGAAATGGCCTCCGGATCCTCCGCCTGTAAGTAATATTTTCATATATTTGCGTGAGTTCTATATCTGGATATTTGTAACAGCAGGCCCAGGCTAATGAGCGCAAACATAAGTGCTGTGCCTCCGTGGGATATGAGCGGTAGGGGCACGCCAGTAAGTGGGAGTATCCCTACCATGGCTCCTATGTGCAGGTAAGCCTGGATTACTATAAGTATAACAATACCAACGCCGAGGAGTCTATGAAATTTGGTCGGAGCTCTAAGTGACACAATCATTCCGCGCAGGCATAGAAACAGGAACAAGAGAACGAATGTGAAAGTACCCATAAAGCCAAATTCCTCTCCGACCACAGCGAAAATAGAGTCCCCTATCGGTTCGGGGAGATATTGGAACTTCTGTATGCTTTGCCCGAACCCCCTGCCCGTAGTTTGTCCCGAGCCAATGGCAAGTAGTGACTGTCTAATCTGGTACGAACTACCCAGAGGATCACTGCTTGGGTCAAGGAACGTAGCAATTCTGGCTCTCACATATGGCCGGGCAAGAGCCAGTCCTCCGATCAAGACTAAGGCTCCCAGTCCAAGATAAAACAAGTGCTTGATCCTTCCGCCAGCGACCAAGAAGATAGAACAGGCCGTCGCAAATAGTACAACAAATGTTCCCGTGTCCGGTTCGGCAATCAAGAGACCCCCGGCGATGGTAGTGATGGCGAGGAAGGGCAGGAGACCATAACGTACTGAACGGATCTCCTCACCTCTTGCGGCCGCCCACGCAGCCAATAGGATCACTAGGGCGAGTTTCAGGAATTCAGAAGGTTGGATTGAGACGCCGCCAAGATGGATCCATCTCGCCGCACCACCGGAACTAAAGCCTACGCCCGGGACGAAGACAAGTAGGCACATGATGCTGGCCAGAATGAAGAGGTGGACGGAAAACTTTCGGAGCAGAACCAGAGGAATTTTGTAGGCGACAAAGCCAAGCACGAGACCTCCTCCAAGTCCTAACACGAACTGTGAGAAAAGTACGCTCCCCCACTCGCGACCCTCTCGGAGAAGCAAGCCGAATGAAGCAGACATGAAAACGAATATCCCCGCCACAACCAATATTCCTACTAGAACAAGGAGCATGGTGTCAGGCAGTCTGGAGCGGGGAATATTCATAGGTTCTCATTCAGCAATCTAATAGTTGCTTCACGCAGAATATCTATATCAGGGAATCTCCCCTCCTCGCTTGATCCCAGTACTACAATAATAACCGGTCTATTAATCTCAACATCAATTATCACCGCCAAATTGCCGCCAGCAAGATCAGTCAGGCCTGTTTTAGAGCCAATGAGACCAATGGTGCGCCCCGCTTCCTTATTAGTATTTGAGAGTTCACTGTCTCCGTATCTTGCTGTCCCTTGTGCGCTACAGCGCAGCAATTCCGGATGCTCGTCTTCCACAACTGAGATTAAGCGAGCCATATCTTGCGCTGATCCGTAGGCACCGGATAATGTTTCTGAAATATCTAAACCAGTCGTGTTGAGATAAAATGTTTGCTTCAAGTCTAATACCGTAGCCCACATGTTTAGTCTGGTTGGTCCGTCTCCTGTATGGCCCCCTATGCGCCCACCGATATCCTCGGCAATCTCATTGGATGAAGTCACGAGCATGAAGCACATTTCTTCCATGGTCGCGGCACTACCTAGCTCTCTCGCTGCGTATGCGGTCATAAGTTTGGTGAGTGAGGCAAGTGGCAATTGCGCGTGGCTATTTTTAGATAGCAGCACTTTATCGTTTTTAACATCGTAGACGATATAAGCCTTCGCCTCTAGCTCAGGCTCAAAAGAATCATGGGCGAGAATGCTCCCGCTAGTTATAACTAGACTAGCTGTTATTAGAAGTGATAGGGCTACTAGCGATCTCATTTAGCTTAGCTTTAATGCTCTCGTAATCTGGCAAGTCATCTTTCTTTGACAGCCCCATAAACTTAAGTAGCTCTAGTGTTGGCTGGTACAAGTAACTGCGCGAATCATTTGGATTAATCACACGTTCTATCAAGCCCCTTATCAATAAGTGTCTAATAGTAAATTGCGAGTTCACGCCCCTTATATACTCAATACTACTTCGCGATATCGGGCTCTGGTAAAGAATTATAGATATAGTTTCAAGACTGGCCTTGCCTAGTTCTCCCGATAGCTCATATTTTGTAATCTCGCGGATGACGCTCGCCGCTTCTGGATGCGTGCCCAGGCTAACTTCTGATTCTGATTTAACCAGCACCACTCCCCTGCCTGCGCAGGCAGGCCTGCCCTGCAGGCTCTGCTCTAATTCTGCGAGCGCCTGATTAATCTCTCCTAAATCTTTTTTAGTTACTTTTGCAAGCCAAGCAAGGTTAACTGGCTCGCTCTTATGAAAAAGTATCGCTTCTAGTAAATTTTCGAGTTTCATTTCATTAGAAATTAGTAATTAGAACCTAGGAATTATAAACAGGTATTCCTGCTTGGCTAATCTCCATCTCGATATCATCAAAGTGCGCATGCTGTCTCACTTCTATTGCTCCCCTCTTGACCAATTCCAGCATTGCCAGAAATGAGATAATAACATTCACTTTTTCTGTCCTCTCTAAGCGTGTGAATGACTTGAACGACGATTTGAGTGTGCTCTGCATCCTGTCAGCCAGCTTAACTATCATCTCTTCAAGACTGATCACTTTCTGTACAGACTTCTTTTCAAGCGCTTCGGCCTTTGGGACGCTAGCAAGTACTTGATTAATAACCTCAAAAATCAGTTTTGGATCTAGTAGATCTGGCGAGGCAAAAATAATTTCAAAGTTAGCACTTTCTTCTCGCGAGTAAATAGGCATACTGCCAAACAGCTTGCTTAGCTCGCCGGTCTGCTCTTTGAGAATTTTATAAATAGCCAAGCGCTTCTCCAGATCATCGATACTCGCCTGCTCTTCTGGTTCAAGTTCTAGTCCCGGTAAGAGCGACTTTGATTTGATTAAAATGAGAATAGATGCAACGTAGACGAAGTCCGCCGTATCCGCAACTGGCAACTCCTCCAGTTTCTCAATGTGCGAGAGGAACGCATCAGCAACTTCGCGGAGTGACACATCCGATATGTGCATCTTCCGGCTCTCAATAAGCTCAAGCAGCAGCTCAATAGGTCCTTGGAACTTCTCCGTCTGTATGCTAAACGCTTGCATTGTTGATCGTGTTATTCGTCTTAGGGATTTGGACTTTGCGCATTATCAGTAAACCGATAATCACGAATATGGCCATTGCCGAGACTGCTATGCGGTAACGAGTAGGACCAAGATGCACAAGTAGCGTACTGATGAGTCCCCACGTCACAGGACCAACAAGTGTCGAAACTCTCTCGGCGATACCATAGAAACTGAAGCCGAAGTTCATCCTCTCTGGCGGGACTAAGGCCGTCATAGCCGCCCTGGTTACTGCCCAGACAGATCCATACAAGAGACCCATAATGACAGTGTAGACAACGAAGAGTTTGAAGTTAGATACAGAGCCAAGTAAGGGCAGGATTACAACCCAGCTTCCCAGAACAAACATGAGTGTCTTCTTGAGACCCACCTTATCTGCCATCCAGCCGGCCAGTAGTGCCCCTATAGCCGAGGTAGCTAGAATGCCCATAAGCAATAGTGACTTGGTGGTATCAGAGACAGCGAAGACGTTCTGCAGATAGATGGGAAAGTTGTTGGCCGCTGTCAGGATGGCGTCGTTAAAGAAGAAATATGCCAAGAGGAAGAGGCCTACACCCGGAATTCTTATGAGCTCTCGGAACTTGCCCCACTGCTCTCGATAGAGACTACCCAGCTTCACTTTCTCGCCAGCAGGTTCTGCCTGTTGTTTCGATAATTTGAATAAGAAGAGCATAGGTAGCGTCAACAACAGAAACAGGATTGTGGCTGGCAGGAATGTCTGGGCTCGACCAGCTTCGCCCACAAGATATACTGCTCCAGTTGCCAGCGGCAGGGTGACCAAGAGGCCTGTGACCTGACCGAGCCAGTTGCCCGCTTGACCCAATCCAGATATCCGACCCCACATATGCGGCGGCGCGATCTTGTGCAGAAGGGCATTGTAGAAGACGAATGAGAATTGATAGATATAGTTTGCCAGGAGGAAGAAGAGTATGGCCAACATTACCTCCCTACTCCAGAATAGAGTCACCAGACTTGTGAGGATGAAGAGGGCCACAGAGAGCAAAGTGATACTGCGCAGATAATAGTGCTGCTTGCCGTTCCTGTCAGCCAGGCTGGCCAGGATAGGTGCTGTGAGTAGTAGCAGTACTGAACCTGCTGTAAAGATCATATTGTAGGCGAAGTCAGACACACCCTTCTCCACCACCAACCACTGTGAGAAGTATAGGAAGAAGACAATTATGACAATCGAGTTGGCGAAATCGTAAAGTGTCCAGTAGAAGATATTCTTCCGGTTCATGGCAAGTTGATCATGGATTGAGTCTCTTGACGTCACGCGGGAGATATGTGGCTTCTCTTACGTTGGGGAGGTCAAGTAATTTCATCACAATTCTTGCCGGGCCGATGCCGCCGCCACCATGCGGCGGACAGCCGAATTTGAAGAAACTAAAGTATTCCTTCAAGCTCTCTAGGTCCATGCCCTTCTCTTTTGCTTGCATCTCTAGTACATCTGGCCTGTGTTCTCGTTGAGCAAGTGTGGTGATCTCAAGGCCCTTGTAGAGCAAGTCCGCCCGGCGTGTATAGTCAGATCCTGGCTCTAGCCTCATGTGATAAAACGCGCCCTTGCTCTTGTGATATTCAGTTATGAATACAAATTCGTGATCATATTTCTCTTTTACAAAATCTGAAATAGCCCGCTCTTCTTCCGGCGACAAGTCGTGCTCTTCAGCGCTTGCAATCCCCTTCTCACTCAAAATTTTCTTAGCCTCAAGCATTGTAATTCTTGGGAACGGACGCGTGGGGGTTAAACCCCCAAGCTCTGGGAGTGCTTTCTTAACCGCCTCAAGTCCTGCAACAATCATCCCCTCTTCTTGGTCCATAATGTCGTGATGCGACTCAATGTACGCGAGTTCAAAGTCCCAGCCGGTGAATTCTGTTAAGTGCCTAGTCGTGAACGATGCTTCGGCTCGGAACACTGGCCCCGTCATGAACACCCTCTCGAAGCCAGATGCTATACCCATTTGTTTGTAGAACTGCGGGGACTGCGCCAGATACGCCTTGCGATCGAAATATTTCACCTCGAAGACCTCTGCTCCAGACTCGCTGGGTGTGTTCATAAAGGCTGGCGTATAGAGTTGTGTGTAGCCATTCTCCAACCAATATTTCCTAAATCCTCTTTCGAGTTCTGTCCAAACTTTAAAGATCTTAGCCTTCTCTGGCTTACGCAGATCAAGCCACCTGTAATCAAACCTGATCGGTGCTTCACTCTCCTCGCCCCCCTTTAACGGCACTACGGGTATAGGCAACTCCGGACTTGCGGCAGATAGTACCTCGAGCGAACTAATCTGTATCTCCACACCACCGGGAGCTTGCTTGGCTTCAACCACCTTGCCCCCGATTCGCACCACAGATTCGAGCGATAATTCCTTCGCTTTGTCAAACAGCGGTTTAACCGCTGATGAGTCTTGTATGACAATCTGGGCAGTGCCAGTAATATCTCTAAGTATCAAAAAGATAATCTTACTCTGCACCCTCAGAGCATGCACAAAGCCATTAACGTGCACACTCTCGCCTACTTTGTCTCTCAAGTCACTTGTATGAATACCAGTCAGCATGGGGGGAATTATAACATATAACTAGTCCCCAACTCACCCTACCCTCTCTTTTATAAGAGAGGGTGAGACATAGTCCGGGTGAGTTATACCACCCCAATTAGTTTGCGCACCTTTGCAATAGTCTCACTCGCCTTGACTCGAGCTTTATCGCCACCCGCTTTTAGCACTTTTCCTGTCAAACCAGAATCCTTGGCAAGTTCTTCGCGCTTTGCCCTCATGGGTGAAATGAATTTGATTATATTCTCTGCCAGTAACTCTTTCGATTCTTTATACCCAATCTCCCCCGCCCTGTACTCCGACGACAAGTGTCGAAGTTGATCAGGTCCAGTGAATAATTTGTGTAGGGCAAATATATTGTCTGTTTCGGGATCAAGTACTTCACCCTTGCCCTTCGAGTCTGTGACAATGCTCATCACTTGCTTACGAATTTCCTCGTCGGAACTAAAAAGCTTGATGTCATTTTTATAACTCTTGCTCATTTTGCGACCGTCTATGCCGGGCACTATCGCAACATCTTTCATGATCAGCGCTTCTGGAAGTGTGAATATTTCGTTAAAAATTCTATTGAACTTCTGGGCAGTGTCGCGAGCATACTCGACATGTTGCTTCTGATCCTGTCCCACCGGCACGCAGTTGGCGTCGTAGAGCAGAATATCTGCTGCCATTAGCATGGGGTAGTTAAAAGTGCCCACGCTAATTTCCTTATCTTTTGCCTCGGCATCTTTGTAAGCATGCGAGCGCATGAGATACGGCATGGTAGTAATAGTGTCGAATATCCAGCAAAGCTCTGTATGCTCTGGCACATCAGATTGTTTGAACAAGATCACCTTCTCTGGATCCAGCCCAATTGCCAAAAAGTCGAGTACCATCTCGTGACTAAGCGAGCGCATCTCGCTCGCATCTTGAATAAAGTTAAGCGCATGATAATCAGCGACCATAATATAATAAGGCGAGTACTGTCCCTGCAGATCAACAAATTGCTTCATAGCGCCGAAATAGTTGCCGATATGAGGCCGCCCAGTAGGCTTCATCCCCGAAAGAAGAACTTTTTTGGACTCTGTCATGTTATAATCATAGCTCAAAACGAGCTTTTTACAAAGTTATTTATAGAAACTAAAAATATGCCGGGTGAAGACACAAACAATGGCGAAGGCACGGGTGATTAGTCAACTCACTTACTGTTCTCTAGAGTACTGGCCGGTGCCGGGACTGTATTGCAATGGGAGAGGGCCTATAAGCGTGTTTCCTGTTGTACATTTGACGAGAGACTGCTTGAATTGCAAGTTACTCGCTGTCCAGTTAGCCCCCTCTACTGCGTTATAAACTTCCTTGTCTGGGTCTGTGCTCTCTCGTAGCGACGGCTCGCCAACCATTACTACATTTTCAAATGGACTGGGAAACGAATCCAGTCTACTAATGGTGATTGATGGGTAGGCACAATTTGCACTAACTGTAGCAAGGGTTTCAATGGCAACGTAAGCATTATCCGGAGATACAAGATATCTATTATTTTGTGATCCCAGCGACACAGTGAATGGTGCAATTACCTTGAGTTCTCTGGCCCCCGTGTTTAGCAAAATAAGACCGGAAATATTGCTTGACCCCGATAGAGACTCACTCCCAACGAAGAGCAGTGACCCTCCGTTCACAGGAATTGTTTCAACTAGACTCAATTCTGCCACCAACGCCTCTGGGCTTGTAGCAAGGTCGCTTTCATACGGATAGATTGCCTGAGATAGTTCTAGCATTGATGGAGCTTCTATCGCTGGGTGTGAATTTCTTGATAGGACAATACCTACAGCGACAAGTACCACAAGCAAGAGTGCCCCCAAGAAATACTTTTTCATTTCTCCTTCGTGTTAGTTTGAACCCTCGCTGGAGACGAAATAGCCGTAGTCATATTGATCCTGCAGAGCCACTCTGTTTTGTATTGACCCCACATAGTTATACAAATATACCATGGACATAGACAACGGCGAAGGTACTGGAAATTAGCAATCACTTAATTTCTCAATTCTCCGATCGTCCTTTGCAGAAGAACCAGCAATATTAAGATCCCATGTCAAAGTGCCAGTGATGAGACTGCAGGCACCATCTGATAAACCGTAATTAAGCTTGAGATAATGGAAATCTTGGGTAAGGCGAAGATCCGATGGATTATTAACATAGATTTCCCTTTCGTTGTATAGAAGAGGTTGCAGTTCTTTGGTAAATAAATCATAACTAAGAATATTGTTTGTAAGACCGTTCCGGCCTGGCAGCCCTGAATTACTATAAACAACATAAACTCTATTTCTGTAGTCATCAGCAACTATTAACTCGATCTTACCCGCAATCTCTCCCAATGTTTCATCTGGACTACTAATGTATGAATCTAAATTAACAATATGCTTGTTGCTTTTATCGTCAAAAAGCGTAAACGATATAGCGGTTTGATCTACTATTTTTATATCATTACGAAATTCTCCTAATCTAAATTTATAAATTATTCCGATTGCCAAAATTACGAAAGCTATTATTACAAATTTCTGTTTCACTTCTTTCTATTTTTACTTTTTGTAGCAGACAGACACTCCCCTTCCTTGTCTCCGTGATTAAGGTGCGTCTCTAGCGCAGAATTGCTAATCGAAATTGTACGAACATTTTGTGGATTACCTGGAGGAATATGACAGACAAGCACTTTTCCAGTGTTTTCTTTGGAAAATTTCATAAACTTATCAGACGTAAGCGCACTTCCAACCACGAATTCATAGTCGAATACTCCATCGCCATCATTGTCGACTTTGACTAACATCCCCCTTTTGCCAGTGGCTAAAGCTTTCCAATCTGGGTTGTACTCGTGTATCTCACCACGAGATGTTGGGATTTCAGTTGCAATAAAACTAGCATCTCCTTTTTCTTCAGAAAATCTATCAATATACAGAGAGTATGTTCCTGTTTCATAGCCCAAGGCTCTATAGCTGTAGTCGTCATTTGGGAGCAAAACGTGAGCAACTTTATATTCATTGTAATCATATGTGACTCTGGGAATTTGGTGCACAACAGCAGTCCCGTTATAGCCTACCAAGCGATTGGCTGAATCTAGTACCTGAACGTACACAGGGCTACAAGCCTCAATCCTGTCCTGTTCTGTGGAAGCAAAAGAGAGTTTCTCAACAAAATGGTCAGTGTCAGTATAATTAAGTTCAGGGAAGATTGAATTTATTGTGGATAACTTGAGGCCGACATTTTTTAGGTAATACTGATTATACGGATTAAGCACGGGTGTGCACCTACTTCCAGGGCCAGCGTTGTAATCTCTTAAGCTAGACATCTGCTTCATTTCGTTGTCTGATATCGTATAGGGGAAACTAAATCCAGAGGCCCAGTTAATACCCGGATTACCAATGTTACGATTCGCCCGTGTCATAGCCCCCGCCAATAGGACCATTCCATCCTTAACGTTAGCATAAATAGACTGGCTGGAGTTCGAGTACATTTTGTAAGTAGGATTGGCTTGATTATCCTGGAATTGCTTATACGGTTTTAATAACTTATTTTGAGTCTGTGTATTTACATAGCAGTCTTTGTAGTTGTCGCTTTTTACGCTCTCGCATCCAGATATGATGATATTGCTTGCAAGGCCCCTGTTATCCCAGGTATTCATTTGGTAATTTAGAGGTTCATTAAACCAGGCTTGGAAGGTTATCTGCTTTATCCCATGTCCGTAATCGTATGTCACCAGTTCATTGTTAAAATCCTTTCCTCCTGATTCCCACGATGCGGTAGCGTATATAAGGGCCTTCACAAAACCTAAAGATTTGAGCTGTGATATATTTGATCGTACCCCCATTCTTCCAAGTGAATTACTGCTATAGAGTGACTCACTCACAGAATTATTGTTGTAGAAGTGTGAAATTGCCTCATCAATTACTTCAACTCTAGCGGCTTTATCAGTTTTGGTAACTTCGGCCCTTTCTCCTCGCTCTTGGTCAAGCGATGAATCACTGCTCATATCAGAGGATTTTACCCAGCCTGTACTATCATCTGTGACATCTTGAACTTCCCATTTCTCTGTCTGCTTGCCTAGAACCTTGAGCACCCAACCATTTGGTAGCACTTTCACAGGTATGGTTAACGGTGAATCCTTGTAATACGTTGTTGTTCCAGTGGAAAAGGATGTTACCTCTCCCCATATTCCATTTTCGTTTGGCAATGGAGTAGTTGGACAGTTCACGTTACTTCGCCATGCGTTTTCGCAGGCCCAAGGAGCATTGTCTGTGCCGTCGCCTTCGTTGTACATGTTCGTGCAATGATCGGGATTAGCGGGATCTTGAGTGCAGTTCGTATTCTTGGCCCACCAGTTACCCCTGTCTGTCGCCGTATTGAGTACAAATGATGTGCCGCTGTTGAATAGGTCATTATTAGTATTCTGCTTGAAGCTGTTGCGCACTATGACAATTCCATCTGTTGGGAAGCTATCGAACTGATCCACGAGTGATATACCAGTACCCGCAACTACAATGTCGTTATCTGTTATCTTTAAATCAGAGACACCCTCGTCCATAATATTTAGAATATTATCGGCAAGAGTTGTGCCATCTATTTGCCCGCCACTAGCTAGTGTAAATAGCGAGTCAGAATAGACAATACCGCGATCAAAGCGGTGCACTTCTATATTTGTGATTCGCACGTCACTCTCATCTGTATATATACCGTCGCCACTGTCAGCACCCCGAACAGAAAAATTGTTGCCATCAAGTGTAATGCCCGCATCCTCGATGGAAATAGTCTCGAATACGTCTTGGTTGAGCTTGCATGTGCGTGTTATAGCAGTCCATGTGCCGATCTCGCTACAATCCCCACCCGGTGGGCCAAGCAATGGATCAAGTGCTATGTGTTTAGTCGATGGGTTGCTCTTGATAATAAATTGCGCACCAGAGTCAGAATCAAAATCGAGTGTAACTGCTCCGCGCGCATCGCTATTAATTTCTTTGTGCTCTCTATAACCTCTGGTGTATATGTGTAGTGTGCTATTCTTGGGCAGACCAGAAATTGTGACAGTAGTTGTAGCGGACAAATCGCCCCAGATTTTCCACCAGGGTTCGTAGCCCAAAAGTCGGACGACAGTCATCCCCGGCAGAGACGTGACAGTGCCCTTAACATGAGATGATGCAGTGATAGAAGCCGGCCAGCCTAGTGGTTCTGAAACAGTGATTGACTTGCCCTTGTCCCGCTCAAAACCCGCCAATTTTGGACTTTTAGCAGACGCAAATAGTGGAACTAGAAGGATGGCCAGAACGAGGATTGCACCTCGACTTTTCATATTGCAACTATTCTGCCATAAACTCGAGGTAAAAGGTAGAGCCTTTGCCTTCGCCTGGGCTATCCACCCAGACGCTGCCTTTGTGGGCCTTCATAAGTTCTTTGACTACATAGAGGCCCAGACCAGTGCCTTGGGTGTTGACCTCGCTTGCGCCCTTCGCTCTCGTAAATTTCTGGAAGAGCATGGGCAGCACCTCACGGGCGATGCCGATGCCTGTGTCAGATATGGCAAGCAGGATCTTGCGTGTCTCTTCATCCTTCGATAGGCTCACTGTAATTCCACCTTCGGGTGTGTATTTGACAGCGTTATCTATGATGTTAGTTATAACCTGGCGAATCTTGCCGAAATCAGCATTAATATAGAATGGACCGGCGGTCTTTTTGCTAAAAGAGATATCTAATCTGGCCCGCTTGATATTTGGTTCTAGTTCCTGGGTCACTCCCGTCACAAGTTCTTCTAGATTAACTGTTGCGAAATCATACTGCATCCGGCCTTGCTCGATACGCGACACATTCAGGAAGTCCTCGATGATAATAACCAGTCGCTCACTTGATAAATAAATGCGCTCGATGGCCTCTTTCATCTTAGCCTCAGGCACCCCAAAAGAGCCCTCAAGAATCATGGATGAATAGCCCTTAATGGCAGTAAGCGGGCTACGCAATTGGTGCGAGGCAATAGACAAGAATTCAGATTTCTGACGATCAAGGACAGTCAGCCGCTCGTTGGCCGAAGCAAGTTCCTTGGCAAGCGCCTCCATTCTTTCGCGCGTTTTGACTTCTTTAATGACAGACCGAATCAAAAGGACCCCGAGTATCACTAAAGCAATGAAGGTGGACCCATTTATTATCTGGTCAGTCACGCCGCTTGATACAAGAGTCCGGACCAACAGGAATATCCACAAGACAACAACAGTAACCTCTGTTGCGATAATTTTGAGATTGAAAAGATGGTGGTTTGCGACTGCATAGCCAACCGCTGCAACCATCATTATTGAAAAAATAGGTCCAAGCCAAATATGTTGATAGTTCCCTATCCACGGTAGAATCAGATTAAACACCATCCCCAAAATATAAGGGATAATCGTTCCATAGATAACAAATCTTATCTGGATTTTTTGTTCACGTTCCTGTGCGTGAGATAGCGATCTGAACAAAACAAAAAATGAGGTAATCACATAAAGTACGAATAAAATGCCATAAATGGAATATGGAATTAGGTTTATCGTAGCCGTTTTAACGCCAGAAAGGCTGGACACAGAAAGAAGAATAAGATTTCGATTGATTACTAGTCCCGCTAGTAGAGCAATCATGGGTAGTCCAAGCCACAAATAGAGAATACCTATTCGCTTCTTATCATTCAAGAATACAAGAGAAAAGTACAAAAATAGCAATGGGATAAGTGCCGCAGCAACGTAGTAAAAATTAGCTATGTACAATGAATAATTTATGTCATTGATTGTTCTAAACAAGCCAATGCCAAGCGCCCAGGCAGAAGCGGCTAGTACAAACAATGAAAAAATTATGTTTACTCGGCTTTTGCCTTCTCTAATCAGAATTAGACTAAAGAGTGCGTTAAGGCCGGAAACTATGAAAAGTGACGTTGTTTGCCAGTCAGACATTTATTTTTCAGCTATTAAGACGCAGTGTATACGAAGCGGTTCATAAATCACCCGTATTTTATCTGGATTAAAACCAGCTGATATTGCCAGCGACCGTAACTCGTCAGCGTTTTTATAAATCATATGCCATCCAACTATATTGGTAACAAACTTACGCTCTCGGTTGTCACTGATATTCGCTGTTATAAGAATTCCGCCTTTAGGTAGGTTGTTATAAATAACTTTTAATAAAGATAATGTTTTATCAAAAGAGAAGTAGTCCAGTAACCCAACCATTTCTACAAGGTTGGGCTTAGCATTGGCGAAATATACCGGGAAATTTGAAGCAACGTCGTTGAACCAGCGAAAGTGAAAATTCTTTAAACCACATTTACTCACTAATCTTTTGCTGTAATCTAGGGCGTTGGGGTTCTTGTCTAAGAAGGATGCTCTTATTTTTTCAGCTGTAAGTCCTGCCTCACTAATTGCCTCAACTACTGACCGAGCCGATCCAGATGCTATGCTAAGTAATTCTATTTTTTCTTCCCTATCTATTATTGAGCTAAAAGCGACTTTAAGTTCCTTCTTAACCAGCTTTAATCTGTTTCTAACTGCCTTCGAGTTATCTACATTAAACCAAATAGATCTAAAGAGTTTGTTTAGAAGGTTACTCGATGGATGTGAGTGTCCGCAACTATAGAGTGTTTCAAGCGCTTCGTGACTAGTCTTATTCTCAATAACATGATGAGCAGAGTAATTAGATTTCTTGATGAGATGCACTACAGACGCAGGAAGATTGTTTAATATAGAAGTAAAAAAAAGATTAAAGACCTTTTTATGGGTAGTATTCACCTCATATTTTAATGTTGAGTCATTATCTGCAATGTGAGCCATACTTATTTATCATAACAAAACAAACAGGTATGCGGTATCAAGTAATGCACATCAATTGAAATCACTTTTTCTCTTTGCATATCCTTGTTACTTGTGTTAGTTTCCAGCTTGGAAGCACGTTCAAATCAAAGGAGGGTTAGGTCATGGCAAAACGGGTTCTCATTATCTGCTCAAAAGACGATAAGTCTGTGGCAAAGTCGCTAGTGAAGTCGTACGGACATGTGGGGTTGTCTCGCTCTTTTTCCACACTCCCATCACGGAAGGGTCGTTGGTCACTCTTAGCCACACTCAAAGTAGACCCTTTCAGGGCTGCATGACAGTGGAGACACACGACCTCATGTTGAACCGGATGAAAAGCTACTTGGCCCGCTTTTGGAGCTTCTACCAGACGAATCAACGGCTTCAACATATACTCGGCTAGTTTAAGCCAGTCTATCTACTGAGAACTCTGCTTATTTGAATGCTATCTAGAATCTCCTAGATGAGCGTAGTCATTCCAGCTAAGTACATACCACCCTGATTTGTGGAATTCGAACGATAGGTCATATTGAATGACGGTAATTCCCGTGTTGTGAGGTATAAAAGTTCGTCTTACTTGGTCAAATATTTCTGGAGTTAGCTCTTTACCAAAGATAACTAGCGAAAGTATCATCCGCAGTATTTCACCGTGAGTTACGACAAGTATTTCATTCTCATTTCTCTCCGAAAGGAATTTCAATACCTCTTCTGCCCTATCCTTCAACTGGAAATAGTCTTCTTCGTCGGAGTGCCGTTTATCTGGATCTGCAAATGTCTCTTTAACAATCTTCATGACTGACTTCACATCAGGCTCATTCTTACTTCTGCCACATACTATCGAAGGGCGTTTTATTTCCTCAAAAAGAGAGCTCTCCATGACCTTCAGGCCAATGCTATCAGCAATAATGCTGGCGGTCTGAGAGGCTCTTGTCATAGGGCTAGCAAATATTACCTCGACGGGTATGGTCTTGAAGCGTTTTGCTACGAATTGAGCTTGATTAATTCCTTGTTCAGATAACTCGATAGTCGGTAACTGATATTGATTCGATTCATTCCCTCCTGTAATTCCGTGTCTAACAAAATATATGTTCATTATATTGTGACAATGTCTTATGGTATATAAACACCGACAAACCATTATAAAGCAATTTTAATAAAACAAACAGCCCCCGGGATAGGCCCGACGGCTGTTATGGAGGGAAGAAAACCCGGAGGGTAACCCTCCGGGTTTTCTTAGTGGACGTTCGTGTCACACATAGCGCCTAAGTCATCATACCCGATCTCGTCCACTTCTCCCGGAACGAGAATCCCAGCGCAGTGAACAACTAGGCCGATCCCCGCCGGAGGCACTAGTGTCCGGAGAACCCGTCGGAGTGCCGGTCGGTCCCGGATGTCCACCGGTTCAAAAAGCGGTGTTCCGCCAGCCTCGCTCACGAGGTCGGCTGTCTCTAACAGCCGACCTTCGTCGCGACCAAGCAGGAGGACGTGATCGCCTTCCATCGCAAGTCGAAGTGCAACGGCCCGGCCCAGTCCGGACGACGCACCTGTTACAACCGAAAACCTCGTCAATTCGCATCCCTCCCTTCGGGGTTCAATGTTGCCCTAATTATATCATAGTAACTATCTACTGTAAAGGGACAGAGAGTTCCGCGATTCGATACATGACTTTTTGAGCTGCCTTGTGGTGCCGTGTCTCTTCAGGTTGGTCCGGCTCATCTATGTAATTAGAGTAGGTCGGATGCCCAAATGCGACTCTTATTTCCCTGCGAAAAGTAAGCAAATCCAGAAGGGTGGCGTTTTTGCTCCCGGTTATCGCAACTGGCACAATAGGTGCCCCGGTCTCTTTGGCCAGGTAGGCTACTCCACCACGTGCCTCCCCCATTCCCTCGCCGTAGTGAATTTTGCCCTCTGGATAAATTGAAACTGTTTTGCCACTTGAGAGGAGTCGGACATGCGTTGCTAGGCTAGCCGCGTAGTTCTTAAGACCGCGCTTGATCGAGTAAGCACCAAGGATTCGGAAGATCCAGGTTCCATAAATATATCTACCAACAGGGAACCTCTTGTAATCCTTGTGCTCAAGGGCGACGAAATAGACAGGGCCCAGGGAAGATAAAATTGGCAGAGCGCAGGGTAATGCAACACTGTCGAGCTGATTGCAATGATTACTGGCTAAAATGACGCCGCGACTCGCACCTAGACCCTCTAGGTTCGCAAGGCCTTCCACCTTCAGATTGCAGAACAGAACCAGAGCTATCCGCGCAGGAATAGAGACCAGTGTCTGTGTAAAATGGACGAACCAATTCGGAAGCATTATATTCCCTCACGTCTTAGTTGTTCCAGAAGTTGCTTGGCTTTATCCGAGAGCTTACTCGGCAGCCTAAGGCTAACCCGCACCAGAATGCTGCCTCGTTTGCCTCGTACCCCCGGCACTCCGCGATCCTTAATGCGCAGGATTGTGCCGTCACTTGTACCTGCGGGTACTCGAATCTCGGCTGTGCCCTCAAGTGTGGGCACATTGTAATTCGCGCCGAGAACAGCATCTGTAATCTTAACCGGCAGGTCCATGAGAAGATCCATCCCCTCTCGTCTGAATACGGGGTGTGTCCCAACATGAATCTTAACGTACAGGTCACCCGGGGCACCGCCTCTTACTGCCTCGCCCAGTCCGCTCATGCGGATCATCTCTCCATTTTCGATGCCCCCCGGTATATTTATTTCTATCTCCTCGCCTCTGCGCAGAACGCCCTCCCCCCTGCAGGCGGGACAAATTTCCTTGGGCCGTTTGCCCAGGCCGTCACAGGCTCTGCATGGACCCTCAACGGTAAAATTACCGAAGAATGTCCCGCGCGATTCCTTGAGTGTGCCCCTGCCATCACAGGCACTGCACTTGTCCATATCGGTTCCCTTAAGAGCTCCGCTGCCATTGCAATCAGTACAGCTTGACTGCTTGGTGATTATCACAGTTTTGTCTATGCCGAAAATAGAGTCTGCAAAAGGGATCTGGACGTCAATAGAAATGTCCTTCCCTCTGCGCGTTCCTCCCCTCCGACGTCCCCCGAAGAAATCTGAAAAAATCTCGCCCATGTCAAACTCAACACCCTCGCCAAAAGGATTTGTCCCGCCCTGTCCCATTCCGCCGAAGCCACGCATGTCAAACCCACCGAATCCAGCGCCACCCATTCCTCCAGCACCGGGACCACCACCAGAAAAGGTCTGTCCGTATGTATCATACTCCGCCCTTTTTTGGTCATTGGAGAGAACCTGGTAAGCCTCATTAATTTCCTTGAACTTGCTCTCGTCGCCTCCGCGATCAGGATGATATTCGTGAGCTAATTTACGAAATGCCTTCTTGACATCTTCCTTACTAGCCTTCTTGTCAACTCCCAGAACTTTGTAATAATCTTTGCTCAAGGTGTTTGTTTAGTTTGATCAGTTTGAGATGTTTGGTCATTACCCATCGCGGGTCCGATTTTCTGAATTTCCACTCCCAACTCATCACTTACCTTTTTAATATCTTCTTGTGAACCAGTATCTTTTACTTTTTTTAAGTTACTGATTTTCTCCTCTATCGTTGTCTTAAGCTCGGGTGTAATTTTGTCTCCCGCGTCCTTAACTGCGCGTTCGGCTGTCACGATTAGCGCGTCTGCCATGTTGCGCGTGTCTATTAGTTCTTTCTTTTTCTTATCTTCTTCGGCATGCACTTCCGCATCACGCTTCATGCGCTCTATTTCCTCCTTAGACAAGCCTGTAGAACCCTCTATCCTAATAGATTGCTCTTTGCCAGAGGTTTTATCTTTTGCCTTGACTTGCAGGATGCCATTTGCGTCTATGTCGAAGCTTACCTCAACTTGTGGCATGCCTCGCGGAGCCGGCGGAATGCCCTCTAGAGTGAATCTGCCGAGTGTCTTATTATCTGCCGCCATCTCGCGCTCGCCCTGGACAACATGTATCTCAACAGACGTTTGATTATCTGCGGCAGTAGAGAAGACTTGTGTTCGGGCCGTGGGTATAGTTGTATTCTTTTCTATTAATCTTGTGGCCACACCCCCCAGAGTTTCAATTCCAAGCGATAAGGGCGTAACGTCAAGCAAGAGCACGTCCTTAACATCACCCTGCATAATACCAGCCTGTATCGCAGCGCCGATAGCTACAACCTCGTCTGGATTAATTGATCTATTTGGTTCTTTGCCACCGAAAAGTTTTTTTACCTCTTCCTGGATCTTCGGCATCCTAGTCTGACCGCCCACAAGCACAACCTCTGCAATGTCACTTATCTTAAAGCCCGATGCATCAAGCGCGCGCTTGGTGATCTCGATTGATTTGTTTATATACGACTCACACAAGCCCTCAAGTTTTGCTCGAGTCATTTTGAGCAATAAATGCTTGGGCCCAGAGGCGTCTGATGTGATGAAAGGTATGTTGATTTCTGTTTCAAGCGCGGTAGAAAGCTCGTGTTTAGCTTTCTCGGCCGCTTCTTTCAATCTCTGAAGGGCAAGCGAGTCTGTGCGCACGTCTATGCCAGACTCCTTTTTGAATTCACTTGCAATCCAATCTACAATTTCGCGATCTATATCTTCGCCACCCATGTGCGAGTCGCCGTCAGTTGATTTGACTTCGATGACGTCGCCACCCACTTCGAGCACTGACACATCAAATGTGCCACCGCCGAAATCAAAGACAACGATTTTCTCGTCTTTGCGTTTGTTAAAACCATAGGCCAGCGCCGCAGCCGTTGGCTCATTGATAATCCTTTTTACATCAAACCCAGCAATTGTACCCGCTGCCTTGGTTGCATTCCTCTGTGCATCACTAAAGTATGCCGGAACTGTGATCACCGCCTCTGTGATCTTGCCGCCTAGTTTAGCCTCAGCGTCGGCTTTTAATTTAGAGAGAATCATGGCAGAGATTTCCTCTGGCCTGTAATTCTTATTTGCCATCTCGACAACCACACCGCCTCCATCTTGTCCTGAGCTTGTCGAAGGGTCTTTTTTGATCTTAAAAGCGACAGACTTAACGTCTTCTACAATTTCCTCATCCTCGAACTTATGGCCCATCAAGCGTTTAACTCCGTAGATAGTATTGCTGGGGTTAGTGACAGACTGTCGCTTGGCAACTAGGCCAACTAACCTTTCACCAGTTTTAGAAATAGCCACAACAGATGGCGTTGTCCTATTACCTTCAGAGTTCTCAATAATCTTCGGCTCGCCGCCTTCAATCACGGCCATTGCCGAGTTAGTTGTGCCCAAATCTATGCCAAGTATTTTACTCATGATCCTTATATTTTATACTTGCCTACCTTAACTTTTGCGGGTTTCAGAATCCTGCCTGCCAACTTATAACCTCTCGAAACGATTTCTACTATTATATTATCGTTTTCCTCTTCTGCAACCTCGCTCATGCCAACCGATTCGTGAATAGTAGGATCAAAGTTCTCCCCCGCCTCACCATAACTTTCCAGCCCATTAGCCTCAAGTATTTTAACAAACTGCCGCTCGATAGGCTCGAGATCCTTTGTATGAGCGCGGGCTTGATCTAAACTTTCTAGCACCGGCAAAAGTTCCTCAATTATCCGTCTAGTCGCCCTGATCCCCAAATCTTTTTCTCCTTCTAAAACTACGCGCTTAAAATTTGCATAATCAGCTTTGCTCCTCTGCCAGCCATCAAGATAGTCCCCCTTTTCGGCCTCACAAACCTTTAACTTTTCCTTTATTTTACCGAGTTTCTCTAAACAAGAGTTCTCTCCATTTTCATCGCCATTTTCCTCAATATCAATATCATTTTCGTCACTCATGAAGCCCAATTATACTCTCTTTTAGAGCAAAATCAAGTACCATACAATGCCCGAGAGATTAGCGCTTACTCCACTGAGGAGCTTTTCTTGCCTTTTTGAGGCCAAATTTCCTTCTTTCCTTTATTCTTGAGTCGCGGGTGAGCAGTCTTGCCTTTTTGATTGGCCCGCGCAGGGTCAGATCGTCCCCGATAAGGGCTTTAGCAAGCCCGAGTCTCGTTGCCTCGGCCTGGGCCATAACTCCTCCGCCCACAACCCTAACAGTCACTTTGTACTTATTGGGGCTGCCCGAAGCACGTAGTGGCTCACGAATTATTCCAGCAAATATCTCCCCAGGGAAATATTCCTCTGACGGACGATTATTTACTTCAAAGCTCGGCTTAATAGCCTTCGTAACGCGAACTCTAGCTATGGCGCTCTTGCGCTTCCCTACGCCCTCGTTGTATCTGACTGTGTCGCTTGTTGTCTGCATGTGTTTTTTATTCCTCAACAGAGAGATTCTTCATAATGCGCGGACGCAACTTGTTGCTTGGTAGCATTCCATATATTGCCTCACGTAGGGGTTCCGCAACACCTTTCTTGGCAATCATTTCCTCCAGTCTCTCATTTCGCAGACCACCTGGATACCCTGTGTATCTCACATACTTTTTTTGTAAACGCTTCTTCTCAGGTATGTGCAGCGACTTCGCATTCGTCACCTTAACTTTCGTCCCTGGCGTTTTGTTCCTGGCGAAGCTAACCAGATTCTTGCCAGCAAGTAACTTGGCCGCCTCCGAAGCCACTCTGCCTAAAGTCTTGCCCTTTGCATCTATGATTACTTGCTCCATTTTATTTTTCTATCACTTCTATCACTGCCATTTTACTACCATCACTCTTGCGCCTAGGCAGCTTAATTATCCTTGTATAGCCACCACCGGCTCTGGGATTCTTTTTATCGCGGGTCATCAATTTCTCCACCATCGGCCTAAGTTCTTTTGCCTTGGCTTCTGTAGTTTTAATTTTCTTGTGGGTCATGAGTGACTTGGCAAGCGAGCTCATTAATGCCTCGCGCTGCGATTTCTCCCTGCCGAATTTTCTGTTTTTGTCGTGATGCCTCATGGTTAGGAACTAGGTATTAGCTTTTGAGAGAGAGACCAAATTTGGATAATGCATCTCTAATTTCATCAAGAGCTTTTGCTCCCAGACCTTCAAATGCCAGCAAATCTTCTTCGCTCTTGCGTGAGAGGCCACCCACTGTGCGGATTCCGCCTCTTGTGAGAGCATTCGCCGTGCGAGCAGATAGATCCAGCTCCTCAACTTTCATTTTCCCTGCATCCTTGCCATCTGCACCCGCCCCACCAGCGCCCTCCTGCTTACCCGTCGCCTCATCTCGGTCGAGGGCTTCCTCCTGGAAGCCAACGATGGCTCGTAACTGATTAATCATTATTGCGATCGAGTTCTCGAGCGCTTCTCTTGGAGAGCTAACACCATCTGTCTCAATGAATATTCGCAGGCGGTTGAAGTCTGTTCTGTCCCCGACGCGCATATTCTCAACCTCGTAGTTGACGCGCTTTATCGAGGTGAAGGTCGCATCCAGGGCAATCGCACCAATCTCTACCTTGTCCCTATGCAATACTTCCTTTGGTGCGTAGCCGATTCCCTTCTCAATTGTAATCTCCGCATCGAACTTGGTCCCCTTGCTTGTTATCTCGGCTATGTGCTGCTTTTTGTTCACTACTTCCACCTGGCCTGGTACTTCGATATCTCCAGCCGTGATCTCCTTAATTCCTGACACGCGGATCGTGGCCTTCTGGGGCTCGTCTGTATTCATGCGAAAACGAATTTTCTTAAGGTTGAGCAGAATGGTTATGACATCTTCCTTAACGCCGTCCATAGTTGAGAATTCGTGACTCGCTCCGTCAATTTTGACAGATGTTATTGCGCCACCTGGCAAGGAAGATAGGATAATTCGACGCAACGAATTGCCCAGGGTGTATCCGTATCCAGGGTAGAGGTTCTCGATCTCGTATATACCGGAGTTCCCCTTTTCCGACAGAACTCTTGGTTTCGAAGGCAATATCACATTTATATTTGGCATAAATATTTTTAAATATTTAAATATATTATTAAACTCTACTATAAAACTGAACAACCAATCCGAAGTTAAGATTGCTATCGTAATCCCCCAATTTTGGACTACCCACTACCATCCCCGAAAGCTTCTCCAGATCAAGCGAAACCCATGCTGGTGGATTGTAGTCCTTCAGTGTCTCTCGCCGAGACTTGAAGAGTCCACTGTCCAAACTACCCGGACGAACTCCTATCTCATCACCCACCTTCACTTCATATGAGGGAGAACTAACACGCTTACCGTTCACTCGTATATGCCCGTGAGTAACAACTTGCCTCGCGAATTGTCTTGTTGGAACTAAGCCCAGCCTGTACACGACGTTATCCAGTCTCCTCTCTAAGCCTCCGTAGGCAAGTTCAGATGGGACTCCGCCCTTCACAGATTTAGCCTTGCGCATGTAATTTGATAACTGCTTCTCATTTATGCCGTAGGTAAATCGGATCTTCTGCTTCTCAAGGAACTGTATGCCGTACTCGGTAAGCATGCTGCGATGCTTCTTACGCTTCTGAATGTCCGCCTTCTTCTTCCCCTCAACCATAGCGAAGCGTTGAGTACGCGTCTTCTCGAAGATAGCGTCTCCCAGTCTACGTGCAATTTTATATTTTGGTCCAATCTTCATATTCTCTAAATATCCAAATATCTAAACTCTCCTCGCCCGGGGCGCTCTCGGTCCGTTATGTGGCACGGGGGTTATATCGGCTATCGACAAGAGTCCAATCCCCTTAGCTAGGAAGGATCGCAAACCAGCTTCACGTCCTGAACCTACACCATTTATAGCCACAGCTACATCCTTGATCCCAATCGCCGCCGCTTTCTCCGCAAGCAGTTCACCCAACTTACTTGCCGCAAAGGGTGTTCCCTTCTTGGCACCCTTGAAGCCAAGGGCTCCGCTTGAGGACCACGCCAGGGCATTGCCGCCAGAGTCTGCAAGCATCATCTTTGTGTTATTATAAGTAGACTGAATGTGTAGCATCCCAACAGCGTGGCGCTTGCGGCTCGCTACTTTTTTAACTGGTGCTTCTGTCCCAGCTTCTGTGCTATCACCAGTTGTAATCCTCTTTTCCCCCATCTTTATGTCTTTTAATATTTAAGTTTACTTCTTCTCAAGCTTACGTTTTCCGCTACCCATTGTCTTTCTCACGTTACCTCTTACCGTGCGTGAATTCGATTTGGTCCTCTGTCCCCTTGTGGGAAGATTGCGTGCATGTCTCGATCCCCTATAGCTCTTAATATCTTTCAGCCGTTTAATATTAGACGATATTTCGCGCTTCAGATCGCCCTCTATCTTGCGAGTCTCCACCCCCTTTCTTATCCTGGCCTCCTCGTCAGCAGATAGTTCGGACGCCTTCTTGCCATAGGCGATTTTGGCGTCATCAAGCAGTTTGTGAGCGAGCTTCCTCCCAATACCGTATACATGGGTGAGCGCAATCTCTATGCGCTTATTCTCTGGAATTGTAATGCCGGCTATTCTCATGCTCTATTTTTATCCTTGTTTTTGCTTATGCCTCTTCTTAACGCAAATTACATATAGCCGGCCGCCGCGCCTAACAACCTTGCACTTGGGACACCTCTTCTTGATTGACGCTCGCACGCGCATGTAATTTGATACTTTTAATTGTGCCCTCTACATCCTCTTCACTATACGTCCCCTCCTACCGTATTGGTCGAGTTCGACCCCAACGGTGTCACCTACCAGTACCCTGATCCGATGAAGCCTCATTTTGCCCGCAAGGTATGCATGCACAACGCTACCATCCGGGAGGGCCACTTTAAAATTTGTATCCGGCAAAGCCTCTATGACTGTGCCATTTACAGCATCTTCCTTACGACCCCCACTTATCATGTGAAGAACATATTAGCAGAAGAAGCACCTATTGGTCAAGCTTCGTGGTTATCTTGATCCGCTCTCCCTTGCTTGGGAAGCTCTTTCTCCAAAAGGGTTTTATTTTGACCTCCGCCTTGTCTATACCAGGGAAACCGAGGAAAATTTTAGCGTAGCTATCCTTAGGTTTGCCCAGCAGGGCCGATTTAAGACTTTCTTCATCAAACTGCCAAACGAAATGAGTGGGCCCCGTTATCCTAACCGTGAGCTCGTCGGCCACGTTAAGTTCGTCGTAATGCGAAAGGTCAAGACTAAGATCCTGCCAATTATTGATCTCCACTCCTGCTTCAGCAGACACAGCGAGCTCTCGTCTGCCGAGGACTGTGGCCAAATTCCCTTTGTCGAACACAACTGCATAGAGTGTGCCCGACACTGTTACTGCCTGATGAGAGTCATCGTTCTCCTCCGATTGCGCGAATTCGTTGAAGGAGTAGCTGCTTGAGTACGAATCAGGGAAGAAGACCCGGGTATCCTTAAGATCAGAATTAAGTTTGGAGAGCAACTTCTGCGTAAGTACTCCCTCGAGTTTAGTTCTTGTTTTAGAAAGCTCATCGTCTGCGATAACCTTAACTGTACCCTTGAAGCCGCCCTCCATATTGCTCGTTGACTTGCCATACACTTTCGCAAACATGGCGCCACCAGAGAGACCCGGCAGAGTGAATGCTGCGGGGCCAATGTTATATTCCTCGCCTGGAGCATCTGCTACCACGCTTATCTCCACCGATCCATTGCCGGGGATAACGATTACGTTATAGGTTCTATAAATTTTGCCATCGGGTGACTTGAAGCGAGTATTCGCCACAAAGCGAAGTGTATCTTTGCTGTAGTCGTTATAGACCGTGATCTTGCCAGAAGCCTTACGTTC
>DATDVE010000015.1:0-5719 GCA_036517655.1 Minisyncoccota bacterium | reverse complement strand
CATATGGGCGATGCAGGTGAGTGCCGAAGGGTTAGCTTCTAGCCGGCCTTCTTCTATGGGATGAATTGTGCCTCCTACAGAACATGTGCCGTAGGTGCCGTTGGCAATGGCCGCAAGCGCTGCGTTTACCTTGCGCAGTTGTTCTTCGAGGGGCACTTCTATGCCGATTCTTTCCGCGTACTCTTCTATCTCGTCTGCGGCATCTATTGGATCGGACTCGTGCTGGATGTTTGGCGGTGGTGTTGGCACCTAGTCGGCTGGATTGTTGGGATTAACTTCGGCGATGCCAGAGAGTTGCCCGGATAAACGAGCTCTCTCTTCTTCAAGTAGCTTTTTGAATTTGTTTGTATCTATCATCCCATTAGAAGTTACTTACGATTATAATAAATACGTTCGACATGTTGATTGACATTATATGGATAGACTTCTAACGGGATCATAACTTTATTGTACTACAGATTTGGGACTTTGGCTTCTGGATAATACTTCTGTAAACGTATCTATTGAGGGCGTTATTATGAGCTCTTCTTTGCTGGGTAAGAATGAGTATAGTAGCACAACTTGCCCAGTACCATCTCGCGCCACCCGCGAGTCTATGTTCCTAATCACTTCATCATTCCAGACGAGTGCCCCAGGTTCCGGTCCCACGACAGTGCTTGATAACTCTTTGTTTGTGAATAAGGGATAAAAGATTTCCGGCATCTCGCTTTCCCACTCAAGCAGTTCTGCAAAAACTGGTCCAAACGAGGTGGGCTTAACCAAGAGGAAAGCGTTTGTATCACGGAATGTATATATGCCATACATGTAGCGCTTATCGAGAAAGCGCATGAAGCGTTCCGGCACTCGTACATCAAGAGCCTGGAAGAATTGCTCGATGCTGACTGTTTCGCTCAAGGCTCCGGTACTGCTTGACGAAGTCAGTACGGGCACGATCTCTTCGAGTGTATCCGGCCTATGGCCCGAGGCACTCACTTTGCCTGCAAGTTCGCGATAGACAGTTGTGGGCGATTTGCCGGAGAGTTCAAAGAGTGTCTGTAACTCGGCCTGCACAAGCGGTGCGGGTATCTTGGGTGTAAGTGTGACGGGCGTTATTGCGGGCGACTGCCGCAAGAAGAGTACGTAACTTAACACAAGCATTCCCAGGAAGACGAGTGCTGATATTGCGATCACCAAAGTTTTGCTACTGCGAATCTCTTTGGTGGTTGTTTCCTCCGCCTGGTAGCGCCGCTGTTGTTCCTGGATAGCCACAGATGCCACACTTACATCCTCTTGTCCGAGGGTCTCGGCCAAATCGTGTTTGAAGGTGCGGATATTTGGTATTTGTTCTTTATCTTCGCTCTCGTCTGCCATGATCTCTATTATACGCGTCACGTGGAGCTCCGGTAGGAGCGGCCTGTGAGCTTGGTGTAATTCCTTTTCGCGATGCGAATTCGGGGTCGATCGCTTTGATTGAGAGGCGGATTTTGCCGGGTCGATCTGGGTCGGGCGGTAGGACCATTACGGTTACCTTCTCGCCAATTGCTAGCGCTTCTTCAACACGTCCTAATCTGAAGGGGGCGATTTCTGATATGTGTACGAGGCCTTCATTGAAGTGGCCGATCTTAACCACGCCACCGAATTCTAGCAACTTCGTCACCTCGCCCTCATATTTCTGACCGGGCGAAAGTGGCGTGACCAACTCCTTGACCATTTCCATGGCCTTCTCGGCTGTGCCAAGTTTGCCAGTGAAGAAGACTGTGCCGTCGTCCTCGATATTCACGTCAGCTCCGGTCTCGTCGATAATCTTGTTAATTGTCTTGCCGCCCGTACCAATCACTTTGCCGATATCTTCCTCGGCCACTTTCATTGATAAGATCTTGGGTGCGTTCGGCGAAAGTTCTGGTCTCGGTGCGGATATAGCCTCGGCGATCTTATCCAAGATCTGCATGCGAGCAGTGCGTGCATGAGCGAGTGCCTCGGTCAAGATCTTGACGGGGATGCCACCCACTTTAATATCAAGTTGGATGGCGCAGACGCCTATACTTGTGCCCGCTACCTTGAAGTCCATGTCACCAAAATGATCTTCCGCCCCCTGTATGTCAGTTAGAAGCTTGTAGCTGGAAGCTAGAGGCTGGAGGGGATTTTCCAGCATCAAACCCATTGCTATTCCAGCCACTGGTCTCAAGATTGGCACACCGCCATCCATGAGGGCAAGTGTTGACGCACACACAGAGGCCATGCTCGTGGAACCATTGCTGGCTGTTGATTCGCTTACTAATCTGATGGTGTAGGGGAAGGTTTCTACCGGTGGCAGAGTGCCGCGCAGGGCCTTCTCGGCCAGAGCTCCGTGGCCGATCGAACGGCGGTTACTGCCACCCATGCGGCCCACTTCACCCACCGAGAATGGCGGGAAGTTGTAGTGATGCATGAAGCGTTTCTTCTCGCTTACTTCCATGCCCTCAACTATCTGCGCATCGCCTGGCCCCCCCAAAGTTAGTACAGACAAAACATGTGTCGCGCCACGATAAAAGATGCCCGTACCGTGCACAATGGGTGAGAGCCCGCCAGCTTGAGTATAGAGTGGTCTGACTTCATCAAATTTGCGGCCGTCCGGTCTGCGATTATTATTTATCGCCTCTTCGTGCACTAGTTCGTCTATTGCAGTGTCTAAGATGCGAGCAGATAATTCAGCGTTGGCCGCTTGTTCGGGGAATTTCTCGATAAATACTTGTGCCCATTTGTCGGTCACCGCGCTCATGTCAGGCTTAACAAATGCGCCATTGAAAAGACTGTCGCGCAGCTCGTCCCAGATCGTGTCGCGCACTGCCTGTATGTGCTCGGGCGTAACAGAATTAACAGGCACTATTGATTTGGCCTTGCTCATCTGCGAGATCACATCGCTCTGCCAGGCTTGCACCTTCTCAATTTCAGAACTTGCGTGAGCGAGCGCCGCCTCAACAATATTTTCTGGCACTTCCCTTCCTTCGGCCTCGATCATGTTTATCAAGCCACCGCGACCGCATACCAGAATTTCGAATTCTTTGCGCACAGGATCGGCCGGCGCCGGATTAATCAAGAAAGAGACAGGCTCGCCATTTGCAGTTGGCACGCATCCAATGCGTACCGCCGAGGCAGGGCCGCCCCAAGGAATATCACTTGTGCCGAGTGCAAGCGACGCGCCAATCACAGCGAGCGTATCTGGATCATTGAGATCATCAATGGAGAGTACAGTTGCCACCACTTGCACTTCGCGGCGCATGTCTTGATTGAAGAGAGGCCGAATAGTGCGATCTACAATTCTGCCAGATAGAATTGCCTCATCAGATGGTCTGTTCTCTCGCTTGATGAAGCGCGAACCTAAGATCTTGCCGGCGGCATAGAATTTTTCCTCGTAATCAACAGACAGCGGGAAATAATCTATCCCAGGCTTGTCGGTCTTGCCCATCACAGCGGTGACAAGCACGATCGTGTCACCCATACGCACCATGACCGAGCCATTGGCCTGATCGGTAAGGTCAGAGAATGTTGCGGTCAAAGTCTTGCCCGCAAGCTCCATACTAAACTCCTTTTTAGTCATATCTTATGTGATGACTCCCAGATTCTAGGGCCCAGCTCCTCCGCCAGAGGCGGATAAAGGTCCTACTTATCTGGTAGCCATCAGTTACTTTTAACATCTCCACATTATCACGATTGAGAGAATTCGGCGAGTTTCCTGTGTAAGTCAAGCCAGGTAGCTACGTCATATTCACATATTGACAAAAGGTATGGAATGTCTATACTAAGCAAATGAGAGGTGATAAGTACTTTGACTGGGATAAGAGCAAGAATGAATGGCTCATGGCGCATCGCCGGATCTGTTTCGAGGACGTTCTGCCTATTCTTGAAGGCAAAGAAGCACTAGCTACAACGCCACATCCTAACAAAAGAAAGTTCCCAAATCAGAAAGTGTACGTTATTGAGTTGCGGAACTATGTGTACGTGATCCCGTTTGTAGAAGATGAGGATAAGATTTTCCTCAAGACGATTTACCCAAGTCGAAAAGCAAATAAAATTTACAAGAAAAAATCATGAAAAAGAAAACAATATATTTTGACGATGAGGAGAGAGAAATAATGGAAGCATACGAGCGGGGCGAACTTATTCCCATCAAGATGGACGAAAAAGAGAGAGAGCGAGTTCGCCAAATTGCCCGCAATACGCTTAACAAGACCAAGAATATAAACCTGCGGATATCAGAAAGGGGTGTTATGTTGCTCAAACGTAAAGCCGCCGAGAAAGGCCTTCCCTACCAGACCCTAGCCGCTTCCGTCCTCTATCAATATGGAACTGATAAGCTAGTCGAGAAAAACTAATGTCAAACTCCGTCTTCTTTGGAAAGAGTTTCTTCTGATTCTGATTTGTCGCTGCGGCCGGGGCCACGGCGCATGCTTCGCATTAAATATTTCTCGGGGTGATCGCAGAGGTCGAGGAAGGAGTCGGTTGATTCGCGCAGTTTACTTGATGTAGAGCGGCCGAAGGCGGCTACTTCTACCTGCACTCCGTGCATCTTTAAGTACTCAATCAGAGGCACGTAGTCGCCATCGCCAGAGACAATGATAGCTACGTCGAGCTTGGGGGCCATGGTGATCACATCTACGGTAATGCCCACGTCCCAGTCGGCTTTCTTGGCTCCGCCATAGAATATTTGCAAGTCCTTGCTCTTGGTCTCAATGCCCATCTTGGCCAGGGCGTCAAAGAACGCTTTCTCTTCCCCACCTTCAGTAGCGATCACATAGCCGATGGCTCTGATTAGTGTGCGGCCGCTTAATGCGTCTTTGACAACGTTGCCAAAGTTGACCTTCGATTTATACAAATTCTTAGCGCTATGGTAGAGATTGGCCGTATCTATGAAGACACCCACTCTCTGTGCGCTGTGTTTAACAACAGCCATTTATTTATTTCAATTTCTTTACAGACTTCTTCGCGAGAAATTTCTCGTGCTTGCGGCGCTTGGCTACAAGTTGCAACAAGCCTTTGCGCGAACCAGTGTCCTTCCTATGCTTCTTCAAGTGGTCCGTTAGTTGCTTGATGCGCTCATTCAAAAGGGCAACTTGCACCGCGCTTGAGCCGGTGTCCTTCTCGTGAAGTTTACTTTTATTAATAAGTGTTTGCTTCTTTTTCTTCTGTAACATACAGAGAGTATAGCATGAAAATGTAACGCTTGCAATAGACTTAAATTGGATAGGGCCCCTCGCGTCATATCACGCGAGGGGCCCTAGGAGGAGAGATGCGCCGGCACTGGGCCGGGGAGGAGGCCACACGGGGCCTAGCACACAGGCGGGGACGGTGATCGGCTGCGGGTGAAAAAAGAATGAGGTATTATTGCGGCCCGCGGCGAGTATGGCTCGTCGATGTTCTCGCCGCGGGTACAGCTACTCGGTTTTTGTTGCTTCTTCCGGACGCGACTTAGAGCCGAATGGTCTGCTTCATCTTTCTTCTTCCTCCACGCTTTTCACCTTGAGGGTTCGATGCCGGATGGCTGGTGCGGGTCTCCCGTCCCTTCTGGCCTCTCTCTGGAGGCAACTAGGTTGACGAGCTGAGCCACACTTCCATTCACCAAGCTACTCCTATACAAAAACCTTGTCAAGGGGACTTATAAACAAAGCATAAAGCCCGGCCTGCCTATTCGATGTTGTGAACTAAAAATTTGAATAGGTGGCGCCAGCAGCGCCAAGGTCCGGGCTTCACTTCTGCTTACCCG
>DATDVE010000014.1:0-54827 GCA_036517655.1 Minisyncoccota bacterium | reverse complement strand
TCAAAACAATCGGACGATTGTTTTGATCGCCCTGCGTAGCCTTGTGCGAAGCAGGGCCAGCGCCCCAGTATTCCACCACAATAAATTGCGGCTCGTGAGAAGAACCCCTGGCCACGCCCAAAACTGCCCCCATCCCAAGCTTTTCCATTTGTTTCTTTCCGAGCACAGTCACTTTCGTACTGGGCAAATTTTTAACTGCATCGCGTGCGGCTTGGGCAAGAACTTTTGGAGTCATATCACCGCCGGGTGTATTCGAGAGTTCGCGGGTCATATTCACCTCCCCCGCCACAATCTTGCCCCGTTCAATACCCTGTTTAAACTCTTTACTGATCTTACCAATCACCGCCACTTCAGTGATAAAGCTCCAACCCTCTTTGGGTTTACTTAAGTACTTGGTAAATTCGTAATCAGTTATCAATAATTCTCGGGCAATAATTTCCCCCAACTCTCCTTGTGCGAGGTTCCACCTCGAACAGTCTGGCAAATCACGTAACACAATCGCAACTTTTTTTATTTTCTCTTTCTTTGCGTCCACTACAACTTTGCGGATAGCCAAGACAAGCTTGCGCAAGTTAGTAACGTCCTTAAAATCAGGCTTTTTATACTCTTTCCCTACTCTGTCTTTCGATATAATTCTCATATCCATAAGCTATTCTTATTAATGTTTAAGTCAAGTGAGCCGGGCCCCCGCGCCTGCCTTTGGCAGATACGCGGGGGCCCGAGCCTAGCGGCTACTTGCCGTAGGACTTGAACGACTTGGGTACGTGATTGTACGTCTGCGTCATGTGATAACCTCCTCTCTGTCGGGACTATCTGCGAACTCACCCTCCCGACGAGGGCACTCGTCTCGTCTCGAGTCCGGGGCTGTGATTTTCTGCACCGGACCTCGAAGATGCTCGGGCATCACCCGTGGATCTTGGTCGGCCCTGAACATCCAAGGCAACTCACACCGCTTGACACACATACCTGCCTCCTGTCTTAGAGACCTGCCACGCACCAGTTAGCGCATGGAGACAAAAGATACTTTCTCTTGCCCCGGGGGGAGATCAGTACTGATGATCCCTCCCCTCGGTGCCTGATAAACAAGAAAGCTCCCGTGTGTGCGGAAGCTTTCTTAAGATTCAAATTTAGTTAAGATTACGCCCGCATATGTTTATTAGAATAGATATGGGAAAAGAGAACCCACATGGTGGTCTTAGAACAAATCGAACGCTTGGTTATGAAATTTCCCTCGATCATGTAATTTAGTATCTATCTTATACCCTTATAATAACCTGTCAAGTGACGTCGCAGCTTTCGCTACCCTTGAGGATCCTTTTGAGTTATACTCCCAATAGATAAGCGAGGTGACACGTGCCCGAATTATCGTTATCGATCTACTGGGGCCTAACGGCCGGCATCGTAGTCTTGGCGGGCTATACACTCTGCAAAGGGCTAAGCTGGTTCGCAAGGAAGTACTGGGAGGCCATGGAGTCCGAACTCGACCGACTTCCGCCGGAGCAGAGGGCGGCAAGAATCGACGCCGCCCGAGATTCCATGATGGACCCGTACCCGACGTCACACTGGCTATGACGACCCCAGCGCGCGCAAGCTCGGCCGCAGAAACCAAAGCGGCCGAGCTCTCCCTTAACTCGAATAACTTAGCTGCCTGGCAGCTAAGTGCTATAATAGAAGCATGCGATTGATCAAATTTGCCCCCGGTGAGTACTATCATATTTATAATCGGGGAGTTGATCACAGGAATATAGTTCAGGACACGGCCGATGCGGATCGTTTACTGCAAAGTCTTATTGAGTTTAATTCGGAAAAAGTTACGGGTGGTATATACGAATTATCTTTTATAAAAGATCGTCCTAGACCGAAACCGCTTGTAGATCTAATTTGTTATTGCTTAAATCCAAATCACTTTCATCTATTGTTGAAGGAGATCGGGGAGGGTGGGATTAGTAAATTCATGCATCGTTTCATTGGCGGTTACTCAAAGTATTTCAACAACAAATACAAACGAAAGGGAACTTTATTCCAAGGTCCGTTCAAGGCAAAACACATTGCCGATAACGACTACCTACTTCACTCCAGTGCATACATAAATCTCAACGACCGAGTGCATCATTTAGTGGATATCGAGTTAGTGCGTTCTAGCTGGAACGAGTTTGTAGGGTTAAGGAACAGCAACATATGTAAAAAGAATGATATTCTCGAACAATTTAAAGCGGCCAGTGAATACAAAGCATTCGCAGAAGATTCACTACAACTTATGCTTGAGAAGCGACCAGATTATAAGGAGTTATTAGAACTTGAATAACTTAGCTGCCTGGCAGCTAAGTTATGTGGTTTTCTTTTTGCCTACCCTTCGGCGCGAGACGATGAAGACATTTGAGTACTTTTTGGGAGTGCGAGTTTTTTGACCTTTGCCGGACGGCTTGCCCCAGCGGGTTTTGGCTCTGCGGGTGCCTCTCCCTTGACGGCCTTCGCCTCCGCCGTATGGATGATCTACTGGGTTCATGGCTGTGCCACGCACTGTGGGCCTGATGCCCTTCCAGCGAGATCTGCCCGCTTTGCCGTAATTTACTAACATGTTCTCGGGATTTGAAACAGAGCCAATACTTGCCCACGAGTTCTCGTCAATCTTGCGCACTTCGGAACTTGGCATGCGCACGTTGACGAAGCCGCCGTCTCGGGCAAGTACTTCGGCAAATACGCCCGCGCTCCTAACTAATTTTGCTCCACCGCGCGGCTGAAGTTCTATGTTAAATACAAACGTGCCAGTGGGAATATTCTTAAGCGGCAATCTATTTCCCACTTTAACCGCCACTTTCTCCCCTGTTACGAACGTGTCGCCAACTTTGAGCGTAGTGGGTAAGAGCACATAGCGACGCTCGCCATCTGCGTACACAACTCTACCCACAAATCCGGATCTATTGGGATCATATTCGAGTGTCTCAATGCGAGCGGGAACGTCCTTCTTGTCGTATACAAAGTCAACATCGCGGAACAAGCGCTTAGAAGCTCCGCCCTTATGGCGCATAGTGATACGCCCCCAACTTGCCCTACCCTGACGTCGTTTGCCGCCAGAAATGAGAGCCTTGTGGGGCCTGTCGCCACTAAGAACCTCCCGGTAATTAATGCCGGTCATCGCGCGTCTTGATTTGGTTGTGGGCTTGTATGTCTTCATGATTATTTATAGTGAGCGTAGTCGAACTATACAAATTCTATTTTAGTTCCTGCGGGAAACTTAACATATGCTTTCCTGATCCCAGGCCTTGAACCAACCTTAGCACCGCGCGTCGTGCGCTTGGACGGCAAGTTCACGATCCGTACCTCCTTAGGCTTAGTTTTATAAATATCTGAAAGAGCGCGGAGGATGTCAGATTTTGTGGCCCGCTTGGTGACAACAAAACAATATACGCTCTCCGCGGCAAGTTCGTTAGAACGTTCCGTAAGATATGGCCTCAAGATTATTTGGGCATTAGTATTCATACACGTTTCTCTAACTCACTTATACTGTCTTGCCCTCCAACGAAAACTAGGTGCTTGTAGGAGAGGGCGGAGTAGGCATTCAGATTCCTGACTTCATCTACACTCACAATGGGAATATTGCGGAAACTCTTTTCTATATTTAAGTCACGCTTAGGCAAGGCAAGCAAAACACGATTGCCCTTCTTGTAAGAAAACTCTTTTCTATCCAGAGCCTTGCCCAATTTTGAAAGAATTCCAGATGCAAGTTTGGTTTTATTCTGGGGAAGTGCGAGCTCGTTAATGAAAATCAATTCACCATCGCGGAATTTACCTGAGAGGACCACAGCAAGCGCCTTACTCTTCATCTTACTATTCATCTTCCGCGCGAAGACCTTGTCCTTGGATGGACCGTGAGTAACGCCACCTCCGACCCATATCGGCGAGCGCGACGAGCCGTGTCTGGCACGACCTGTGCCCTTCTGCTTCCACGGCTTCTTGCCTCCACCGCGCACTTCGCCTCGGCCCTTAGTGTGAGCCACGGGCGTGCGCATGTTGCCCTGGATCGTGACAACAGCCTGTTGTACCAGATCAGCATTCGGCTTCTGGCCGAAAATTTTCGCAGGCAGCTCTAGCTTGCCGACTTCTTTGCCCTCTTGATTGTATAATGGTGCATCCATATTTAGAACTTAGGACTTAGAACTTAGAATTTCTAAAAGTGTGCCTCGGCGACCAGGGATCGCTCCGGAAACTAACATCTGGTCACCCTCTATGGCAACCACTTTCAGGTTCTTAACCGTGATACGCTCGCCCCCCATGCGCCCAGCCATTCTCATTCCTTTAGCCACACGTCCACCAGCCCGGCCTGCGCCCCCGATAGAACCTGGCTCGCGTTCAGAATGTTTTTGCCCGTGAGAGCGTCTACCGCCGTGGAAACCGTGGCGCTTGACCACGCCCTGGAAGCCCTTGCCCTTGCTTATCCCGGAAACTTGCACAGTATCTCCCGCCACAAAGCTATCTAGTTCCCCCGCCCCTTTTACTTCCTTAAATCCCGCGAACAAGCCTTTCTTTTTTTGCGCTTTGTTAACCCTGCTCTCTTTCTGCATGCCGTACCCAATTTGCACAGCCTCATAACCATCTTTTTCAAGCGTCTTAACTTGGGTAACTTGGACAGGCTCTGTTTTAATAACAGTCACTGGAGTTACCCGGCCCTTATCGTCAAAGACTTGGGTCATATTCACTTTTCGTCCTATCAAGAATTTCATAAGCTTTGCGCTTTGAGTTTTGCGTTTTGCGTTTTTCAACCTACATCATTTTGAGGTCTATCCCTACACCGCTGGGAAGTTCGATATTTGTGAGTGCCTCGATAATCTTGCTGTTTGGGTTCACGATCTCAAGCATCCTCTTGTGCACGCGCATCTCGAACTGCTCGCGCGAGTTCTTGTCGATGAAAGCGCCCCTGTTCACTGTATACCGCTTGATCTCTGTGGGCAGAGGCACTGGTCCGTAAACCTGTCCCTCGTGCCGGAGTGCTGTATCCACAATCTGGCGCACGCTCATATCGAGAACCTTGTGCTCATAAGCACTCACCTTAATTCTAAGTTTGCCGATTCCAGAATTTGCTGCGCTACTTTTAGTAGCAGTTTTAGCAGACTTAGCATCTTTCTTTGTTTTGGGAGAACTAACTTTTGCCTTGGTCGCACTAGGCATTGATCTTTGTTACAACGCCTGCTCCCACCGTCTTGCCACCTTCCCTGATAGCGAAGCGCTGTTCGCTTTCAAGGGCCACCGGGGCAACCAACTTCACATTTACTTTAATTGTGTCACCGGGCATGACCATCTCCGTGCCCTCTGGTAATGTGATCTCGCCCGTCACATCAGTAGTTCTGATATAGAACTGTGGCTTGTAGCCCTTGAAAAATGGCGTGTGGCGACCGCCCTCTTCTTTGGTAAGCACATAAACTTCAGCTTCGAAATCCGTGTGCGGAGTTACGCTGCCAGTCTTGGCAATAACCTGGCCCCTAGTTATGTCCTCTTTCTTCAAGCCGCGCAAAAGAATGCCTGCATTATCGCCTGCCATACCTTCATCAAGCTGCTTGTTGAACATTTCGATACCGGTAACAGTCGTCTTCTGTGTGGGAGCGAAACCAACAAGTTCCACGTCCTCGCCCACCTTCACCTTACCTCTCTCAATACGCCCAGTTACCACAGTTCCGCGACCTTCGATTGAGAAGATATCTTCAATAGGCAGCAAGAACGGCTTATCAATCTCACGGGCTGGTTCTGGGAAATAAGTATCAAGTGTATCTACAAGTTCAAGAATTTTCTTAGCCCACTCGTCATCCATGCTCTTGGCCTCAAGTCCCTTCAAACCCGAGCCCTTGATAATTGGTGTGTTGGCGCCATCGTACTTATATTTAGTCAAGAGCTCGCGCACTTCCTCTTCAACGAGACCTACCATCTCGGCATCATCAACCATGTCAACTTTGTTTAAGAAGACAATGATCTTGTCCACACCTACTTGGCGCGCCAGGAGAATGTGCTCGCGTGTCTGAGGCATCACGCCGTCAGTAGCGGCTACCACGATAACAGCGCCATCCATCTGGGCGGCACCAGTAATCATATTCTTGATGAAGTCAGCGTGACCAGGAGCATCAATGTGAGCGTAGTGACGCTTGGGTGTCCAGTACTCGCTGTGGTGGAGAGAAATAGTAATGCCTCTAGCTTTCTCTTCCGGAGCTTTATCAATTGCGTCAATGCCCTCAACGCGAGCTCCATAACCTGCGGCCTTATTCATGTCGAGAACATGAAGAATAGCGGCTGTTAACGTTGTCTTGCCGTGGTCAACGTGACCAATTGTGCCCACATTCAAGTGCGGCTTAGAACGATCAAATGCTTCTGCCATATTTTTATATTTGCCTCTTACCCCGACTTGCCCCGCGTAGCTCAAAGAGCGAAGTGGGGGAGATATTGGAGGTCTTAACTAAACTAATAAAGCCAACTTGCTAAAACAAGTGGAGCTATCCTATCACAAGATATATAAATTATGCAAGGGGTACGGCTCATACCCGTAAGAGCCGACGGTCACAACCACTCTATATAATCGTTATTATTAGCTGGAACACCGTCCGCTGCAAATGCGAGGGAGGACCACAATAATGGAGCGAGATCACCGAATCGAAATCGAGCAGTTGCTCTCGGCAAAAGGCTTCGCGCCGAGCGATATCAGGAAACTGGGCTTGCCCGCAGAACATGTGCGGATTGTCTCCGCACTGATCGGGTTCGGCGAGCCGCCCGTTCCTATCAGCGAACTAACTCGACACCCCAGCTGCAGGGGGTTCAGTCGGAACCGAGTCTTCGCCATCCTCGACAGAGTGGCCACGCGCCTCCGTCAGCCGACCTGAGAACCCGAAGGCCCGAGCGATGATCCACCCACAAGTGGAGTCGCCCCGGGCCTTCCGTCTTTCTATACTAAACTATGCAGCTTTCTTGCCTTGCCCAATGCTACCGCCGGCCGCCTTCCACAGTTCTACTAGGGCCTGCCCTTTGGCTCCGGTTACACCGTTCCTTAGAGCCCAGGCCGAGGCTGCCCGCAATTCAACAATATCTACTGTCCCCTTCTTATAGTCGATCTTCTCTGGTACGGCAACCTCAACTTCCGGCTCCAGTTCCTCCGCCCAGCTTTCCACATTTTCTATACCCATAGTTAAATTATAAACTCATTACTTCCTGGCGGCAACTATTGTGTCGGCTACCCCACTCCGCCAAGGCTTCGCGGGGCGGGCGTTCTTGTTACTTTCGACTAGCAACAATTGTATCTGCAACATTTTTCGGCACTATGGCGTATTCGTGTGGGGTCATGGTGAAGGTACCTCGGCCTTCGGTCATGGATCTTAAGTTTGTGACGTAACCAAACATTTCGGAGAGGGGCACTTTGGCTTTGATAACTTTCACACCGCCGGGACGATCCTCTATCTCGTCGATCATGCCGCGCTTGCTCGATACAGAACCGGTGATATCGCCCATGAATTTCTCCGGCACAATAATCTCCACGTTCATGATCGGCTCAAGCAACACAGGCCCGGCGCGTTTAGCCGCCTCCTGAAAGGCAAGTGAGCCCGCGAGTTTGAAAGCGATCTCGCTTGAGTCAACATCGTGATACGAGCCGAATGTAAGTTCGGCAGAAATATTGGTCATCGGGAATCCCGCCACGATGCCGCGGGCCATAGCCTCTTTAATACCCTTCTCAACAGCCGGAATGTACTCATTGGGGATCACCCCGCCCTTGATAGAGTTAACGAACTCAAAACCGTCAGAGCGTTTAACATTTTTTGCTTTCTTAGCCGCTTTTCCATCAACTGGTTCTTCTTCGGGCTTAATGGGCCGCAATGTGATGACAGCGTGACCATATTGACCGCGACCGCCTGATTGCTTGATATGCTTGCCTTCGGCCTCTGCCTCGCCCGTGATTGTCTCTTTGTAAGCCACTTGCGGCTTGCCAGAAGTAGCGTCAACGCTGAACTCGCGCTTCATGCGGTCAAGCATGATCTCAAGGTGCAGTTCGCCCATGCCCGAAATAATAGTCTCAAGTGTCTCCGGGTCAGAACTCACCCGGAATGTTGGATCTTCGTCGCCCAACTTTTTAAGGGCCATACCCATTTTTTCTTGGTCTGCTTTAGTCTTGGGCTCAATCTTCATACTCACAACCGGATCCATAATCTCAATCGGATCTAGGATAATCGGGTGTTCCGGATCACAAAGCGTGTCAGAAGTTTTGACATCCTTCATACCGAGCGTTGCAGCAATGTCACCGGCGTGCACAACTTTCACATCCTCGCGATCGTTGGCATGTAGACGCACCATGCGACCGACGCGCTCTTTATTTCCCGTGCGAGTATTGAGTATGTATGAGCCGGCTTCGAGTGTGCCCGAATAAACTCTAAAGAATACTAGCTGCCCCACATAAGGGTCAGTCTGGAGCTTGAAAGCGAGTGCCGCGAACGGCGCTGTGTCAGAAGTTTCGCGAGTATCATCATTGCCGCTCATATCCACACCTTCCACTGGAGGGACATCAAGCGGGCTGGGCAAATAATCAACCACGGCGTCGAGAACGAGCTGCACGCCCTTGTTCTTGAGAGCCGAGCCGCAGAAGACAGGGACTATCTCAACTTTGAGTGTTGCCGCTCGCAAAATTTCTTTGAGCTTCTCCACCGGAATCTCGTTGCCGGCCAAGTACTCTTCCATCAGGTGCTCATCATTCGAGACTATCTTCTCAACAAGTTCAGCGTGATACTTTTTGGCTTCATCTAGGTATTCTGCTGGAATTTCTTCTTGCCTGATATCCTTACCCTTATCGCCCTCGAAATAATATGCCTTCTTGGCAAGCAAATCGATCACGCCCTTGAAATTTTCTTCCAAACCCATAGGAATCTGCATGCGCACAGCATTCTTGGTCAGTCTGTCTAGGATTGATTGGTACGAGCGGTCAAAGTTTGCCCCCATTCTGTCGAGCTTGTTTATAAAGCAGAGTCTCGGCACATTCTGTTCGTCTGCATAACGCCAGTTGGTCTCTGATTGGGGTTCGACACCCGCTACGCCATCAAAGACAACCACCGCGCCGTCGAGCACGCGCAATGAGCGCTTCACTTCAATTGTGAAATCAATGTGTCCGGGAGTATCAATAATATTGAATTGATGTTTATTGGTCTCGTCGGTTTTGCTAGTTCTATATGTTGGGTTCCAGAAGCAAGTAATTGCGGCAGCCGTAATGGTAATGCCCCGCTCGCGCTCTTGCTCCATCCAATCGGTAACAGTGTCACCCTCGTGCACCTCGCCAATCTTATGCGACTCGCCTGTATAAAAAAGTATGCGCTCTGAAACAGTAGTCTTACCCGCATCAATATGCGCAATAATCCCAAAGTTACGGGTCTTCTCTAGCGGATATGCTCGCGGCTCTGCCATACAAAAAATTTACCAGGCGAAGTGGGCGAAGGCTTTGTTGCTTTCGGCCATTTTGTGCACGTTCTCACGCTTCTTAATGGCTTCGCCTTCGTTCTTGGCTGCGGCTAAAATTTCTTCGGCCAATTTATCTTGCATTGGTTTGCCTTTCTTGCTCTGGGCGGCCTCGATGATCCACTTCATGGCCAGAAACTGGCGCCTTTCGGGGCGCACTTCGCGCGGCACTTGGTAGTTAGCACCACCGATGCGCCTACTGCGCACTTCCATCAGGGGTCCGGCATTGCGGAGTGCCTCGTCGAAAACTTCGAGCGGTTCGCGCTTGCTCTTCTCCTTTACCCCGAGAAGGGCGGCATACACTACTCCAGAGGCAACAGTCTTCTTGCCTCGCTCCATGACGTGATTGATAAACTTACTCACATCCATACTCTTATAGAGATAATCGGGCTGGACCTTGTTTCTGTTTTTTACTTTCCGTCTCATATTTACACGTTACAAATTACTCGTTACCAGTTACTTTCCCTTCGGCATTTTTGCCCCATACTTACTGCGCCCGCGATTCCTGCCTTCTACTCCGGTAGCATCAAGGCGACCCCTGACTATGTGATATCGCACACCAATCAAGTCTTTCACTCTTCCTCCGCGGATCATTACAACGCTGTGTTCCTGAAGATTGTGCCCGACGCCAGGAATATATGCGGTTACTTCCATGCCATTTGTTAAGCGCACACGGGCAACTTTACGTAAGGCAGAGTTTGGTTTTTTAGGCGTAATTGTTTTAACCACCGTGCACACACCACGCTTAAATGGCGACGGGTAGAACACGGGGCGGTTCTTAAGAGTGTTGAAGCCACGGGAAAGAGCCACGGTGCGAGTCTTCTTCGCCACATGCTTGCGGGGCTTCCTGATTAATTGATTGATTGTAGGCACCGGACTAATCTACAGGACTATGAGCCTAAAAGCAAGCGGGACAGCCAGATAACAGGGTACTCGATTACGGGCCAGCCGAAGAATAAGAGGAAAAGCAATATAAACATTTGGTATTTGGTGAAGAGTTCTTCTATAAATCTGGCTCTAGAGGGCAGAAGTGCAAATAGAACCTTAGAACCATCAAGGGGTGGGATGGGCAGGAGATTGAAGACAGCAAGTAGCACGTTGATGGCCACAATTATTGATGCGAAGAAAACAAAAGACGGCGGCAGGCCCGCACCGCCAAAGCGCACAATAAATCCGAAAACGATAGCCAATAACAAGTTAGACAGTGGCCCAGCAAGAGCGACCCAAAGTGGGCCCCACTTCCCTCCCCGCAGATTGTAGGGATTGTAAGGCACAGGCTTGGCCCAACCGAAGATGAAAGTACCGCTTGAAGCGAGGTACATAAGCATCGGCAAAATGACGGAACCGAAAGGATCCAGGTGACGAAGTGGATTGAGCGTAAGCCGCCCCTGCAATTTAGCCGTGGGATCGCCCAAAGCGTAAGCCACATAACCATGAGAAGCCTCATGAAGGGTTGCAGATAAAATTAGGATGACTATTTGAAAAATTATATTCATCCCATTAGAAGTTTCTTACGATTGCAATAAATACGTTCGACATATTGTAGTGAGGTTATTGAGCTATACTTCTAACGGGATTCATCGTTTGCAAATCAAGACTAATATGATAGCATACGTTCTACTATGAAAGTCTGTCCAATTTGTGATAAGTCTGGTTCCCGCGTCGGCGGTTATTCTAACCGTACCCGAGCTACGAAGTTCAATCCTTCTGGGATTACCCGCAATCAACCTAACCTCCAGTGGGCCAGATTAACTGACGGCTCGCGCATGAGAGTCTGCACTCGCTGCATCAAAAAGGGCAAGCACCTAGAACTTCGACCCGTGTCGAAGTAATTTCTAATTACTAATTTCTAAAGAAGTGCCGTCACTTTTTATTTCTACACGCCCGACCTCCGCAGTACTCAATACATTCGCTCCGACATTGCGCAAATTCTCCAGGACCTCGCTGTGTGGATGTCCGTATGAGTTGTCACGTCCGGCAGAAATAATTGCATATTCTGGACTCACGGCTGATAAGAAAAGTCCACTTGAGCTTGTGCGCGAACCATGATGCCCGGCTTTGAGCACGTCTACATTAAGCCCCGTTCCAAGCTCCATCACGAGACGCGACTCTATCGTCTCTGGCGAGTCGCCAGTGAAAAGGAAGGAAGTCTGTCCGTAGCGCAAAAGTGCTACAACCGAAGCGCTGTTTGTGTCAGACCAATCGCTCACATCGAGGTTCGGAAATAGTATGGTAAGCGTAGCCCCGTTTCCTAAGTTAATTATTTGCCCTGCTTGGGCAACTAACTCACGCACTTCCCTATCTTTAACTTTGTCTAGCAAACTAATCTGGAACGGCTTATCTGTAATCAAATCCGGCGCAAGATAAACCAGCGTCTTGTACCGCTCGACAGCGCCAATCAAGCCTTCCATGTGATCCTGGTCCGGATGCGTGGCTATCACAACATCTATGCTCTTATCATAGAAGGGCAACACGCGACCGAGCTCGCTCAAAACCTTTTTGCCCTTGCCGCCATCTATCAGAACCTGTATGCCCGAAGGGCCATCGATGAAAATTGCATCCCCTTGACCAACATCTAGGAAAGTAACAGTCAAAACGCCATGCCGCGATTCGTGAGCAATAACAGACCAAACGAAAAAGTTCCCCAAAAGCAAAAGACCCACAAGCAGTAAGCGCCATCGCTCTTTCAGAAACTTCACCTACCCATTATAGCGCCTCAGATAAGGCGAAGCTCCTCCGGATGGGAGGAGCTTGGGTGATGAGCCGTCGCGGAATCGAACCGCGAACCGAAGGATTAAGAGTCCCGCGCTCTGCCAGTTGAGCTAACGGCCCACCGTGTGCAAACCCAAACTAATCTACTCTAAACAAACTAGAAGTCAAGATGTTTTATGCGTAAACACCGAGCCCGGAGGGTTACCCTCCGGGCTTCAGACACTGTTAGCTCACAGTGGTAATACCACATTCCAATGAAGAAGAGACTCGTCTTGTCCAACCTCATGTGGGTTATTCGAAAGGTTTCCTGATGTCCGGAATGGAGCCGCTGGTTCACGACTCGCACTCATGCGCTCACTGCCCCTGACGTCGACCGAGCGTCCACCCGATTGACACCACTGTCCGATTCGCGTGACAACTACTCTGTGCGTCACGCCCCCCATCCCCACATACTCCCCTTCACAGGAACATGGGAAAAGAAAACGTTGTCCTTGAGTCAGCGCTGAGATCAGTCTCTCCTTCATCGCCATCCTCCCTGCGGGCAAACTACACGAAGCACAATCAGAACGCAAGAGGTCGGACCGCTCATGAAGCGGACCGACCTCGGATTAGTGAAGATAGTCACATCGAAATAGGTTTCGGAGCCCCGATGGCATGGACTCCGAAATCCGCCAGAAGGCGGATCGGAGCGTCGGGGTGAGAACCCAACGTGACAATCCTCGCAGGAGGATTGGACACTGTTATTTCGAGGCGACTATCGAACGTTGTCGTAGAAGGCGAAGCGGACGGAGCCATTATCATCTCTCATCACCAGAGCCGGCTTCTTGCCCGATGCCCAATGCGGGTCGCTTAGCACAGCAAGAGGCGAGTAGAAGTGGCGCGTAGTCTGACTGATAGGGCGAAGCGATTCGTCTGCGAAGTAGACAGCAGAAGCAATGGCAATAGATTGCTTCCAAGACAGGTCCTTGGTGTCAGAGTAAGTACGACTCATATTGAGTTTGTACTGCGGGTCAGAAGGCCATAGACCAGAAAACTGATTGGGCGAAAGGGCTACCTCTTTGTACGAATCCGCGCCACGGAACCCTGTCTCCACGCGATTACGGACGACCCAGGCCACCATGATCTGTTCCTCGGCAACCTTACTCTCGGAATATAGGATACGGGCCAACCACAAGATATCTGTAGCTTCCTGGCTCTCTTTATCCGTATAGGCTTTAAGAGGCGACTTCGTTGCCTGGGCAAAGAGGGTCTGGGCCTGGAAGGCTATTACGAGTAAGACCAAGAAACCCAATTTGGCTGCGTCGATGTAGTTTTTTGTTTGCATAATTAAATCCCGCGTATCTTGCGGGACTCCAATATACTAGCACGAACATCAGACCATTGTCAAGGCAGAATCGTCAAGTTGACGAGTCGAAATGGCTAACTAGAGCCACGAAACTCCCCGTGGTGGCCCAGGTGAGCCACCCCTGGCCATTCTCTAAAAGGATGTGAAATTGCATGATTTTATAGTAGGAAAGGGCTCCGATGTTCCGGAGCCCCAAATAGTTCGCAACCATTCCTGTCTTAGCGACCTTAGATCGTCCTTTGGACCAGGTGCCAGGCTCCCCGATAGTCAAGGAGTTCCAGCTTGATCTTCTTGCCGTGACCTCCCCAGGCTCGTCTCTTGCCCACCGGCACATAGAGACTTATGTGCGAGTTGGCGGACTTGCAGGCCGCGAGGATGACCTTGCTCGGGACGAAGTAGAACCCTGTGCGGCCTCGGAGATCAACTAGAGCCACGAGCCCACACGATTTCACCTTCTGTGTCGCAAGCCAGAAGTGCAGATATTTAGAAGGCGCGTCAGGACGCGAGAGAAACGTGGTCCTAGTGCTGATCACCATGCAACGTTTGCCCTCAAGCTCCACGATGTTACTCGCCGTCGACCCATTTACAACGGCCTTTATTCCACGCATCCTCGCGGCATGTACCACCGAGCCAACAGCGGGCCAGACCTTGAAACAACGTTCCTCGAACTTCCTCCGGAGCATGGACTCCGATAGTGTAGGCCGAACCTGGATGTAGCGCTCTCGACCCGTTACCTCGAAGAGGTCCGCGAAGTAGCGACCGTAATGATTGCTCATCACTGCCCGGCTAGTCCCCGTGGCCCGTCCGATTCGAGATAGACTCTGGCCCTCAACAAGCCTACGCAAAATACGCCTGAAGCTCCGTCGAGCAGTGTCCGATCGTACTCCCCACCTGAGTTGACTCGCGATATACGCTTCCCGAACGTAAGCGACGCGGCTCTTGTTGCGAACTGCTAGTGTCTGCATCATCCCTCCCCTCTCCAGTCACCATATTAAACATAGAAGCCTATCTGTCAAAGCATAAACGCATACGGCGGGGCAGTCGACTCGCAATCACCGAAGCGGGTGCGGGTAGCAGTATTGTCACGACCAGCGAAGAACTCGAGGACGAGTTTCTCTGCCGGCTTCCATTCCCCTTTCTGGAGAAGCTCGTCTATCTCCCGCCCCGAAGCTACTTGCGTCGGTTTGAACCTCGTCCGCCTTCCAAATTGCATCATGTCCTCCACTTTCACGACCCTTGCACCCACCGTTAATGGACGTATAATTCGAGTAGGAGGTAATGCATGAGTGAGCCCGGCGCACCCGGCAGTCCAAGTCGGAGCATCATCGCAGAAGCGTTGCTCGCTGGCCACGGCCTCGAGACTGTCGAACAGCGGGCCGAACGTCTACGGCGTGAAGGCTACCAAGCAGCGCGCAAGGAACTGATGCAACTCGTTGGCGACGATGCCGAACTCGGTGAATTCGTCTTCCGTAACTGGGAAAGAGAAGGCCGCACCAAAGGCCTAGCCCAGTACCTTGACGACGCCAAGCGAGAACTCGGTCGTGTGTGAGTGCAAATACTCCGCTCGACCAAAGGGGGCAACTGCCCCCTTGTTGTTTGATATCAAGAGTCTGAAAATACCGAAGGGTTGGGCAATCGCCGTGCGACCGCCCAACCCCAATCTTCTTCCATCATCCAGCCAGCCGCATCTGCTTGCGCAGACGGTCGAGCATGGAGACAAAGGCTTTCAGCTCGCGAGCTGAAAGCCTGCGCACGTTGGCGAGAGACCAGGTCGTCCGGCGGAGCCTCCCCCGCCGCCATGGGCCGAAGTTGACGTACTCGACCTGGACGAAATCCCGGTGTGCCGGCAAGATGGTGCGCCCATCCCGCCCGTACGCAACCTGAGCGTCCTTGCCGGAGCGAACGTTGCGCAACAACATCGCCGCTTTCAGATCCCTGCGCTTCATGCCGCCTCCTCGCAGACGAACTGGTACTTCCGCTCGGCATCGCCGGCGGTCTTCCAGTTGCCTTGCTTGACGAACCGCAGACGCACATGCGCACCCATGGCCCGCAGTGAACGGTTCATGTAACGGATGTCGGAGAGCCAGAACGACTTCCCCGGGGCCTCCTTGAGGACCGCGCTACGGATGGCCTCGAGGCCCGTCGGACGATTCCCATTCCATCCGAAGAGCACGAGAACCGCCCGGTACTGCGGGCCCCAGTAGTGTCCACTCGGGCGCGTCATGGCGACTCTCACCTGCTTCTGTGTTGCCACTCGATGCTTGGTCATGCGAGATCTCCTCCCCACCCGCAGGTGGTTAGTTGTCCAGATTTATTGTATCAAAGTTGCACCCACTTGAAATTTGACAAAGTGAACACTTTAGATTAGTTTGTGCACAGCAACAGTTCAAACTACGGCGCATAATTGGCCGACAGGCCATGGGAGGAACTAGCATGGATCAGAAACCCGTTCGTTTCAACGAGTGGCTCGAAGCCGAGCTCAAGAAGACCACGCCCTTGGAGATCGACAACTACCTCGGCTCTCTGGAGAAGACCGGACCCGAGGAAATCGTTCTCGGTACCATCTCCGCGAGCACGGTCCGCTACGTCTGCACCGCCACGCGAGTTGGCAAGGTCATCGAGGCGGACCTCGAGGAGATGCGCAAGCTCCAAGCACGCGGTCGCACCGTCGAAGCGGCCCGCATGACCGAGGGCATCCACTACCTCACCTTCCGCAAGGACCTCGTCACGAAGCTCTTCTGGGACGAGGCTCGCATGGACGTCAACGACGAGACGAACACCGTGTTCAATGTACAAGGCACGATGCTGCGCCATGGTGGCCAGATCATCATCTACGAAGGGGCGGTTAACATCTTTGATCTCCTCGCCCAAGTACCCACCCCCGGCATCTAGCTCCCCCGTCTCCTTCACGGCCCTCCGCGATTCTTATGCGGAGGGCTGCTCTCATTTTGTATAGTTAAATCCCGGGGACGGGGAAACTTGAGCAGAATTTTTCTACACTAGATTTGATAGAGGCTAGTTGCTGGTCGCTGGAAGAATTCTTCACGGCTTCTACTATCCAGCCAGCGAGTTTCTGCATGTCAGCTTCCTTCATGCCTCTTGTTGTAGCGGCGGGACTGCCTAATCTTAGGCCGGATGGGTTAAACGGCGGTTGGGGGTCATCGGGGATGAGGCTCTTGTTGGTGGTGATGCCAACTTTATCGAGCGTCTTCTCTACATCTTTACCAACCAACTTCCACGTGCTCATGCAATCTATGACCATCATGTGATTGTCTGTGCCATCTGTCACAAGCTTCACTTCACGATCCATGAGCGCCGCCGCAAGGGCTTTTGCATTTAACAAAACCTGCTTAGCGTATTCTTTGAATTCTGGTGTAGCTGCTTCTTTGAGGGCAACGGCCGTGGCCGCTATCTGGTTCATGTGCGGCCCGCCCTGAAGGCCTGGGAAAACTGATCTGTCGATGACCGTGGGCAAATACTCGCGCTCGGTGCCAGGCTCGGGTGCCTTGAGGGGATTGCCTACTTTGCCTCTCGAAAGAATCACCCCACCACGTGGACCGCGCAGAGTCTTGTGTGTGGTGGTGGTGACAATATCGAAGCCGTAATCGAAGGGGTTGCGCATCACGCCCGCGGCTACCAGGCCGCCAATGTGGGCAATGTCGGCCATAGCGATGGCTCCCACTTCGTCGGCCACGCGCTTGAAGTCCGCATAATCATAATCGCGCGGATAACTTGTGTAGCCACAGAGGATTATTTTGGGCTTGTGCTCGCGCGCGAGTTTGAGCAGCTGATCGAAATCTATTTTGCCGCCGTTACTCGGATCAGTTTTGTAGCGAATCCAGTTGTAGAGCTTGCCCATGTGCGATACGGGCGCGCCGTGCGTTAAGTGCCCTCCATGAGAGAGATCCATGCCCATGATCGTGTCACCGGGTTTGAGCAATGCCAGATACACAGCCTGATTCATGGGCGAACCAGATAAGGGCTGGACATTGGCATGATCACACTTGAATATTTTCTTCGCGCGCTCGATTGCAAGTGTCTCTACTTTGTCCGTGAACTCGTTACCGCCATAGTAACGCCGTCCGGGGAAGCCCTCTGCGTACTTGTTGGTGAACACAGAACCAAGAGCTTCGAGCACGGCAGAGCTGACATAATTCTCACTTGGAATTAGTTCCACCCCGGACTTCTGCCGAGCCTCTTCATTTACGAGAGCCTCGTAGACTTCGGGGTCTATGTATTCGAGTGCCTTGTGTGACATGAGTATTATGTTAGCATATCCGCGGACACTGGAGGTGCCCATGGGACACGCGAGAGTAGGGCCGGGACGGCGAGGCATGGCCGTCACGAAGAGACCCGGACAAAGACGTCCGAAACCAAAGGTCTACATGGTCTGGATCAGCGAGCGGCACGGCTTCATCCGCTGCTTCATCGAAACTAAACGCAGGCGCGTCTTCGGTAGGCCGATCGGAGCCGAAAGTCTCGAAGGCATCGACGTCAGCAAGCTCTCCACCACGGAGCTCCGAAGCCTTGAGGCACTCCTCGAGCGGAACTGGGTAAGCGCCCAGCACTGCGCCGAGGAACGGCTGCTTGACGGGAAGGAGCTTCTACAGCTTCTGCCGAGTGAACTCGAGGGCAGGGTCCGGTTCATCTTGAGCTCCGTCGTTCTCTGATCTGCGGCCCCGCGCGGCCACCCCGACAAACTACAAGGGGATGGCTAGCGCGGGGCCCGGGCCTTTTTCTTTCCTGTGGGACTTTAGGACAATCCAGACGAGGCCAGCGTACATGATTAGGACGAGAATTAAGGGGAAACTTTCTATATTGATTGACGCGAGGGGCAGATTGGAGAAAACTTTTGTGACTAGCAATTGGTATGCCAGTAGCGCGTACGCCGGGAACGAGATTAAAAGAGACAAAGGGGAGAAAACGAAACCCGCGAGGCCAGTTAGAAAGACGAGCAGCATAGCATAGGGCACGATAGGCAACACTAACAAATTTGCCGGTAGGGCGAAGAGGGAGAGATTGCCGAATTTGTAGAGAATCCAGGGGAGCACGGCAAGCTGTGCGGCAATTGTCGCCGCTGCAATCTCTCTAAATTTGAATATCCATATTTTCTCTGGCACACGAGTAAGCTTCTTCGCAACGATCGGCTCAAGATAAAGCAAACCGAGTGTGGCCAGGAAAGATAACTGGAAGCCAATGTCGAAGACAAGAACTTTAGGATTGTGGATGATCATAAAGAGACCTGCAATGATAAGCGCGCGCGTCACCTCATACACTCTGCCAGTACCACGCGCGATAAGAACTAGGAGCGCCATGATGGTTGCCCGCACCACAGTGGCCCCAGCACCGGCAAGTATGGCAAAAAGAATTATGGCAAGGGCGCTAAGCCAGGTGACGGCGGCTATGGGCAAGATCACACCCAAAGTGTTCTTAATGAAATCAGCAATGAGGGTGAGGTTGTATCCCGATAAGACTATGACGTGGATGAGGCCCACGTTGCGGAAACTGGTAAGCAGATCCTCGCCTAGTGACTGCTTGGCCCCCACCACCAAGCCGCCAGCAAGCGAATTTTCTGGCTCGGGGATCACGCCTGCAAGTCTATCTAAGAATGCATGCTCGATAGTGAAGAGACGTGCCTTGATAGGATTGCCTTTGTCTCCACTGATTAGCTCGATCTTGGGAAATGCGACCTCATAATAGATCTCGTCTTTAGTTAGATACTCGTCAGTTACTTCTTGCACTGCCCCACTTATGCGCACCAGATCGCCGTATTGGAAAACGGGACTGGTGCGAGCCACGATCGAGAGCTTGACATCGCGAGACTCGGCAACATAACGTACAAATTTCTCTCGCTCATCTGGTTCATCAATTATTAGCACTTCAAGTTGTTGCAGCCCCAGAGGCAAAGCGAGCTCGCCAGTGCGGTCGTGCATGTTGTACCTGGCTATACCCAAAACCAACCCCAGACAAACGAAAGCGATTCCGAAATGTTTCTGGGAAACAAAGACTAATCCCAATAATAAGACAAGTCCTGGTAATGCCCAGCCAAAATCAATAAAAGAACGTAGCCAGATTCCCAGTACGAAGCCACTAACTACGAATGGCAGATTCGCTCTCATTCTGGATCATCTTCTCACTCTCGTTCATGGCCAGATTAGAAAGTTTATCTGCGTGCTTGTTTTGTTCGCGCCTAATATGCGTGAACTTAATATTCGGGAATGTGCTTACAGTTAAATTATGCACTTTGATGAACATGGGAAATAAAGTCTCTTCTCGTATCTCATATCTGTTACTTAGCTGCCTGGCAACCAACTCGCTATCCATACGCACTTCTATTTCTGACTCTTTTCTCTTTGATAAGGGAATAAGCTTTTTAAGAGTTTCGAGAGCAAGAATTACTGCAGAATATTCCGCAAAGTTATTCGTAGCCCGTCCAAGCGACTTATGAGCCTCCCGCAAAACATTGCCGGAATTATCACAAACAACAGCCCCCGCACCCGCCGGTCCCGGATTGCCTCTAGCTCCCCCGTCAGTAAATAGAACGAAGCGTGCCACTTGTGACTAGTTTAGAAAAAACGACCAAACAACCAATATGCAATGTACAGCAAAACAATCAAACCGATGAACTTCCAGATATCCTTCTTGTCGAAGATCACAACCAAAACAATAACCACAATCAGAAACAGAACAAAAGCCGGCACAAATCCCAATAGAGGTAGAGTCATATTAGTTTAATTTCTAATTTCTAATTCCTAATTTCTAACTTGTCCCGTTCTACGGGATGAAATGAGGTGAGTTAATTATAGCATCAATGCCGGGAAGGGTGCCCTTTGATAAGTACTCGAGCATTGCTCCGCCTCCGGTTGAAACGAATGTAAATTTATCTAGGAGATTGAGCTTTCTAATAGCAGAGATGCTGTCTCCGCCACCTACTACTGATTCGGCTCCGGAGTTCGCTATGGCTCTCGCCAGTTCAAGTGTAGTTTGATCGTAGCCATCTTCGAATTTGCCCATTGGACCGTTCCAGATCACTGATTTTGCGCTCTCCACCGCCTCTAAAATATTCCCAAGGGCTTTCTCCCCTATGTCCATTATACGACCGTCTTTGCTGACCCCATCAATCGGCAAAATAACTTTTGGACTAGTTGGAATAGCTTCTACCGATTTCGCTTGCGAAATCGAGGATCCTCGATTCGATAAATCGAATCGGGAGTTTGCAAAATAACTGCCTAAAAATATCTTGCTGGCCTTCGGCAGAAAAGCGTTAATCATAGGCAACTTAGTCTCTATTTTTGCGCCCCCCAAGATCACCACACAGGGTTCGGGCGGATCTATGAAGCGCGTTAAGTGCTCTACTTCTTGGGCGAACTGCAAACCAACGAAACTCGGCAAAAGTTTGGGCAAACCTGTGACAGATGCGTGCGCACGATGTGAGACAGCGAAATCTTCGTTGACAAAGATATCTTGCCCGCCGTCAAGATCGGCAAGTTCTCGCGCCAGCGACTCGTCGCCAGACTTCTCGCGCGGATCAAGCCGCAGGTTCTCGTGCATCACAAACTCACCCCTAACTCCTGCCTGCGCAGGCAGGCGCTCCCGTAACCATTTCTCAACCGGCCCAAGAGATTGCGTGCCATCACCTCCAATGTGACTGATCACCGTTACTTTCGCGCCCATGTCTATAAGCGTCTGCAAAGTTGGCAGTGATTTAATCAACCTAAAATCGTCATTTATTACATCCCCCGAAACAGGCACGTTCAAACTAAGTCGCAAAAGGACCCGCATTGCCTTGCGTGCCCCGCGTAGCCTTGGCGAAGTGGGGCCAAAGGAGGGATCGCTAATCGATTTTAGACTCATTAGCACTTTTTATTATTTGGGTGAAAGTTTCGGGCAGTAGACTTGCTTTTCCTACCAGAGCTCCATCCACTCCACCGCGCTCTATGAATCCTGCAATACTTTTCTCATCCACAGAGCCACCATATAATATAGGCACTTTCACAGCCAGATCCTTGCCGCAAATTGCACCCAAAGTCTTGCGAATAAAGATGCCCATCTGGAGCATATCTTCCGGTGACTCCACACCAGAGGCATGTGTGCTGATGGCCCAGATTGGCTCATATGCTACGCATAAGTTTAAGAAGTAGCGCCTCGGGATGTCACGTAAGCATTCTTCGAGTTGCTGCTTGACTAGACTAAAATAATTGCCTTCGTCGTCGCGTGCCCGCTCGCCTACGCACAAGATCACAATCAAACCCTCTTTGAGCGCGGCGGCAACCTTCCTGCTTACGAGCTCATTTGATTCACCCATCTCGCGTCTTTCAGAATGCCCCAGTATCACGAAGCGCACTCCAAGTGATGAAAGTTGCGAGGGACTAACTTCGCCAGTGTAAGCGCCCGATCGCTCGTAGAAGCAATCTTGAGCACCCAAAGCTGTCCTGTGCCCCGTAATCTCGAGAGCCATAGCAGATAAGAACGGGAAGGGCGCACAGACAACAGTCTGCACACGCGTGGCCCGAGCCCCGGCCTTGCGCGCTTCACCAAACATTTTCATGGCATCAATCTTAGAAGAAGGATTCATCTTCCAATTAGCCACAATCAATCGCTTTATCCGTTTATCTGTCGCCATGCGGGAATAATAACACAGTTGACAATGGGAGCGCTAAGAGTAGATTTGAGTTAGGTAGTACCCTTCAACCGCTGCGTTTTCTTGGGATGGATATAAGGGCCATTCCCTGAATTCGGAGCCCCTTCCACTTGACGGGACGTAAGGGCCCGCCACTTGAGGAGTCAAAATGGAATGCGAAAGATGCAAGAAGGTTACGAGTGCTGATCCAATATCAACCAAAGTAGCCATCGGGGCATCCCTGGTGGCAATGATTAGCACCTACGCAATAGAAGTGATGGGCTACTTCGCCAAGCGTGCGCTTGGTATACCCAAGGGTTCGATGCCTTGGTGGGTAGAGTGGCTTGTCATCGCCATGATTATACTCGTGTATGGATCATGGGGCTTGGCCCTCATTGCCTGGTCATATCGACTGTTCACCAAGAAGCGCTGGATCTTCCGTCTTGACGGCGTGGTGCACGTGCACTACAAGGAGAAAGCCTTGCGCCACTCTGGCAAGCTTTTCCTAGACCGGGGCAAGGACGCGGAGCCAGTTGAGGTAGAGACGGTCATCGCCGTAAAACCAAACGGCCTACCTAGCTACATACTCTGCGCAAGTGGCAAGCTTGGGTGGAAGGCGACGCTCAGAAACGAAGTGGGACATGCCAACAAACTGGCCTTGATCGATAGCGCTAAGCAGGAGATCGGACGCGACCGGCCTTTCTGGAACGAGATCTTCGACATCGCCGAGAAGATAACGACAGTGAACCATTGGGAAGCAGTGCACCACGGCAGAATGGTCGTGACCCATAGTGTTGCCACTGATCTGTGGGCACTCACCAACTTCCTTTCCAGTCCACATGCACCACGAGGACCTGCCGCCCACTTTGTACGCGAAGAACTCTTCGCTCTGGCCAAGGACCTTTTCGTCTGGTCCGGTAAGCTGGACGAGGGAAAATATAAATGGCATCTCGAGTCCCTCAAGGCAAAGTACGAAACGAAGAGGGAGGCGGACAGGAAGAAGGGGCAGGACTCGACAGCTACGGCCGCAGCCGCGAAAGCAGGGAGCTAAGCAGTTTCCAGCAACCGCAACACTTCGGCACTCCAAGGGTGGCCCTTGGAGTGCCTTTCTATTGGGATTCTTTCCCCCACTTCGCTAAAGCTTCGCGGGGCAAGCAGTTATTGAGTCTCCTTCCAAGACACTACGTTCCAGGAGCCTCCCGGACCGGTGTCGAAGAGCGTGGACTCCAGGCCGTCCTCATACTGCAATCGAGAAAAGTTTTTCATACTGATAAGATAGCCCGTGACGGCCTTGAGCTTGGTGTTATTGCCTATGTCAATCATGCCGTAATTTGTATACAGGAATACCGGGCCAGAGGCTGTGTTCTTTAGTTCAATAGCAATTGCGGCTCCGCCATCTGCAGAACTCCTGTTGCGCGAAATTAAGAAGAGGAACGAGCCGGGGGTATTAGTATTGTAGAAGGTGGTAGTATTCTCAAGACTAATCTTGCTCGACGTAGTTTCGTCAGAGAGATTGTGAGCAATAAGGGCAATACTTTTGTTAGTGAGACTCTCATCAAGATATATGCCTGAACTATTTTTGATAGTCAGATTGCCGTTTATCCAGATCATGCCCGAGAGAGTCACCACTGCATTATTCGAAATTTCCAAATCACAATTAATTTTCTTGGGCCCAATTGTTGTATCGGTAGTAATCTTGTATGGACAAGGTGAACTAATTACGCCCCCAGCTTCGGCCACAGCTTCCCATTCGTCCAGTTGAGCCTCTGAAAGAGGGAAAGTTGTTGTAGGTTTATCTACACTATTTGGGTAACTATTGCCCGCTACCGATGTGTCAGTCTTAACAACATAGTACGCATCACCATCTATCGTGGAATCATTGATAGTATGCGACCAAACGCTGGACGTGGCGTGAATATCATCTACAAGACCAGTTGAAGTTGCAGAGACAACTGAACCTTGGACTAAGTTCCCGGCACCAGTCACAGAACCGTTCGAATAAATGTTGCCCACAACCGAGGCACTGTTGAACATAAGGAAACCCCCGTTACCCGCCTGTACGCCGTAGTTGAAATCCACCTCATCACCTTTCTGTAATTCCACCAACTTCTGACGGATCGCTCCTTTAATATTGCCCTCACTCTCTACGGTCTTAACCCCCGTGTCAACATCGTCGGTAACAGTTGTAGTGGCATAGAAACCGTCGAGTGAAATCACTTCTATGTTGTCATAAGACTGCGCGCTTCGTACTCGGTATGTAACATCCTCTGCCCCAGATTCGGCCAAAATGGCAGAGCGTTTAGAATCGAGAAGCTCGCGGGCAAGCTCTGAATCGGCGCTCGCCGGATTCGCTCCCCTTGCAACCACCACGGTAGAAACAAGCAAGAGGAACATAACACTCACAATCACCGCCTGCCCTGAGTTACGTCGAAGGGCCTGCCCCGAGTTGTACTTGCGAGAACTATTCATAGGATTCACGTAAGACTGTACTTGAATAAAATGTCCTCGCGGCCACACTCGAGCTTGCCACAGGTTCGACTGTTATCCTCGCTCTCACAGCTTGGCCATTTGTGCCGGTTGCATGCCAGAAAGTTAGTTCGCTCACATTCACTTCAGTTGCCGAAAGTGCTTTGGCTCCGGTACTGTCCGTAAGATAGACTTTCCCGCCCGACAGACTAAACGTAAAAGTACCTCCGGTAGTGCTCGCATTATCTGTCTCGATCACAAGTATCCCGGGACTCGAACCAAGTGTCGAACTTGCAGTGATAATAGAAGACCCGTCGCGCAGTTCTCGGCTCAATCTCTCAAGTGTCGTTGCGGCTGACAGGTTGAGCGCACGAGAAGTCCTTGCGGTCTGGCTCGCGTTGTATAGAGAGATCATGCCTGTAAGCATCAGCGCGAAAACAGCCGCGATAATAGCTACATAGACCACCATCTCAATCAAAGTAAATCCCCTCGACTTCGCTCGGGGCAAGCTTCTAGTCATTGAAGTAGTTAGTTAGATATACGCTCATAGATCTGGTTGTTGTCGCATTTGTGCCCTGCCACGTGACTGTCACAACAAACTTCTTAGTGCCCGGATCGAGAGTACCGCTTGCCGCTATATCATCATCTCCATCCCTGTACACGTCACTTATAGCAAGCTCGCGTGTGAAGGTTCCCTCTATAACTTCCGGAGTAGTAGTGCTCTCCCACCGTGATAGAGTCTCGTCGAAGTAGAGATAGAAATTATCTGGTAGTGTAGCTATATCCTCTGTCCAATTTCTGTCTCTTATGCTTCTAATAGCTTCAACTCCCTCTTCGAGAAGGAAATCTGCCGAGAGCGAGTAAGTAGCGGCGCGGCTCACTTGCAGTATGCTTCGCGAGACTGTAAGCAGAGCGAAGAAAGCAACAGAGAGGATTCCTAATCCAATCAGCACTTCTAGTAAACCGAACCCTTTTTTTAGTTTTGCGTTTTGCACTTTGCGCTTTGAACTTATTCTATGATACCACTTGCAAGAATGCTTGTTGTGGCTCTCCGCGAACTATCGCTCGTAACTACAACAACGACTGTGCCAGTATTAGCCGTGGCACCGGTGAGACGCTGGAAAACAACATCATGCCCACTCACAATATCTATACTCTCGATCCTGACACGCGCGTCTAGAGTAGTGGAGGCGTTATTCGGACTAGAGGTTGCATAACTTGAACCTTTGAAGCGCACGATCTCGTTCGCTTCAAAGTGCACCCCGTAAACATCACCTTCTTTCGAAGCAAGCGTCATGCCTCTCGCCTCATTAAGAGCCGTGACAATCTCGGCATGAGTCTGGTCAAGAAGTGCGCTTGACCTGAAACGTGTGAGTGCCGATATGCCCATGAAAGCGAGTAAGGCAATAATAGCGAGCACCAAAGCCAACTCCATTATTGTAAATCCGCGCTTCATTATATGTTATTCCCGACTTCGTAGATCGGCTGGATCATAGAGAGAGCAAAGAAACCGACTCCCGCTCCCACTATTAGCATGATAAATGGCTCAATTACAGTTGATAAATCTTTCACCACTGCGTCCACTTCGTTCTCGTAAAATTCTGCGAGTTTGAGTAGCATCTCGGGCAATTTGCCCGTCTCCTCGCCCACGCTCATCATTTCGCCCACAAATGGCGGGTAAAGTTTCTCGTTCTCTGGCAAACCGAAGATGGCCGAGAGATTCTGACCCTTGGGCACAGCAAGAGCAGCATCTGCAAGTATCTTCTTGTAATACGGATTCTTGAGGACTCGTTCGGTGATATTAAGTGAGGCAACAATGTCTACGCCCGAATGCAGGAGCGAAGCAAGTGTGCGAGCGGTAATGGCCGAGTTAGACTGCCGCACGATATTGCCGATAATGGGCATATGAATGAGCCCCCAGGCGAAAGCGCGTTTAACTTTATCTAGTTTGTAACTGTAGAAAAGGCCGACAACAAACGCAACAAGCAAGAACAGGGCGATGAGATAATGGGCACTTAAGAAATCCGACACCCCGATTATAATCCGAGTTGAAAATGGCAACTCTGCGCCCAATTCCTTAAACGTGGCCGATAGAGTGGGCACTATATATACGAGCATCATTACAGCAATGCCCACCATAGCCGTCATGATTATGGCCGGATACGTAAGCGCGCCTCGTATTCTCTTGCGCAGTTGGTAAGTCTTCATCATTTGGGTCGAGACTATTGCAAGAGCCTGAGGCACTTGACCGGATTTTTCGCCCGCCTCCACCATGGCAATGGTGGTGTGAGGGAAAATGTCTGGGAACTTGCCGAGAGCGCCTGCAAAAGTGCCACCTTTATCTATCTCTTCGCTGATAGTGGCAATAACTTTGGAAAGTTTAGGATTCTTGGTCTGCTTGCCGGAAACTTTCAGCGCTCGCGTGAGCGAGAGACCTGCACTAAGCATCTCGCTTAAGTTGCCGATAAAGAAAATCTTCTGTTTAAACGAGACAGAAGAGAACTTCTCGTTGATCATCACCATGAGCCCCCGCCCCTTTTCGGCTTCCGGCTCAGCAGACAAGACAGTAATGCCTTCTGTCTTAAGAGTGCGAGTCAAACTAAACTTATCCGCCGCCTCCCCCGAGGAGTGGATCTCACGACCATCCTGAACTCCCACGTATGCGAATCTCATGTCCCCATCATATCATTCTCGATACCGGCTCCATACCAATTTATGCACGCTGATAAGATTGCGCGCCAAGTTATCATTCCTGATTAGCACAGCGAAGGGACTATTACTGCCGTTGATCAAAATTGTCAGTCCCTTTGTCGCGGCAATCGTGGAATCAAATGGGTATTCACGAGGGTTGACCATAATAGTCTCGCGCAACTGCTCTTTGTCTTTATCTAGGAACTCGCGCATCCAACCAGTCGCAACTTGGGCTGAGAGGATCATTCTTGATTTAATCCCCCGTTTTGCCCGCTCGTCTACGTAACTCTTTTCGAAGTCAACACCGACAAGCTCGACAATGTCAGTTGGATTCTCAAATGAGTACCACATTTTCTCCCGCGTCTCATCGAGGAATATCTGTCCAGCTGTCTTGATGCCGTTGCGCCCGGGATAATAAACAATTTCTAATTTATTCTCCGGTGAAGAAATCTTTTCTTGTTTAGAAATAGTGTTTACGAGTGTCTCGAGCGAACTCTGTTTCTGCGCGAGTAAAGTAGTGAGTTGCTCGGGCGCGATGGCGCTGTAGTACTTGCGGTTGCCATAATTAGTTACCCCCACGAAGCCTTTCTTGACCATGTTCTCAAGTGGCGGGTAAACAGCCGTGCGTGGCAAATCCGCTACTTTAGCAATAGCACTAACCATAGAAGGTCCATTAGAGTTGAGAGCCAGATAAACCTTCGCTTCATTGAGCGAAATATTAAAAATCCCCGCCAACTCCCGTGCCTCATTCATATTACCAACCCTATCATCCATATCTTAATTTGTAAATGACGTTACAAGCGTCACATAAATAAGCCAAAAAGCCCTATATTTAAGGGATTTGCTAACATTATCCTAGGATATTTTACACAACATGTCACTAAGCGTAGACCTTGAACTGGAGTACCTTAAAAAGGAGGGCAGGTGCAAAAGCCATTCAAGTATCCAACAGTCCAATTACCACCTCTTACTAATTTCGTTTACGACAAAACTCTGGACGGATGGGAGTTGATTGAGGATGTTCCGTTGGTTGGGAACGAGAGACTTGAGATCATCGATGTCACCGAGATTGGAGAGAACTTCCTGGTGGGTGACGAGTTCTTGGGGCGCGCAAAGAAAATCGGGAGATGTGCTGGACAGAGACATGCCGAGCAACTTTCTACCCACATCGGGGTACCAGAAAATTGGGAGTTGCGCATACCAGCATCGTGGGGAGGGTTTCATTTGCTATTCTTTCCAGGGACAGTTTGGAAGGAGAAAGATGGCTCACTCTACATCCCAAGTATTCACATTAGCGGCGGATTTGAGTTCTCTTATCTAGGATTTGGGTACAGCGATAATTGCAGAACAGTCCACGTCAAAAAGAATGCGTAACACCAAGGTTGAACCTTGAAGTCCTGCAAAGGGAGGGGGAGAATCGGGCTGGGCCGGGCGGGAAACTGCCCGGCTTTTTTTATTTCTTTTTATTGTTGTGTGCGCCGAAGCCGATGGGATTTCTTTTCGGTTCGGGTTGGGACATCAGACGACGGATGGCTATCACTAAGTAGCGAATATTTTGATCATGGTCGTAGAGTTTGCGATCATGTTCTTCGAGTTTATGGACGAGATCTTTGTCGGACGAAAGTAGTTGTCGTAATTTGGCAAAAGTGCGCATTATTGCAATGTTTATTTGCACGGCCCTTTCGCTCCGCAACACACTTGAGAGCATTGCCACTCCATGTTCGGTAAAAACAAAAGGGAGATGACGGGTACCTCCCCTACTGCCCGAGTTTGATCTTCCAAATTGGAATACCAAAATATTTTTAAATTCTGTGCTAGTAAGACGAAAAGCAAAGTCTTGCGGGAAACGTTTTTTATTTCTATCAACTGCCTTATTTAGGTTACCTGTGGATACCCCATAAAGCTTTGCCAGATCCGAATCGAGCATTACCTTCTGTCCACGAACTACAAAAATTGCTTGGGCGACTCTTTCTTCCGGAATCAGTGCGATTGATTTCATATCTTAAACCTAACAACCTAAAAACCTATCACCTAAAACCTGCTCTAGTTATTCGCTACCCTAAAGACTTCTTCTATGCTCGTTATGCCTTGGACGGCTTTGACTATGCCGTCTTCTATCATGGTTAGCATGCCCTCTTTTCTTGCTTGTGTTTGGATCTCTTCGCTCGTGGCTCGCTTCTCAACCATGCTCATGATGGCCGGTGACATAGCGAGGATCTCGTGTATGCCAAGCCTCCCCGCATAACCTCCCTCTGCCCCGTCACCCCCTTTGGGTTTGTAGAAGGGAATGCTCTTCCAACTTGCATTTTTGTCTACAATTTTCTCTTTCTTTAGAGTCTCGAGCACTAGATCAAGATTAGCAGACTGACCCAACTCTTTGAGCATCTCGTCTGTGATCTTGTACTCAACTTTCGTATCCGTAAGACGACGCACAAGACGTTGGGCGATGATTATATTTATAGTTGACGTGAGCAAAAATGCTTCTGCGCCCATGTCTTCCAATCTAGGAATTGCCCCGGCGGCGGAGTTAGTGTGTAGAGTAGAGAGCACTAAGTGGCCAGTGAGTGAGGCATTAATAGCAAGTTGCACTGTCTCTTTGTCGCGTATCTCCCCCACCATTAAGATGTCCGGATCTTGGCGCAAGAGTGTGCGCAAGCCTGATGCAAACGTGAGGCCAATCTCGGGTCGCACTTGGGTCTGGTTAATACGCGCCACTTGATACTCGATTGGATCTTCAACTGTTGAGATGTTCACATCTGGGGTATTGAGTATGTCCAGAACGGTATACAAAGTTGTGGTCTTGCCCGATCCCGTGGGACCAGTGACTAAAATCATGCCGGTAGTTTTCTTGATAGCCCTGTGCAGATGCTCCAAACCTTCGCCATAGAAGCCCAACACTTCGAGGGTGAAGCCACGCGAAGTCTCGGGCAACAACCTCATGACCGTTTTTTCGCCAAAGTATGTGGGTAGTGTCGAAACGCGGAACGAAACTCGCTGATTACTCATGTCTATCTTGAAGCGACCGTCTTGAGGCAAACGCTTCTCGTCAAGACGCAAGCTGGCAAGCACTTTCACCCGTGCAGTGATGCCGGGCGCCGCGTTCTTGGGCAAGACCATGGCGTCGTGCAAGATACCATCTATGCGATACCTGATTAGCAAATCTTTTTCTAAAGGCTCAATGTGAATATCAGATGCTTGTTGCAAAATAGCGTGATTGAGAAGTGTGTCTACGATACGCACGACCGGAAGATCGCTGGCTAACTTCTCAAGATCCTCTGTCTTATCACTATCACCCCCTTTCTCGAGCGCTTCACCATCCTTACCGAGTGAAATAGTCTTAAGGGGTGCAACTTCTTTGGCAATGATATCGCCGAATTCGGCTTTTAAGCTTTTCTGATACTGCAAAAGTATCTTCCTTATAGACTCTGCATCAGTCAAACGCGGCAAGATTCGTAAGCCAAGCTTCTTCTTGATAAATTCGATAGCTTCAAGATCCTTGGGGTTAAGAGTAGCCACTTCGAGGTCTTCGCCACTTTTCTTGAAGGCCACAATATTATGTGTCCTGGCGATTGGTTCGGGGATAAGTGAGAGGACCGAGAAATCTATTTTTTCACTCTTAAGATCAACGAAGGGAATACCCAAAACATAAGCCTCGAGGCGCGCTAACTCGTCGGGAGCGATCTTGCCCTCATTGACCAAAACCTCGGAGAAGGGAACCTTCTTCTTGAGAGCTTCCTTGTCAACCCGAGCTAGGTCAGTTTTAGAAATTACTCCGGAGTCGAGTAAGAGCTCCTTAAGCTTGTCTTCATTTAGTTGCACAACTGATTCACCTTCAGACAGAGAGTGGCCACGGTAAAACATTGTGTGCCGCTGTCGTTGCAGAATTGAGTGGCCCCAGCCTTGCCCTCTACGTCAAGCTTGAGCGCCGCTTCCGGACTCATGTCGCCGACGACCACATTGCCGAAGGGCACAAGTAGGCCGTTCAGACTCTGATTGTTACTGTTGACTACCAGATTTCCGCCCTTTGTCTGACTTGCGTTGGATACATTAATCGGAGCCTCTGGATTACCGCCCGTTGGCGCTTGAGTTGGTTCGCTCCAAGCAGCCATAACAGTAGCGCTTATCATCAGTACCCCCCCGATTACTACCCCCTTTAAGATATTCTTTGTCTCTTTTGACATAATATTTGTATAAATTTCTAAGTTCTAATTTCTAATTCCTAATGCAATTCCCAATTTCTAATTTCGACATTTCATTAGATATTAGGAATTAGTAATTTGAGATTATTGTACTTCCTCTGTTGGCACCGCGTATCTCGCAGAATCAATCGCTTCTCTCTCTTCGTCTGTCACAACGCCCTGATTCTCGGCCGGGATAGAAGCCGCCTGGTAAGTATCGTCGCCCCCACCGAACTTGCCGAAATAAACTACCAGGAAGACAAGTAAGGCAAGCAAGACGATCATGACCAAAGTCTTAAACCAGCCCATAGAACCAACAGAAGAATTAACATTATTCTCATCCATACATATATTGTATCTGCAAACCAAACCTTATCAAGCATCTTTTGCACAGATCTTGACTTCCCCGCCCAATATGATATAATTGACCTCGAAAAGGAGGTCTCACCATGAGGATCGTGCACTACTGGGGTCGTGTTTTGACCTACGTCGCCTGCATCACGGCGATCGTGGTTTCGTTCGCCGGTGCCTTGGTCGACGCTCAGACTCGCCAGGATTCCGGGCAGCCTGCGCAGGACCTGCCCGAGGAGCCGATCAGGCCGGGCATCGGCCTGCTGCGACCAGTCGTCATGCAGTTCCCCAGCGGCTGGGGCGAGTACTGGTACTTCGAAGGTGAACCCATCGTCATCTTCGTCCCGAGCGCGACGCTCAACGGGGGAATCTATAAAGGGGAGCAGAATCTCCCGAACGTGAGGAGAGTAGTGGGAGTCCTTCAGTACTTCGAGAAGAGGTTCCCCTACCTTCGGACGAGGCAACTGAACACGGCCTCCCCCTACTGGTTCACACATCATGAGTCGAACAGATTGTTCAACGGTATCCTCTTCGTCATGGAGAAGGAGGAGGAGAAGTGATTGGGGCTTGACCCCGTTAGAGGTAAGGTTCTTTCAGAACCTGCCGGTTCGTCAAAAACGAACCGGACCTCTAACGGGGTTGACTTTTAAATTAACAGGTATATACTGTGGAGGTCTGTGAGTAAAGCGCGCCCAGGGGCGGGCTATTTTTTTATAAAATTTACAAAAACATGATTGATCTAAAAGTAATGAAATCGGCTCTTGAGCAACTCGAGCAAGAGCGCGGCATACCTAGAGAGAAAGTCATCGAAGCCATTGAGATGGCTCTTGCTGCTGCGTACAGAAAAGATTATGGCAAAAAGAATCAGATAATTAGAGCAACATTTGATCAGAACTCTGGCAAAGCTGAATTCTTCCAAGTCAAAATTGTAGTTGATGAGAGCGTGCTAAAGGATAAAAGTGAGCGTGAGGAGGAGGAAGCCCCGACGCCCCGACAGCAAAGCATGTCGGAGGTCGGGGTGCCGACCGAAGCGTCGGCAAAAGAGGTTTGGAATGAAGAGCGGCACATTATGCTTGCTGATGCGAAGAAAATGAAAAAGGATGCAGAGGTTGGCGATGAATTAATTTTCCCGCTGGAAGTACGCGATGACTTCGGCCGTATTGCCGCCCAGACTGCCAAGCAAACTATCATTCAAAAGATCCGCGAAGCTGAAAAATATTCAGTATTAGATGAGTACGGCAAGCGCGTAGGCGAGATAATCCACGGCTCTGTACAACGTACAGAGCGCGGCAATGTTTATGTTGACCTTGGCAGAACAACGGGCGTGCTCTATCGTGACGAGCAGATCCCGGGCGAGCACTACAGACAAGGCGAACGTATCAAGTGCTACCTGGTTGCGGTGGAAGAAACGCCCCGGGGCATTGCCGTACGCTTATCCAGAGCGCATCCTGATTTCGTGCGCAAGTTATTCGAGATAGAGGTTCCCGAGATGCAAAATGGTATCGTCCAGATCAAAGCCATTGCCCGCGAACCCGGCAGCCGGGTCAAGATTGCAGTAGTCTCAAACGATGACAGCATTGACGCGGTCGGATCGTGCGTAGGTCAGCGCGGCGTGCGCGTCTCGACTGTAATCTCAGAGCTCGGTGGCGAGAAAATTGACGTCATAGAATATTCCGACCTACCAGAAATATTTATATCCAACGCATTATCTCCCGGCAAGATTCTCTCTATAGAGCTAGACGAAGATCTGCGTGAGGCTAAAATTCTGACAGCTCCAGATCAGCTCTCTCTTGTCATTGGCAAAGGCGGCCAAAATGTGAGATTAGCGGCCAAGTTAACCGGCTGGAAACTCGACATAATCACACCCGAAAGGCAAAAGGCGGCCGAAGCGGCACCAGCCCAAGAAGTAGCGGTTGACGAAACACCCGAATCATCCGATACTATCTAGTATGAATCCCATTAGAGGCCATGTTTGCTTTTCGAGATCTGTCAATAATATTGCGAATGTGATAAAACAACATTATTATAAGATAACCACGCACGGTCATGTAAACATGACCTGCCTCTAACGGGATGAACCTATGGCATGAAATTTCTCCGGGGAAAAAGTTGCCGGAACTCGTAAATGTTATCATCGAGATCAACAAGGGTAGCAAGAATAAGTACGAGATTGATAAAGAGACTGGCTTGATTGCGCTCGACAGAGTGGCTCACACGGCCCAAGACTTCCCCTTCGATTACGGCTTCGTACCCCGGACACTATGGCATGATGGCGATGCTCTTGATGTGATCGTATTGAGCACATGGCCGTTTCTGCCAGGCATATTGGTTGAAGTTCGCCCAGTGGCACTACTTAAAATGATTGATTCCGGCGATCAGGATGATAAGTTAGTAGCAGTACCAGCTTCTGACCCCCGCTTTGCAGACGTCAAAGACCTTGCCGATATCAACAAGCACACACTCAAAGAGATCGAGCACTTCTATGGCACTTATAAAAAGTTACAGAACAAGGAAGTGTCTGTAAATGGCTTCCAGGGACGTGACGCGGCATACAAGGCAGTAAATGAGGGTCTTGAACTGTACAAAACTAAATTCAACAAGTAGAATATGAATATGCAAAAAGGAAATGGGAATATAATTGCGATCATTGTAATAATTGTAGTACTCGTGGTGGGGGTTTTCTACGTCTGGAGACAAGAAGCGAACGGTCCTACCATGGACGAAGCCATCGAGAACGAGATCCCTTCTGATCAAGAATTGAGCTCTCAAGAACAGTCACTCGGGAGCCAGAGCGATTCCGACGAGATCTCTTCTATTGAAGCCGATCTCCAGGCTAGCAGTTTCGAAAATATCTAGAATTTCTAGAAATCAATCTCCGTATTGCCTATCGCATTTATTTGCGCTTCTTCAGATTTCAAATCTTCTTCAAGTTCTTGTATAGCGGCCTCTAGCGTGCCAGCTTGCTGATCGAGCTCTAATTCGAGAGCTGTGCCAGTTTCAATCTTTGCACTCATCATAACGGCCCCGCTAGTTCCTGAACCAGTGTCCGCACTTGCGATCGCATCTGTGTGCGCAGATAGTGCTGCGGACAAGCGCGCATCAACTTTCTCGTCTCCTAGTTCTCTGGCCTCCCTAGCGTGCTCTTCTAGTTCAGAAGCAAGTCTTGCTTCTGTATCTGCGTCGAGTTTGCCGGCAAGAGCAAGTTCGGCCGCTTCTTCAAGACGTCGCTCAACGATTCGCGCCTGCCAATTGGCCCGCGCCTCTCGGCTAAAAGTAAGTGAGCCGCGCAGATTCTCGTTGAAACTGGTTTTGACCGCATACAAAGCATCGCCCGGCAGAGCCCCCTCCGCCGCGAAAGACACGCCAGTACCAAGCAACAAAACTAGAGCAAGGTACGCGGGCCAGCCCAGCCTCTTCCTGGTCATGTTTTCTACTTCACCGCGCAGGTCAGCCTTCTCCCTGGGAGTTAGACTGACTTGTCGGGTCCCTTCAATTATTTGTTCAAATTTATCTTTCATAATTTTTCTTCTTCATTCAGACCTAGTTCCTTCCTAACCATCGCGACTCCTCTGTGGATACGCACAGAGACCGTATTGGCGTTCTCACCCAAGACCAGAGCAATGTCTTCGGGTGACATATCATCCACGTATCGCATGAGTACGACCTCGCGATATTCCCTGGGGATACGTTCAAGGGCCATCGTGAACTGTTTGACCTCGGCCCCTGCATAAACTGCTCCCTCGCCCACATGATCCTTGGGATCGAAACCGTCTTCGGCCATGGCATCGAGAGATTGCTCATGATGCTTCCTATATTCGTCTATGACCAGATTGTGTGCAGTCTTGTAGAGGAAGGCCCGCATATTATCAACATGCTTGCCACTCTCGATATACTGCCAGCCACGGGCGAATGTATCCGCCAAAAGGTCATGCGCAAGCTCTCTGTCATGAACCCGAAAGAATATATGGCGGAACAAAGCGTCTGCGTAAGAATCATAAGCCGCCAAGAATGCGCGCTCCATCTTATTTGACGTATTGCCTGTCATAAGTTTACAGGTTAGACTAGTTTGCTATGAATATCAATGTTAAAGCCATATCTCCCACAGTCATAGAGATCTCGGGAGAGATTAGTCAGGATCTGTTCGAGTCTTTCCGGCCCGAGGCCATCGGGCATTTAGCTTCCAGTGTTGAATTACCTGGCTTCAGGAAGGGCCACGTGCCCGAGAATATTCTGCGCGAACGTTTGGGCCCCATGGCCATATTGGAAGAAATGGCCGAACGGGCTATTCGCGGGGCCTACCCCAAGATCATTGTAGACAACAAGATTGAAGCTATCGGCCGACCAGCAGTAGCAATCACCAAGATCGCCGAAGACTCGCCGCTTGGCTTCAAGATCACCCAGACTGTCCTGCCGGAAATTAAGTTGCCAGAATATAAAAAGATAGCTATTGAGACTAATGCGAGAATAGATGCAGATCAAAAGTCAAAAGATGCCGAAAATGTGAGCGAACAAGAATTATCTGATGTGCTTGCGGAGATTAAGAAGGCGCGTGAAAAAGAAGCCTCGGACAAGAAAGAGGACGATAAAACTGAACCGAAGGATTTAACTGATGAAGAGAAAGAAAATGTTAGGAAGAATCTGGAACACGAAAAGAAATTGCGATCGAAAGATAAACGCAGAATCGCTATTGTAGACTCTATATTAGAGAAGACGGATATTGCTTTGCCGAAAGTATTGGTGGAACGACATATGGATCGCTTCATGGGTGAGATGCGAGAGAATCTCACGCGCATGCAGGTGAAGTTTGAGGATTATTTGGCCCGCACCAAGAAGACAGAAGCCGAGATTCGCGAAACCTCGCGGACAGATGCCGAGAAGCGGGTCAAGACACAACTACTCCTCGAAGCTCTAGCCAAGGAGGAGAAGATTGAGATCCCCGAAGCGGAAGTAGAGCAAGAGCTAGGGCACATTCTCGAGCACTACAAGAACGCCGATCCCGAGGCTGCCCACGATTACGTGCTCACCATCATGCGTAATACCAAAGTATTTGAGCTTCTAGAAGGCACTACGGAGTAGTGCTTGTGGGGTTACTGCCCGTACCAGTGTAGACACCGGGGTAAGGCCAGACAGTAGTTCCGTCATCTTCTGTCACATCTGTGTTCGTGGTTGTGGCTGTAGTTGTACTCGCTGTTGGGGTGGCATTTGGACTCGGTGAGATCGGCGGAGTTGTTGTATTCGTAGATGTAGCTACGATTGGGTTGTTCTCTTTTTGTTCCTCTACTTCTTTCTCTATCTCCTCTTGCGTTTTCTCCTCTACTGGCCCATCTTCTAGTACTGGTTCGCTGGAGCCTGTGACAAGATAGATACCACCCGCCACAAGTAGAGCGCCCAATACAAGACCTAATACTTTGGACATAGAGGCTATGCTCGCTGTCGCAGCAGGAGCAGTGGGTATGGGGTTGGCAGCTATCTGTGCTTTCAACCTAGCATCTACTTTGTTTGACTCTTCCTGTCTCATATCAACCTGCTTGGCCCTATCAAATATCTTTTCAAATTTGTTTTCGTTTGTTTCCATGTTATTTGTTTGTAACTCCGTTTAAAATTTCACGCAAGGCCGCCGTTGCCCTATTTATCCGCACCGACACCGTATTGGCACTCTCTCCCAAAATTTCCGCAATCTGACTGGGCCCCATATCGTCGATGTAGCGCAATACCAGCACTTCGCGGAAATCATTTGGTAGTTTGGCCAGAGCTCGGGTAAGCTCACTCAACTCTCCCAACCTGACGACATCGGAGTGGAGAGACACCTCACTCACCTCAAGTTCCCCGTGCTCGCTCTCTTCGGAGAGAGCATCGAGCGAGATGACCTTGGGCTTGCCGTATTCGTCCACCAGTAAATTGTGCGCTACCCGATAGAAGTAGGCCCGCAAGTTCTCTATTTCTTTACCTTTGCAAAGAGCGTTCCAAGTACGGGCGAAAACGTCCGAAAGCAGGTCCGTTGCCCTGTCCCTGTCGCCGCTAATCCTCATAAGTATATGTCGGAATAGGGCGTTCTTGTTCGCCTCGTAGGCTGCTAGGAATACTTGCTCGGTTCTGCTCTTCATTGCTGTACACAATATGATAACCCACAAAAGGGCAAACTCTTACCCCACTTCACTCTCCGAGCTTCGCGGGGCGGGCTGTAAGATTCCACACCGTCTGGAGTTATCACGAGCAGGGAGGACACACAATATGCAAGAGATCGTCGAGAGCGCAATCGAGAGCACGGTAGCGGCCACCCAACTGGCACTCGCCATAGCCCAAGTATTCCACATGGACCCGGAGACAGTGGTGATCGAAATCTCGCATTGCAACTATTAATCACCCAGAGCCCCCGATCAAAATCGCGGGGCTCTTGAATTATTTTGGCCTTTCGTATAACCTAGAAACCTAACAACCTAAAACCTATAACCTTATTATGTTAATCCCAACTGTTATAGAAAAGTCGCAATTTGGGGAGCGGGCTTATGATATTTACTCTCGGCTACTCAACGATCGCATTATTATGCTCGCTGGCGGCATTGATGATCACGTGGCTAACTTGATAGTGGCCCAACTATTATTTCTAGAAAGTCAGGACCCAAAGAAAGATATTTATCTGTACATTAACTCGCCGGGTGGCTCTGTAACGTCAGCGCTTGCAATTTATGACACCATGAATCACATCAGGGCAGATGTCTCTACTATTTGCGTGGGCATCGCCGCATCAGCCGCCGCAGTTATCCTTTCTTCTGGGACAAAAGGCAAAAGATTTATTTTGCCCAATGCCGAAGTGATGATCCACCAAGTCATGGGCGGAATGGAAGGGCAGGCGAGTGAAATAGAAATTCACGCTCGTCACATATTAAACACCAAGGAAAAACTAAACAAGATTCTGGCCAAGAATACCGGCAAGAGTAGCGAACAAGTTGAGAAAGATTCTGACCGAGACAAATTTATGTCCGCCGAAGAAGCCAAGAAGTACGGCCTAGTAGACGACATCTACAACCCAAAAAGAAACAGCAAGTAACTTATTTCGAAAGCGGCTTGCTATTTAGATTCTGTTGATATAATATGAATATATGAAAATACAAGAAAGGCCAGTTACGGCAGTTAAAATGGGAACAAGCCGCCAGGTGGTGATCCCAAAAAGGATTGTACGTGAAATGTCGCTAAAAGCGGGCGACTACTTCTCTGTTGAAAGATTAGGGGAGAAAATAGTTTTAACCCCACAGATGCTTATAAATAGGATAATACAAGAAAGTTTTGAGCGAAGCATGAAGGACTATAGGGAGGGAAGGTTTTATGGACCCTTTAATACTGCCGACGAAATGATCAAATCCTTGCATGCTAATCTTAAGAAACGCAAACAAAAAAATAAATGAGGGTAATATCATCTGATATTTTTCAGGATATGTATAACCTTGCACCTTCAAATATTAGGAAATCTATGGACAAACAAATTAGATTGCTTACCAGCAATCTTCAACATCCCTCATTACACGCAAAGAAGTACAACGAGACAACAGGCCTGTGGCAAGCCAGGGTAAACAAAGACTGGAGATTCTATTTCACTATAGAAGGCGATACTTACCTCCTACACTCCATAATCCCCCACCCCAAATAACCCATTTATACCTCCCCTTCGCCCATCTTTCCTATAAGAGGGGGTTGGGGGGAGATAATTTGTCAACAACTATGTGCTTGTGGTAGGATATGGGTGTCCCGATTCCGTTTACGGAATCGAGGATCCTCGATTCGATGAATCGAATCGGGATTGAACTATTACGAATTAATTATACTCTCGCTTTTTTGATTTAGTGATGAAACACCTAGACACAAAAACAAACCGAGTGCGCCCCGCCCCAACTAAAGTTGGCGGCGAGGATCCTCGATTTGATAAATCAAATCGGGAGGTCTAGAACCCATATGAATTTAAGCACAGTCACACTCGCCCTCTTGGGGGGCGGAGCTTTGCTCTTTGGCGCGGTACTTGGCTACTTCTTGCGCGTGCTCATCTTGCTCGGCAAGAAGGGCTCGATGGAACTCACGATTAAAGCCCGCATGATCGAGGCTCAAGGTCAGGCGAGTAAAGTAGTATCAGACGCAGAGCACAAAGCAACCCAGTTACTTGAAGAGAGCAAGAAGCAAATAGGCGAAAAAGAGGCGCAGCTTGGCAAACTAGAATCACGTCTCTTGTCAAAAGACGAACTGCTTGATAAGCGCCAAGGGGATATAGACAAAGAAATAGAGCAGATTAAACAGAAAATCTCCGAGATTAAAGAGGCGAAAGAGAAACTCGAGAAAAGCAAAGAAGAAGCAGAAATCAAATTATCTGGCATTGCTGGATTAACACGCGAAGAGGCTCGTGAAGAGCTCTTCAAATCTGTCGAAAAAAAGAGTGAGGAAGATATCATGGTGCGCATGCAAAAGTTCGAAATTCAGGCCGAAGAAAAGTTAGACAGACGGGCTAAAGATATTCTGGCGACTGTAATTCAAAGAGTGGCTGGCGGCAACGCAGGCGATATCATGTCTACAAATGTGCCTATTCCCTCTGACGAAGTGAAGGGCAAAATAATCGGCAAGGAAGGCAGGAACATCAGAGCCTTTGAGCGCGCGTCGGGCGTAGAAGTACTCATAGACGACACACCGGGCTCTATAGTTCTCTCAAGCTTTGATCCGGTTAGAAGACAAGTGGCGCGAGTAGCGCTTGAGAACTTGATCAAAGACGGCCGCATCCAACCGGCGCGTATCGAAGAGATGGTAGACAAGGCGCGCAAGGAGATAGACAAGATTATGAAGGAGAAGGCAGAGGCAGCCCTAGTTGAGACTGGCATCTTCAATCTCGATCCACGTCTTGTTGCCATACTCGGGCGACTTGCGTTTAGGACGAGTTATGGCCAGAACGTGATGCAACACTCTGTAGAAATGTCACACATAGCGGGCATGCTTGCCGAAGAGCTAGGCGCGGATGTGAACGTGGCCAAGACGGGTGCGCTCTTGCATGACATTGGCAAAGCAGTTGACCACGAAGTGCAAGGCACTCACGTTGAGATCGGTCGCAAGATTCTGGCTAAGTTCGGCGTAGATAATCGCATTATTCAAGCCATGCAGTCGCATCATGAAGAATATCCATACGAAACCCTGGAGAGCATAATTGTGCAAACTGCGGATGCGATATCTGGCGGCAGACCGGGCGCGCGCAGAGACAGTGTAGAGAATTATCTCAAACGCCTGACCGAGCTTGAGGCTTTGGCCAATGCGTTCGAGGGCGTAGAAAAGTGCTACGCAATAAGCGCCGGCCGCGAGATCAGAGTCTTTGTCAATCCTAAAACAATAACGGACCTAGAAGCCCTAAAAATGGCCCAAGACATGGCCAGGAAAATAGAAGCCGAACTCAAGTACCCCGGCGAAATCAAGGTGTGCGTCATAAGGGAGAACAGAGTCATCGAGCACGCGAGATAACTCACACGGGTTATCCGTCGTATTGGTGTAGGATTGAGGCAATAAGGGTTTGGTAGGGCAGGCCTTTTTCGGCCGCTTTAGTCTTGAGTTTGTGCAAGGTCCGCTCTGAAATACGGATATTGATATTCCTATTGCGCAAAAGAGTATTACGAGCCATAGTCTGGATTCGCGCACGCTCTTTTTGTGTTAATGGAACTCTTTTCCATTCTCCCCTTTCATAAGAACGCAGAATTTCTCTTTCCTCCTTGTCTAGTTTTAGATTTTTGAACGGATTTTTAGTCATATTTATTTTTTGTTATTCTTGAAATAATCCTTCGTTGCCTTTCTGCTGGGAATAATAGTCTTTAGGAATTCAACTTCCCCTTTCCTAATGCACGGGACTAAATAAACGTAATCTCTAATCAAAATTTTATACATCATCTGATTGCGGTACTTTTTCTGGTTAGGATGTACCGAATAATCAATGGGTGGGCCACTATTTAAAGAGACCACGACCTCCTCAAAACTAATACCTCTTTCTTGTTTTAATAGCTCATTTTTTAAGGGATCCCATTGAAACTCCTTCATACATCAATAGTGTATACGAAAGTCGTAGACGTTGTCAATACTCCCTTCTTACAAGATAACTCACCCGGACTTTCGTCTCGCCCTCTCTTATCTATAAGAGAGGGTAGGGTGAGTTAAAAAGTGTAAAGGGCCCGGACATTTCTGTCGGGCCCGTTTACTAATCCTAGTCGGGCATCCCCTTTATGTGTCCGCCGCGATGGCAAGCAGGGGTAGACGAAACTGCTCCTTCGAGCTCGTCTGGTCTCTCACTGTCTGCCGTCAGGGCTTTTTTCGCGTCACGATCTCTTCTGGCGAATGTCCATTCTATCCCGAACTCCCGCTTTCTCCTCGGTTTCCGCTTCTGTTTCTTCGCCATCTTGTCCTCCTCCGGGTGTAATTTAGCACAAAAATGCCTACTAATCCTTGTCCACAGGCGGAATTTGGCTCTGTTGCGCTAATTCTGCTCTGGAGTATACTAAGGACAAGTCCCGATTTTGTTTACAAAATCGAGGATCCCGGCCAGAGCGTCGGGAGAGGAAAAATTGCTCTAATCATTAGTAGTTAACTAAATTAATTATCATGAATAAAGCAGGATTGGTTGATGCTCTGCACGCCGCTCTCGGAGGCACACGCGTGGCCGCCGAACAGGGTGTGGAGACTATTATCAACTCTATCGTCAGTGAACTTAAAAAGGGCGAGGAAGTCTCGATTGCAGGCTTGGGCATCTTCTCGGTCAAGCAACGCAAGTCGCGAACCGCACGCAATCCGCGTACTGGCGAGAGCATCACTGTGCCTGCCATGAAAGTGCCAAAGTTTCGGGCAGCAAAGGGGCTTAAGGACGCGGTTAAATAATAATCTTTTTAGTTATTCAGAAACCAGGTAACCTATCGGTTACCTGGTTTCGTTTATCTGTTATAATTCCTCTATGGGTTTGTATACTCTTATTACTTTAGTACTCATCGTCACGGCTGTAATTCTTACAATAAAGAATCGCCGGCTCAAAGCGCGAGTGAGGCAGGCCGCGCATCAGTTCGACGAGACAACTCTGATAGTGGAAAGCTTGCGCGACGGCCTCATCGAATGCGACACCCAAATGGTCCCTACGCGAGTCAACCACGCGGCCGAAACAATCCTGGGGATTGAGGCGAGTCAGATTGTGAATCGCACAATAGTGAAGAGCGACCAGACCACTGAGATAGACAAGAAGCTCGGCTCCATTCTCTTTGCCCCAAAAGATAGCGCAGAAAGTTACGACGTTCTGTATGGCGAACTTAAACTGCGCATCTTCACCGTCCCTAAGACCGATCCCCATACCAAGAGTCTTATGGGCTATATCAAGATTGTGCGTGATGTCACAATAGAGACAGTAGTTGAGAAACATAAGAATGAGCTGGTCAGTATCGTCTCTCACCAACTTCTTACACCACTCACAGGTATCAAGTGGATTATGAAGTCGCTCTTATCCGGCGATACTGGAGCGGTGAACACCGAGCAGTCGGAGATGCTGCGCAAGGGGCTGTCTGCGGCAAATAATATGATAGGTCTAGTCGCCGATATTCTGGACGTCACTAAGGTGGAAGAGACCAACTACCCATATAAGAAGCTGCCCCATGACGTTGTCTCATTCGTCCATGAGTTGGTCGCTTCGCGCAAGGAGAAGGCCGATGCACGCAACATCAAGATAGATGAGCAGATAGGCGCTACCCCAGTGAGTGCCTCGTTCGACAAAGAACGTATGGGCATTGCCCTTGCCAACATTCTAGATAACGCAATTGACTACTCACCGGCCCTTGGCACAGTGCTGGTTGAAGTGAGCACAGAGAGCGGAAACGGCGGCAACAGCAATGGCGCGCGCATCTCAATCAGCGACCACGGCATTGGCATCCCCGAGAAGGAGGTAGAGAGATTGTTCACCAAATTCTACAGAGCAGAGAACGCCAAGCGAGTCCGGGCAGGAGGTACCGGTTTAGGACTATACCTAGCCAAACATATCGTAGAGGATCACGGCGGGTATATAGAACTAAAGTCAAGGGAGAACGCAGGTTCGACCTTCACTATCCTTTTGCCCACGGCGACAACTGGTATATAATGCATAAATGCAAAAAGTACTTGTAGCAGAGGACGATGCGATTATGCGAGAAATACTGCTCGGTAAATTATCGAGCTCGGGCTTTACGGCGCTCGGGGCAGAGGACGGCGACACAGCACTTCGTATCGTACAAGAACAGAAGCCTGATCTCGTGCTTCTGGATATTATGATACCCGGGAAGAGCGGGATAGAGGTGATGAGAGCCATGCAAGCTGATGCGGGTACAAAAGATATCCCCGTGATTGCCATATCTAATTCTGATGATGCCGACTCTATCCGCGAGGCCAAGAACTTGGGAGTAAAGGACTTTTTGATCAAGGCAATCTTCGACTCTTCTGATGTTGTAGAGAAGGCTAAGCAAGTCCTAAGGGCGACAGCCGCAAACGCGAAGAAAGAAGAGAGCACCGTAACCCCACAACAACCAACTAGTGATACAAATAATAAAACAGGTATGAAAACAATATTTATAGTAGAGGATGATAAGTTTCTGAGAGATCTCGCTGCCCAAAAATTAGAAGCCGAGGGCTTTAAGCTTACAAGTGCTACTAATGGCACAGATGCTCTTGAGTACTTACAAAACAATCCCCGACCCGACATCATCGTGCTAGATTTAATATTGCCAGGCATGTCTGGTTATGAACTGCTGGAGAAAGTGAAGGCGAATGCAGAACTCAAAGACGTCCCCGTCTTAATTCTCTCAAACCTAGGCCAAGAAGAAGATATAGAAAAAGCGAAAAAATTGGGGGCAAAAGACTACCTAGTCAAAGCGCACTTCTCGTTTGCCGAGATAATCAAGAAGATCCACGCGATCGTAGGCTAAGAGCCAATGGAGAAGGAGCGTAATCTTCTCGAGAATCCCGAGCGAATATTCGACCTCTCGCCTGATGTGCTCAAATCTACGACTCCTTTGCTGTTTGTCCCCGGATGGTCAAACAGTGCGGCAACATCGCGCGAGGGACTAAAAGACCTAGCGAGCCACGGCCGGAGGGTTCTCTCCCTTGTACCCACCCCAGGCGAACAGTCAGAAAAGGCCAAGGACTTACTTGAGCTTTTGAAGACAAAGGGTGTAGAGAAGACAGACGCTCTTGCTTATTCAGAGGGAGCAATAAATTTGTCGCTTGCAGCGTTGGCAGAACCGGATAGATTCAGAAATATCGTACTCATTGATCCAGCCGGCACAGCGGAGCATGGTTCCATGTGGGAAATGGCTAGTAGATTCGCACAAGAGCTAAGTAGCGAGATGAAGACGACCCTCTCAACCGGCGCTCACAAGAAGGAAGCGCACCACACGGTCGCAGATGTCTTGGGAAGAATAGGCAGACATCCCGTTACGACAGTCAGAGAACTACGCGAGATTGCCGAGACAGATATCTTTCCCATTCTCGGCCAGTTGCATGAATCTGGAATTGGTATCTCAATCATAACTGGTGTAGATGATAAAATTTTCGAGATGCAAGAATTCCAAGATAAAAAAGAACTCGGTAAGTACATAGACGGCTTCTATTCTGTAGCCGGAGGCCACGCGGAGATTATCAAGCATCCAGATCAGTACATGTCCCTAGCAGACCAAGCCCTCGACGCCCTAGAGGCTCGTTCTAAAAATAAGTCCTCTTCAAAAGAGGACTAATCCGTGTAACTAATTCGTAGTTAATTGTTCCTGCCTTCGCCGCAACGGCTTCGGCGGACAAGCCTGCCCCGATTAGTGTAACTATGTCCCCCGCTTTGACACTAGGAATACGCGTTACGTCTACTGTCATCATGTCCATGCTTATCCGCCCCACTACCTTGCAACGCTTGCCTCGCACAAGCACCTCACCCTTCCCATTTAACGCGCGGGGGTAGCCGTGCCAGTAGCCGACCGGCACTATGGCAAGTTTAGAGTCGCGAGTTAATTTTTCTGTGAGATCATAGCCTACGCGTTCACCCTTCTTCACATTCTTCACTTGAGCGATCACTGAATACCAATTCAACACAGGTTTTAGGTTATAGGTTATGGGTTTTAGGTTTGAAGGATCGAGACCATACATACCAATACCTATGCGCACAAGATCATATCTTGATCGAGGCAAAAGGATAGTAGCCGCTGTGCCTGCCATGTGTCTGATCAATTTTTTGTCAGCACCCCTTTCAACTTGCTTTGCCATTCTCTCAAACCTATCCATTTGCTTGTTGCAATAATCGCGATACTTTTTCTGATCGGCGAGCTCTGCCGTAGCGAAATGTGAGTACACTCCCTCAAGTTGAGCACGTTCTGGTGTTCCCTGCCCGACCGGCAGGCGGGTCAAGAACTTCAGAGCCTCAGGGAGCTCATCTTCTGTAATACCTTGTCGGTTTAATCCGGTTTCCAACTTAATGTGAAATTTGCAATTTGTAATTTGCAAACAATGCTTCAATGAATCAATGCTCGAAACAGTTACAGAAATATTCTCGCGGGCCGCTTGTGTGTAACAATTAGGCAAAGTGTAACCAAGGACCAATATCGGCAACTTGATTCCTGCTCTTCTAAGAGTGAGCGCTTCGTCAAGGTCATCTACCCCAAACCACCCAACTTCGCTCTTCGAGCTTCGCTGGGCACGATCCCACTTTTCAAATAACTTAGCGCACTCAATTAGACCATGTCCGTAAGCGTTACTTTTCACCACAGCCATCAATCTAGCAGGACGAGCTTGCCCTGAGCTTGTCGAATGGGCGAGTTTGCGAAACGCTCTGGCATTATGCCTAAGCGCCACTATGTCAACCTCCACCCAACTACGGCTTTTTGTCTGGGAATTTCTCATAGATTTTCTCAAGCATTCCCAATGTTTGCTCGGCGAAGAAATCGCTCCTGCCCAAGAGCTCGTAGTCACTCTTGGTATGCGCATCAAGTGAGGGGCACTCGAGTTTGCCAAGCTGGCGCACCAATTCGCTCACAGCCTTGTTGTCGGCGCGCATTTCAGTTTCGCCGGAAGTGCCGTATGCGTTCAAACCCCATACCGTCTCTACCCCGTCCAACTTATCTTCGGAAAGAAACTTCTCGAGGAGAGCGAGGGGGAAGTTCTTCTTGTCTATATGCCAATGTGCAAGTACGGCCAGACCGCCGGCATCTCTAATTAGCTTCACCCCATCATCTATACTTGGTTCAATCGAGAAATTTTGGTGCACTCCGGGCACCAGCGGGTGTGATTTTAGAAATATGGGATAGACATACATACCAATCCCCTTAACTTCACTCATTTCCCTAGCTTCAATATATCCTTTTTTGAGATCTTCGTTAGTCTCCGCAGCTATGCGAAGTTTCTCTATATAAGTTTCGAGTAAGGGAATGTTCTCTGGATGCGCCACGAGCGCATCCACGATATGCGGCTTGGTCACGTTGCCCCCATCGCCCGCCCGAGCAAGAACTTCTTCTGCTGTGATGACAAATCCCAACTGTGCAAGTGCTTCGGCCATGACCCGCGCCTTCTTGATCCTCTCTTCTTTCATGCTCACAGTATGAGCGCGAAGAGCTTCGTTGTGTGGGTCAACGAAGAGGCCTAACACGTGCCCCATTCCGGTCGAGAGCTCGATGCCAGATACCCATTTAACTTTATGATCCAAATTTTTGAGATCGGCAAAAATTTCTGGTGGAATCAAAATATCGTGATCAGTGAAGGCGACAGTATAGCAACCGTTTGCGGCCGCAATATCAAGCGTCTCGCGATGAGTCATCTTGCCATCGCTTAAGTAAGTGTGGCTGTGCAAATTTTGTGAATTCTCTATCATAATTCGATTTGTCGGGCTGCCGGGAATCGGACCCGGATCACAAGACCCCCAGCCTTGCATACTACCACTGTACTACAGCCCGCCTCCGCCAAGGCTACGGCGCGCAGGCCCGCTTTCGCGTTAGCTGTGCTAGTATAGCAAAGTTATTACGGGGCGTAGTATATCGGTAGTATACTTGCTTTGGGAGCAAGAGGGCCGGGTTCAATTCCCGGCGCCCCGAAAGCTGCGGGATTAGTTAAATGGTATAACTCCAGTTTTCCAAACTGGTGTCACCGGTTCGATTCCGGTATCCCGCATAAATATTAGAATTAAGACCAGGCGGCCAGGATGCCACCAGCCAAAACTAGCACAACTAAATAGTGGCTTATGTTTAGTGCATAAAGTTGCCACGATTTGCCTTCCCATAGAACAGAATTTAAGAAGCTCGTGACCACGAAGCCGAGCCAAATCCAAAAGCCGAGCTGCATTCCCTGCCCGAAGGTAACAGCCTGCGCAATCTGCACAAAGTGCGCCAGTACATAACTCATAATAAGCACGCCCACGAATGAAAGCGTGTATTCCTTTGTCATCTTTTTTTGCTTGGCGAGAGCTATATCAGCCTCGCTGAAACCAGATAGTCTGATCCAAAGTTTGCCAAATAAAACAGGCGAGTACCAAAGTGCGCCAATAACCATCGAAACAAAAGCGGTAATCAAAACGTGCCAAAAATTTATTGTGTACATAACAAAATTTTATACTAAATTGCAGTAAATACAAAGTCATGCTAGCTTGTGGCAGGAAGGGGGTAATTCGATGGCGAAGAAAAAATCCAAGTTCTGTGGCTGGGTAATTCGCGAAAGCGGCACGCACAGAGTCAGGATCGAAGTGGGGCGCGAAGCACCTTCACTCCAGGGCTTATTCTGGAATAACTGTTATATCGCACGCAAGTTCGAGTTCGTGTCGAATCTTAATCTCGATAAGGAGGTAGTACGCAAGAGCTTCGAATGCGATCTTTACGACGCCCTTTGCGTAGGCCAGACTCTTGGTCGCGACAGGAACATCAAGGAAGTCCGCCAGGGCCTAAACGATCTCACTCGTAAGTGGCGCAAGAAGGCCAAAGACTTCCGAAAGGATTGGGGACGAGGGGCACTTGCACTGAAGACCCTGCTCAATGCCTACGATCTAGTTATCCGCGACCTCGAGAAAATGGCAAGAGGAAGGTAATAAGGTTTCAGTGGCGCTCCTTTCCACCAAGGGGCGCCTATTTCATTGCAAAAAAATCATGACCCGACGTCTTCGAGCATTTTCACTCTTGCATTGCGGGTTTCAAAGTCTAACTCTATGGTTGTTACTTCTACTTAATACTCCCACCCCAGATATAGTTTTGGAACTTGGGGGTTTTGTTGCGACCTATTAATCTACTCTTATTTAACCGAGCTTTTTGGGTTAGTGCTTCCAGATCCTTCCGATCAGTTTCTGTAGGTGATTCTTTGGCCTCAATGGCCAGTTCCTTATTGAGAATAAAGTCTATCTCCTTGCCGCTTCGTAACGAATAGTATGCAAGCTCGCCTCGAACCCTTAGCTGATTATGTACGGCATTCTCAAAGAGCGACCCGCCGCTAACATCGGCAAAAACGGAGACTAGACCGGTGTCACTAAAATATAATTTTTTTGCTTTCACAATTTCCCTATCCGGATTATTAGAGAACACGGGTAATATATAAATGAGATATGTCTTCTCAAACAAATTAATATAATTCTGTACCGTCTGCCTCGACATGCCTATCAATCTGGAAATTTTCATTACATCAAGCCTAGTGCCTATGCGTCCAGTGAGCATTCTAACCAAATTAACAATATTAGTGCTCTCTTTGAAATCAGACAGCGATTTTATATCTATATTTATGTACGAGCTTAAGATATCTTCGAGCAATCTCTTCTTTTGTTCATCGCTTGTGGCAATGACAACCTCGGGGAAACCCCCAAATCTCACATACTCTTCGTAATATACCTTTAGTCTCTCGTACTCGTGTTCATCGAAGCTTTCGGTAAACACATTTTTATTTTTATCTATACCCGTGGCACTATCATAAGTAACATTTTTAAATGTCAGGAACTCGCCAAAATCTAGTGGAGCTAACTCGAATATCTGTTTGCGACCGGCTAGAGACTCGGAAAATAGATTTTTTAGATAATAAGAACTTGATCCTGTGAGTATAAACTTGATGTCATAGTGGTCGTAAAGATACTTAATCGCGCCGGAACTCTCTGGAACCAGTTGAATCTCATCTATCGCAACATACATTTTCAGCTTACTATTAATCCCCCGACGCTCCAGTGTGCGAATAATGTTATCTTGATCTCGATCTAAGAAAATATCCCTGTTTGCTAAATTCTGAAAGTCTAAAAATATTTTATTATTTGAGTTAATCTCCGACAAAAGTTTGTTAACAAGGGTAGTCTTCCCTGTGCGACGCATGCCCGTAAGTATCGTAACCTGCTTTTCATCAAGATGGGACTTGAGAGCCTTATGGATTTTGCGTTCAAAAAACGGCATGTCTACATTTATCATATCAAGAGTATACACAAAGTCATACTATATGTAAAGTACAGTTATACACATTCACAGCCCGATGTCTTCCAGCATCTTAACTCGGGCGTTTCGGGTGTCAAAATCTAACTCCACTGTTATTACGTCTACTTGCCATTCTTGATCTTCTGGTAAGTTTCTATCTAGGCAGTACGTCTGTACAGCGCGGGAGAGGCGCTTTAGTTTCCACGGATGCACGTTCTCTTCTGCCTCCCAGCTATCACCCGAAGGCTTAACCTTCGCGAAGGTTAAGCCTTCGGAGTTGCGGGTAACGCTCTTCACCTCCACAAAGTGATAGGTACTGTCCTTTATGGCTACTACGTCTATCTCTCCCCATTTCTTCCAGTAATTGCGCTCAATCAGTTTGTATCCGTGCTTTTTTAGGTATTTACAGGCCACATCTTCCCCCGTTTTGCCCACTTCAGCCCTGTTTGGCTTGTCCTTCATGTTTCTATATTTTAAGCCATTTTTGACGAAATCACGTGTCCGTTATCCACTGTATCCACAGAGTTATCCACTGTTTCTAGGTCAAAACGGCTCTAAATAAGGCCTTGCTTCTCGGACAAAAAGCCATTTATATGCCCCTGGCCAGAATTGAACTGACATTGTCTCCTTCGGAGGGAGACGTCCTATCCGTTGAACGACAGGGGCTAGTTAATCTCTATGCGGGCACCGGGAATCGGACCCGGATTTCAACCTTGGCAAGGTCGTATTTTACCACTAAATTATGCCCGCCTTCGCTAAAGCTACGGCGGGCAGGCCCGCAACTAGCGTTGGTTGTGATAGTATAATGATTATTATCCATTATTTCAATGCTCCCGTGGTGAAATGGATATCACAAATGCCTTCGAAGCATTCGTTCCAGGTTCGAGTCCTGGCGGGAGCATAAATCCATGAAACTAAACATTCCTCACGAAATTGCTGATATCTCTGCGAAACTCTCGAGTGCCGGGTTCGAGGCTTACCTCGTTGGTGGTTGTATCCGCGACTTATTGCTTGACAGGAAGCCTAAAGATTGGGATCTGACTACCAATGCCACTCCAGACCAAATTGTGGGCGTATTTGGAAGTGATGAAACATTCTACGAAAATGATTTCGGCACAGTCACAGTAAAGAACCCCACTTCGTCCACGCCAGAGGCGGGACTACGCGGGGCAAGCGAGCAAGATCCTTCACTGCGCAATGTGGAAATTACGCCATACAGATTAGAGGGCAAGTATTCTGACAAGCGCAGACCGGATACTGTAGAATTTTCTGACAAATTAGAAGATGATTTAAAGAGACGAGATTTTACAATCAATGCAATTGCTTACGATCCTATTAAAGACAATCTTGTTGACCCTTATAAAGGACAAGAAGATCTAAAAGACAAGTTGGTGCGCGCCGTGGGCAACCCGGTTGAGCGATTCGAAGAAGATGCTTTGAGATTACTGCGCGCCGTGCGCATTGCCACAGAGCTCGGCTTTGCAATTGAGGCCGAAACAGCGAATGCAATTAGCCAAACGGCGCCTCTATTGGGCCACATTGCCAAAGAGCGGATACAGGTAGAGTTTAGCAGGATCGTCATGTCCGATAACCCCTTAACAGGCATAGTCCTGTGCCAAAAATTGGGTTTGCTTGCCCACATCATGCCCGAGCTTGAACAAGGCATTGGCTGTGAGCAGAATGGCGATCATATCTATCACGTCTGGGAACACAATTTAAGAGCCGTGCAGCACTCTGCCGAACGCAACTGGCCACTGCACGTGCGCATATCTGCGCTACTGCACGACGTGGGCAAACCCAAGACGCGAGTCTGGAGTGACGAGAACAAAGACTGGACATTCTACGGCCACGACGTGGTGGGAGCACGCATGGCGGCCACAATGCTCGAGCGGCTCAAATATTCGCACGAGATTATAGAAAAGGTGACTAAACTTGTGCGCTGGCACTTATTCTTTACTGACATAGACAAGATCACCCTCTCGGCAGTAAGGCGTATAGTTTCAAAAGTAGGCTCAGACTTAGTGTGGGACCTAATGAACGTGAGGGCTTGTGACAGAATTGGCATGGGCAGACCTAAAGAAGTCCCCTATCGCCTACGCAAGTACGAGAGCATGGTAGAAGAGGCTATGAGGGCGCCCGTATCAGTGCAGATGCTTAAGATAGATGGGACGAAACTTATAGAAATTAGTAGAAACTTGCGCCTTGAAGGGCGCGATACTGGGGGACCGTGGGTAGGGTGGGTTTTGCATGCATTACTCGAAGAAGTCCTCGACGACCCCGCTAAGAATACAGAAGAATATCTAGATAAAACGGCCAAGAACCTAGCATCTCGCCCAGACGAGGAGCTGCGAGCACTGGGAGAAGCTGGCAAAGAGAAGAAAGACGAAAAAGAAAATATCGAACTAAGTGAGATTAGAAAGAGGTACGGAGTGAAGTAGGATATACACACCTCATATTTGACTTAATTTGTGGTTTCGTATACCATAGATTATATGAAATATACGCGAAAACAAAATATCGCTTCTGAATTGTGGCCCAAACGGGCACTTATCATCTATGGTCCACGTAGAGTGGGTAAAACCACATTGTTAAAAGATTACCTAGTCCAAGAAGGCAAAACTACCCCGCCTGACAAAGTATTTTACGGAATCGGAGAGGACATAAAATTACGAGAGCTCTATCAATCCGAGGATCGTAGCCGATTGATCAATTTTGCTACACCGTACGACATAATAGCCATTGATGAAGCACAATATACACCAAGTATAGGATTGGGGACGAAGATGATCATTGATGCCCTACCGGAGAAAAAAATCGTGCTGACTGGTTCATCATCATTTGATTTGTCCGGACAAATTGGCGAGCCATTAACTGGCCGACATTTCACTCTTACACTTCTACCAATTGCCCAATCGGAAATGTTGGCGGGCAAATTCGAGCTTACCAACGCCCTACACGATTATCTCGTCTTCGGATCATACCCAGAAATATTAAACGCGGGGGACAGTAGCACAAGGATAAAACTGCTTAACGAACTCGTTTCGTCTTACCTTTTCAAGGATGTGCTAATTCTAGAGAAAATAAAATCGCCAAATCTCCTGCGCGACATCGCCGCATGTCTTGCTTTCCAGCTTGGCAACGAGGTCTCAATGAACGAAATAGCTGTTGCTGTTACTTCAGATGTTAAAACAGTGGCGCGATATCTTGATCTGTTAGAGAAAATGTTTGTAATCAAGCGCGTGCGCGGGTTTAGTCGTAATCTGCGAAATGAAATTGTAAAAAAGGCTAAATACTACTTCCTGGATAATGGCGTACGCAATGCTGTCATCTCTCAGTTTAATCCCCTCCATTTGCGCAATGACATCGGAGCCCTATGGGAGAACTTTATATTTATGGAGTTATTCAAAAAAAGCAATATAGAGGGCAGATTCGATAACTTCTATTTCTGGCGTACTCATGCGGGACAAGAGATAGATATTATTCGTGAGCGAAATGGAGTACTAGAACCAATCGAATGCAAGTGGTCTGGCGGCCAAGGAGCCAAACTGCCCAAGGTGTGGCAAGAGGCCTATGGCAATACCCCACTCACTGTGGTCACCAAAGAGAATTATCTGGACATCCTGTTGAAGCCGAGTTGAGTGAAATTAGAAAAAAGTACGGGGTGAAATGATCCCCAGCGGTCGGACCGCTGAGAAAAAGAAAAAGCTCGGGGATTGGCGTGCACAGCCAACCCCTGAGCTTGATGCCTTTGCGGCGAATCATTCGCTTGTTCGCGCGTCGCGATGCGCACTCATCCACTCACCTGGAAGTCCGGCCAGTAAGCGCGGCCAGCCACTTGGTTGTGGTCGCGTCATGGCTCTCAACCTTCGTCTCTCCGCACCGGGCATGTTCGCCCAAGCATCGAGCAGTTTCTGGACGTCCTCATTCATGTCGACTACCTCCCTTATGTATTGTAGCAAATATGTCAAAGGATAGGGTAAGATAGTATAATCAACGCATGAACAATCCGGAGCAGGAACATTTCCGCGAATCTGAAACGAGCCAATCGCCTTTTGCAGAAGCAGAGAATATCGATTTGCTTGAGACTGGACCGCGGGACCTAGTACAGGCTCACCTTTTGATTATGCTTTTCGGGGCGGAGAACGACACTGCCCATCTGGGATACATGACTAAGTACAACAAAGTGATCAGCGACATACTAAACGGTACCAGCAGTAAAAGCATTCGAATCCGCGCTCTTGCGCGAGCAGGAAAGTACGAAGAAGCAGCTAAACTTCTCTTGCCCCTTGTGCCCCAGATTGTGTAAATTATTCTACTTGTGAATACCACTCGATTTTGCGCGTTGCGCGCATAACTGCCGCTAGGGCCACGAAGAGGAAGAGAGTGCCGAATAAGAGGGCGAAGTTCTCAAGTTGCAGAATTGCATAGAGATACGCGTAGAGCACAATTAAGATAGCGGCTATTATCCAGGCGCGCGATTTGGCTTTTAACACACTGGCAGAATATGCCGTCACAAGTCCCAACGTAAGGATGCTGGAAAGTAAATATGCGAGGGCAAAGCCGATGTGTTCGGAGAATGAGAG
>DATDVE010000013.1:0-96612 GCA_036517655.1 Minisyncoccota bacterium | reverse complement strand
ACCGAAATCATGACTTCAAATCCTGCCACCTATTCTACGCATACAAGCCGTACGGCCAATGCCAAGCTATAGTAAAGCTCCCGGGGTCTTTTCGTCTATCTGCGGGTAACCGGCATCTTCACCGGTATTGTATTTTCACCGGGCGAGTCCTCGAGACAGTTCTCCAGTCGTTGTACCATTCGTGCACGTCAGAACTTACCTGACAAGGAATTACGCTAGAAATTGTTATCTGCATGTCGCCATGCAGTCCGAACTCTATCTTCTCTTGGCGAATTGCTTCACTCGCCCCGAGTCTGACTTTTGGTTTCTGAGGATACCAACTACATCTGTTCTGGATTTCCTATGGTTAATTTGTCTGCATAACTTCGCTATTTCAATTGCTCCGCTTCTCGTCAAATGCCTGCCCTTAGTCATAAGGCCAAGACATTTGGTGAAAACTTTGAATGAATCCTTCTTAGCTGTTCTCAATCTATATTTCTTAAAGAACGGAACGATGACATCTATGAGATCGTTTCTTTTCCTGACAACGTATCTGTACAGATGTTCATGGTGATTATCATATCTCTTGTTGAGATAGATCTTCCCCACTCCGAAAAAGTCTTTAAGAATCTCTAGACTTGCCAAGCTCTTTTCACCTTGAGTAACGGCGAATTCATGTGCAACTTGATAGCCTGTTATGTACCCCTTTCTTAACCTGCGTAACTCTTGACGATCCGGTTGTTTGACAAAGTTAACCGAAAAACAACCTTCACCGTCAACGTACCCTGTAATCCATCCAATTGTAATTAGTCTTTCCTGCTGATTGTCTGCACGAGACACATTTTCACGATTTGGCATAAGACAAGTGTAGCTTTACACTTGTTATTCTACCATATTCGTAGCGCTCGATACACCAGATATCCCAGCATATAGTCAGATATTTTTAGACACCCGTACTTCTGCGGGTAGGCAGCGTTTTACATTTCTTGTTCTTAGAACTCAGCATCTACTCCGTTTGTTTACTCACTACTAATCGTCCTAGTCCTTCCACCAACCTTGACAAAACTTAATTTATCAAGCCTAGTGAAACCTTAGGACGATTATAGTTATCGCCGACATTCACCGGGGCTTACATCAGACAGCCGGAAGCTGGAGTCTAGAAACTGGAAATTTCCAGCGTCCAGAGTCCAGCCTCCGACATCCAGTGTTTAACCTTACGGCATCGGTCAGGCATCACCCCCTATACATCCTCTTGCGAGTTAGCAGGGAGCTGTGTTTTTAGTAAACAGTCGCCAGAGAGACTTTCGCTGCGTCCCGTAAAATCGCTTGCGCGATCACGGGAAGGCCTTATTCCGAAGTTACGGCCGCTTTTTTGCCGAGTTCCTTGAGGACCTCTCACTCGTTCGCCTTGGTCTACTCGACCTGATCACCTGTGTTGGTTTGCGGTACGGTTCCTATAACGATAAGTTTAGAAGCTTTTCTTGGGAGCGTGCTTTGCAAAGTTCGCCTTTCTTGCGTCCGGCTTCCCCATGATGCTCGAATTTGCATTAAAGCAGCCTGCCTGATTTACATAGCAAGCATTCTGACATCCTGGACGTAAATCCATAATACGCTTTGCATACTACACTCCGTCACTCCATCACTCGTTACAAGAGTGCGGGAATATTAACCCGCTGTCCATCAGCTGCGACTTTCGTCATCGCCTTAGGCCCGACTAACCCTTCGTCGATCGTCGTCGCGAAGGAACCCTTGATCTTTCGGCGCACGGGGATTTAACCCGTGTTGTGGTTACTTGTGCCAACATTTTTACTTCGCCACACTCCATAGCGCCTCACGGCTGCTACTTCACTGCGGTGGCGAACACTCTCCTACCAGTAATCAGAGTCGAAACTCTGATCAATTCCCAAATTCGGTAATACGCTTAAGCCCCGATTATCTACGGCGCGGATGCTCTCGATGAGTGAGCTGTTACGCTTTCTTTAAAGGATGGCTGCTTCTAAGCCAACCTCCTCATTGTATTAGAGAATCCACCTCCTTACATTGCACTGAGCGTATATTTAGGGACCTTATTTAGGGATCTGGGCTGTTTCCCTTTTGACCACCGGAGCTTAGCCCCCGGAGTCTAACTGCCATACTTAACCTCTGGTATTCGGAGTTTGATAGGTTTCGCGAGATTTCTCCCTGTCGAAACCTTCCAGTGCTCTACCCCCAGAGGGAACATATGACGCTCGCCCAAAAGCGATTTCGGAGAGAACCAGCTATTACCAGGCTCGATTAGCTTTTCACTTCTTACCACACCTCATCCCAACACTTTATACGATGAACGGGTTCGGGCCTCCCCAAGACTTTCGTCCTGGTTCACCCTGGACATGGTAAGCTCGCCTGGCTTCGGGTCTAGAGTAATCCCTTTTATTCGCGCTATTCACACTTGCTTTCGCTGTGCCTCCGGGGTTTGACCCCTTAGACTAGGAATTACTATAACTCGTTGGCTCATTCTTCAATAGGCACGCCATCACCCACGCCTTGCGGCGGGGCTCTGACTCCTTGTAAGCGTGCGGTTTCAGGTACTTTTAAGCGTCCTCACCGGACTACTTTTCACCTTTCCCTCGCGGTACTAGTTCACTATCGATCTCGTAGAGTATTTAGCCTTACCGGTTAGTTCCGGCGGATTCACTCAGGCCAGTCGTGTCCCGAGTTACTCAAGAAGACAGCTAGAGAGATAATTTGTATTCGTCTACAGGACTATTACCTTCTATGGTTCCTCTTTCCAGAGGATTCATCTTACAAATTATTTTGTAACTCTCCCAATTTGATTTGTGCTGTCAGCTTACTACCCTGGAAGCTAGAGACTGGAAACTAGAGACTGGAAATTCCAGCTTCTAGCATCTAGTGTCTAGCCCCCAGTTTGGGCTTCTCCCTTTTCGCTCGCCGCTACTTAGGGAATAACAATTGTTCTATTTTCCTCCAGGTACTGAGATGTTTCACTTCCCTGGGTTAGCTCTCACTATCGTTAAAATAATGAGTACACAACTCTTCGCTGTGTAAGTTTCCTCATTCGGAGATCTCCGGATCAAAGTTTGCTAGGCAACTCCCCGGAGCTTATCGCAGCTTTGCTACGTCCTTCATCGCCTCTATCGAGTCTAGGCATCCACCGCACGCTCTTAATGTAGATTTCTTATTAGGAAATCCACACACCACTCCCCATTAGAGCTTACGATCACAAATGTGATCTACCTCTAACGGGGTTATCTTACATTTTTATCCCGTTAGAAGTAGGCAAATTTTGCCGCAACTTCTAATGGGATTACCCTCCACCTCCTATAGATCAAAGACCCCAATATTGTATTGAGATAAATCTGTAGTGGTGGAATTCGGTTGTCAAAGTTCACTAACTCATGTCCGGAAACAAAAAACCCGCCTCGCGGCGGACTCTCTTGCTGGCAACTAAGCCAAGAAGCTAGCCCTCGCGTCTGTGGTTAGGATTAATATTTCTCAACATGTAAAGGCTATTATACTCGCCTCAAATTACTTGTCAACCCCACTCCGCCAAGGCTCCGCGGGGCACGGCCCCAGCATTTCTCTAGCGGTGAGTCCGCCAAATCCTAGAGGATTGTGGAAAACCTGTGGAAACACAAGAGGTCGGACCGCTCACGAAGCGGACCGACCTCAAGATTTGCGATTTGAGTTTTGCGCTTTGAACTATCTATCGCTGATATCTTTGCGGAGGTTCTCTAGGTATCTGGCGGCAGCTTCTTTGCCTCCTAGGCCGAAGGCAAGACCACCGGCTAGCGCCAAGCCGTAGGCCAGGGCGCTGAAGAGCGTCTGGGCGAACATGCCTGCGATGCCAAGTTGCGAGAGTGCAGCAAGAATAGCGAAGATCCACACAGCCCACTTAGCCACACCCGCGGCGAAGCGCGCTGAAGGAGCGGCCACAGCTCGTGCGCCACCGGCCACAATCTGCGAGAGGGCATGAGCCACCAAGGCACCCACCACCAAGATAAGCGCGGCCACAATAACGCTCGGCAGGAAGTTAAGGACCACGTTCTGGAGGAAGAAGTTGACCTGGACAAGCTCCATTATGTCAAGCGCGGCCACCAAGAAGACGACCACGAAGAACCACTTGACCAGAGTTCCGAAGAACTTGCCGGTATCAAGGTTGAAGCCGGCGCGCTCCATGACAGAGTCTGTCCCAACAGACTTGAGCATGTTGTCGAGCTTGATAGCCCTGAAGAATTGGGCCACCACTTTGCCAAGGATCGAACCCACGATCCAGCCGATAATAAAGATAATGAGAGCAATGATAAACTTCGGCAGGAATGCGATTACCCCGCTCCAGACGTTATTGAGCGAAGTGCTCAATGTGTCTACTAGTTCGTTTTGCATAAGTATAATTTGATTAATAAAGCATGCGCCAAGGCTGGTATTCGACCTCCCGCCACGGCTAATTACCTATGGGAAATTATACTCCCCTTATGATCTAGGCCCTATTTTGATATCCACACCACTCCGCCCCGCTACGAGCGGGGCTACGCGGTGCGCGCACCACTATTGGGCTTCTTTAAGCTTGGCCACCAGAAGGCGCAGGAGCTTGATGACCTGTCCTTGAGCCACCATATCGTCAGGGGCCTCGGTGAAGGCCTGCCAAGTGGCTAGGATTTCTTTATCCCCCAAGGCTCGTACTTCATTCTCTAAGCGTAACCTGTCTTCAAGGCTGATTTCAGTAGTTGAACCAAGCACAAGGTTTACGAAATCATCCAGAAAGAGCAGGACTCGGGTGTTCTCGGGAGCATACTCTGTCCCGTTTGTGCCAGATAGCTGCTCTTTCAGATCTTTGTACTGGAAGATAAGGGCGGAAGAGAGAGCCAGGAGCGCAAGCACGACAACAGCGAGAACAGAGTGGACGAACTTAGAATGTGGACTAGTTGTATTTGTGTTTGACTCCATGGCTTTTAAATTATTGTGACTAAAAATTACTAATAAACTATTGATAATAATTATTTTGCTTCCTGCGCTTTATCAAGAACAAGAGAATAAGCAGAAGTAGCAGGAATAGAATAAAGAAGCCAATCCAGAGCAGAATTTGACCAAAGGATCTGACCGGCGCAAGTTCGATATTCATGTGCACACCCGAGCCTTCTGTGACAATAAAGGGCTCGCTTGTGTACGGGTGATACTTAGCAGATGCAACTGTTAAGTAGTATTCGCCAGGCGGCACTAGGAATGAATACTCGCCGGCCTTCTCTGTAACCTGCGGATTGCGCTGGCTGTACTCGCGAGCCGGCCATGGCACGTATTCCCCTTTCCCATCATTTGCCTGCGGATCACGCCAGAAGATAGTGACAACAGCATCCGGCACGCGCGCCTCAAGGCCGGCCTTAACTGTATAGACGTAACCTTCTGGGTCAACTACTAGGATCAGCCTAATGCCAGATGAACCGGTACTACCATCAGCGTAAGTAATATTAGTGATAACTTCATAAGTTGAGGCTACAAATGGCGCGGTAATAGTAGTGGTAAATATGCCATCCCCGTCCGGATCAGAATATGTAAATTTATTTAGCAAGAACTCATCACTCACATTCACATTAGGATCCGGTTCTAGCTCGATTTTTTTAGGACCGGTGTCAACTTTCACTTGCCCCGCTTGTGCGAGAATGAGTGACGCAGTTAGACTTGAAACATCGATAGAAATATTCTCGCTATCATCGGCGTCTTGCGAGAAGTTGCTCTCTCGCAGGACAAGGTATCCAGTAATCTCCTTCACTTGTCCGTTTGGCCTGATAGCCAGATTAACCGGGTGACCAGAGATTACGTGGATGAGCTGGGTAACCAGGCCGGATTTGGCAATCTTTAGTTGGGTGTTGAAATTTATCAGCTTATCACCGGAGCGGGCAAAGACAACTTCGGTGGGAATCTTATCGAGCTCGTCAAAACCGGGCAAAATAAATGTACCTCGCGAAAGTCTATCCAAGTCAGAAAAGTCTTTGACCCCGATAGACCTAAAAGTACCAGCCAGGCTCGGAAACTTGCGAGTGAGTAAGCGCAGACTACTAGGCAAATTGGCAAACTCGGCGAGATCCGCCTCGGTTACGATAGAATAGTCCGGAATAGTGGGCGGGGTGAGGAAGTCGTCAGGCAGATTTGGCAGAAGTTCGTGAAGCGGGGGGAGATAAGGCGATAGTAAAGGAATGCCTGGCGAGACAACAAAGAGATTAGGCATATCAGGCGGTCCGTTAGCACCGGAACCGGAGCTGAGTGAAGGGCTGGGGCTGGGAGATGGGCTGGGACTACTGCTTGCGCCGGGAAAAGAAAGTGCCGAACCGGATTGTAGTTTATAATTAGCGCTTGAAGTATCCCCTTCTATCGGATTGCCACCAGAATTGAGATTATAGTTAGTAGAAGCCGGTTCTCCGATGATCTCGTTAACTTGACCGCCATAGATTTTGTAATTGGTACTCTCGAGATTAGCGGCGTAAGTTGGCAAGGCTACGTAAAAAACAAATATGAGGGTTATGATTTTCAATAAATGTTCCATTTATTCAATTTTCAGTGCCATCAATATACTTTAGGCATGTTCGCAGCAGTTCTGCCTCGTAATTTTATCATAAGTTTTATTTTAATACCGACTGGTAGTTCTTGAGCAGGAAGATAACCTCTTTTCTTAAGTGAACTTTGACCCACGCCTTTTCTTTTTCGCCCGATAACAATTCGGCCAGTCCTCGCAAAATTTCATTGTCTTTAACCGTTTCAATGACTGCAATGCAATCAGCCATGCGTTCTTTGATAGTTTTGCCGGTTCTCGTCTTGAGTACCTCGGCATCGATATCCCAGTTGCTTTTGGCAAAGAACCAAATATCGTAAATATCGCGCATAGCAAGCAATCTTCGGTCAGTGAGTGCCGCGAGCTTACTTGCGAAGAGATAATCCTTTTTGCCCACAAGCATAGAAATTCCAAGATATTCTTCCACTTTGTAATGCTCTTTGAGATCGGGCATCAAGATTCTCACATTAACTTCAATTTTGACATTGTGCTCTGCGTCTCCGTATGAGAGCAGGAAAAAAATAGTGTTGCGTTTTATATAATTATTCTTGATTTCTCCGTATCTCCCCAACATGCTACCAATTTTTTCATACACCAATTTTTGAGTAGCTTCGTCGCTAGAAAATAGGTCGAAATCAAGATCGACAGAAAATCTTGATAGACCATAGAAAAAGTAGGCGCAGGAACCGCCCTTGAATCCGAGCAAAGATGAGATAGAAGTATCCGAGTAAATATCTCGCAGAATCTGCCCCATGATTAGTTGATGTTTCTCTTTATTGAGCATGCTTTTGGTATTCTGCGACTCGTTTAATTAACTGCTTGTTGCCATAAATTTTTGCAAGTTCGAAGCATATCTCCCAGTTAATAGGTCGCAGATTGTCAAAATAAAATTTAGGAGATAAATACATGGTATCGAGGAGGGCTCGTTCCGGTGTGGCGATGCTGTAATTCTTTTCACTTTTAACACCCTTGGCATTATAGAGAAGGCTATCTTTCAATTTCCTAAATGTAATCGTTTGATCTCCAAACTTTTTTATCGTGGGATAGGGACCGGCCACAAAGATCGAATCGTGGTACTGGAAAATTATACCGGCTTCCCTTAGGACTGTTTCAAAACTGATGTATGATGGAGTATAAATACTCGTGGCTAGTTCTTTAGGATTATAATTTTTATCTTTGGCAAAAATCCCCCTAGATAGGCGGATCAGCGATCCTTGTTTGGCATAATATTTGATCTTTGAGAAAAGATTGATGGGGTTAGTTTCCCCCCAAGTTAAAGCAATATCCTTTGTGGTTAGGATTGTTTTGGGGGACTGATATAGCTTGGCAATGAGATTATCTGTGGACATGTGTCTGATGGAAAGGTGATATCTCCACCCTTCCATTGTATATTATTAAAGAAATAGGGTCAAATTACCTCCCCATCTCGTACAATTTTAATACCTCCCCCGCACTCAACGCCCGGTTGTAGATGCGCACGTCGTCATGAAATCGCGCTTGGCGGCTCAACGATAACATCTTGGTTTAGATGATACGGCGCCTCCACGGGCGCAATGACTGCGCCAAGCCCGACCTTTGTCTTGGTAGCTTTAAGCGCTTCAACACCGCGGAGATCAGCCTTGTTCACTTGCATTCCAAGTTTAACCTCAACAGGCGTGAGTATTCCATTTTGATCAATGAGAAAGTCGACCTCCTCTTGCTCTTTGGTTCGAAAATATGAAAAGAAACGCGGATCCTTGCCACGATGCACATAGCTTTTGATAATCTCACTGATGATCAATGTTTCAAACAACTGGCCGGCATAGGCCCCGCGAAGTGCCGTTCCAGGATCGCGCCAGCCTGTAAGATACGCCGCAAGTCCGGTATCAAGAAAATAAAGCTTTGGGGCCTTGATGAGACGCTTGGTGAGATTACGATAATAGGGACGGAGTAGAAACACATGGTGTCCGGCCTCGAGAATGCTCATCCACTCTTTTGCGGTAGGAACACTGATATCGGCATCCCGGGCCAGATCAGAATAATTCAAAAGTGATGCTGTCCTTGCCGCGCAAACGGAAACAAATTTTTCAAATGAGGCAAGAGAGGTAACTTTGATGATGTCCCGCACATCGCGATCAACATAGGTACGGAGATAAGCGCCATAGTATTCGTCAAGTTTGGGAGCTTGATCCTGAAAAAGCGCGGGAAACGATCCTTTGATAATTTTACTGAATATGGCTGTGGTGCTCGTACCCTCTGCTTTGGCAGCGGCGCCTGGCATCCACGGCTCCTCTTTTTGCGGCATACCATCAATTTCTGCCTGCGAGAGGCCCAGGAGCGACAATATGCCCACGCGCCCAGCGAGTGATTCTGATACTCCTTTCATCATGTGGAATTGCTGCGATCCGGTAAGCCAATACATGCCATTGTTGCGATCTCGATCCACAGCAATCTTAATGTAGGTAAAAAGCTTGGGAGCATATTGAACTTCATCAATGAGCAAGGGAGAAGGATTTTGCTGGAGAAACAGCGCCGGATCCTCATTGGCCAGTGTGCGCGTTTTAAAATCATCCAAACTGACATACCCGCGCTTTTTCCCTTCTTGCGCAATAAGATACTGCAGAAGCGTAGTCTTCCCCACCTGCCGAGGTCCGGTCAATAAAAGAACCGGAAATGTCTTCGAAATCCTCAAAACAGCCGATTCCAAGTATCTATGTATGTATCCCTTCATATATGGCCAGTTTAAGCTACAACTTTAAACTAGTCAAGACATGTGATAAACCTATGCAGGGCTTGATGAAAAAGCATGGCCAATTTCGCCCTATCTTCCCATCTCATACAATTTCCTCACCTCCCCCGCGCTAAGCGCCCGGCTGTAGACGCGATAATCATCAATATTTCCACCAAAGTAGGATGTGGATATCCTGCCTATATTTGGCGCTGTGGTGTTAGTTACTGAACCAATCGCGCTGGCATAAACGTTAGTTGTATCGACTGGTTGTCCGTTGATATATATTTGCGCCGTATCGGTAGTAGAATTGAAAACTACGAAAGCATGGACCCACTTTCTGAAAGGTGTTGCGTATGTTATTGATGTGGGGTAGAAATAAGCGGCATTTGTACCATCGGCGAAACTGAAAGCTGGCTTGTGGCCACCCAATGAATGGGTGCTTCTTAATACTCCCATAGCGTATCCACTATTAATATCATTTGTACCACTCTTTTTGTGGAAGATATTGGGATTGACCGAGAATGACGCATTTCGATATAACCACCCTCCCATACTTATATCACCAGTGGTCATAGTGAGACTTGCACTATTATTTACCAGAACATAGTCGTTCACGCCATCAAAGCTCAAAGCTTGGCCGATGCGGCCTGGCACAGTAGTCGTGCTCGTATTGCCAGTGGTGCCGTAAACAGCATTGCCGTGGTTTGCGTTGCCTGATTTATCAAGTACATTCGGCCCCACGTCCTTTCCGTCGAATGTCCAGTGGCCCACTAGGCCATTTTGCAGATCGGGTTGGGTGCGGAGGGTTGTGTTGACGTGGCTGGTGGCCCCGAGTTTGTATAGTTTAGTTACTTCTGCCGCGCTAAGTGGACGATTGTAGAGACGGATGTCGTCGAGGGCACCCTTAAACTCATCGTTAAAAATGTCACCTCCGATTCTTGTTGCCGAATAATCCGGGACTTGACCAAACACTGCGCCACTTCTAACTCCGTCGACATAGAAAGTAACTCCGCCAGTACCGGAAACAGCTGCAAAATGGTGCCACTTGTTATCAACTTTTATTGTAGTTGAGGCGAAATTATCGGCAAGACTATAGAAATAAGTAATCTTTTCTGTCGCCCCATCGTTATAATAATAAAGTCCAGTGTTCCCAAACGCATCACTGAAAAGGGTACCGTATGTGTCGGCTGGAAGCCCGGTAACATTGAGCCACATGGAAACGCTATGGCTGGTCCCCGTCACTGAAACACCAGGGAGAAGAACGCTGTCAGCTAATCCATTGAGCACAGGAAATCCATCAAAGACAAGTGCCTGGCCGATCCGGCCCGCGACTGTAGTCGTGCTCGTATTGCCAGTGGTGCCGTAAACAGCATTGCCGTGGTTTGCGTTGCCTGATTTATCAAGTACATTCGGGCCCATATCTTTGCCGTCAAACGTCCAGTGGCCGACCAGACCAGATTGCAGGTCGGGTTGGGTGGGGAGGGTGACATTGACGTGACTGGTGGCCCCGAGTTTGTACAGTTTAGTAATCTCGGCCGCACTAAGCGCCCGGCTGTACACGCGCACGTCGTCGACGGAGCCATTGAAATGTTCGGGGCCACTTGCCGGATTATTACTCTCACCGATACGAAGAGTATTGGTATTTGCGACAAGATTTCTAGCCGTAAATGTTTCTGTCTTTTTCAAAGTTCCATCAATATAGATAGACCCCACTACATCGCCAGTATCACTAAAAGTCCCCACAAAATGATGCCACTGGCCTGTAGAAACGGTACTTGCATTTATATCAACTATCTGATAATCCCCGTCATGGAAGAACCACTGAAATGCACTTCCTGTGCTACTTACATTCAAACCGTAATTGGACGAATTGCCAATTCTTTTCGCAACGAGCCCTTGGTATGCGGCAGTCCACCCATCAGCTTTAAACCATAAGCTAATAGTGACCGCAGATGTAAGGTCAAGAGAATTATTGTCCGCAATACTTACATAATCATCACTCCCATCAAAGTTCAGGGCCTGGCCGATTTTGCCGACAGTGGCAAGTGGGCCGTTGGTGAGGGTGCCGGTGTTGTTGTTGCCGCTTCGGTCTGTGGCGCTGGTACCGGAAATATCCTTGCCATCAAATGTCCAGTGGCCCACTAGGCCGTTTTGCAGGTCGGGTTGAGTGGGCAGGGTCTTTTGAATAGTGAAAGCGGAGACGATGGAGGCGATATTAGTTGATATCAAGATACTTATAGATACTAGGAAAATAAAACCGATACTAATAGATACTGGGATACTACGATACTTAGATACTTTACTCGCTGTTTTTGGTTTTATATATTGCATTGATGAAGTTCTGGAGTTTTAACGACACCCTGCTGGCAATCAAAGCAAATGCTTCGTGTTGCTTATCATCTATTTTACCTCGTTCATGGAGAATGGCCAACCAGTGGTCAGCCGCCTCGGCAAGCGAGCCTCGGGAATTGTAGAAAAACTTTATTCTGTCTAGATAATGGTAACGGCTGTAGCCTTCTGCAATATTAGCTCCCACAGAATCAGTTGCTGTGATAAATTGATCTCCGATCACCTTCTTTGTCTGCCAGTCGAAGGATTTATACATCTCCCAACCAAGTCTCGAGAGCTCTCTTGCGTGTTTATAAACCTCTAGATCTTTTAGCTGTATATATCTTTTCTTCTCCGCCATAGTATCTAAGTATCGCAGTTTTTATTAGTATCTCAATATCTTGATATCGTAGTATCCTGATATTTCTGTGTTTTTAGGGCTTGACATGGGTTTTGGGAATGATATGCTTTATCTAATCACGCCCCCCGAGAAATCGGGGGGATGATCTTTTATAGATCCACTATATTCTTTAATTGCGCCTTAAAAATGCCCTTACTAATAGCCCACACTTCTCTCCCAATATGACCTTTAGTATATATCACCACCACTTGTTTACGTAAGGCAATTAACATCTCGTAGAGAGGCGCGAAGTCACCGTCCCCGGTCAAAAAGACGAAGCCCTCAACTCCTCCGGCCAAAGCCTTGTGGACGTCAATACTAACTTCCATGTCAAAATCGCATTTTCTTCTATGTATCACCTGTCCTTCGATCTTGCCGGAGGCAATATATTTTACTTCTTTACTAACAACAGTGTATCCGATATTTCTGGCATCAACCAAAAACTTTTTTGACTTAGGATTAACATCCTCGCCAAAATAGAGACGAATATCCTCGACCCCATCGTAAATCCTGAAATAAGCGAATAACTTTTCTAAACTTATTTCTTTCTTAAGCGATTTGCTCCAGCCATAAACATTTGCCCAATCAACGTAGACAATGGTCTTACCCCTAAGCCTGATTGGTTTTTTATCTTTGATTGTTGGGTTTGACATCGGTTTTGGGTTTGATATCATGTATCAATACAATTCGGACATGATTGTAGGTCCGATAGGCATTGAGGAACCGTTCTGCCAAGGGCTCATGCCGAAATGGGATCGCCACGTTTCGTGACAGTCCACGCAGACACTCACACCACAAAAGCCTTGGTCAAAATCCTTTAGGATTAGACAGTCAATCAACAAGGGCGTGTGAGTGATATTGAATTTCGATTTCCCCCGCAAGGGGGAAATCGAATTATTAAATACTTTGTTTATCATTCTTCTGAGGACTATTCTACTATTGGCTCTACTGTCTCGGTGAGTTCTTCGGGTTCAGGCAGAGATGCGACTTCCTCAATCGGTTCAATTTGCTCCGGTTCAGGAATTACTTCCGGCTCTGGTTCGGGAGTTACTTCTGGTTCCGGCAATAAACTTCCATCAGTTTCAGTTGATCGGTTATTCAGGATCTCTTTCAAATCAGATTCTGTAATACATGTACTACCCAGGCACAATTCTTTGGCCCTTATTCTCTTAACTACCAGTTCGCCTTCGCTGTTTATGCCCCAACCGGACATATCTAATCTACTTCCCTTATCTCCCGACAACGAGTTTCCACTAGTTTCAATTGAGTTTCTGTGAGTATCGGTATCTGATAACTTAACATACACAAGCACCGTGTCATCCTCTGGATCGTCTACGTTTGGCCAGTTCTCAAGAGCAAAGCCGACAGATTGCTCGCTTGGCAAAGCTTTTTTTCCTATCCCAAGTTCACTGCTCGCTGATATCCTGTCACCTTTTCTGATTTCGCCGCCCTCAACGTTTACTTTGACCGGCACGCGACCAACTAGGGCAACTAGGGGTTTAGTGCTTGTCGCTTCTCTGTCAGGACCGAGGGTCAAGCTTGGACCGTTGAAAGCAATCGCGGGTGCAGTGGACATTACGCCTATCAGCACATCTCCCTCGGTCGCTCGCTTAACTGTTGCGCTCTTTTCTGCCTCAAGATCAAGAGCTACTATTTCGCCAGCGCTCACTTCTTCGCTGGCTAGGTAGCGCTCGGCCACGTCGAAGACTTCGCCTATGTCATCTGCGTCCGGTGTTGCATCAGCCGTATCAACAGTCAGGCCGCCGGGAGATTCAACGTCGGGACAAGTATTACCACTCGTGATGCACACGCCGCCCTGGACTGTAAGCTTCCAATTTTTGGGTGCCGTACTTGTGCCGATCTCTACACCACCCATGAAGGTGCTTGTGGCGCGCGTAGATGTGGCAAAGTATTTATCTGCCACAACACCCGATGCTCCCACCACAGAAAGTGTGGCGTATGGAGAAGTGGTACCGACACCTACTATGCCCGTGGAGCTTGCCATAAAGATGCCTCCACCCCAACCCACAATCTGACCACGCTTCATGGCAAATTCCGTGCAGTTACCAGCGGAAGTATTGCCCACGCACAAGGCAGAGTTTGAGACTATAAGAGAGTTATAGGGAATGTTAGTCGAACTCATGAGTGTGGCCGTGGTGGTGCCAATAATTGTGCGCAAGGTATCAATGGCGCCGTTACTCGGGCCATCAGCTTGGCCGTAGATAGTGAGCACGTCGTTGCTCCCCAGTTGGGCAGTGTAGGCCTGTACGTCGTTATCAGCCGTGGCTGAGCTCGTGGCGGCAATATTAGTCCACGAGACCCAGCCAGCCCCGTCTTCAAAGTTAAGCGGTCCGGTGCTCAAGTTAACGATCGAGGTTTCGCCAGTGCTTGCATCATGACTTAATCTGCCGCCGTCAATTACGAAGTTACCAGCGAAGCTTGAACTTGCATACGGACCTATAGTATCAATGCTAAAAATAGAGAGAGCTGTAGTGGAGGTTGCAATAGACCAAGCGTTCCACTTAGTTACCGGAATAGTTGACGTTGAGGAAACACCGTAGTTGATGGTGAGCGACGTAGCAGAGCTTGATGCGAACGTAATCGAATTTGAATCAAGAATGACAGAACCGGAGACGGCAAGGGTAGTATATGGCGAACTTGTGCCAATACCCACGTTAGTCGCAGCATTAACATAAATCGAAACGTTGTCTGTTGAAGTTGACCACTTGGAATTAGAAGGGGCGCCAGATGATGAGGACCCACCCACGCAAGTCCCCCTGATCGAGAAACAGCCATTAGTGAGATTGATGCCGTTGAAAGCTGTAGTTGTGCCACTACCGAGCAGGTTGAGAGAATATATTGTAGATGAAGCAAGACTTGCGGTATCAGCATACAAATTGGTAGTTGAAGCAGTGGTACTAAAGAGTGAAGTGGTAGTGGCAAAGGTGGCAAACAAACCCTGGAAGTCTGACGACGTAGCCGTGCTTGTGGCCGTGTAGCGATCAGCCACTACGCCCGATGCGCCCACTACGGAGAGAGCAGCGTATGGCGAGCTAGTACCAATACCAACTTTGGTTGCTTCGGCAGAGTAGATAGCACTCGAGTCTGTAGTCGACGTAGCCCACTTGCTCTGCGCAATCTGACTCGCCGTGATACCACCGGCAGTGAGGCAAGTGCCGTTTATAGCGAAGCAGCCGGCTGCAAGATCAATACCGCCACTAGAATAAAATGACGAAGTTGCTGCACTGAAGTTAGCAACTCCACCCACTGACAGGCGTGAGCCGGGAGTGCTTGTGCCAATACCCAAACTGATAGAATCACCGCCACTTGGGATAATCGCAGTAGTCGAACCGGTCGAGGTGGCCCATTTAGAAGGAAGGTTCGAAGAATCAAGGATAAAAGCGCCACTGCCGGATTCGTCAGTAAGAAGTGCAGCAAGTTCAGCAGAAGTATCTATAGAAGTGGAGGAGACTTTGTTGTTGAATAGAGTCCAGTCGGTGGTAGAGAGGCAGCCAATTGTAAGGGGAGAAGCGGTGGCGCAGTTGAGGACTCCACCCACGATCGAGAGACCAGTACCGGTGATGTCGGTCAGGTAATCAGTACCCACACCCAGATTGGAGGTTTGGAAGGTAGTACTTGTGCCGTTTGTGGCGCCAAATTTGGTTAGGGAACTGAAACCACTGACCAAGAAATTAGACGTGATGCCGAAGTGACCTAGGGCAGTGGTGGTTGCTGTACTTGAGCCGAGGGTAACAAGGCCTGCAAGAGTGGAAAGTTTGGGCAAGGAGCTTGTGGCAGAGACAGCTATCTCAAAATTATAATCAGCCGAAGTAGTGGAAAAGAAATTGTTAACGGTCTTCCAGTAGTCGGCTGAGGTTGTGGAGAAAGTGATGTCAGTGGCGGAACTACCGGTGATACAGACGCCGTTTATTGCGAAGCAGCCGCCCGTTATATCCCAACCGTTCGCTCCGGTTGACGTAGCTGTGCCAAGAATTTTTAGTGAACTTGTGGCGACTAGGTTGCCAACGGTACTTGTGCCAGAGATTAGTTCGTCACCTTGCACCGAGAAAGTCGCACCCGGAGAAGTTGTGCCCACACCAACACGACCGTCGTTATAATATGCGGCACCGGTGGTAGTGGTGGCCCAAAGGCCAAGACGTCGCCAGGCAGAATTGACCGCGTCGTATATGAAGGCCCGGCCGTCAGTGGCGTTGTAGTAGACGCTACCACCCGAGGCGCTGGTGGGTTGGGTGGTAGTGGCGTAAACAGAGAGCGTGGTAGAAGCAGTTTGACTATAGGCACTTGAATGGATCAATTGTCTGGGTGACATTTCCGAATCAGACTCGACAGTGATACCAAGGTAAAGAGGGTTGCGGAAATCTATATTCGAAAAGGGCGTTGTGGAACCTAAAGTGGCGGCAAAATAACCGCTTGAGACAGATAGATCAGTGTGGGTCTCTGTCCAGATAGCTGTGCCTCCAGACAAAACATAATAAAGCTTAAAGGTAATATCGTAACTCCCCGTCAGGGCTGTATCGGAGGAGTTGGTGAGCTGGCCTTCATAGCCAAGATAAGCGGTGGGCAAGGCATAAGCTCTGCCAGCAAATAGAGCAACAGCAAAGACAGTAAAGGCCGAAAAAAGTAAGAGCCTCTTCATTCTATTATTATAACAAGATTTTAGAGCCCTACTTTGTCAATAAGGACCCTATGGGGATAATCGAAGATGTCGCGGATAAACTTGTCGTAAACCTCTAATCTGTACTTAAATTCTTGCGTTTCGAAGATGGCATACGAGAGCTCGTGGCCAACCTCGCTCTCCATATCCTTGAGAGCACGCTCAATCTTCTTGCGTTTGAGCCTATCTCCTACAAGTAATATGTCTACCCTAGACTCTGGTTGCTGGGTGAAGAGTCCGGAGACAACGATGCACTTAATAGAACCACCCTTCTTGAATCTGTTTATAATCTCATCATCGCGGAAAGGCTCCGTAGAAAGCAAGAGCTCGCGCATAGGCGATAGGAATTCGAAGGAGCGTGAGAGCTTGAGCCCTTTGCCAGATTTCCTGACATAACCAATCGCCCGAAGAGCCAGCAGCTCGCGCCGGAGTATAGCTCCCTTGACCTTAGTTTTGCTACCTATAACATTGGACCCAAAAGTGGTATCCGGATTGAGAAGGAAAAGCCGCAAGAGACGCACTCTTGCGGGCCCTCCCAAAAGCTTATCAAGCACCCCGTTTGCAGACATGCGAGAATTATAGCAGAGAGCTCCATGGCACGCTTGCGCGTCTATCCACGGGACCCTCTATATCTCTTCCTTTCCGAAGGCTTAACCTTCGCGAAGGTTAAGCCTCCGTACGGAGGCTATTTCAGCTCAACCTTACCCCCGGCGGTTTCGATTTTCGCTTTCAAGGTTTCGGCTTCTTCTTTCTTCATGCCTTCTTTGACGACAGAGGGCGCGGCATCAACTAAGTCTTTGGCTTCTTTAAGCCCCAAATTAAGGACCTCTTTAATCACTTTAATAATCGCAATCTTGTTGGCACCGGCGCTTGCTAAGTGCACGTTGAAAGCTGTTTTCTCCTCTATTACCTCGCCGGAGCTTCCAGCGGCGGCGGGAGCTGCTATTGCTTGGGCACTAACTCCAAATTTAGTCTCGATTGCCTTGACCAAGTCATTGAGCTCGAGCACACTCATTTTCTCTATTTTGTTTAGTATGTCATCCATGTTTTTGTAATTAATTCATTTAATTCATTGTTTGCAAATTGCACATTTGCTCATTTTTTCATTTTTTCCTTGGCTACTGCATCAATAGCAATAGCTATGCGTTGCATTGGCGAATTGAGAACATTGGCAAGCATGGCAAGTAGCGTCTCCCGCGGTGGGATTGCTGCAATCTCTTTCATCTTCACAGCGTCAACTAGTTTGCCTTCGAAGATGCCCCCCAGAATGCTCATTACACCTTCGTGTTTCTTTGCAAACTCGGCAACACTCTTGGCCGGAGCCACAGCATCAGCTCCATAAGCAAGGGCTACCTGGCCTTCGTATTCTGGCGTCTCGAAACCCAGAACTTTGAGGGCTCGAGCTAAGAGTGATTTCTTGGCTACAGTGTAGTTTGATCCAGATTCTCGCAAGTTCTTGCGTAAGGCTCGTTCGTCTACGACTTTCAGTTTATTGAAAGTGGTGAAGGTCACATTACTTGCGCTCTTGAGAGCCTGCGTCAGAGATTCTACGTTCTCTTCTTTCTGTTTTCGTGTCTTTGGCATTAACTTAGGTATTAGGTTATAGGTACTAGGTTTTAGGTTAAATGCAAAATGCAGCTTGAAGCCGCAATCGACCGCTGGATAGGACTTATGGATGCCTATCGTCTTTGCAACAAGAGAAGTATATCAGAAACTGGCTCCGGCCGCAACTACAAAGACAACGCCGAGGATAATTAGTCCCAGGAAGCCTAAGGCCATCTTCCAGAAAGTTTCGTCAAAATATTTCATAATTATTTGAAGGCCTCGACCACGTTACCAATAATTAGTCTTGGGAGAGCAAGGAATCTGGCGAAGAAATTCTGTTTTCGCTCTATCACAATGGTAGCACTCTTTGGCTCAAATAGTTTTTCAACTTCCCGGGCTTGGCCAACAGGATCTGCGGGTTTTGCAGAAATCGTGAGTGGAACTTGCTTACTGACAGATTTCATTGCAAGGGCCGTCTGCTCTAGTAACGCAAGCGAAACCTGCAATTCTTGCAAATCTATATTCGTCTCTTCGCCACTAATACTCGCAGTGTCTGTGAGTTCTACTTGAGGCTCATCGAGTATATACGTAGACATAACTTCGCCCGATGGGTTACGCAACTCCACCATATCGCCTCCTTTGGGATTAATGCCAGACACCAGCGCAGACAGACGCAAACTTGCCCCCTGCATAATCACGAAGTCCTGTGGCAACCTGAAGACTTGAGCACTCTTATTGAGAGAGAAGTTACCCAGATGTGCATCCGTGGGAGAATTGTTCGAAATAAGAATGTAACCTTCGGAGCCCGGCGTAACCTCACTAATAGAGACGCCCAGGGGTTGAACTCTGACGATAATTCTTGCAGTGGCAAACTCGCTGCCCACACGAGCTCGGGCGACAACAACATAGTCGCCTGGAAACAAGAAACTATGGTGAGAGGCGGCGCCGAGAGCACCAACGCCGTCCCCAAAGGACCAAATAATCTCCGCCTCGCCCTCGTAAGAGCGCGGGGATAAAGTGGCGGTGAAATAGATTGGCACGCCCACCAAGCCGGTCCGATTCTTGCCAATACTCACAGAGAAATCGTCTGTCTCTTCTTCGCCGCTGCCCCAGACCCCGCCAGAGGACCCGCCTATCTGGACTGGGGTTACCGAGTTCGAAGTTGACGTTCCTTGGACTTGGCTACCTGTGTTGTTCCCGACCACAATACTCTGGCTTGTGCTCACGCTAAATCCGCTCACCCGGCCAGTGGCCATAATAGTAATTGTGTGCGTGCCGGCACTTGAATCTCGATAATAGAAATTCTTGTTGGCTGTGCCCGTGGACATCGTCTTGGTCACAGTGCTACCTGAACTATTCAAGAATTCTCCGGTGGCGGATGAACTTGTGAAGAGAACATCTACTGTCTCGGAAGTCTCCTCGCTCGCGCCCAAACTGTTCTGAAGTTGTACAGTAATTTGCGAAGAAAGTTCATTCGGAGCAACTGTGATAGGTTCACTCGTGAATACGAGTTTAGTGATAGAGTCAGATACAGCAGAGGTGATAAAAATTGGCGAGAGGAGTAGTGGCAGGAGCAGCAAGAACCTCCATTTCATACAGTTAGTTTATCATCTAGCGACATGCAAGTTGCTGTGGACAACATGTGCATAGCTCACTTGGAGGCCTTGCCTCCAAGTGTTAGATTAAACCAATGTCATCACGAAAGGAGCCCTTCGCTCACGATGAGTACTACCACATTTGTAATCGCGGGGCTGAAGGGTGCGATATCACTCGAGATCCTTTAGATTCAAATCGGTTTGTGGAAAGCCTAATACTTTTTAACGTTGTTGAGCCAATAGGTAGCATTTATGAACAGTCTTTTGCTAAACCTGATAAAAAACGACCCAAGAAAAAACTCGTGGAAATAGTCGCGTATTGCTTAAATCCGAATCATTTCCATCTGATATTGAAACAACTAGTGGAAAACGGTATCAGTATGTTCCTTGGAAGACTATCTGGAGGTTTTGCCTATTACATAAATAATAGATATAAACGATCTGGGTCTTTGTACCAAGGAAAATTTAAAGCAAGACGAATACTCAGCAATGACGACCTGCTGCACTGTAGTGCTTATGTGAACCTGAACCCAGAAGTTCACCAACTTGGAGGCAAGGCCTCTAAGTTGGTGCGAAGTAGTTGGGACGAATATATGAAAGAAAGTACCTTGTCTATTTGTGAGAAAAAAATCATACTTGACCAGTTTAAGAACACGAATGACTACAGGAAATTTGCTTTAGATTCTTTGCAACTCATGTTAGAAGTAAAAAAATCAAAAAAATTAGATAGTTTTGCTATTGGAGACATCTAATCATCACCCTTATAACTTGGAGGCAAGGCCTCCAAGTTAGTTGATGGCGGAGATGTCGCGAGGGGCGAAAAGATTTAGGAGCCAATCTAGGAGAACCTTCACTTTTTTTGTGGGAGACAGGAGTTTAGAGAGGTAGACTCCGCGCCAGAAGAACCAAGCCACGTGGCCAAATATCTTGATGCCAAATAGTTCGCCCGCCGCCACCCACTCACCCAAGCTTACTAAGTCGCCCAAGTGCTTGTAGGTATATGGCATGGGTAATTTGCCTTCTACTATTCTCGCTACATTGCGAGCCACTGCGTCAGCTTGTTTGTGTGCCACTTGAGCGAGCATGGGTAGAGCCGCGCTATCACCAACATTCCTAAAAGCCGCCTGGTCGCCGAGCACAAACACCTCTGGATAAGATGGGATCTGGAAAAATTGATTCACAATTATTCTGCCCCTCTCTCTTTCTACGCTCGGGGTAACTGACACACTGGAGGGACTTACGCCAGCGGCCCAAATAATTGTGTCTGATTCTATCACTTCGCCGTTATTTAACACCAAAGCTCCGGGGCGCACTTCGATCACTTGCAGACCGAATTTGATTTCTATTTTCTTTTTGCGCAATACTTTTTTGCTGGCAAGCCTGATATTGTGGCTAAAGTTGGGAAGTAGGTCGTCCCCTGCATGCACTAAAATAATAGAAATATGTGCTATGAAATTTTTGGTGTAATACGTCCCCAGCGAAGAGTATAGGAAATCAGACATTTCGGAAACAAGTTCTACTCCCGTTGCCCCGCCCCCAATCACTACAAAACGCAATTTCTTTCTTATTTCTTCCTCGTTATGCAGATTAGCAGCTTGATCAAACGTTGAGATAAAATGGTTCTTGAGTTTGATAGCATCTTCGAGTGTTTTGAGGGCAAGCGTGTGTTCGCGCGCACCTGGCGTGTTCCTATAATTAGTCTCAGCGCCCAAAGCCATAATAAGATAATCGTAAGCTATTACTCCTTCATTTGTTTCTACTTTTTTATCTTTTAACGAAATAGCTTTAACATCGGCAAGCTGGAATTCTTCCGGTCCGGGGAAAATCTTGCGCAGAGGTTCGGCCACATGCTCGGGGTCAATGTTGCCCGTGGCCACTTCGTGCAAGAAGGGCGTGGAGACAAAATAATTAGTCTTGCTAATTAAACGTAGCTCAACACCTGAATTATTCTTAAAACTTTTGTGGAGATGTTTGAAGGTGTAAGTGCCGCCATAACCGCCACCGAGTACTAGAATGCGTTTCTTGTAAATCATTAAGGACTAAGCTTCATCGTAATGCTCGAGGAGATACTTTAGATTCGGAGAGGCGAATGGGTTAGCTTCGATACCCTCCTCGAGAATCGCTTTGGCTCTAGTATCATCCAAGAGCCCATAACGATACAGATCATAAAGACTTTGATAAACACCGATCTGGCTTGGATCAAGAACTAGCGCTTGTCGGAAGTATTTCTCGGAAAGAGCGTAATCTTTCAGATCAGACAAGTACAGAGTGCCCAAATTATATAGTGGGACGAAACTATTTGGATCCAGAATTGCCGCATACTCCCACGAAAGCCGGGCCCCTTGGTAGTCCCCGATGATGTTGTAGAGAGCGCCCAGATCCATCCAAGCCGATTTGTCGTGCTTATCCTTGTCGATAGTAGCAAGAGTCTTCCCAAAAGCTTCCCCCAGGGCGACTCTGTCTGCCTCCTTTATCTTATCAGGGTAACTAATCTCACGATGATACCCCGGCGGTGGAGGAAATTTCAAATATTGTTCGTAGACATAAAGACCGCCGAAAATCGCCACCAAGACAAGTATGGGCAGAATGACTCTCTTGGACATATAAATATTATAGCACAAACAAAAAGGCCCCCGTGAGGGGGCCGATTTGTTCGACTTTTAATTTGCTTAGAGTGAGAGAGAGTCAGAGATACCACCAGAAGGCAGGCCGACCACCTGGTAACCGTTCGTCCAGTCTTCGGCGTACAGAGCCGAAGTAGTAGCCGCGTTTGGTGACCAGATGAAGTCGTCGTTACCACCCTGATCGTTGTCGATACCTGTGGACGAAGCCATCAGAATATCGGTGGTGAAGAGCGGATAGGCGGCATCACCCTCTACGTAGGTCGCTATAGATGTACCAGCAGCTGCGCCGGACACAGTACCGCGAACTTCGAAGTAGTAGGTCTGACCGACTGGGATCTGCAAAGCCGAAGCAGTGCCAGCACTATTCTCCGCGTAGATCTCGGCGAGGTTAACACCCTGCGACGTCTTGTCTGTATCATCCACCTGGCCGTCAGCGGAGAGACCGCTGCAAGCAGAGGTGAATGACGAGTTGGTGAAGCAGTGAATGTTAACGCTTGAGGCCGAAACTGTAGCGGTAGTAGTGGCAAAGCGCACTGTGAACTTGGCGATACCGACATCGTTGCCGTTGGCGGTAATCGAGTAGCGCATCAGTGGTTTGTCAGAACCGTTGCTCAAGATAGGCGACATCGACACCTTGGCGAAGGTTGGATAACCCTTGAAGACACGTACACCGTCGAAGGCTGTATCAGCCGAGGTGCTTGTGCTGCTTGAGAGGACTGTGGTGCCCGATTGAGCGCCAGTGCCCTCCGTGGTCCCAGCTTGACCGTTGGCATCGTAGTCAACAGCGACCAAGGCGCCCTGGACACCGGATTGACCAGTACCAATGGCCGCAATATCGAACTTGACGGTTAACTTCTTGTCGCCATCCTTAGGAATAGTGACAGTCTGGTCAAGTGTGATTTGGGTTGTGGTAGCGGAACCAGTGAAGAGACCCGAACCTACCTTAGTTGCACCATCCCAGAGCGAGACACCAGTGACGGTGGCGTTCGTGGACGAAGCCGTGTTGGTAAGTTGCAAGGCTACTTTCTTGAGTGTGACCTCCTCGTTTGAACCAGAGAAGCGAAGAACACCGTTGATCGCGTTGCTCTGATTAGCCGCCATAATGATGTACGACGGGCTCGAAGAATCCTTGATGACTGTGAACGTACCAGCACCCTTGAAGGTCATGGTGTTGCCGTTGGCTGTATTGAAGCCGAAGGTTACAGTCTGACCCGAGGTTGCGCCAGTACCACTCCAAGCATTAGTACCTGCTGTGAGTGTCCAGCGGAACGAGTTGTCAGAGGTCAGGTTAGAAGGCACATCGCATTTGATCTCGATGGCCTCAATTGTCCCCTTCTTAACAACGAGGGCTGTGGCCAGAGTGAAGCTCTGTTCGGCCTCCGTAGGATTGACCGCGCTTGAATTCAGGCGTGTACCGGCTGAACTATAAGCGAAGCAGTTCACTGGAAGGCTGTCGGCAGTAACTTCCGTTGGTGTGTCAGCCGTGATCTCGAAGCTGTTGAGGCGGATATCCTCACCAGAAGCTGTAGCGTCTACGTTGAACTTGGCGAATGTGAAGCCAGTTGTACCAACTACAACGTTCTGGGCTGCAGGCAAGCTATTCACGCTGATCGTAGCAGTCGCGACCTTCACCGTCATGGTGTTCATGGTCACGATAGTGTTCGACAGGGTAATAGAGTTGCCAGTGATCTGACCCGTGACGGTTGTCCAGTCGTTGTCAGTGTCTGGGGTGGTGGAAGCAATGACCGTCTGATCAGAGGTGAAATCAGTCCCGAGCTTGCCCTTAAGCACGTAAGTGCTCTTGCCTGTCGGGTAAGTGATCGAGTCCGTGAAGGTCACCGCGTTGGTTGCCCCAGCCGTGGCATCCTTGGGACCGGCCACAATGAGACCAGTGGTGAGGTTGGTAAGAGTGATGTTGTCAATGTCAGCCACGTCACCTCCAGATCCGCTGATTGCGAAGTGGAAGATGGACGACTGAACAGTGATTGCCTCACCCTTTACGTCAATCTCGAAGCCGCCCAAGGGTTGATCCGAGAGGTTCTCGGCAATGTTCTGGGCAGGAACGGAGTTGGACTTCGAAACAGTCGTGATGGTACCGGCGTTGATGGTCTTAGTTATACCGTCGTACCAAGGCGTACCGGAAGTGAATTCCTGGGTCGTAGCAGCCGCCGTGCCGGAACCGGCTGGAGGCGTGATGCCGTAACCGAAGAGCTCGCCCGTGAAGGCCACATCAGTACGACGATAAAGGTCGAACTTGATGGTGCGATTAGGACCACCGAGGGCTACAGCGCTAATCGTAATCTCCACGGTGTTACCCTTGGCGACTACGATACCGTTACCGAAGGTTGCTGTGTAGTACTTACCATCCGAAGAAACAGTCGTCGGGTAGCTTGTGCCGTCAACCTTGACAACTACATTGCCAAGATCCGAAGGTGCAGCAGAACCGGCGTTGTTCCAACGAATTGACCAGAGGCGAAGGTTCTCAGACGAACCCGCCGTAAGGCGAACACCGGAGTGAATGATATCAGCTTCGCCAATATCAATCGTGGCGGCCGTGTTGACCAAGCCACTCGTGTTGATTGTTACACTGCCAATCACAAGTGAGGCGTTGATGGTGTGAGAAGCGCCAGTGATCGGGAAGGAACCTGCCACTGTACCGTTGGTGTTAAGACCAACCACAGAGAACGAGGCCACCTGACCCGCGTTGGTACCGTTGTCAGCAGCCGTGTTGGCAGCCACAGTGAAGGTCATGGAAGTACCAGCAGGTACTGTCACGGCTTCACCGATAGTTGCGCGGTGATTACTGTTGAGCGTCCTGCCGATGCCAATCTGCATGCCATTACTGTCAAGTAGAACAACGTCGGAGAAAGCATCGTCATCAGCAAGGCCGGTGCGCTCCACTTCAACCGAGTTGATGGTGACCGCAGAAGCTCCTGCTGTAACTGTGAACTTGGTGAATGGGATACGAGCCGCGCCTTGTACAGCGAGCCCGTTAGCTGGTTGAGCGGCGGCGGTGACCGTTGCCATACCACCTGTTGTAGGAGGTGTGACCGGGCCAGGACCAGCTACTGTGCACTGGCTGTTGGCATGTGCTCTGGAGAAGGCCCCCCAGAATCCTGTTCCGGCGGTAAGACCAGCTGGAGTCAAGACTGAAGCGGCATTTGCATTCTGCCAGTTGATGACTGCAGCGCGTGTAAGCGCACCGAAGTACATAGTCTCGTTACCAGGCGATCCTGCGCCCGAAGCAGCGACTTGAGCACCATGCGTGTTCAAGAACTGTTGAAGTGTTCTAACCTCAGCATGGGACATGCCCAACTTAAGGTTAACTGTGAAGTTGCAAGACATCGAGGTCGAGCTACCAGCCTGCAAGGCTAGAAGTTGAGCCTGAAGTGCAGCGATCTGAGCCAAGAGCGCATCAATCTGTGACTGCGTCTGGGCTGCAACTGGTGTCGCCACGCTAAGAAGCATAGCTACGCCTACCGCAACACTTGCGAATCTTACAACTCCACTTTGGAGGTATGATTTCATAATTTCGCGTTTAATAATAATTCTCTATTAACTACTTTCATCACAATTCACCTACTCATACAAACGGGTAGGCGGTTGTTAACTAATTTGGAGATACGAGAATAAAACAGTAAGAACTTTCTGCAAAACTTACTGTGCGTCTGTCTAGTTATATTTAGTTGTCAAAGAGCGAGTTCACAGAGGAAAACGGCATTTGGGAAATCCTGTGACTGATTATATAGCCCTTTAGGCTCTCCACAAAATTAGGCATGTGGATAAGCCCCGGAACTAAGGCTAACATAGTAGAAGACGCCAGTCAATTGACTAAGTTACCATGTACTTGCTCCAGCGCCTCTCCCCCTCCCGTCGCACAATATTGGCAAGAACGAGGGTGGAGAGCTCCCTTTGGATAGTTTTCTCGCTACAGCCCCGAATTACGGACCCTATATCCTTGATAGTCGAAGGGCCATGCTTCTTAATATACTCAATAATCTTGGCCCTCCTATCATTCTGGACAGGGGCAATGTTTCTAGATCCCCCAGGTTCAGGAATAGGATTAGATGCCCTTGGCAATGGCAGGGATTCCTCGACAGTTCCAAGAAACTCACGCAGTGCAGCCACATAGCCGAAATGGGAGTGGAAATATTTCTCAGTCATATCCATAAGGGACAATAATTCGTCCTTTACAATCTGCGAGTTTTCTAAAGAGACATAACCAGCGGCCAAAAGGACATCAAAATACGAGGATAAGAGATTTAGCTTGTCCGTTATGTCCTTTAACAATTCACCCGGTCTTTCCGGATTTTGAGATGTAAAGGACATAACGCTACGCAAGATGGCAACAGCCGACTCTCGTAAGGCTTGCCGTAGCGGTTCCTCGGTTTCGAAGAAGTCACTAAGCCTGTACACAGCAATGCACAGCCTTGAGGTCCTCTTGTAAAGGAGAGGTCCTAAAGAATCTTTTGCCGTGTCTCTTTCACCTGCCATTAAGGTCAATTCTATACCCCTTAGGGACTAATTGTAAATGTGTAGATAAATAGCCCCAGAATGCTTGCTTTCTCTGCTACAATAAGACTGTATATGGGACGAAATAAGTCTAAGGACAAAAAGGGAGCCCTTGAAGAATCTTCGCTGTCAGAGAGGAGGGGTTTAAAGGACGAGGCCAAGCACACTATCATAGGGATCATCCTCCTGGCCCTTGCAGTATTCCTCTGTCTTGCCGGCCTTAAGTACGCCGGTCCAGTGGGAGATTACATCTATAGGTCACTCCACTATCTCTTGGGGTCAGGCTATTATCTTGTGCCCCTCGTATCACTACTTCTGTCTATATCATTTTTCAAATTCTCGCGACCACGCATAGTTAGTACTCGACTTCTGGGAGTTTTGCTCTTTGTAGTATCTGGACTGGGGCTCATTGAGCTTGGTTTCCACGACAAGACAGCAGGAATTATCGGGTGGGCTGTGTCAGGCACAGCTACTCGCCTCTTCGGCGTGGCAAGCTGGCTTATCTTTGTCGTTATGTTGATCATTTCTCTTGTGCTGTTCTTCGAGACTTCATTCTCTTTGCCAAATCTCTGGGCACGCATTCGGAGGAAACGTGAGCAGACAACAGACGAAGAAGATCTGGAGCAAACACAGGGACTTCTGGACGACCAAGGAACTGAAGAGCAGGAAGAGGCAGAGGCAGGCGCCAATCAGAATGAACCGCGCAAGCAAAATATAGTAGAGAAAATTTTTGCCAGAAACTCTGGGGCAAGTAGTCAGATTGCCGAAGAATTCACACCCTCATCGAGAGCCGACGCGGCGCCCTATGTCCCTCCGCCACTAGAACTACTCGGCAAAGATAGCGGCAAACCAGCTGCTGGCGACATCAAGGCGAACTCAAACATTATTAAACGTACACTTGCAAACTTCGGTATAGAAGTAGAGATGGACGAAATATCTATCGGTCCGTCCATAACCCGTTACGCACTCAAGCCCGCAGAGGGAGTCAAGCTATCGAAGATAGTAGCACTGCAAAATGATCTTTCTCTTGCCCTGGCCGCACACCCTCTGCGCGTAGAAGCGCCCATCCCGGGTAAATCACTCGTAGGGATCGAGGTGCCCAACAGCGTGAAGACAACGGTTAGATTGGGAACTATTTTGGCTGAAGACGATTTCAAAACTTCTGATAAGTCACTGCTCGTTGCCCTCGGCAAGAATATCGCCGGAACTGTGCAATTTGCTGACCTTGCCAAGATGCCCCACCTGCTCATAGCTGGTACGACCGGTTCGGGCAAATCTGTCACCATTCACGCCCTCATCCTGGCACTCCTGTACAGGAACGGCCCAGAGAGCATGCGCTTCATCATGATTGACCCCAAGCGAGTAGAACTCACGCTATACAACAATATCCCACATCTGCTCACGCCGGTTATAACCAATCCCAAGAAGGCAATCCTGGCACTTAAGTGGGCAGCCAAAGAGATGGACAGGCGCTACGATATTCTCGAAGCCGAGCAGGCCCGGGACATCAAGAGTTACCACGACAACGTCTACCGACCGGCACTTGAAGTCTACAACAAGAAATTGGGTGACGGAATTGATGAGGAGGAGAAGGCCAGGCTGCAGGCCGAACTGCCTGAACCAATGCCGTACATATTAATAGTCATTGATGAACTGGCCGACATTATGTCGAGCTACCCCAGAGAACTCGAGGCGGCAATAGTGCGTCTGGCCCAAATGTCACGGGCCGTTGGCATCCACTTAGTGCTCTCAACGCAGAGGCCATCTACGGAAGTGATTACGGGATTGATCAAAGCAAACGTGCCTTCGCGTGTCGCTCTCCAGGTACCCTCCCAGATTGATTCGCGTACAATCATCGATATGCCCGGCGCAGAGAAACTCTTGGGTGCCGGCGACATGTTGTATCTGTCTGGCGAAACTTCTAAACCTACACGTCTCCAGTCAGCTTACGTTTCTGAAACTGAGGTGAAGAAAGTGGTGAGCTTCATCAATGGCAACAACGAAGTGGAGGCTCCGATTGTGGAGATCACCGGACCAAACCAGGGAGAAGGGGCAAGTGATGGCAACTTTTCTGACGAAGCCTCTGGAGATGACGATGACTTATACGAACAGGCAAGGGAAACTGTGCAGAAATCCGGTAGGGCTTCCTCTTCTCTTCTCCAGCGCAAGCTCAAAGTTGGCTATGCTCGCGGGGCAAGACTGCTGGATATGCTCGAAGAACGAGGCGTAGTTGGTCCGGGATCGGGGGCTAAGCCTCGTGAAGTGTTCGGATCAAGCACCACGGCAACTGATGAATACGCTGAAGAGTTCGATAAGCAGTCAGACACACAATTATGAGTCCCATTAGAAGTTTAACAAAATAATGTCACACAAATTATTATGACTTGCAATATTAAACGAAGTAACTTCTAACGGGATGAGACCCGGGAACATTTTAAAAATAGGATTAGTGGGCGGCCTTGTATTGGTAACGCTGGTCTTCGCCTACTTTAAGGCTCACGATCTGTTATTTGGCGTCTCTATCGCCATAGAATCTCCGAAGAATGGCGAGACACTCTCGAGCGCCTTTGTCACTATCATAGGCACGGCTCCCGGCAACACTATGGTCACCCTAAACGGGGCTAAGGTCCTGACTGATGCGGCGGGCCGCTTTGAGAAAGAACTGCTGCTCGGATTGGGGTATAATGTCATAGAGATTAAAGTGCTTGATCGCTTCAATCGTGCGGAATCGAAAACTCTTGAGCTGGTGTACAAGCCGCGTGAGAACAATATCGAAGAAGTCGCCCTATTAGGAAACTAAAAATCATCATGGTCAGAAAAGGAAAAGCAGAGAAGGCAGAGAAAACATCAGGCGCAAGCATCGACGACACATTGCGCGCCATCCAAACCAAATTCGGCGAAGGCTCGATACTTATGCTCGGCGAGCGACCCAAAGTCGGCGTTGATGCTATCCCTACAGGCTCATTGGGACTTGATATTGCGCTCGGTGTTGGCGGCGTACCGCGGGGCAGGATTATCGAAATATTTGGACCCGAGTCCAGTGGTAAGACAACCTTGAGTTTACATATAGTTGCACAAGCACAGAAGAAGGGCGGCGTGTGCGCGTATATAGATTCTGAACATGCTATGGATCCGGAATACACCCGCAAGCTGGGAGTAAACATCGATCAACTGCTCATATCCCAACCAGATTATGGCGAGCAGGCGCTAGACATCGCTGAAAGTTTGGTGCGATCTGGCAAGATTGATGTAATAGTGATCGACTCTGTGGCAGCTCTCACGCCTAAAGACGAAATAGAGGGCGACATGGGAGCGATGCACGTTGGCAAGCAGGCCAGGCTCATGAGCCAAGCCCTGCGCAAGCTCACGCCCATAGTTGCTAAAAGTAAGTGCGTAGTAATTTTCATCAACCAAATTAGGATGCAGATTGGGGTAATGTTCGGTAACCCCGAGACAACTCCGGGCGGCAAAGCGCTCAAGTTTTATGCAAGTGTGCGCCTCGATATCAGACGTATTGCGCAGATCAAGAAAGGCGAAGAAACTGTTGGCGGCAGACATAGAGTGAAAGTTGTGAAGAACAAAGTAGCTGCGCCATTCAAGCAAGCCGAATTTGATATTCTCTATAACGAAGGGATCTCACCAGAAGGCGAGGTGCTAGCCTTGGGCGAGAAGTACAAGATAATCAGTAAATCTAGTGGCGGCTCATACGAGTATGAGCCGGTAGGCAAGGATGGCAAAGCAGGCGAAGCGCACAAAATGGGCCGAGGTTACGACGCAGCAAGGCAGTACTTAATAGAAAATCCCAAAGTGAAGAGTGAGCTAATCAAAAAGATCAAAGAGAAACTAACTACGGCCTAATAGAGATCTAGGAACTCGTCGTGAGACATTCTTATGTCTTCGAGAATGTCACTTAACAATCCTCGACCAATATTCTCGCCGGCGTGGACGGGTACAGAAGTTGTTCTTCCATCCGGATGTTTAAAAAATTTGTGCGAACCTTTCTGTCTTACTTCTTCGAAACCGAGTTTGTGGAGAAAGCGAATAACGTCTCTCGATCTAAGCGAGGGCAAATGGCTCATACTTCGACCAGGTCCAGACCTACAAAGGATGGTTCACCAAGCGAAATCCTACGCCGATACGTGCTGTCAATTTTTGCAACCTCAAGACATAGACTTATAGCCTCACGCACCCGCCTGCGTAATTCCGGAAGAGTTTTGGCTTGAGTATGACAACCCGGCAAAGCAGGAACTGACCCAACAAAAAAACCATCTTCATCCTGCCTTATAACAACCTTAAATTGTTTCTTTCCTGACATACCAAATAGTATATATCACTGATCAAAAAGATCAAACAGTTACTTGGTGAATTTGAAACTTGAGAGGACTATCTCTTCTGCTAGATGCTCTTCTTGGCTGTCTCCCAATGATGAGTAAATTGTGATGCCGATTTTTACCGGGGGGAATTCTTCGGGCAATTCTAGTTCAACTTCCATTTCATAATCTGTTAGGAATACCCATGCGTGTACTGGATCACTAATAGCCAATAACTTGGTGGCTTCGTAACCGCCTATTGTTCTTTTTTCACTCGTAATTGTGAAGTCTTTAAATTCTTCTGAGCGAATCCACTCCTCGGTCGTCCGGGCTGGAGTATCTTCGTCAATAAATCCGATTGAATCAACAATAACAATGCCTAGGGCCCTCTCGGGAGAATCTTTGTAAATCATTATCGAACCAATATCTACACTTACATCGTAGTCGCTTGGATATCTGAAGGAACACGGCACGCCGGGGAAATAACACTGATATTCGGTTGTGTTCTCGTAAGAAATTTCTTGTACAGGCAAACTGTTGTCTTTACTAGAAGTGCTGTCTGCCTTGTTTAGCAGGAACGCACCCACGATTAGCACAATAACTACAAGCAATAAAACAAGGTTCTTTTTCATGCCTCAATTATAGCAGGTAAACCCAAACTAACCCTATACGGTCGGACTTGGTTACCAGGTAACCAAATTTGCTAGAAGTTTTGATAAAAACTTAATCTTCGGGTTGAGAAAAGATCTTTGATGAGCCAGAGGCCTAAGACTAGGAGACCTAAGACCAGAGTTTGGACAAGGAATTCTGCGTGCCAGACGGCGCTCGCGAAGAAGCTTAGATTACTCGAGACATCTGTGCCGGGGGCGTTCTCAAGGACTCTTGAGACCCAGACTTGCCTTCCTATTGACCAGAGGATGAGCGCGCTTGCGTATATCTTAAGTGGCAGAGGCGCTAGAATCGTGCGCAAGTAGGAAATAATATAGATCCTGCGCATAATTTTGTTTTTGAGTTGCATCATAATTTTTATAAAACTTGGAAGCTGTCGCTAATCTTTTTGAACTCTTTCTTGGCCCTATGTACTCGCGTCTTGACTGCCGATACGCTTACTCCCAGCTCATCTGCAATTTGCTCTTGAGGTTTGTCGTCCAGGAAGTGTAGCGAGAGAACGCGGGCTAAAGGTTCGGGCATACGGGAGAGGACGGAGGCGACTACGTCCTTATAATTATCTTTCTCTGATTGCCTGTGTGAGTGATCAGGCGCCAGAGCAAGTATCTCTTCGTCTACGTTCGCTTGTGCCTCTCCCCTCTTCTTTAACTTCTGATAGTAGGTAAAGGTTGTATTCATAAGAATCTTGTACGCCCAGGAAGAGAAACTTGCGCCCTCCTGTGTCTCGAACTTAGAGCCATAGAGATAGATCTTAGTGAAAGTCTCTTGGACTACATCTTCTACTTCGGGTCGATCACCCAAAATGCGCTTGGCTTTGCGCACGAAGGCTTCCTGGTACTTGTCAACAAGGAGGCCGAAAAGTTCGGGGCGCGCCATAGAACGAGAAAGGATTACCTCGTCCGCCATCTCTTCTTGCTTTATCTCATCGCCTAAATATTGCACTATCATGTTACTTTATCGCGTCCTTGCCCCCTTTACAACTGGTGGTTAAACATATAAAGTTACAGGGCTAAAATAATCGCATGCTTGAATATAACGAAGTCAAACCAGGCAAGTTCATCGTCTTGGGTGGCACCCCATACGAAGTGCTCTCAAGCCACGTCTTTCGCAAGCAACAGCGCAAGCCTGTTAATGACACTAAATTGCGCAATTTAATGACGGGCAAAGTAGCCGAAAATTCTTTTCATCAAAGTGAGAAGGTCGAAGAGGCAGAGATAGAAACTCGTCCCGCCAAGTTTATCTACGAGAATAAAGGTGAATATTGGTTCTGTGAGCCCAATAACCCTGCCCAAAGATTTGAGCTCCCCTCTGATAAAATCGGCGACTCGGGCAAATTCTTGAAGGCGAATATGCTGGTAGATTTGATAGAGTTTGAAGAAAAGTTGCTGGGAGTAAAGATGCCCATCAAAGTAGAGCTCAAAGTAACCGAAGCGCCGCCATCTACCCGCGGCAACACAGCTCAGGGCGGCACTAAAGTAGTAGTTCTAGAAACAGGAGCACAGGTGAACGCGCCATTGTTTGTCAATGAGAATGATATTATCGTGATCAACACTGAAACTGGTGAGTATGTTTCGAGGGTCTAACTCACCCGGACTCCGTCTCGCCCTCTCTTATCTATGAGAGAGGGTTGGGTGAGTTATGATGCCACAAATGGTAGGAGTGCCATGAAGCGGGCGTGTTTGATTGCTCGGGCTAGTTTCCTCTGGTGGAGGGAACAGACTCCGGTTGTGCGCTTGCGAGAGATTCGCGCGTATTGATCTAGAAACTTCTTGAGAGTCTCCAGGTCCTTGTAATCTATGTGGGTAGCGTTATTTGTACAGAAATAGCATTGCATAAATTAAAATGGGATGTCTTCAGGGTTAATGTTCTCATTTGGATAATCTATCTCGCCCATTGGCTCCTGTGCGCCCTTCACAGAACTAGGCGCGCTCGCACTCTGACCGGTCCCACCTCCCGCACCACCGGCGCCTGATTTGGGACCGAATTGCACACGGTCGGCCACGATCTCAGTGCGATACTTTTTTTCGCCGGAACTCTTATCATCCCAACTGCGGGTCTGCATTCGGCCCTCGACGAGAACAGATTGACCCTTCTTGAGATATTGGGCAGCCGTCTCGGCCTGTTTGCCAAAGACAACTATATTGTGATATTGGGTATCTTCTTTCTTGTTGCCATCACGATCCTTCCAAACCCTATTTGTGGCCACGGCCATCGTAACTACTGCGACACCAGATGGCAGTGCCCGCAATTCTGGATCGCGAGTGAGATTGCCTATTACAATTGCTTTGTTCAGGTACATCCCGTTAGAAGTTACTTACGATTATAGCAAATGGGTTCGACATGTTAAGTGACATTATTTAGATAGACTTCTAATGGGATACATAATTATATGGCCACAGTTGTACTCTCGATTAGTTTCTCTACTTCCTTATCTATTTCAGCCTCACTCGCTTTTTCAACTGGCACGTCAGGTGTAATTTTGCGAGGAACCCTGCGGATGGGAGAAGCAGAAGCCAGAGTGGCGTGCATTACTAGATGCCGAATTATATGCGAATCATGCGCAAGATCCTTCTCCAATTCCGGCAGGATAGAACCTACGATATTAAACTTCATCCAACCGAAATAACCCTGATTAAACTTCCTTTTCTTGTCGCCCCCCGATCGCTCTATGGTGTAGGCTAGCCCTCGTAGCTTAGGACTTTCTGATAGCACAGTCGCGCCACCGTGCTTCTCGATGACCGAGCTAATCCTGGCTAGTTCCTGTTGGGAAGCCTGCTCGTCCAATTCTGGCTCGAGAATATAGGCAAGTTCGTACAAGCTCTTCTCCCTTTCGTTATCCAAATCCTTATCATCCATACGTGGGGCAATATTAGCAGATCGCCCTCTACAAGGCAAATACGCGTTTGGCAGTAGCCAAACTTAGCTCGGCTACTTTCTCTGGGCTCATGCCACGCAATTCGGCGATCTTTTTAACAATTTCCACCACATAGGCCGGTTCGTTGCGCTTACCTCTATAGGGCACCGGAGCAGCAAAGGGAGAATCTGTCTCAACCATGAACATATCCTTAGGCACATTCTTTATGACTTCGTCATAATCACTGGTAAAAGTAATAACTCCAGGGAATGAAATTGTGAATCCAAGGTCCAGTAATCTTTTTGCATCTACCCACGAACCGGTGAAAAAGTGCACATTGCCGGGGGTGGACGGGAGCAAGCGAATGTTGGTGGCCAGATTAACGGATATTTTTTCGTACGCGCCTCGTGAGTGAATCATTAAGGGCTTACCTGTTTTGGCAGAAAGTTCAAGATGAAGATGAAAAAGTTTCTCTTGTCTTGCATGCCCCTCATCACTCTTGTCTAGGAAAAAGTCGAGTCCACACTCACCGATGGCAACCACTTCCTTATTTTTAGCAAGTTCAGCATAAGCCGCCTCGTCGAAGTTCTCTTCCACGTTATCCGTTGGATGCTGGCCGATAGTCGCCCATAGGCCGTACATCTTAGCCACATCGAGGGCTCTGCGTGAGGTGGCAAGATCAGTGCCTACCACAATAGTAGACACCCCCGCCCCCTTCATGCGGGCCACAGTTTCGGGCAGATCAGACTCAAACTGCTCGTCGTTTAAGTGACTATGTACGTCGATGATCATAACTCACCCGGGCCTAAGCCTCGACCTCTCTTATAGATAAGAGAGGTTTAAGTTTATTTGTAATTTTAGTTGGATTATTCATTACTGTGGCATTCTTAAACCTAACTGTCCTCACCCCTAGACTACCTAAATATAATCCTCTTTCTCTATCATACTCCTGACTTACTGGTAAATCGTGGACGGGACCATCTAACTCTACAGCAAGTTTGATCCTAGGACAATAGAAGTCAATAATGTAAGGACCCAGACTGTATTGACGCAAGAAACGGACCCCAATTTGTTTACCCCTAAGGTATGCCCACATAATCTTTTCGGCCTCAGTCTGATTCCTGCGCAATTCCCTTCTGCGGTTCTTCAGAATTTTATTGTTCGCCAAAAATTTGTTCACGATTCTGTTTTTTACCTCTCTTGTTTATAAGAGAGGTCGAGACTTTAGTCCGGGTGAGTTATTTACGAGGGAAAAGTGGCTTAGTAAAACTCTTGTTTCCCTTCACTGCGTCTTTGATCGCTTGCGCTGTTTCTGGTATGAACGGGTTTAACATGCTGGCAATTGTATAGAGGTCCACCACCAACTCTTGAATTAATTCTTTTCCCTTCTCTGGGTCGCTCTTAACTAACTTGAATGGCTCACTTGATTGGATGAGAGTGTCTAGTCTGCCAATTTCAGTCCAGATATAATCAGCTGCCTTCTGCAATCCAAACTCGTCCATTAACTTTTTATAATCGTCTGGTAGAGAGTTATCGGGAATTTTAACCGGCGTATCTAGATTTACCTCCGCCATTTTCATAATTCTCGACGCAAGATTCCCCAGGCCGTTTGCCAGGTTAGCGTTATATGCTTCTTTGAAGCGCTCGGGCGTAAACGGGCTATCTTCCCACAAACTAAGCTCGCGCAACAGGAAATAGCGAACAGCATCTGTCCCCCAATCATTTACCAAAGCCACGGGATCAACAACATTACCCAAGCTCTTACTCATTTTGATACCCCCATCGCCAGTTATAAAACCAAAAACAAGCACCTGGGTTGAAGCAGGTAGTCCGGCTGCTATGAGCATAGCTTGCCACATGGCCGTCTGCTGGCGAAGATTGTCCTTGCCACAGACTTGCATGCCGGGCCACCAGCCACCCATATTCTCATCTTCTGGCCAACCCAAGGGAGAAATATATATTACGAGGGCGTCGAACCATACGTACATAACATGTTCTGGATCGTCGGGCACTGGCACTCCCCAACTCATTTTTGACTTAAGTCGCGAGATAGAGAAATCTTGCAAGCCTCGCTCTACGAAAGTTCTGATCTCTGTCATCCTGAAATCTGGCCTCACAAATTCTGGATTATCTTTGTACAGCTCAAGCAATTTGGGAGCAAGTTTAGAAAACTTGAAAAAGTAGTTTTCTTCTTCTCTTTTTTCTAATTCGCGATTGGGATGAATTGGGCACTTGTCACTGTCAAGTTCTGAATCTGTCTTCTCTAGCTCACAGCCTATGCAATATTTAATTTTGTGCTTGCCTTTATAGATATAACCGTTCTTATTGCACCGCTTCCACATCTCCTGTGCAGCCACCTTGTGTTGCTCACTTGATGTGCGCGAGAAATCAGTAAACGAGAGATCAAGCGGACTCTTGAGCGCCGCGAATCTGGGCGCAAGTTTATCTACATAATCTCTGGGCTCTAGACCTTCTTCTCGAGCCTTCTCAAATATTTTCTGTCCGTGCTCGTCAGTGCCAGTGTTGAAGCGCACTTCGTCGCCCATAATTTTCCTGAAGCGAGCGATAGCGTCTGCTACAACAATCTCACGCGCGAACCCAATATGCGGGTCGCCGTTTACATATGGCGTAGTAGTTGTGATGTAGAACTTATCGGACATTAAGTCTTTTGTGCAGCCAACTTGTGCTTCTCTAGATCGTTGAAAAGTTCGACCAAGACGGTTGTAAGCGGGATAGCAAGCAAGAAGCCCAATATCCCGGCAAGCTGACCGCCAGCAAGCAGAGCCACAATTACGATGATAGGTGGTATACCTACGATCTTGGTCACAACTAAGGGATAGATAAGGTGATTCTCGAATTGCTGGATTATGACATAGAGGCCCACGACCATTAGACCAAGAGTGGGGCTAATCGAGAAAGCGATTATGATAGCCGGTATGGCCGCTATGATCGGGCCAAAAATCGGAATAATCTCGAGCAGAGCGGCAAGAGCTGCAAGCGAAGTAGCGTACGGCACTTGCAATATGAAGAGGCCCAAGTAGACAAGCACGCCCACAATGACAGCGAGCAAGAGCTGCCCCTGGAGCCAGAGACCAATTTTCTCCTGTGTCCGCTTCCAGAGATTGATGGCATAATTCTCTTTCTGTATTGGAGTAACTACGCGCAAGAATGTCTCTATCCCCCGTTCTTCCACAGCAAGATAAAATGAGATCACCAATACAAGCATGGCCGAGAGCGCACCACCGAAGATAGTCGAAGCTGTGTGGAGAAATCCTTTGGACAACCCAGCAAGAGCACTCTGCAACTGCTCGATACCGGATCTGATCGAGAAAGTATCTACCAACTCACCGCCGACTAAGTCCCCTCCGGGGATAATGTCCGGGATAACATCGGAAACATTCACACTCTCAAGATACCCCGGCAAGACAACAGAAAGATTAGAAACTTCCGACAGCATCGGTGGGATGAAGATGAGTGTGAAGATGAAGAAGATAAGGGCAAAGAGCAGATATATGAGTAGGACTGATACCACACGGGGCAACCCCTTCTTGGTAAGTCCCTTAACCCCGGGCTCGATGGCAGAAGCTATGACAAGAGAAGTAAGCATGATAAGAATTACGTTGCGGACGAGAAAGAGAGCCACAATACAAAGAGCGACAACCGCCACTTTGATGATGCCGGAAAGACTGGGGGTAACTATTATTCTCTGTGGTTCGTTCATTTTATTTTCTCGAGAATAAAAGCGGGGAGTTCGGCCGAAGCGAGACGATCCTGTATACCGCTGTCGCGATGCCTGACTGTTATGGTTTGATCGTCCAGGGTTTGGAAATCTACAGTGACGCAGAAAGGCGTGCCGATCTCGTCTTGCCGGCGATATCGTTTGCCGATATTGCCATTGTCGTCAAAGATGCAGGTTATAGGTGATAGGTTATAGGTTTTTAGGTTTTTATAAATTTCGCGGGCTTTAGCAACTAGCTCTGGCTTATTCTTGAGCAGGGGGAACACAGCAACTTTAATGGGAGCGATCTTGGGCGCAAGTTTTAAGTAAATCCTTTTCTCGCCACCTAACTCATCTTCTGTATAGGCACAATCGAGTATTGCAAGTAATATCCTCTCAACGCCGAACGATGGTTCAATAACATGGGGAATAAATCGTTCTTTCGTCTCTTCGTCATAGAAGCTCAAGTCAGCGCCAGAATACTTGGCGTGCGATGAGAGATCAAAATCTGTACGATACGCAAGGCCAGCAATCTCGCGTCTGCCGATAGAATACTCGAACTCGAAATCAATTGTGCGCTTCGAGTAGTGAGCTCTATCACCATCTGGAACTTCAAGCTCATGCACCTTAGGCAAACCAAGTAAAGTGAAGAATTCGTGCATGGCCACGCGCCACTGCTCAAATATACTCTGCCAATCATTTGGCTTGATAAAGTATTCAATTTCCATCTGCTCAAATTCGCGCAGTCTGAAAATAAAGTCTCTGGGCGATATCTCGTTCCTAAAAGCCTTTCCGATTTGGGCCACCCCCATGGGCAAACTGCCTCTGGTTGTATCGAGCAGGGTTTTAAAGTTGGCAAACATGCCTTGAGCTGTCTCTGGTCGTAGGTATGCCGTGGTGGTCTCATCTTTGCGCGCACCTACTTCTGTCTTGAACATAGTATTAAACTTGCCACCCTCAAGTGGATCAGTAAAATTTTGTACGTGTCCAGCCGCTTCCCAAACCTTGGGATTCATGACGATGGGTGTTCGTACTCCAAATACATCTTCTCTGCCGTAAACAAACTTCTGCCACCAAAGATTCTTAATGTTGTGTAAAAGCTCGTTACCTAGGTGACCGTAAGAGTAGAAACCAGAAAGCCCGCCGTAAATTTCCGAGTCTGGGAAGACGAAGCCCCTTCTTTTGCAGAGACTGACTATTTTTTCTAATTTGCTATTTTGCTCCATGATTCTTGGAAATTAGGGTCTTCGGATATGCGCGTGTCAATAAGTGGCACGCTATCAGAAATCGTCTCTCCCGTAAATAGATCCCGGCCGCTCGCATTCATATTCGTCATAAGTGGCAAGGTCTGATCCGCCTGGGGCAAGCTGGGCAAGAGAGCAATTTGGAAAGCAACCTCGCGAGGGGAAACACTCGACGGAGACGCCTCTAGTCTCCCCACATTCCAAGAAACAATACCAGTCGTGGCTTCGAAACGTAGGTCAGCACCTGAAGGTGATACATTGCCCAAAAAACGAGTATGCGAAGGCAGGAGTCCCCTTACCGTTACTCCGTTAAGGTCATTGGAAGCGCTCAGAACAGACCAAACGAGAGTATAAGTGGTCTCGACGTTCACCTTGGGCGGCATCGGCCCAGAGTTTGCGAATGGACCAACCGTGTACACCGCCTTCGCTCCAAGATCAAGAGCAGAATTGAGACGGATCAGTCTCGAAACAGAAGTCCGAACAATATCTCCGGAACCATCCTCGGTTACGCGAGTCGCCTCGAAGGTTACGTCAGCCTGGATAAAAGGGTTACGTATACCCGAAGCCCCCAATTTGTCACTTGAGAGCGTAGAGATATCGAAACTGATCTGCCCAGAACTGCCAGGCTCGATGAGTGCGAGCGACTGGTCGTGTTGCTCTTTCCAAGTTATCGTATTGTCGAGAGACCGGTATGAACCAGATCCAACTGATACACTACTTTGATCTAGAGCGTTCCCAGATAGACGCACGCTTACGGTACCATTTATAAGCTTGTCACCCAGATTATTAGTCCACGCTATGCTACCGCGCAAAGTCTGACTGGGCGCAGAGATAATTTCTGATGCAGCTTGGCCAGAGAAGCTTGCAGCAAGATCAACGAATGATCGACGCATCACGACAGTTGCGAAAGTGGATCCATACGGAACTCCGACCTCATTGTCGCTAGTCTCCTTGGCTCGGCCGGCAACAACCTTGAAAAGTTTCTTCTCATTATCCTCACCGTCAAGGACCCCAGTAATAGTTATACGTCTCCTGATATCTCCTTGCATATCACCAATCCGCCAAACATTATTGCCAAAAATTGGCTTAGGACTTGCATCCTTGAATCTAAACCCGGAAGGATAGCTCGCGTTTACCAATATATCGGAGAGTTCGCTTGTCGCACGCGAAGCAACATCAATTACAAGTTGCACTTGATTACCAGCATTCACTTCATCTGGCAAAGAGAGTGACAAATCAAGCGGCGATGAAGAGATAAGAACTGTGTAGGTTTTATTCTTCTCGAAGATAGCATTAGAACCGGTGGTCCTATACTCTACCGTGACCTTAACTTCCTGCTCCTTACCGGCCTCACCGAATAAAACTGCCTTAACAGATTCGTTCGCAACGTCTCCCTTGTTAAGAGTGCCCAAGTTCTTTCGGTAACGGACCAACTCCTTCTCCAGGTTATCCGCCTCGCGCGTGCCAGGCGGGAATGTAACGATAAGGTCAACAAATTCTAAGGAAGTAGCATTGTTATTCGCAACCGCAACGGAAAGACCAAGCTCGTCGCCACCCTTAAGCGAAGTCGGACCCTTGAGCGTAATCTCGAGATTATCTGCCGAGACAACATTCGAACCGCTCCAAATTATGAAAGCTGAAGCAGCAACAGCGAGAACGAAGAAAAGCAATGCAACTAAAAAGAATTTCTTGAGGAAAGATGGGTTTAGCAAACCTCTGGTCACTGGTTCTTCTTCTTTATCCCAGTCTGGAGCCACTTCAGTTCGTGGCAAAGATTGCTGCGCTCGGCTGATATCAGCCTTGAATGTGCCCCTTTTGTATAATTTCTGCTTAAGGTCTTCGACTAGACCCTTGTCATGTTCAGCCATGACTTATTATAACACGAACTTATAAATGGCTGGCGTATATACCCTGCTCTATCAGTTGCTCCCTATGCTTGTCCGATTCTGCCCGTACGCCCACATAACCAAGCTTATCTAATATGTTAAGTTTAAGTTCTCTCTCGTTTCCGTCTTGTCCAGTTACCCCGACAGTAAGCATGTCAAAAATATCAACGTGAGGCTCGTGCTCGCCCATGAAACGACAAATAAACCTGCAAAGTTCGGCTGATATCCCCCTTTCAGAATTCTCCGCTCCCACCAATCGCCAGTATTCCCTGCCTGGCACAAGCGAAACAAGAGTATGCGAGTAGAGCGGCAAGTTGTAGCGCAACTTAGAACGTACTTCTCTAACAGATCGCGCATAAGCATAGACCAAACCCAACTCCCGAGTAAAAAGTGTAAAAACTTTACTAGCCTCCCCACTAGCTCGCTCACTCAAAACTAAAGCCCTAGTTGTGTAAATACGTTCAGACATGCGCTAGCTTTTTAATTGCTTCGACAACGTCGGGCAGTTCTTTGACTACCATTATGTCACCCTCACCGTCTGGTTCAGACATGTGCCCCAAACCATGTTTTGTGATAATTTCTGCTCCAAGTTTTTCTTTAATCACTTCCGCGTGTCTTGAGTCTATATATGGATCGTCGTCAGAATAAATGCCGATAAATGCCTTTGAGCTTTCTTTAACTTTATTCCAATTTATCCCGTCACCAAAGAATTCTGGCAAAACGGATTTGTCTTGAATTGCAGCAACTTCATCTAGTGTATCTGTGGGTACGGCAACAAACACAACCCCACCCACTTTTGTACCTTCTGCGAGAGTTCCCAAATACTTCATTATAGTTGGTCCGCCCAAACTATGACCAATAAGATACAGCTCCTCACTTGCTGACCCAATCTCCTCCTGCAGTTTAGTGAGCCATGGAATAAATCGGGGAGTACTGGTGTCCGGCATAGCCGGAACATTAACTTCGAAACCCAATTTCTCCAGTTCGCGCTTGGCATAAGAATACCAACAAAAATCAGGAGTCCCTTCCCAACAATGCACAATAATTACCCGCCTCATACTTTTTCTATCTTTATTTCTTGTGTGTCTGCTAATGACACATTTTGTGCATGCACAGATTTTTTGATTTCGCTTTCAAACTTAGGGATCAGATCCCCAAGTGAAGTTGGGAGAGTGAGATTGACCTGATCAGTGGGCTGGAGACCCAAGTCCTTGCGCTTCTCTTGCACAGATCTTACTAGATCGCGCATCTTGCCTTCGAGTTCGAGTTCAGGCGTTATGTTTGTGTCGAGAAGGAGCTCTGGGCCAAACTTTACTTCTTTGACATTCACCTCGTCTTTTATCAACTCCAGATATTCTGGAGCAAGCTTTGCGCTAGTTTGTAAACTTGCAAGCGGCTGGCGCACTTTGATCCCCTCCTTCTGGCGTGCCTCGAGCGCTAGCGACACTATGTCGCGCGTTATTCTGGTGTTCTCAAGAACATCAGAATGCTCTGGCTCGGACTTTATTTCAGTCCAGTTCTCCAGATGGACTGACTCGAGTTCACCACCTACGGCTTTGTATACTTGTTCGGCAAGGAATGGCATAAACGGCGCTATTAGTTTAGAGAGCTCCAGCAGCACAAATCTAGTCGTCCCAATAGCACTGTCTCTATCTTGCGCATTATCTGATTTAAAGCGATCGCGCGACCGGCGAATATACCAGGTTGATAGATCCGTGACAAAGTCCCTGATTGGCCGACCGGCTTTGACTGTATCAAATTTATCTAGATTCTCTGTCACATCACGATTGAGTTCTGCCAATCTTGCGAGTATCCACCGATCCAGCACATTTTCAAATTTTGAAGTGTAATTTTGATTTTTGACCTTTGCACTTTGCCCTTCAATTTTATACGTCGTATAAAATTGAACAACATTCCAGAGAATGTTTATCATGCGCTGATACACTTCTTTCACCTCGTCGTCTTTGAAGAGCGCATCTTCCCCCTGCATAACAACAGATACCATTTCGTAGTAGCGATATGCATCTGCTCCATATTTATCAATCAGAAGAAGCGGGTCCGTATAGTTGCCTTTAGACTTACTTATCTTGGCTCCATCCGCTGCAAGTAAGTTGCCAGTTGTTACAACATTCTTGAATGGCTCGCGATCAAAGAGTGCTGTCGAAACAGCGAGCATGTAATAGAACCAAGTCCTGGTCTGGGAAATGTACTCGGCTATGTAGTCTCCCGGAAATCGGCCTTCAAATTCTTTTTTGTTTTCTGTGGGGTAATGATACTCGGCGAAGGGCATCGAGCCAGATTCCACCCAGCAATCAACCACCTCCGGTATGCGCACCATTTCGCCCCCACATGAACAAGCAAGCTTAATCGCATCAATGTAGGGCCGGTGAAAATCAAGCTCCATGTTTTTGTTCCTTGGGTAATTGCTGTGAGATAAAACATAAAATTCCCCCCGCTTAGGATACAGAGAATCATGCTGCTTGAGTGTTTCTTGAGGAGAGAGATTCATAAGATAAGAACGCAGAAGCCAAAGTGGATCACCATGGCTCACAAGAACAATGCTTTTCCCTTGGTACTTCTTATCTAGGTCAACAACAACGGCTCTCATACGTTCCAACATCTCGCGACAACTCTCTCCCTCTCCTAAGTGATCATCGAAACCGCGCTTCCCCTCGAATTCTCTGAAAGCATCCCATGTCTTGCCCTCGAGCGTCTGACCCAGCTGGAGTTCCTTCAATCTTTCGTCCTCTTCTACCTTCACGCCCAGAAGGCTTCCTATTGCCTCTGCCGTCTCCTTAGTGCGCAGATAAGGCGAGGTCACAATTAGGTCAATGTTTTGTGATTTGAGTTCAGAGGCAATTTTCCTGCTCTGCTCTCGACCTTCTTCTGTTAAGTGGTACCTATCACCCTCGCGAGTAGTGGCGATGACCCCCTGCTCTCCGTTGCCACTATTCTTTTCGCTCTGACCATGACGAACCAAAATGTACTTATTCGGTTTGGTGGAGCGGTTATCTTCCAAATCCGAGAGGGATCCCACAACTTTAACTAAATCGCATTCACTACATTTCCAGATCGGCAATGGACTTGCCCAGAATCTGTTACGCGAGATTGTCCAATCGGGGGCGTTCTCGACAATGTTCAAGAATCTGCCGTGCTTCAGGTGCTCTGGCACCCAGTTTATCTTCTCATTGAGCTCAATCATGCGCGCTTTGATCTTCTGAATGTTGACAAACCAACTGGAGAGCGCGTTATATATGAGCGCCGTGCCACAACGATAACAATGCGGATAACTATGCGTGTTTGGCGCTTTGGAGAAAAGTAAACCCCTCTTCTCGAGATCCTCTATCACTAACTTATCTGCTTTCTTGATGTATTGCCCCTGCAAAAACTCCGGCACTAAATCATTGTAAGTGCCATTTGAATTTAATATGGGAACCATGGGCAAATCATTTTTCAGTCCTAGCTGGTAGTCGTCCTCGCCATATATCACAGCCGTGTGCACAATGCCTGTGCCTTCTTCTGTACTCACAAAGTCTGCCAGAGCAACATAGTACGCTGGCTTACCAGATTGCTGGACAGCTGGAATCTGGAAGAGCGGCTCGTACTCTATCCCCTCTAAATCTTTGCCAAAAAAAGTTTTCTCAACTTTTGCATCTTTGCCAAAATGCTTCTCAACTAATGCGGAAGCCACAATATAACTCACCCCTACCCCTCTCTTATTAATAAGAGAGGGCGAGACGGAGTCCGGGTGAGTTACTAACGAGTACTCGATCTCCGGCCCAACAGCTAGTGCCACATTGGCAGGGAGTGTCCATGGCGTGGTAGTCCAGGCCAGCAGATACGTGGGCGTATCTGCAATTTTCAATTTCCAATTTTCAATTTTCAACCTAAACTTCACTGTGACGGCTTCTTCTGTAACATCTTTATATGAGTTATCCATGGCAATCTCGGCTTTGGCCAGGGGCGTCTCGCAATGTGGACAGTACATGAGCACTTTCCTGCCCTCATATAGCAAGCCTTTCTCGTGCATTTGTTTGAGCGCCCACCACACGCTCTCTGTGTACGTTGCGTCCATTGTCTTGTATGCGCTCTCAAACTCAACCCAGCGCCCAACTCGATCAACGTATTTCTGCCAATCATGCGCGTATTGCATAACTTTAGCCCGGCAAGCTTCGTTAAACTGCTCAATCCCCAATGCCAAAATATCTTTTTTTGACTTTAGCCCCAAATCCTTCTCGATCATATTCTCTATAGGTAAACCGTGAGTATCCCAGCCCCAGCGCCTGCGTACATAAAACCCGCGCATTGTTTTGTATCGCGGAATAACATCTTTAGCCACAGAGGAAAGTAATGTGCCATGGTGGGGCAAGCCGGTAGCAAACGGTGGGCCATCATAAAAGACAAACTCTTCTTTGCCCTCTCTTAACTTGAGGGACTTCTCGAAGATTTTGTTTTCCTGCCAAAACTTGAGAGTTTCTTCTTCTCTCTTGGCAGCGTCAGACTTCTCTGGCAAATTAGCCGGTGTGGGGCCAGTCATAAGTGTAAATATAGCTTAGACTGGCTCTTAATGCGAGATGGCGAGAATAATGCTCTGAATAAGCCCGGGTAAGTCAAAACTTGGTTCAACCAACTCAAGACGAGCGAAGTGGCGATTATTCGGAGCCGCGCCCAAGGCGCAACTTCTCGCCACAGTAATTCTACCCGTGTCAGAAGCATCCAGGCCTGCCCGAGTTATTGTCACTTTAGCTGTATATATACCCTGCGTTGTGTAATCGCAGAGATCTATGTAATCCTTTGGATCAAGATTGCTTGTTTCGGTGATGGTGGGATTTGTTTGCGACGCATCGCACCAGAATTTGTATGTGATTGGGCCAAGCACTGTTCCAGATACATCACCTCGCAGGTCAACATTGTTGGCGGGCAGCGCCGCTTGCGTATCTTCCTGCCAACCACCACCCGCATTTATGAAGAGCGTCACTCCCAATGTGCCCGAACCCACTGTCACCGTAACAGACTTCACAACATCTTGATTATTGAGATCCTTGCAAGTGAGAGTGAAAGTCGTTGTCACATTAAGTGGACCCACAACTTGACTGCCCGAATCCGATTTGGTCCCAGACCAACCGCCACTTGCCACACAAGATCCGGAGATAATATTAGAGGTATCCCAGTTGAGCGTCGACGTATCCCCAGGCGTGATTGCTTGAGGCGACGCGGTAAGATTAATATTGGCCACGGGCTGTCCCACAGTCACTGTTACTCGATCCGTGTACGGCTGATTACCCGCATCGAGACAGGTGATTGTGAACACGGTTGTCTCGGTGAGCGGGCCGGTGCTGTAGCCAGAACTCGAGATCGGTTTATCGCCTGTCCAGTTTGTGTTAATAGGATCGGCGGAGGCGGAACAGGAAACTACGCTTTGCGACGTCCAGCTAAGTGTGCTCGCTGTGTTATAGGGCACAGTAGTAGGCGAGGCTGATATATCAACAGCGGGTGGTGGTGGTGGCGCCCCACAAGTAATGATCTTGGGTATTGGTAGCGGATTCACCGAATAATCGCAACCCGGGATATTGGGGTCGTCAGGGATGCCGCAAGGCCATGCGGAGAGTTCGTGCTGAAAACCGTCCTTGAGGCTCTCTGGCAGAGTCCAGATGAATCCGTGATTGGGGTTACCGCCACAACTACTTGCCACGTCGGGCCGATTGCCATCCGCAGTCATCTCGCCGCGGAATTGCCAGGCATTGTTATCGTGAGTATAGAAGCGGACATTAAGTGGCGTGGCAAAGTCGTCAGAATCGCATGTCCATCCCCAAGTGATCGAGCAGTCGGCTTCAACTCCATCGTGGAAACCGTAAGGCTCTACGGGTGACGGTGGGCTCACAGTAACAGTTTGCTCGCGTTTGGGAGTTTTGCCATAAGGTCCATCGCATTCGAGATAGAAAGTTGTGGTTTGAGTTAAATTTGTGACATCCTGCTGTTTATCAGGTCCAACTGCTTTGCTTCCAGTCCATTGGGAATTCGCTGGCGAAGCACTTGCTGTGCAAGATGTCACATTCGAACTTGACCACTCTAATAAGGCTTGCCCAGGAGAGGTAATATTCGGCGGGCTAGCGGTGAATGTGAGCGTGGGTGTAGGTTGGGGTGGAGGCGGATCTCCAACTTTCTGCCAGCGCAATTTGACCTGCGCGGGGCCGCCTTGATTGAAGTACTCAAGCTTGATCGTATGAGACCCACTGAACCCGCTCCTTCGGGTAGTAAAGTTGTTGCAGCATTGCACTACCCACTTGTCTGTGACTAATGCCCCGTCGATATATAACCTAACGCCATCATCCGGATTCTCGAGAATAAAATCGTAATCGCCACTTGAGAAATTGAATGTTCCCTGCCAACGTAAAGAAAAATCTTTATAGCCGTCTAAAAGTCCTCCAGAAAAAATTTGATCAATGGCAGTAAATGACGTCGGCGCAGGGCTACCTGTACTTGGTCCCGCAGGAGCATTGCCACCAATATATGTGAGCTTCTCGGTATACGGAACATCGTAGAACTTGCAGCCTATCATCTGATTAGTCCCCGGTCCGGGCGTTGTACAGCTAGGTGCAGCTGGGGGTGGTTTGCGCGAAGCAATAGAAACATAATTAACGTCGCCGTCCCCACCGAGACTCAAACCCACAGCCACAAGTACCTTGCCCGGGTTTGCGACAGCGAATCGCTGCAACCAAGCAAACTCATATTGGCGTTCGTTACAACTACCATCATACGGCGAGCCGAAAGCCTTAGGTGAACCTATAAATGCCTTAGTGTTAGGGTCAAATTGTTGGTATATCTGATAGAAACATTCGTTACCTGGATAATCTATATCCGTATATTCGTTTGGGGGAATACCCAATTTCCTGCCTCCATCTGTGTCAGAATCCCAACTCCATGCTGTTAGATACTCGTTACTTGGAGCTTGCTTTTGACGAGCCGAACTCGGGATCGTGTCATCTCCATAGTGATTTGCATTGCCATAATAGCAACCCTTCTCATGCCAATTGGTATCTATCTCACCTATTGTGCCATCTGCGTACATTCTGCCCTCCTTCCAATATAGAGTACAATTCTTGTCGTCTGAGCCGTAGCCGAAGCCAACTAGTGCATGGTTTTCTGGGATTATCTCGAGCGACCCTGCACTTTGGGCATACGCTTTATTCGTCACAACAAGTCCAAGGAACAGGATTGTAAATATTAAAGAAAGCTTCGACAATGAGAGCACCTTTTGCATACCTTAAATTATAGTACGCCAGTATCAAACGGAGAAGGGGGCGAGGAGCACAACTGTGCATACCTCGCCCCCGACCTTCAACCTTCGGCCTGCCCCTAGGGGCAGGTACTACAGACCGCGGGCGGGAATCCGCCGGTGGACAGGTGCAGCCCCTGCGAAACGAGCTCGAGCTCGTATTGGGTCGCGACGGCATCGCCGATGTTCACCACGCTCCCACACGCCCCGCTGGTCTGGGTGACGGCGCAGGAGAAGCGCGCGACCTCGTAGAACCCGATGATCCGGGCGAACGCGTCGGGATCGACGCGATCGGCCTTGTCCCACGCGAGGCTCGCATGGGCCACGTTGGCCCCGTCGGGCATCGGGCAGTAGCAGAAGCTCGTGGAGGTGACCACGAAGCCACCGTGCGGGTCGGGCGGCTCCTTGCTGGTCGGACCACCACCGCTGCTGCAGGCGATGACGAAGGTGAGGGCGGCGGCCGAGAGGGCCGCCAAGAATCGGCTGCGCGTGATTTGCATGCTGGCTCCTTTCGGGCCGCCGCAACGATTGCTCGCGCGGGAAGAAGGTTAAAGATGAGACCTTGCGAAGTCCGCCACTATTGACGGAACTCGCCGATGCTACTTACAAGTATGCCTCAAAGCAAATTTGCGTCAATATTGACTTCCTCTGCTTTGCCTTGTGTAATAAATGATTCCAGCCAGGGTTGTCAACAAGATACCCACAACGTACCAGGCAAGTCGTCCCCTCTCTGTATTATCTGCCTCATTACCCTTCGCAGCATCCGACCCAGGATTGCCGTAGGTGAAATTGATCGTAATAGCTTCTGTCAGCGTTTGCTCGTCGCTCTCTCTCGTGACTGAAAGTTTCGGGTTAAGCACGCCTGCTACGGGCAACGTGCAAGCTAAGTCATTGATAAGCTTCCCCATAACCTCTCCCTTCTTCACAACAGTACTGCCACAGCTAAAAGTAAAGAAGGTTTGCCCACCCGGTGTACCGTAGATAATACCGCGCAGATTGACTGTCGCGCCCGGAGTAACAGTTATGGTCTGATCAGTGCCATCCACGGCACTCACAAGGTCAAGAGACCAAGGAGCCGCGAATGCCAAGTTAAAGTTCAAAAGGCAAAGGGCAAAAGTAAAAGGCAAAATTAAAAATTTTGATTTTTGAACTGAAATTTTGATTTTTGAACTCTGCATTTTGCCCTCATATTCTACTACATATGCTCAAGCACCGGGATACCCAATGTGTATAACCCGTTCGAGAGCGTCTGGGCAACGGCCGCTGTAAGTACTAGCCGCAGTTGCGTAGTCTCTTTATCTTCTGGATTAATTATCTGATTACTTGCGTAGAAGCTATTGAACTCACTAGCGAGCTCTATCAAGTAAGTGCAAATATTCTGCGGCGCAAGATGTACCTGCGCATTCTTGATAATCTCCGGAAATCTAGCAATCACCCGCACAAGTTTCTTTTCCCGTTCTCCGAGTTTGAGATTTTGGAAATTGGGATTTGGTTGAGCTTTGGGATTTGAACTTTGGGATTTTTCTAGCACCGAACGTGCTCGGGCATAAGCATATTGCAAATATGGTCCACTATCCCCCTCAAGCGAAAGTGACTTCTCGAAGTCAAAAATAATATCTTTGCCCGGCTGCTGCTTGAGTATAGAGTACTTAATCGCACCGATTGCAACACCCTCGGCAATTTTCTCATCCGGATTCTTTTCTTTTGCTTTCAGAACCACATCATTTATGAGCGCCTCGCCAGTAATAACATTGCCCGTGCGCGAGCTCATTTTGCCAGAAGGCAGACGCAACATGCCGTGCGAGACGTGCCGAGTTTTACCCGCAAGCTCGGGTAAGATAATATCTACAGCTTTGAGTACAACTTTGAAGTAATCATTCTGCTCGTTGGCTGTGATAGTAATAGATGAGTCGAACGGGAAGAGTTCATGTTTCTTCCCAACGAGTGCTAGTTCTTTGGCCTCGTAAGTTGGCAACTGCTCTTTGGTCACAAACACACGAGTGTGCAGGCCGGACTTCTCTTCGGGAAAAACAACTGCTCCCTCACTCTCGGTGAATATTCCTTGCTTGAGGGCTTGCCAACTCATCTCGAGCCCCGGTTTAGATACTTCGCTCTCGGCAATCAAATGATCAAAATTGCTCCCCAACTTCTTGTAGAGCAAATCAAAATGCTCAAGAGACCAACGTCTACCAATGTTGTAAAGCTCAAGGTATTCACCTTCTTGCTTAACGTAAATCTGCCTATTTATTTCTTTCGCCTCGCTCATTACGCTTTCGTCTTCTTCTGCCTGTTTCACCCCAAAAGCATAAGCTTTACCTAGAAAGTCTGTGCGCTCTCGCACATCGACCGTCTCGGCGGGCATTGTTTGCTTCATTTCTTTCATGCCCCAAACAGCTCTAGCGATAGCAAGTCCAACATCGGAAAAATAATTAGTTCGTGACACCTGGGCTCCGCTTGCTTCATACAGTCTCGACAAACTTTCGCCAATTGCGTTAGACATTAAGTGTCCAATATGAAATGGCTTCATAACATTCGGATCCGTGTACTCGACCATCACTTTCTTCCCGCGCAAACTATCATTCCAGCCCCACCTTGCCCCGCGAAGCCTTGGCGAAGTGGGGTCTATTGCAGCTTTTTGCAAAACATTAGAATGATACTTTTCTGACAACCAGAAGTTCAGGAAGCCCGGTCCGGCAATCTCAACTTTCTCAATATATCCATCGCCATCATTACCCAAATATGGCAGTAACTTTTCAGCTATTCCCAGCGGTTCAACCGCTGTAGACTTACCTACTATTAGGGCGACGTTGCTAGCATAATCGCCATGCGCAAAATCGCGCGCAAGTTCAACGTCGAAATCGCTCTCGGGCAAGTTAGCTCGCTTTAGCGCCTCGACTATTTGTTTGTGTATAATTTCCGAAGTCATTTGCCGGTGCTGCCGAAGCCGCTTTGGCCTCTATTCGTTTGCGTTAATTCTTTCACTTCTACTACAGTCACTTGTTCAACTTTCTGGATCAACATCTGGGCAACTTTGTGCCCCGCTTCTACCACATATCGCTCTTTGCTGATATTAGCAATTCCCACCAACACTTCGCCTCTATACGTAGCGTCCACTACACCGCCGAGCGTCTTGAGTCCAAATTTCTGGGCCAAGCCGCTCTTGTCCCAGATTAGACCCACGTGGCCATCAGGAATCTCCAGAGCAATGCCAGTTTTGACTTGCGCCCGTACGCCCGGTTCAAGTTCTGTGTTCTCTAGGGCAAAGAGATCTAGGCCCGCGTCACCCGCGTGACTATAAGCCGGCAATTTGGCCTCGGGTGATAATTTGCGCACCTTTATCTCCATGCCCGGACATTATACAATACTAGACATGTATAAGCCCCACCCTCTCACAGAGCGCACACCGGATGAGCAGTACAGGAATGTTCTCAAGACAATTCTCGCCGAGGGGCAGCGCGATAAGAGCCAGCAGGAAGTAGACACGATCAGCAAGATCGGAGTGCAGATGCACTTCAAACTCTCAAACGGCTTCCCCATGATCACCGAGCGAAATATGGCGCCCAAAGAATCTGAACATTTGCCAGTAACTGTCTGGCGTCAAGCAATCGGCGAAATCTTCGGCTTTATCAACGGCGCTCACACCCAAGAAGAATTAGAGAAATTTGGCTGCTTCTGGTGGAAGGATTGGGTTACTGAAGCCAAGTGTTCTAAGCGCGGCCTTGCGACTGGTGACTTGGGCCCGGGTTCATACGGCGCCGCCTTTCATGACTTTCCCACAAGCGATGGCAAGGGAGTAAATCAGTTTGCCGAGATAATAAAACAAATACGAGAACTACCTCATTTGAAAACTCATCTCATCACTCCCTGGATTCCACAGTACACATACAGAGGCGGTGGCAAAGTGCAGAAAGTGGTAGTGGCACCCTGTCATGGTTGGATCCACTTGCGTGTCATGAATGGCAAACTCACCCTGCACATGTTCCAGAGATCTGGCGACGTACCCGTGGGTGTCCCCTCGAATATGATCCAATACGGCGCGCTCACACTTGCCCTCGCTCAAGTGCTTGATCTTGAGCCGTACGAATATGTGCACACGATATCTGACGCGCACATATTCGTTAATCAAGTGCCGGCCGTGGAGACAATGCTCGCTCGCGAACCGAGAGCCCTGCCTACCATGACTATTAATACGGCCAAAAAAGATTTATTTGAATTCAGGAAAGATGATTTCGAGTTAAGCGACTATAATCCGCACCCAGGGATAAAGGGTATACCCGTGGCTATTTAATATGACAATCTAGATCATGAGCTATTTCGTAAATCTTGATAATTCCCGCCTCGACGAACAACGTCGGGTGATGGAGACGATCGTAGCCGAAGGACATTGTCCCTTCTGCTTAGAAAATTTAACTAAGTATCACAAAGAGCCAGTGCTCAAAGAAAGCGACTATTGGATCCTAACCAAGAATCAGTGGCCATACGAAGGCACGCGCATACACTTGCTTGCTATTGCAAAATCTCATTACGAGAAATTAAGCGAGTTGCCAAGTAAGGCGGGCGAAGAACTAATCAGTCTCATGCAGTGGGCGGAGAGAGAATTTGCAATTGCGGGAGGTTCGGTCTTCATGCGCTTCGGCGACATGGAATACACCGGTTCAACAGTCAAACATATCCATGCTCAACTAATCTCGGGCGTTCCTCGTCTTGACTCTCTTGGCAAAGAGAACGAAAAACTGAAAGTAAAACTTGCCTACAAAACAAACTTGCCTTCTGCCTAATTTGTGCTAGCTTAACCCAAGAAAGAGTCCCGCAAAAGTGGGACAGGGAGGTGCGTCACGAGGGAACTCACAGCATTCGATCTGCAGCGCCTTAAAGGCTGCCGCCAGCTCGAGCAGTACGTGAAGACCCGGGCGAGCATGGAGGCGGGCGGGAGCGCTTGCCCCTTCTGCAAAGTCGATCCGACCAAGATCATCATCGAGGGCAACCACGTCAGGCTCCTGTGGTGCAATCCGCCACACAAGCACACCAAGAAGCACCTGCTCATCGTGCCCAAGAACCACATCACTACGCCGAACGACTTCATGAACGAGGAGTGGTTGGAGTTCCTCCACTTCTTCTGCTGGGCCCTTGACGAGTACGACATGAAGGGCGGTGGCCTGGGACTGCGCTTCGGCGACCCGATGTTCAACGCCGGCTCGATCGAGCACTTCCACTGGAACCTCTGGGAACCAGATGGGACGGGGCGGGTGCAGATGACGCTCGCCAAGGAACCCGAAGAGAACGCCGAGAGCGCGGCACGGGCCGGGCGCTTCGCGGCGATCTACGAGCGACTTCGCGACGAGGGACATCTCGAAGCTTTCCTATCTGATCGCTTCAACACCGAGATGCCGCGCGACTGGGACGGCAAGGGCTTCTCGGAAAAGCCGCGACCGAACGCAGTCGCCACCGAAGGCTAGGTCTCACACATAAAGCGAGCGGTCGGAGAAGCAAATACCCTTCGGGGTTTTGCTCTCCGATCGCGAGCTACTATTTAACTCTGATTAGTTTGATCCCCGCATCTTTCAAGACTATTCCCCCATCTAAGACCGCGTAGCCTCCGGCGTAGTATAATTTTTTTATACCGGAGTGCGATAATACTTTGGCACATGGCGGGCAGGGGAAATCTGTGACGTAGACAGAGCAGCCTTCTGTTTTGATCCCCCGCCTGGCTGCTTCAGAAATTATTGCCGCCTCCGAGTGCATAGCGCTCGAAATTTCTATATTCAAATTGCGCTTATACACACTCCTTGGATCACCGACTTGATAAGCCTGTGTGGGACTTGGCATATGAGTGTTTACGGCACTAAGCAGAATTTCCCCATCACGCACAAGCAAAGCCCCCACCTGCCGATACCAATCGAGACTCTCACTTCCCTTCTCTCTCGCTTTACCCATAAGCTCCCGATCTACTTCTTTGAGAGAGACAGTTTCGTCTGGATCAGTAGCTTGCTCTTCGAGCGTGTTGTCGCGATGCCAACGCAAGAATGCCTTGTCCCACTCTATCTCGCATTTCTTAAGCTCACTACTGGCAAGCGTGCGAGTAATCTCATCATCTGACATCACTAACTTGGCGCCCTGGGCGCCAAGTGAAGTTGCAAACTTTTTGTCGAGAATTTCTACTTTATCAAATAGTTCTAGTGCTTCAATTGCTTGCTTCATTTGTTCAGATGGAATGCGACGGATGTCTTTGCGAATTACGTGATCAAAGTCGGCTAAAATTTCTTCGCCGATTATGGCAAGTTCGCGGCAATCTTTGTGCCGGGAGAATAGATCAAGATAGCCTTTGTGCAAGACAGGAATATAGGCGACAAGTTTCATTAATCTTTCTAAGCTTTCTCTCCCGAGAGCACCGCCTCGATCACACTCATCACTTTGGGTGTCAGTGTCTGCTTCAAGTGCTGGGCAGTGTTAATCTGCATTAGTCTTATCTTGGCCGAAGTAGAAGTTGTGGCCATGCGCGGGCTAATCAACACTTGCCCGCAATATTTCTTGAGCTCGCGTCTCTGCTTGTCGTTATAAGTCTCCCTAACTGTCCAGAGGACATCGGGCCTAATTGTCTTGATGAGATGCCATTTGGGATAATGTGCCTCCTTGAGCACGACGATATCTACGTGACGCAAGTGCGAGAGCATCTCGAGACGCTCGTCCTGGGGCACAACAGGCCTGCCCGGACCTTTGCGCTTCCTGATCTTATCGTCGCTATCTACACCCACGACGAGGAGATCACCGTGCTTCTTGGCTTCTTCGAAGTATCGCGCGTGACCAATATGGGCCATATCCCAAGAACCTTGAGTGAGAATAATTTTGAGCCCCAGACCCTTGCAATGATCAATGCAGGCTTTGAGCTTCTTGTAATCGGCGAAAGAGCGATCGGAGAAGTTCGAGCCCGAGCCGAAAATCCCCCTATTACTTATCTTGCCATTCTTGCTACTTATTTTTGCTACTTTGGCCATAAGTCTTGGGTAGAAGTATACTGGAAGGGCATGACAAAGCCAAGAATATCGATTATCGCCGCCCTATCGTCCAAAACTAGAGCCATAGGCAAGGCTGGCAGCTTAATTTGGCACATTCCTGGAGACCTGCCACGGTTCAAGAGCCTCACCATGGGTCATCCCATAATCATGGGGCGCAAAACCTTTGAATCAATAGGGAGAGTGTTGCCTGGCCGCACGAATATAGTGCTAACTCAAAGCGCAAAGTTCAAAACGCAAAGTTCAAATTTCGGATACCTAGTAGCCGAATCGTTAGAGCAGGCCCTTGAGATTGCTCGGGCAGAAAATAGTGATGAGATTTTCATAATCGGCGGCGGAGAAATTTATAAACAAGCACTGCCATATACGGACAGATTGTATCTCACTATCGTAGACAGCAACGCCGAAGGTGATGTCTACTTCCCCGAATACGAAAACGAATTTGAAGTAGTAAAAAAAGAAGAGGGATCGCCCGCCGGACCGGACAATCCCCCCTTCCACTTCGAGATACGTGAGCGCGCGAGGTCACTACTCCCTGGTTGAACCGTTGCAATTTGTGCCCCGGATACCGACCGGCAGAACTTCGCCGGGTGGCAGTTGCACGAGCGTGGGCAACTCGGCCTTCCAGAATTCGAACTGGACAAACCGATTGCCGTGGCGAAGGGGAAAGGATTCCTTCCCCGTGTGCCAAAGATGCGCAACTGGCTCGCCGCGGAAACCGGAATCGATCGGCACCGTGGCGTCGAGCAACATGAGGAAGTGACGATTCGGCGTCGAGCCTCGTGGCACGGTGTGGGCGCGCCACGGACTGGTGAGTCCGAGCACGACCCCCAGACCCAGGAAGACGTGCTCACCCGGCTCCATCATCCAGACCCACTCGTCCGGATTTCCGCGACCAGGAATAAGCTTGATCTTGCCGCGGTGCGTATGATCGTGGGCGGGCTCCTTGAAGTCGAAGAGCGTCTTGCGCATGGCGGGATTGACGTCGTCGAAGGCGAGACTGGGGCAGATGATGGCCCTAGTTGAGGCATCGTAGCCCACATCGTCCTCATTCTGTCGCTTTGGCGGCCGACCGCCGGGCAGGACCAGGACAGGTATCTCCTCCGCACTCGCGGGAACTTGTCCGGCGGTGTCCTTGATATCCGGAATCGCGCGTAAAAAGAGCTGCTTGGACTCAGGCATTGGCCAGTCCCTCCTTGTTTAATTATATCGTATAATAAGCCGGGGGGTGGAGCATGAGGACAAAGGCAATCGGCAGAAGAGGAAAAGCCGCTTTCGGAAGATGGCAAGCTTTCCGAGGCACGAACCTGCGAGCCGTAACGTACCTGACGTACGGGAACAAGAAGGTCCATGAGGGCCTGGCCATGGACGGAAACGACGGCACGGTCCGCCTCTGGTACCCGATCAAAGGCGGCATCGGCATTGACTGCCGTCCGCTTGCGGAGGACGAGGTCAGGAGCATGTGCCCGCTTGAGGAGAAGGACCTGCCAGCGCTCCTCGAGCAATTACGCGAGAACGGTGGCACGCTTCGAACTTCGCCGGGCATGCACCCGGAGCTCGTACGCAAGTTCAGGCGCACCGTGCGGCAGTTCATCCTGAATGCTAACTAAAGCTCACTGAACAAGAAAGACGAGAGTCCGGGGCCACGCGCGAGCGGGCCCCTTTTCGTTCACTCTATTTTCTTGTCTTACTTGACGTCTACTCCCATGCTCCTGGCAGAGCCTTCGATGATTCGCATTGCTCCTTCTAAGTCTTTAGCATTTAAGTCTGCCATTTTCTTCTCGGCAATTTCTTTGATCTGCGCTTTACTGATCTTGCCTACCTTTGCAGTATTGGGTGTACCCGAACCTTTGTCCTTGCCAATCGCTTTGAGAATCAATTGTGAGGCGGGAGACGTCTTGAGAACAAAATCGAATGAGCGATCCTCATAGATACTAATCTCGGCTGGCACCACTTCTCCACGCATATCTTTAGTTGCATCGTTGAAGCGCTTAATGAACTCACCGATATTGATACCCGTCTGACCAAGTGTGGGCCCAAGCGGAGGAGCAGGAGTAGCTGCACCACCCATAGCCTGCACCTTCACTTTCTTTGTAATTTTTTTTGCCATCAGATTTTCTTAACCTGTAAAAAGTCTAGTTCGACTGGTGTCTCGCGACCGAACATATTTACGAGCACTTTCACCTTGCCGCGCACGTCATCTACTTCGTTTACTTTGCCTTCCAGATCTTTAAAGGGCCCGTCTTCAATTTTCACTTCCTCGCCAACTTCAAGATCAATATTGTGCCGAGCCACATCCTCGCCCATGCGCGAGAAAATCTTTTTAATTTCTTCTTCAGATAGGGGCACGGGCGTGGTGCCCGAACCGACGAAGCCGGTTACTCTGGGAGTATTGCGCACCACGTACCAACTCTCGTCATCTACGATCATATCTACAAGCACGTAGCCAGGGTAGATCTTCTCTTCTGTGTTCACACGCTTGCCGCCCTTAATCTTGATCTTTTTCTCAACCGGCACAATCGCGGCGAAAATTTTGCCTTGCATACCCAAACTATCAATGCGCTGTTTGAGATTTCTCAACACAGTGTTCTCGTAGCCGGCATAAGTATGTATAGCGTACCAACCGCGTTCTTGTTTTAGTTCTTGCTTAGCCACTTTAGTAGGTACTAAATGTTAGGTAATAGGTACTAGCTTATTAAAGTCTTAAGACCAAGACTAAAGAGCCAGTCGAAGAGTGTCAGGAATAGGGCCACAAATAATGACACAGCGATAACGAGCGCAGTGACCTGAACCGTCTGCTTGCGGGAGGGCCAAGCCACATGCTTAAGCTCTGCCCGAGTCTCCTTAATGAATTCTGTTACTTTAGCCATTGTTGTAATCTTAGCAAAAAACCCCTGCCCGGGGTAGCCTCATACTACCAGACTTATAAAAAGTTGCAAGGCCCAGGTTTCCCCGGGCCCGGCATGTCCCCTGTCACGACGTCACACCAAGACAGGTCTTCATGATCTCCTGTTGCCTGCGGCGATTGATCGGGATCTGTAGTACGAATTCGACAACCACCGGCACTGCCCCTTCGACCTTCTCAATCTCACGCAAGGCGGTTTCGGGAGCCGCACACCGATCGTACGCGTCTGACGAATGGTACTCGAGTTCAGGAGCCGAAGGCCATCTACTCCCGCGACCCTTGCCAGTGAGAGCATAGAACTCGCCCTGCTCCTTCTCGTAGAACCTGCGCGGGAGAAAAAGTACTCGGCCGACGCCAGAAGGTCCTTCGAAAAGCACGCCGCGACCTGTACGTCCCTCGATTCTCACACCCTTGCATTCGTCTCCTGTATCCACCTCGTAGTCGTATTCCACCACAACTGCTCGGTACTTCTCGGCTGGCTTTCTGAAGTCCACGATTCTCGGTTCCGACATGGCAATCCTCCTCTGGCCCAAAGCTAGCACATAGCGGTCGAACTGCCAAATGGCGAAGGCGGCCCCACGAAGGGCCGCCCAGACACTAGAAATACTCACCGAGGTCAAGCACCGCTCTCCTACGTTCAGCCAAGATCTTGTCGAACCCAGGCCCACAGTGCTCAGAGATCTGCTCGAAGGCGTAGGGAAAGAAGGAGAACAGGAGCAGAAGCTCTTCCTCACCTTCCGGAGCATCGAACCGCACCCAGGGATGATAGATGTTTTGGCCTTCATAGACACAGGGGCACCTGAAGAGTCGGTACCCACCGAACTGTCCGGAGTTAAGGCTTATGCTGTAATGAAACCCCGCATGACACCCCGGAGGATGCATGTCAAAAACAAGATCGGCTGTCTCCGGTTTCAACTGCTTGCGAACAGCGTTCAACCCCCGCAGGATACGATCGAGCAACTTAGGCGCCGCCTCGAGCATATCCCTACCCTTTACGAACGCTACCATCATCGCCAGAGTGATCATCTAGCTTCTCCTTTTCCTCCGATCGCTCGGAAGCCATCGCTGGTGGATTTTCTCACCGGGTCGCCCCAATGAGAGTGAGCTACTCTGTATCCAAAGTTACATTATTCGCTCTCTAAGTCAACAACGTGGTGGACCGACCGCGGGTACGGAGATGTTGCGTCAATCGCAATGTTGAGTGTTATTTGATTTCGAAGACTATTGTTACGTTAGAGACTATTTGATTCTCTCCGGCTGGCACTTCTGGCGGAACCGGCATGGCGTCGCCTCCACCTCCCCTGCCTTCGGATATGGCAAGGCTACTGTCCATAGCTACGGCCTTACCGTAATAGATCGGATAGTAACCGTCGTCACTTACTGACACTATATCTCCGAGGCTCACACCGAGTGACTTGGCACGTTCTTTGGCCTTGGCTCGGGCATCTTTGATAGCCTCATTCTTGACTGCCTCGCGCACATTCTCAATATCCTCAACTTCGAACGAGAGGCCCGAAACATTGCTCACCTGGAATCCACCGATGCCAGATAGAATCTTGCCGGCATCATCTATTTTGCGCACCTTCACCTGCACAGATTGCGCTACCCGATAACTCTTGATCTCATTTTTGTATACGTACGGTGGCGGACAATAGTTGGACAAACAACGCACGCCGTCGAATTCGTAGAAATATTCATACTCCGGGTAAACTTGATAACCCGTGGTGCGAATATCCTTCTCGTCTACGCTACTTTCTTTAAGGTAAGCAACCACTTTGTTCATTTTCTGTGTAGCCAAGTCTTGAGCGGCAGATACAGTCTTGGCTGTCTCGCTTACCTCGAAAGATATAGTGGCAATATCCGGCGTCACGAATCGCTCCGCAGTGCCCTGCACTGTAATAGTACTCTTATCGTAAGAGTCCACGGCTTTGTTGTAGTTGAGCAGAACAAGGAAGGAGGCCACAGCCACCGCGCAGAGTATCCATACGAAAGCCGTTACTGACTTCATTAAACGGGACCTATCTCTTTGAATGTCGTCCATACAGATTATTTAATTATTGCTATTGTTAAGATAGGAGACGCTTTGGCAATCAAATTCTTACAAGTTTACTCGTAGTTAAGCTCGATCTCGTCACCATCGTGCATGACATAATCCTCGCCGGCACTCACCGGGCTGCCGTTCACCAATAGGCTTACCGGGTTGCCGAAATCTTCGCCCCAAACTCCGAAGAACGCACCGAGCATCACTTGCCTTGCCCGTACTGGTCCTTCTATCTCCATGTGGATAATATTGTCATCGCTGTGAGTGTGCAAGTTCTCCGGATGAGCTGTGTCCCTAAGCAACCCGACAGACGCCGGAATAGGCACGTACTTCCCCTTATCGCGAATAATTAAGTGCGCATGCCAGTGGATGGCTTGCTCTGAAATAGTGTAGTAGCCAAAATATTGGTACGCGTAATTTGTAACGAGTAACGCGAGAATTAAAACAATCAGAATTGCCAAGAATTTAAATCGCTTAGGTCTTGCAACTTTCCTTTCCGGCTTCTGTATTTGCCTAATTAACTCCTCATTTTTTACATTTTCTACCTGATCCATTTATGTGTACGGATTATCTATCTTTCTGGCTAAGTTGTAAAAGGAATATGCAAGCAGGGTTAGACCCAAACCGGCAATCTCGAAACCACGCAGTGGCAAGAAGGCAAGGAAACCGCCAGCGGCAAGTCCCAGTACCGGGGTAAGGACTAGAGAACCGCAAGAGGCACAACCTAAGCCGAGCACGGCAAGGACTAAACCGCTCCCACCTACGCCAAGGCTTCGGCGGGCAAGCAAACCAGAGTGCTTAATATAGTAAATGCTGAAGCTCAAGCTGATGCTAAATAACATACTCACAATTAATAGATATGCAAACTGAATTAATCCGAGGGTGCTGGGTAAAGCGCTGATCAAGCCCAAGGGAATAACTTTGACGAGTGCAAGATTAGGCAGCCAAGCAGCCAGTACAATCAGAATAAGAAAAGCAAAAAGAGAAATAAAAAAATATCGCGTCTCACCAAAAACTCTCTTGATTACCCGTAGAATCATTAGAATCAAATAGTATCATAAAATTGTAAGTACCCGGGCCTGCTACCACAGACCCGGGTACTCATGACGGGCCACCTATCCCCGGCGTATCGTATCCACCATCTGCTGATCCGTTATGTCATCGGGAATCCCTGGCTTGCCCGACATTGCTCGAAAAACGAACCCTGGATCACCTTGTTCTCGGATAATTAACACCGATTGTAGTCCTGTACTCCTCTCCCACGAACAGAGTGCGTCTGCGAGTCTCGTGATCGCCTGCTGCACTTCATTGTCTGGGTGCTGCACGAAGTTATCCATTATCCGAACCTCCTCCGCCATACTATCTGGATAATTAAGAGTGCCAATGGTAAAATTAGAGAGCGATAGCATACTAATTTTACCATACAAAATAACCTGTAATAATGGCGTTTACTTCGAAAGAACTTAGGGATTATCGAAACAATAAGAGAATCGGGAAAATTGCACAAACAATTCTATATTCTGTTGGCGTAGTAGGTTTCCTTGCTGTGGCCGTGATGGCTCCAAACGCGTTACAAATTTTAGGAATAGATGAATCTAAGCGAAAAGAATGGTACATGCACCGTGTCGCGCAAGATCTGGTGGATCGAGGACTGTTGAAAAAGGTGAAAAAAGGAAATCGCACAGGATACGAACTGACAGACAAAGGGGAAAAACTTGCAACTGGATATCAGTTAAAAACTCTTTCTATTAAGAAACCTTGGAACTGGGACGGAAACTGGCGAGTCGTAATGTTTGATATTCCGGAATTTAAAAAAAGTACACGTGAGGAGCTGCGTTCAACTTTAATTGCCCTCGGCTTTGTGTCGTTACAAAAAAGTGCGTGGGTTCATCCATACCCTTGCGCTGATGTTATCACTCTGATCAAACGGAAATACGAGTTGGGAAGAGAAGTTCTTTATTTAGAAGTAGACAAACTAGAAAATGATCACTGGTTGCGAGAAGAGTTCGATCTCAAGTGAAATAAATCAAGTAAAATTAGTGAGCGATCGCTCACTAATTTTACTTGATCTACAAAGTGGATAATTAAAGTTTAGCTGCCTTGTAGGCACTCGGGGCATTTGCCAGATACTCTTCAAGTTTCTCTCGTGTCAGCAGTCCTTCGCGTGCTCCTACATATTGCACAACATTCATTGAGTTAATGGGCGCCCAGGCGAGGGCTTCGGGGATAGATTTACCTAGAGCAATTGCACATGTGAATGTGCTGGCAAACGCATCGCCCGCACCCGTGCGATCAAAGGGGGGCTTGGGATCTGGATACGTGCTTATAGTCCAAGCTTCGCCCGTCTTCCCATCCAAGGCATATGCGCCATTGGGTCCATCAGTCAGACACACTATCTCGGGCCCCAGTTCGTGCAACTTTTGCATAAGTAATTTTGGGTCTTCAATTTTTGTGTTGAGGATTAACTGGGCCTCTTCGATATTGCAGAAGAAAATTTTGGCAAGTTTATACAACCCCATCAACTCCTTGCTCATTTTGATCTGAAACGTGCCCGGCTGGAAAGCGAGCTGGATAGAATTATGATTCACGATGTACGATTCAAGAATTTTATGAAAATCCAAAGATTTAGGACCAAGAGAAGTTATATATAGCCACTTCGGCTCGCCTATATCCGGCAACGTATACGGATAATCTTCGTGTTTGACTAGGATAGTGCGATCATCTTTGAACCACAAAACGTAGTGATAATTACTCTTCATTCCGGAGTGATCAATCACAAACTCATCTCCCACTTTCTCACTCACAAGTACTTCCCGTTGCTTCTTGGCTATCTCGTCGTCGCCTTGATTAGAAACGAGGGCACTTGATAAGCCAAGGCGGGCGGCGGCCACAGCCGCGTTAGCGCAATTACCCACAGCCAAAATTTCCGCAACAGATTCGTAAGGAATCTTGGTGGCAAAGGGCATGCAGAGTTCCGGAGCATGCTTATTCAAATGCTCTTCAGCCACAGAAAGGCGTATAAAAGCATCCGCCACAATATCTCCAACCGCGATAAAATCAAAGGATTTCATTATAGTATCTTAACATAACTCACCCGGACTCTGTCTCGCCCTCTCTTATCTATAAGAGAGGGTAGGGTGAGTTACTGAAGAGTAGCTTGGACTAAGCGATCGCAGAATTCGGGCATCGTCATTTTGGCTGCTCTTACGGCTTGCGGGATGAGTGACGTGCTCGTCATGCCGGGCATGGTGTTGGTCTCGAGATAATAGAGCTTGCCTCGCGAATATATAAAATCTGATCGAGATATATGTCGGCAAGCCAAAACTTTATGAGCAAGCAAAGCTCTCTGTTGAATTTCTTCCGTTAACTTTCTCGATATACCGGCCGGCGTAATCTCTTCGCTACCGCCCTTCATGTACTTGGCTTTGTAGTCGAAGAACTTACTCTTGGGGATAATCTCTGTCACAGGCAGGGCGCTGGGTTTGCCCTTCGCAAATTCGAGCACCCCGCAAGTGAACTCTCTGCCCGATAGATATTCCTGAACCAGTGGTTCGCCCTCTCTTTCGGCTAACTTAATAGCTTTTTGTAAGTCTTTTTTATTTCTTACTATCGAGACCCCCACGCTCGAGCCTCCGTTCCTTGGCTTCACAATACATGACCCCACTCCGCCAAATAAATTTACTTGGCTTCGCGGGGTGATTTCCTTAGGAACGCGCACGCCCTCGGCGTGCAAAAGTTTGGATGAAATCACTTTATCCATCGCAAGCGCCGAGGCAAGCACTCTCGAGCCGATATATGGCTTGCCGAATACTTCCAGAAGAGCCTGAACTTTGCCATCTTCGCCAAACTCGCCGTGCAACACTGGAAAAACAACATGAGGCTGGATGCGCTGGAGTCTGGACATAAGTAATCGAGGATCGCGAAACTTAAGAGGTATTACTATATACCTAGACTTGTTTTCTCCAGTTTCCAGCGCTCTAACTACATTCCTTCCAGAATCTAGACTTACCTCCCTCTCACTTCCGGGTCCGCCGGATAAAACAGCGATTCTAAGTTTCGTCCTTCGCTTGTTTGTCACTAATTGGATAGAACTCCCACAGTGGCACTTTGGGTTGCACTCTGACCAGAAGAGTTGGAACAAGAGAGAGTGTAAGTGCGAGTAGACGTTAGATTGTAAACCACTTCGTTGCCAGAAGTCCCCCTTGAACCTGACCAGTTTATACCAGATGCCGTGCAGTTATTGGCACCGGTTGTAGTCCAATAGAGTGTAGTACTACCCCCCGAGTAAACGTTGGCCGGATTGGCATAGAAGTTGATGCTTATATTGCCAGTGTTAGTACCGCTTGTGCTCACATAGACGTTGCGCGTGACTTGCTCGCCATTTGTGCCATAACACGTGAGAGTAAAGTTAGTGCCCGAACTAATAGTGCGCGACTCCGTGCCACTTATGCTTTTGCTGCCGCTCCAACCGCTGCTTGCGTTGCATGACGAAATATTTGTGCCGTTCCAGTTTAATGTCACTACGTCGTTGTAATTAACATTCGTGTTTGAGGCGTAGAAGTTAAGAGTAGGTGTGCCATAAGTTGGATACGTGGGGTAAGTAGGATATGTTGGGTAGTTGTAATACGGATACGCATTGTAGTATGCACCAGCAACTTGTCCGTAATATGGATAGCCGCCGTACATGCTCATTCCCATTTGCAAACTGGATTGTCCGTTGCAAAGTGAATTTAATTTGTTGCGCGTGAACGAACCCACGAAGCCTGTCCCAGACGTGAGACCTGCAGGATAGAGCACTTCGCTTGCATATTGATTCTGGAAACGCACAACTGCGTTATAAGTGGCCGCGCCAAAATACGATCCCTCTCCTATACCTAACATCCTATTTAGATCAGCCACTTGTGGATGTGTAGAACCAAGCGAAAGATTAACTGTGAAGTTGCAACCAGGTTGATATTGCTGATAAGGATAGTAGGAAGCTCCCAAAACCTGACCGTAATTGTATCCGTAAGTGTACGGATAAGTCTGGTACTGGCTCTGGTACTGAGGATACATACCAGTGTAATACTGGGCGCTAACTAAGCCAGGCACTAAAATGAGGCCCGAGAGGAGACCTGTGAGAATTAGTTTGTTTGTCATATTCGTAAACTACTCCGCTTGACAAAATTTTGCAAGAGCGTAGTTTGGGTCACATGAAAAAGACAAAAACAGTCTTGTTTGTCAGCGCCTTTATTTTCTTACTAGGTGTCTCCTTGCCTGCAAGCGCTGGCTCTAAATCTATCGGCCATCTCGACGGGGTAGATCAGGGCACAGGCAAAGTTTGGGGTTGGGCCCTTGACCCTGATGCACCCACCAAGAGCATCGCTGTACACTTCTACGCCAATGGGCCAGCGGGATCTGGTTTACTCATTGGCTCTGCCACCGCCAATATTGCTAGGCCGGACGTGAACAAGGTCACTAAGTACCCTGGCAACCACGGATTCTCGTGGCAACTACCAGATAGATACAAGATCGGCTACCACCAAATTTACGCTTACGCTATTGACACAAACGGTGACGGCAACCCAGTCCTAGTCGGTGCGCCCAAGACAATTGGCGCACGACCCTCGGCCAACTCAAGCATCTCTGTGCCATTCAACGGCTCAAACATCACCATCACAACAACCGAACGCCTAGCAGGCGCAATCGGTTCACTTAAATGGAATGGCCAAGAATTTATCAACAGTTACGATCATGGGCGCGAACTTCAGAGCGCATCTTCTTATGATGGACTAGGTGAATGCTTCAACCCCACCGAAGCGGGCTCATCGCCCGACGGCACTGGCCTAGTAAGCACGAGCGTGCTACGCAAGCTCACAAAAACTAGCAACTCGTTGCAAGCAAGTACCCAGATGGCCTTCTGGCTCAAGGCTCTTAGTCCTTACGGCTGGAATTGTGGCCATACTAACTTTACCACTGCCCAGAACAAAACTAACCTTTCCAATCATTATCTTGATAAGACTGTCACTATTGGCTTCGCCGGAATCCCAAACGTGATCGAACACAAAATAAGCTTTTTTGTACCCGAAGCTCACAAATCAGCTGTGTGGGAAACGCTTACTGGGTACATGCCGCCAACATTCTCTAGCTTCTATTCATACAACCCATCGACGAAAACACTTGCTCCATTGAGTGACGGCCGGGGCGAACAGAACCTGCCGGTGATCCTCTCAACCCCAGACAAGAAATACGCCATGGGCGTGTACTCGCCAGACTTGCCCGAAGCAAGCTTCCCAAGCGCCGGTTATGGCCGCTTCAAATTCGCAGACACGGTTAAATGGAATTGCGTCTTCCGCGGTGGAAATGTGATCGCCGGTAGCACGCACAACTTTCGTTGTTACTCAATCGTAGGCACGCTCACGGACGTCACAAACTCAATAGACAAACTCCACACATACTTTAATCCCGCAACAACCCTCGACAAATCAAGTCCGGACAAGGGTCGCGCTCACGGGCGTAATAAATAAAGAGGGTCGCGCTCCGGAGAAAGATTCTCTCCATCACGCGACCCCTATTCTCCCGGCCCTAGGGCGCAGCCACTGGCCGGCCGAACTCCGGCTCCCTGACCTCGATCACTTTCGTGCCAAGATCCGTCACCTCGACCAAGCAGTGGTGAACAAGTTCGAACACCTGGCGATCCGCCGACTCGACTAGGATCCCCTTCCTCTCTCCCACGAGCCCGTTTACGGCCGCGGCCAGAGCAGTTCCGCTCTCGTCCTGTCCCCGCGTGCGGAAATGGGGCTGTAGGTGCCCGTGGTAACGACTGATAGTCACAACATTCTTCTTGCTTCCCATGAGATCGACAGCCACTGTGAGCGGATGCTCTCGCGAGATGAAGATCCGGCCCGCCGCGACGTCGAGAACCAGATCAAAGAGGCCCTTCGGTCCCTTCACTTCTCGGTCGAACTTCATTTTCTTTGCCCTCCCCGAACCCTTACGAGCGTTCTAGTCTGAATTATATACCGAATTGCGGATTCTGTCTAGTTCTTTGTCTACTTTCTGCCAGAGGCCTTCCTTAGTGCTGTCATTACGAAAGACAACATTTGCAAGCGCAATGCACGCCGACAAATTTTGTTTGGTCGGGTCATTCGAGTGCATCTCGCGATCTTCGTCAGCCAGGAACTTCTCGTATGAGATATTATCAAGTGCGCTCCCCCTCTTGCTCACCCACACATAACGGCGCCGTGGGAGAGCGTCAATTGCCCATAATTCGAAGAAGCCCTTCTTGCGCAAGTATTCTACCTCAGCCGGAGCGCGCAGAGACTCGATCACCGCATCTACTCCATCTGCCCTTGCCCGCCCGTAGAGACTCTCGGCAATATAGTGCGGACCGAATTGCTTGCGCAAATCGTTAGCTACTGAAGTAGTATTGTCGCGGTTACTAGTAAGGCCACGGAGGGCAACTTCTTCCTCGATGAATGATCTGGCTGAATAATGCCGGAATCCTTTCGCAAGTAGTCGCTCAACCAAAGTTCCCTTGCCCGCCCCCAATGTGCCCGTGATCCCGATTATTATCATGCCGGCAAACTTTCAACTTTTCCTGCAAGCTTTGAGCCCGCTAGTCACCTTACGGCACTATTACAAGCGCATCAGTAGTTGCGATTTCGCGGTGCTTTGGATCAGAGAGACTCACAGCACTTGTGCTCATGTTTACAAGTACGTTGTGCACGCCACTTGAGAGTGCGTAGAAGCCACTAAACGTGCCATTACCTGATGCGTCAGTCGCGAACGAGCCAGGGAAGCTTGGGCTTGCGCATGTTGGCTCTTGTGAGATGGCCACTGTGTAGGTGCGGAGTGGTTCGGCTCCCATCAGATTGATAGTGTAATCAATGCCGCCAGTTGTAGGCGTAATAGTAACGTAGCCGTCCGGATCTGATAAGTCATCGGCGCCGGGGCAAGCGATACTGCCATCAGCATAGAGCGTGAAGTCTTCAGAATCTGGGGCGGAAAGATCTGCGTAGAGATCGCCGTTTACCTGGAAGTTACCGCCGTCGATCACCCGCGGACCAAAAGACAAATCTCCGGTGATGGTAATGCGATCTACTTTTGCTCCGGGCTCGCCCATATCTTCGATCGTAATGTGTACAGTCTTAGTTGTGTTATCAGAGCACTCTCCCGTTGCGTCAAAATCTGCCACGTCACTTGTAGTAGTGGTTGCAATTACTAAGTTAGAGATGTCCATAAAGTGGCATGTAAGTTTGCTCTGGTGATTCTGGAGAGTGAAGTGACCACCAGACAGAACCCCATCTGAATCTACCCTCACTTCCGAACCGAAGGTCCAGATCTTCTTGCCGCGAGTGTCGTATATGTTACCGCCACCATTTACAACCGTGAACTCGGCTGGAGTAGCCGCACCCGAAGTTGTTTCCCAAGTGAAGGTTTGGCCGGAACCAGAGACAGCTGTGCCGCTCATTGTGCCATCGCCCGCTACTGTGCCAATCATGTCAACATAATAACCAGCGTTCGAACCAGTGTAGAGAATGTGAGCTGTTACATCAGAATCTGTACTTGTGCCGTTTAAATCCCAAGCATAAGAAGGGTCGGGAATGTAGTAGCCCGTGCCTGAAAAGAGGCCAGACATAACATCCATACTACTCACCGTCATTGAATGAGGGTACATGCCGCTACAATTAGTAACACATGTAAACTCGACTGTGTAAGTGCCAGTAAGGTCCCAGTCAGAATAAGCCATACCCACAGCCGGCGCGGCCATAAGAGCGAGGGCAGCGAGAACGTAAACTACGAATTTCTTCATATATTTTGTTAATTTAGACTAATAAAAAACCCCATTTCCACAAGGTAATTATTATGACGATTATAACCTAAATTTGTGACAAGCGCCTTTGCAATTTGCAAGTTCTAAAACGCGAAGGGGGCCGCGCGGGCTCGAGTTGAACTTCGAGCGCCGCGGGCCCCTTCAACCTGGGCTCTGGCAGCTCCCTGCCACGGTACGCACCCGCGCAGACAGGTGCAGACGCGTGCCATTCGCACAGCCCAGGACGACATCCTGCCCTTCCTCGACGGCCAGGGCCACGCGGGTGAGGAGCCAGGGAAGATTCTCCCTGGGATCCGAGAGAGCGATGTGCGGGGCCGTGTTATCGGTGGCCGTGCGCACCTCGATGTCCACCTCTACTCGACCCTTGTAGGTGATGTTGCAGGACTCCGGCTCGGAAATGAGCCGGCTGAGGCGCTTGGCGAGCTCGATGATACCCAGGATCTCTTCCGGGGTACTGCGTCGTGGGTTCATGGGTCTTCCTCCTTGGCCCAAACTAACCCCAATCTCTCGTTTTGTCTAGTCTGATTTTAGTTTCGCTTGTAGGTCGGCAAGGACAGTCTTATCCCCCGGCAGAGCAGGTGACATAAATTCTTCGGGATTATCTGCCGGAATTAAGTGCACGTGCACATGCGGCACGGCGAATCCTTCAACAATCACGCACACCCGATCTTTGCCCGTGAACTTCTTTAATTTGCCGGCAACTATTTTGGTAGCACTCATAAGTTCACTCAAATTCTGATCAGTCATGTCGAAAATGTACGGCACATGTTGTTTGGGAACTACCAGACTATGCCCGGGTACCTTAGGCTCTATACCGAGAAAAGCAATCGCATGATCATTCTCCCAAAAGCGATAATCAGGAATCTCACCTCTTATGATTTTGCAAAAAACACAATTATTTTCGCCGGCTTGCATAACGCAAATTCTAGCATAAAATGTTTATAGAGGGGTTGGGTCCCCCAAAGAGGAGGTAGTCCGATGACGACATTTCTGATTCTGCTCGCGCTTGCGGGAGGCTACTCTCGTTCCGTTCCCAACGCTGATCCTAGCTCTCCCACAATCGAAGGCAAGCTTGAATGCGGTGCACTCGAAAGAGCGAAGGACTTCTGCAACACCGTGCAAGAGGGCGTGGCAAAGCTCAACCGCACAATCCCTCGCACCCCGGGACGTTATGTCGTGAATGCAGGGGTTGTCTGGGATAGCGCCTCGAAGCGATACGTTTCGTACATCGAGATCATCAACATCGAGAAGGGAACGAGCATCAAGTGGGGTATCGACTTCGGAGAAACCCTCGTTCCCCACGACCTTGCGATCGTGATGCTCCGTGACGTTGGAAGAGCTCTCGAGCGCGATAGGGCTTGCGGAACACTCACTCAAGAGTGTCGGAAGGGAAAACTTCCCTGTGAGTAGGGTAACAACGAGGGGCGCCACGACTGACGAAAAGCAAAGGGGCGGGAACGCGCAAGCGCTCTCGCCCCTCAACCAATCAATAGTCTGTTTGGTTTCGTGAATGTTTATATTTTCCTATATCTCGTACTTCGGCCTTGGCCTATACGTTCGATCAGTTTTAATGCAGTTAGTCGGGATAGCGCTTGGCGAATTGTGACCTCTGGCATCATTCCCTCAAGCAACTTATATAACTCTCCCTTACTACTGGTTTTGTTCTGTTCAAACAGTGAATACACCCGAAGTTGTTTTTCAGACAAGAGTTTTTCTGGTTGATCTAATTCCATAATATTTCGAGCCCGCTTGGTCTGCTCAATCAGCACATCCAAAAAGAACTCGGCCCATGGAGTAATGTTTTCGTGCTCGGTTTTGTGATTTTTCTGCGTAGCCCGTAGTGCCAGGTAATATTCAACCTTTCGTTCTTCGATAATCTCCTCCATGGACACATAGGGTATATATGTATATCCGCTTTGCAACATGAGCAGATTAGTTAGTGCACGACTCATTCTACCGTTTCCGTCCTTGAATGGGTGAATCGCTAAGAATTCGAAAATAAAGTTTGCAATCAGCAGGATGGGGTGCAGTTCTTTTTTCTCAAACTCACTATGGGTCCAGAACAAAATATCATCCATTTCCTTTTTCACCAGATGGGGAGGAGTCGGCCTAAACATGACTATCTCTTTGCCTTCTTCGTTTCTCATCACAACAACATTGTCCGTACTTTTATAATTACCCTTGTGAATATGGTCTTTTTTTGAAAAATGCAAAAGAATTTGATGGAACTGCAAAACCTGCCCTTCAGTAATTTTGAAGGTTTTGTGATTATCTAGTATTCTTCCCAAAAGATCGGCATACCCGGCTACTTCTTCCTCGTCACGCCCCTTTGGCGCCTTGGCATGTAACCCCTTGAGTAATCGTGCCACTTCTTCGTCTTCGAGCTTTGAGCCTTCGATACGGGTGGAAGCGCCAGTGCTAGTAATTAGCACGGAAGCTCTTAACCTGCCCAATATTTGGGGACTCAAACGTAGACTTCCATGCCACAATCCCTTGAACTCATCGATAGCGGCTATTCTCTTGAGAATCCCTTGGTTTATCTTGATTCTGTTTCTAAATCTGTCCATATTTTAACTGATACTTTTAACAGTATCCGATTATATCATATTGTATCTGTAATTGCAACTATTCTCTTATGACCGGGAACGCGCAAGCGCTCTCGCCCCTCATCAATCTATGTAAATAATAAATTTAATCTGTAGGCCAGAACCATATTTTATTTCTGATCTCTTGGATCAATTTATAAGAATTCGAATGCGAGAATACTCCCAAGTACGAATTAATGCTTGCTTCAAGATTTTCACGACTTATCTTGCCTTGCTTGTATTCTAAAACTATTTTGTGTAGTTTCTGCAATATTCTCTTTCGAGTCTTGGTACGTACCAGTGAGTAGTGGGGTAATTGCACATAGCCCAGGAAGTCTACTCCGCGATGAGCCGGATTTATAGAAACTTTACTGGGGTGCAGTTCTAATTTGAGCTTCCCGGAGAGAAAGACTTGGATCGCTTGCAATGAATGCCCCAGGTAATTTCTGTCACTCCCAATAATTACAAAATCATCAGTATACCGGGCATAGTATTTAGCTTTTAATTCATGCTTCACAAACTGATCAAGCTCGTTCATGTAGATATTCGCAAACATCTGCGAGGTCAGGTTGCCTATCGGCACTCCGATCTGCGGCACGCTTTCTTCTCTCTCTCTCTCTCGTAAATGCAGGGTTAGTGTAGCTTCGCACAACCTTCTCAAGCAACCAAAGTGCGTCGGGATCAGTGATACGCCTTTTGATGATAGCGAGCAATGTGTCGTGGTTCATAGAGTCGAAGAATTTGCGTACATCGCACTTGAGTACAAAGCATGGCCGAGTGTAATTACTGCTCACTTTTCTTATCGCCTTCCCAAGCCACCTTACGCCCTTGTGCGCGCCCCGCCCAATCCTGCACGAGAAGGACGTGGGAATAAAAGTGGGTTCAAAAATGATGGTTAGGATGCGGGTAAGAGCATGATGCACAATCCGATCCCGGACAGGTGCTTTGTGGATGTGGCGTTGTTTGGGGTCACGAACGAAGAAACTCGAATACGATCCATGGCGGTAACTCTTGCTTGCAAGCTCACGCCCAAGCGCGAAAAGATTCTCCTCCAAGTTCCACTCGAAAGCTCCTACATCTTTCCTATTCTTCTTGTTCTTCTTGAATCTGTCCCAAGCAAGAAACAGATTCTCGATTGAGATAATCTGATTAAAAATATCCTTATAAACTCTCATAAAATAAAACTAATATGACTAATGACTTCGACATCCCGATCTTCAAGAAATCTTACGAGCTCTATCAAACTTTCTACCTCTATCGCGTAACTATCTCCAAGCAAGATCGCTATACCATCTGGCAAAGAGGCGAGAATCTGATCCTAGATATTCTTGAAGGAATTCTCTTGGCTAGCAAGTTGCCGAAGGAGGAAAAAGCTCCAGTTCTTGAGTGGACAAGCAACAAGCTCAATCTCTTGCGCATATTCCTGCGCTTGTCGAAAGACGTGAAGGCTCTCGATCAGAAGAAGTATCTAATCCTAGAGGGACTAGTAGACGAGATTGGGCGCATGCTGGGCGGCTGGCTCAAGGCGACTTACGCTCCTCGCTAGAAACAAAAGGTTCCCAAGAGGGAACCTTTTGTTTTGACAGAGAACTGACTTCCGGGACGCGGCCAAGCCGATGTTGTCGTTGCGCTTGTTGTCATACCAGTTGTTCACGTTCGGCCTGTTGTCGCCCGAGTTACCGACGTTGACGTGATCGCCGTCCTGGTCCACGAAGTTGCCCATCCCCGCCTCGCTCACCGAAGGTCAAATCGGCATGACTCAAAAGGAGCACCGACTTTCCCTCCTGAATTTAATTCGGGAGCAACCCAACGTAAATCGAATATCTCCACTGGGGATGAGCAAGAAGTTCTATCTCCATCTTTACCGCACTCTACCTTGATCCATAGACCAAGATACTCTGGCAGATCTTAAGATAAGACGTCCTGCGAGAACCAACCGTGGTCAATTCTTCAATAGCAAGATTAAAAGGATAATAATACAATGCAGACAATAAAGCAAAACCGTCCCGACTTTCGTCGGGACGGGAGATCAAGGGAATCAAAAGCAACAAGATTCCCAAGTGTTCGAAGTTCAGTTGCCGAACTTCCGGGACGCGGCCAAGCCGATGCGGCCGCCGCGCTCGAGGTCATACCAGCCGTCCACGTACGGCCCGCGGCCGCCCGAGCCACCGACGAAGACGTGAGCGCCGTCCCGGTCCACGCTCGAGGTGCGAGCGTGGATGTTGGGGAAGAGCCACTGGTTCCTCACCTCGTGGTAGACGGTGATGAACCAGTGCAGCTCGGCGGCGTTCGGCACGCGCTCGACATTCAAGAGCAAGAGTTGTTGCTCGTCCGAGGTCTTGCTGGTCGAGCTCTCGACGATTGTCCTCTTGATCGCGAGCCAGCCCGGGCTGGTCTTGTCGGTGTGCGAGAACTTCTGCGACGGATCGAGGAACCAGGTGTTCCCCTCACGGAAGTCCGTGGGCGTGAGCACGTGGTGTTCGGCGAGCGACTGGGCCGTGGAGGGCGCAGGCACCAGAGCGTAGCCGTGATCGCGGTACCACTCGAGTATCTCCTGCGAAGGCAGGGTACGTCCGAGCTCTGCGATCTGCGCCTCGCTATAGGCCACCGACTTGCGAGTTGCCATCACCTCCTCGGGCGAGACGAAGTCCTTGCCCAAGATCGTGCGAGCGAGAGCGTAGTCGGGCGCAGCCGCCGAGAAGCGACGGATACCCTCCTTGAGGTATTCCAGGAACTCCCCGCCACGGGAAATGAGTCGCTGGAATCCCGCGCTGTCGAGCTTGATCGACTTGATCGCGGCAGCGATGGCTTGGTTTACGAAGTCGCGAAGTTGCCTGCGCTGATCAGACGTGATCGGCAAAGAAGTTTTGACCGTCATCGTCGTCTCCTTTCTCTCCCTTATCCGGGGCCGCCGGATTCGGTATTACATTACATGGTGCTGAAACTACCCCTAATTATACACTAAATGGTATCAAAATGTCAATAGTGCGAGGTAATGTGCAAGCACATATTATGTCCGGCCGGACAAGTCATGTGCACGTAACTATTTACTCTTGTGGTCGTAGACTCCTTCCCAGCTTGGGGGGGACATTACTTTAAACTGGAGGCATCTCTCTCTAAGCAACTTAGTGGGGCCGTCACTTGGCAAAATTGTTTCGATTTCGGCTAGTAACTTGAGGCATTTGTCCCAATCGCCTTTGTAATAATAACCTCTGGCCGAATCAAAGCGCTCTCTTATATTCTCAAACTCTTCTTTCATACTCGCTGGAATAACTTCGAAGATCGTGACAGGTAACGATTTGCCCTTCACTCTCACTCGGTCAATCTCGCGTGTTGTTATCCCCTCTTCACTTAATCTATTTGATATGGCAAGAGTTTGCTCGCTTGCTATCACCCGCACGCCATAATTCTTGGTTAGTCCCTCGAGGCGTGAAGCAAGATTAACCGCGTCGCCCATAATTGTGTAACTCATGCGCTCTACGCTGCCCATGTTGCCCGCTACCACGTCGCCGCTATTTATGCCTATGCCAATTTCGATTTCGGGCAGATTTAACTTTCTACTCTCGTCGTTAAACTTATCGAGCGCCTCCGACATGCCCGCCGCGGCAAGAATTGCGTCACTTGCATGTTGCTCGCTCGCGATAGGCGCGCCCCAGAAGGCCATGATGGCATCGCCAATATACTTGTCCACCACTCCCCGCTGCCTCAAGATCACATCTGTCATAACTGTCAGGTAGCGATTCATGAAGCTCGTCAATTGCGTGGGTGTCATCGTTTCAGAGAGAGTTGTGAAGCCGCGGATATCAGAAAATAATATGCTCACTTTTTTCTCTTCGCCACCCAGCTTCACTTCCCCAGGGTTACGCATAATTTCGTTCAGAACATCGTGCGAGACGTACTTCGCAAACAAATTCCGCATCTGTCGCTTCGAACTTTCTGCCCCGAAGTAGCGATAGATAATCTGGGCAAGCGCAGAAATTAGCCAAGCGAGAAATGGGTACAAAATAGGCAGAGCAATCAGAGCTCCCCAAGCAATCACAGTTATTATCAAAATAATTGCATAGATCGCCAAACAAACAAGAATTGCCCGCAACATGCCTGGCAAGAACATAAATGCAAGCGCAGGCAAGATCGCAGCAAGAATTATAAGCAGGGCTCTAACTAAACCACCCGATTCTGCGTAGCCTGATCCGGATGTGAGCATGTTCACCAGATTCGCCTGGATCTCCACGCCAGGCATGGCAAAGCCTCGATCTATGGCCGTGCGCTGTTCGTCGTGAAGATCAGTGGCTGTCGAACCCACCAAAACTATCTTGCCCGCAAGTGACCCAGCCAGCTCATTCTCACCACCTTCTAAAACTCGCCAAAAAGGCACTTGACGGAAAGTGCCGGGCGATCCCGCCCAGGCAATGCGGGAGGCAGGTTTTAGGTTATAGGTGTTAGGTGTTAGGTTTGAGGCGAAGCTATCGGAGAGATTAGCGCGTCGGACAATCCCGTCTGGATCAACTAGCAAACTTACCTCCCCAGTTTTTACATTTTCTGATTCAAGAAATTTGGGAAGGGGTGTGATGTTTTCTGACTCGCGCGAGGCAAGCACAACTGGAAGTTGTGAATCTTTGAATGCTTTGACTAACTTGTCGTCATCGCGCACACCCAAGCGCGATTCTTCGGCGAAGAGTACGTCAATGCCAATTATTTTGGGCGGATTATCAGAAAGTGTATCGAGGAGTTCTGCATAAGTTGCCCGAGGCCAAGGCCACTGGCCGATCTTGCCGATAGATTCATCATCAATAGCAATAATCACAATCTCATTGCCCTCGCCGCTACTCACCCCGATGGGACTAAGCAACTGATCACCTAAAAAGTATTCAAAGCCAGTGAAGAGGCCGATGTAAGCAAATAGACAGACTACAAGGCCAACTACAATCCCAGCGACAAAGCCCGCGCGTCCTTGCAAGTGCCGCATATACCTCATAACGCTATTCTAGCACCCGCCGAGAAAGCTTCCACCCATTCCCCCACCCCAATAACCCCAAATAGGAATTCAGCACTGCCTCACTTGGAGGTGAAACCTCCAAGTCTACCAAGTCTAGTTTCTTAAGCATCCGCCTCTTGGTACTCGTGCGCAGAACTCTGTGATCGGGAAAGTGCACCCAACCGAGGAAGTCGAGGCCGGAAGATAGAGTTTTGATAAAGCACTTGTCGGGATGTGTATACAATTTCAAACGGTCGTTCAAAAATGTATGCAGTGTTAGGAAGAGATTTTGGAGATAGAGTTTATCGTGCGATAGGACAACAAAATCGTCGGCGTACCGTATATAGTGCCTGACCTTGAGGGTGTGTTTAACATGCTGATCAAACTCGTTCATGTATATGTTCACGAGGAGTTGCGAGGTGAGGTTGCCGAGGGGCAGACCTGTTCCTTCTTTCGCAGAATGGAAACTATCAATGACGTTTGATAGCAGCCAAAGGGTATCTTGATCAGAAATGTGTCTGGCGAGAATCTGCTTGAGAATCCCATGATCGATACTGGCAAAGAACTTCTTAATATCGCACTTAAGGACCCACACTGTGCGGGTGTGGTTGTGTGAGACTTTGCGGGCAAACGATCTGAAGCGATTCATAGCTCGATGGGTGCCCTTGTTTAGGCGACATGAGTATGAGTCGGCGATGAACTTGCGATCAAAGTGTGCGTACAGCACACGGTATATGGCGTGGTGTATTAACCTATCGCGCACAGATGCCTTGTGTATATCACGCGGTTTGGGGTCGTTGACCTTGAAATGTTTATACGGGCCGTGGTTGTACGTTTGTTCCTTGAGCTCTTGATGCAGAGAGATGAGATTGTCCATAAGATTGCGCTCGAAAACTTGCACATCAGCCTTACTTCGTTTACCCTTACGGAACTCTCGCCAAGCAAGCAGGAGATTATCAATCGATATTATTTGTTCAAAATTTATACTATGACACAGAATACTACACTTAGTGCCCCCCCCCCGCACAACCTCGCCTCCTATCTTGCCCTTGTTGCATAAGTTGAAAGATGCTTATTTATTGTGGTTCTCATACTACCAGATCCTGCCCAAGACACACAGGCACTCGCTTGGCTTGAGGGTTGATAGCTTGTTCGTGGAAGCAATTGAAGCAGTGGCAACGGCAAGTTTCTTAAACCCAATAGAGAAACTGCCTTATGTGCGCTTAGCCATGCGCAAAGTTGATACGATCAAGATAATGCTCATGGTGCTCTGGGAGTCAGATTCGCTCAAAGATAAACAGTATATTGCAATCTCGGAGAAGATGGCGGGGATTGGCAAGATGATAGGTGGATGGGTGGGGCAGCTTAACAAACAAACAGCCGCTCCCAAATAGGCGGCTGTTTGAAATGAAGAGAGTTGCGCACGCCACCGAAGATCCAGTTGTCGTTCCAGTCGTTGTCGTTGCGGTTGACGTTCACGTTCGGCTCGTCGTTCCACCGATTGAACGTGGCGAATTGTACATGATCCCATCTGTGCCACCACTTCTTGATTCCCCATCCTCAACTGATGATTACCGGAGAAACTCGGGGTTGTATCTTATTTGGCATCTCATCCCAAAAATTAATTAGGGGGTTAATGCTCCAGGATCACGCACCAAGTATCTTCATTTTTTAGAAGTGTCTGCGTATGCCCTCCGCCTGAAATCTTCATCTCAAACGTTCTCAACATACGGATACTGGTATCGGCGGTGAGAAATTAAAGTTTAACTCTAATCGATCACATGACATTCGCCTACCACCTTCTGTGATTGTATCAAAAAGAAGAAGGCCCCGCTCGCGGTGTATTGCGAGGGGGCCGGATTCAGAAACGGGATCAAGGGCAAAGTGCAGAGGCACGAGGGCCAGTGCAAATTGCCCAAGTTTCGAGAGCTACTTGCGCACGCCACCGAAGACCCAGTCGTCGCCCCAGCCGATGTCGAAGCGGTCGACGATCACGTCCGGCCCGCCGCGCCACCGAACGAACGCGGCGAAGCACCACTTGCCGTCCTTGTCCTTCCAGTGAGTACCGTTGGGGTGGGTGTCGGCAAAACTGGGGTCGGCTTCGTTGACGGCGGCCAAGGCGTACGGATCGACGGGCTTGAGGCCGTGGAAATCGAACTCGGCCTTGAGACGATCGTCGCTGATCAAGCCGTCCTTGTACGCTTCGGGTCTGGGCTTGAAGAACGTGACCTCGACCTCCTCCACGATCAGGCTGTTCCCACGGGGCATCGCGTCCACCACCTCGCGGGTGATGTACTGCCGGCGGCCCGTGGCGTCGAGCGCCTGCTGGGGAGTGCGGGCGCGGTCCACCTTGACGCGGCGGATGATCAGGTTACTGAACGCCTCGACGCGAACTCGGAACGGAGCGAGGAGCTCCATCCCCAGGTTCTCGACACCGAGAACCTGCTGGACTACCCTCGACGCGAACTCGGTGGCGTGCTTGCGAAGAGCGTCGCGAAGCTTCGCGACCACGTTCTCGATTTGCCCTTCGGTCATCTGGGCTGCGATCATGGTCTTGGCCATGGCGTTAGCCTCCTTTTCAATTTGATAGTCTGGGTTCCGGAATAATCACGGATTACCGACTTTTGCCATCTGGGTCAATTATATCATAGACAAGTAGAAAAAGCAAGGGGTAAAATGTGGCTCTATTGAGAACGATTACCCGCGTTCGTCTATGGGCGTTACCGCTCCTACTACTGTTATGATTCCGCTCTTGCCGCCGAATTCTTTGCCACTATCTGATTTGAAACTTGCTGTCACAGCGCCGAAGGCTGTGCCGATTTCAGACACATCAGCTCCAAGCCTGGCCTGGAAGATGCCGGGCTTGATTATCCCGCCGATTGAGCCGACTACTTGCCACGAAACAAGATCAGTTACGACTTTTTTCGTACCGTCACTTAATATCGCAATTGCCTCAAATTCTATCATTGCCCCCTCGCTCACTTTCAAGCCTGCACGAGTACTTACTTCCAGCGAAGTAACTGTGGGCCTGGCTGCTTCTGGCTCTGTCTGTGTTGTGCCTGTTTGAGTAGTACCTGTTTGTGTTGTGCCGGTGCGCGTTTCTACTTTTGTTTCTATTTTAGTCTCGATTCTGGTTTCAAGCTTCGCTTCTACTTCTGATTCAGGCAAACCCGTTCTCTCTGATATCTCCTCAACTTTTGCCTCGAACTCTTCTTGCAACTCTGTCTTTATCACTTCGCGCAACTCTATTCTCAAGTCCTCGCCTACCAAGCCTTCGGCTCGCAATTCTTCGATCTTGTCGCGGATAATGCCATCGCGCGTTTCGTTCTCTCTGATCCAGTTGCGCAAGGGGTGCTGCTCATCTTCTGTCACTGATGCCCTATCGCGCTTTTCGAGCTTGCGCTCGCGCGTCACTACAAGCACTTCGCTCTCGCCCATAATCACTTCATCACCCAACACTTCTTCTCCCGTCTCTTCGTTTATCTCAATAATTGCGGTCACAGCAATGTCGTGTTCAGAGCCAATGATATTCGTCTCGCCCTCTGCTGTTACTTCCGTACCGAAGGCCGAGCCGCGGACAGTGGCTACGGCAGAGCCAGTGCGCACTTCCCAGTGACTCTCGGGTGTGGCAAGAGTCGTGATCTTGGACCAGACCTTACCAACAGATAGAGCTACCCTCACTTTCAAACTGCCGGAGTTCTCATCAAATTCGGCCTCTGTAATTTTAACAGTTGTGTTGGGATCAATGCGCAAGTTCGATCCATCAGAGAAGTATACGGTTCCTGCACCAGTGGCATCGGTCTTGATGATCATACCAGCATCGAGTTCGTCCCCACTTGCGAGGGCCCTAACTACTGTTCCACCCTCATTCACAACATTGACGTTCTTGTTATCAACCTCTATCCAAGGCTTACTCCCCACTGTAACGGCCTCGTCCACGCGCGAGGAAAGGGCGAACCAGCCCAGTATTCCTACAGCAAACACCGCAATAATTATGATTATTTTTTTCATACTCTTATTAGTTCTCTGGATTATACCAGAGCCTAAAATCTTGGCTAGCAAGTAGATAATCGATTAGATAGAATTGAGCTTAGCGCGAGTCATGGGGCCAACCAAGCCAATTGCCTCAATCCCATACTTAGCCTGGAACTTCATGACTGCTTTCTCGGTCATGCCGCCGAAGTAATCAGTCTCGTAACCAGCCGATCCAACTCCTGAAGCAGCTACTTGCGTCTCTGGATCTTTGTTCAGGATCTGTTGCAAGAGCTTAACTTGCACATGTGTCATGCCCTTTCTAAGTGAGACGGTGAGCGCGCCAGAAGAAACTGTTCCTGCCGGAGTGGCCATGGCCGTACTTATGCCGTATACACTCGCAAACTTCGCCCGTGTGGCGGGACCAAACACGCCATAACCTTGCAGACCTGGACCTGTAATCCCATATTTTTCTTGAAACCTTTGCACAGCCTTCTGTGTGAGTCCTCCGAAGTAGCCGCTAGTCATTCCCTCCGGATAAAGTGTTGCATCAAGAGCAAGTACGCGCTGTAATTCTGTGACGTCAGCTCCGGACAGTCCAAGATAAAGCGAGCGAGTGAAAGCAAAAGTTGTGCCAACGGTTACTGGTACAGTCACTTGTGTCTGTGATGCACCCGGCACAGTCACGGTTATAGTGGTTGTGGGCGCAGGGGTAATCGCGGGAACATATCCGCCCCCTGCCCCACCACCGCTGATAGGCCCGTTCCCTCCAGAACCACCGGAGCTACCTGAAGATGAGCCACATTCGGAAGAGGATGGTGTCACCGTAAGGGTCACGGCACTGCCACTATTATTGACAACGGTCATGTGAGCACTTGTTCCCGAGCACTCGTAAATAATGGAGAGAGTGTTGGCCGAAGCGCTCCAATCCAGCTTCTTATTGGCACTCATCTCTATGTGAGAAGTATTGGGTAGGACAACCACGAAGTTGCTCGTGTTAACAGTTATTGACTCTACTGCCGAGTTCGAACCTGATATACTGACGGACGCACCGCCAGAACTAATCACAGTATCAGGGGTCAGAGTGACATCGGTAGAAGCCGCGAAGACAGGCGAGGCCAGTAAGAGTGCCGAGATTGCTATTGCAATGCGTATCTTCATACCTTTAGTTTAGACGGAAGATTAATGAGTTGCGAAGAAGTACACAGTCGCGGGACCTACGGTGTTACCAGCGACGATACCAGTGTTAAGAAGCCGGATATTGATGGTATCGGCAGCCGTCGTAGATGCAGCTTGGATCACGAAACCATTGGCCAGAGAGCTGGTGGCGGTGACAAAAATCACGTCATTAACGTGCGTCCCCGTTGCGTTGACACAATTAACATACCCCGTGGTACTGGCCGTTATGGCAAGAGCTTGGAATGTGCAGGTGCCCATGATAACTCCCGTGAGCGTCGTCCCTCCCCCTACGACTAGATTGGTAGTACTAGCTGTATCGAAACTGGCAGAGGTAGTGGTAGAGTAAGTAAAGGTAGAAAGTCCTGTGACATTAAGCGTACTGGCCATGGTCACCGCTCCAGTGAGTGTGCTTCCGGTACCCACAGTGAGTGAGCCTCCCGTATTAATACTTGTATCAATTGTCGTAGACGCAGTTACAAAACCTACCACCGACAAGCATACAATAATAGCCCCGGCGTATTTGAATAGTTCTTTCTTATTCATATTATTAATGTAAACAATAATCGCTAGATCTAATAATCCAGCTTGTAGTATATACTCTGGTTAAATATGCGAAAGAACTGACAGTGGATAAGTCGAAAGTCTAGGGCACGTCCAAGAATGATAGGAAAAATGTTTTAGGATCCAAATTGCCCTCGCCTATCAGCCTAGTGGTCTCGAAAGTTATTTCTTCATCACCCTTTTTAGCTACGAAATTGCCCTCGGGCGATATCTTAAGGCGTTCATCTTTAAGTTCATAATTAACTTGAGCCACTATCTTGGCAGCTTCTTCAGGCGAGAGCATCTCCCGATCGGCCTCTGGTTTCGAATTTATCTTTTCTGACATTGCTATAAATATACACTCCCCCTATCTAAATTCAATCACCAACAAGGAGCGACAGGAGCAGGACGATTGATGTCCCCACGAGGGAGAATGTCTTGCCTAACAACTTTTTAGCAAGGGGCGCAAGAAAAAAATAGATAGTTAGGACTACCCCCAAGGTGTCGCGAACAACAAGCTTGATATCAACAAGCACAAGTTTCAGAGCATTCGTTGCCACTTCAACTTTTTTCACCAGATAATTCTACTTGAAGAGCACAGGAATTTCAAAAGCGTCGTCGTGTTCGGGTAAGCCCGATGGATTGTCTTTGCGCAAAATTAGGGTACCGCGATCGTACGGGGCAGTCTGCTCGAGTGTAAATTCTAGCTTGGCACTGAACGGCACATAATCAGTTGTCATCCAATCCTCCTTTGCTTGTGCAACCCCCGTAGCGATTATTAAACCATCCCAGTTTGTGAGATATATAGGAAATGATGCCTCAAAGTACCAATTTCCCCTGGCCTCACCTTCGACGACGAGCGGACTGCCAATCAGAGCATTTGGTTCAGGCCTCTCTAGCTTTACCAAATCCTTATAGGTGTAGAGCTCGGCTACGGGTTTGTAGGCAGTAACCAGCCACAAGACACCTGCAATAATCAGAACAAAGACGCCAATTGTTAGTTTGAGTTGACTTGGCATAAATATGAGACGACTCTATTATACATCCCTTACCAAAGAAAATCGCCCCGCGAAGTTCTCAAGTTGAGAACGAAGTGGGGCGACGTTCTGATGCGCTATTTAGGCGCGGGTAACATTGACCGCGGCTGGGCCCTTAGGACCTTCTGGATCCTCGAGATCGAAGTTAACGACGTCGCCAACTTTAAGATCATCGAATTCCACGCCAACCACCTTGTCCTTGTGGAAGAAGAGATCCTTCGGCCTGTCTTCGACAGCGATGAATCCGAACTTCTTGTCCGCAAGAATAGTCTTAATAGTTCCTGTCATGTGTTTGTGTTTATTGTACCGAGCAACTCGACTATGTTCCCGTGCGTATAGAGATTATATCACAGCTCCTCGGTCTTGACTACTTCTTACCCGATTTTTTTGGCTTCTTTTTCTCTTTGCGTCTATCTCGTCCCTTAGCCATAGAATATATGTTGTTTATTATTAATGCATGATATTATATCAGATATGGGAGAACAGGCACCAAAAAAGAGGAACCAGAGTTTGATGGAGACATTACGCTCGATTTGCCTCGCACTCCAGATTTAAGACTGGTTAAGCCCGGTAAACCGGAAGAGGAGAAACTAGTTGCCCCTACAGCTTGGCCTAACGAGATTCAAGTGCCTGATTATACAAGCGAAGACCTGCTCGAGATGCAGAAACGAGCGGAAAATGACGATCGAGATTTCGGCAAAGATGCGCCTATCCCCGATATCACAAGAGACGAAGTGGGAATAAAACTAGAAAATTTGAGAAGAACAGAAATTAAAGAGGGCAAGATAGCCAGACTCTGGGGCAGAATCTTCGGCAAGCACAAGTGACAGAATCTAGCGCGATGTGTGACGGTTGTTGGCTATAGAATAGACCAAGAACATGAGGCCCAAGAATCGCAGGGAGATATCCCAGAGTGCGGTTGACTCCGCCCAGTTCCATGCACCCGTCGCCAAGAGCATCCCAACTACCAGAAGAGTCAAGTTTGTGTCTTTCATAATTAATCTATTTATCTAACTATTACTATGTTACTTATTAAGGCTACCTAACTAATTTTACCACAAGATCAGAGAAAGGTTTGAGGAAAATGAGGAAAGCGATGGTGGATAGGATATTGAATATTAGGTGCGCGTTGGCCACTTGAATGGCACTGCCCCCTCCCAATGACTGAATCAGGGCAGAAAAAGATGGCAGAAATGGTAGGATGATAACCACACCGATTAAGTTGAACAAAAAGTGGGCCACAGCCGTGCGTTTGGCCCCCGTACCCATTACGAACATGGCAATAAGGGCCGTAGAAGTTGTGCCGACATTTGCCCCAAGTACGATACCGAAGGCTTGATCGAAACTAAGTAAACCTTGGCTGGTCAGAATGATGGCTACACCCGAAGTGATGCTCGAGGATTGGAAGGCAACTGTCACAAGCGCGCCGACTAGCATTGCAACATACACGCTATTTATATGCGACAGCAAGTCTATAATCGTGGGGTTAGACTGGAGTGGTTCGATGTATAAAGAAATGAGTGAGAGGCAGAAAAAGATTAAACCGAAATAGAAGATAGACTTGCCAAATTTCTGATATTTTGTTTTCAAGTGATCAAGGGCGAATCCCGCAAGCACAACATAGCCCGCGATAAACGTAAGTTTGAAGGCAATAATCTGCGAAGTGAGTGTTGTGCCGATATTCGCTCCAAAAACGATGCCCAAACTCGAAGCGAAAGACAAGAGGCCTGCGTCAACAAGTGACTGTGTTGTCACAATTGCGGCCGTACTAGATTGAATAATGACGGTGAAGAGCGTGCCCAAAACTACACCGCGAGCCGGGGTACTGGTGAGGGTAGCGAGAATAGACTTAAATTTATCCCCCGCCACGTGCTCGATCTGCCGAGCAAACTTGTGAACAGCAAAAAGAAAAAGGGTGATAGTGGCGAAAACAGTAACAATCGTGTTAATTATGCTCATCCCGTTCCGTTATTGGGACATTATCGCACACTACGCTGATTTAGAAACTCGCCAGATAGCCTCAAACTGCGCTTTTTGCAGTTCGGTAAAATCACGACTTTGAACTACAAAAGCAAACTGCTCGCGGCGCGATGAGATAAACGCTACTTTGTCACCATATATTACATAACCCATACTCCAAATTACATTTGCCGGCGCCAGACGCACCTTCTCCCTCGGCAAATGTAATTTGCCCCGCGAAGCCTTGGCGAAGTGGGGCCAGATAGAACGCACTTTTATTTTCTCTTGCTCGCGCCTGTTTGTAAAATCTTTTAAGTGCTCCTCGCCTATTAACTCCGTCATTTCTGAATATGGCCAGAGAAATAGTGCCTCTTTAACCTGCGAGCGAATTATATCTGCAAGCACTACAATAAATCCCTCTCTTCCAGAATAAAATTTAATTCTAGGTTCTGAACTGCCTAAACTTTTAGCCAGATCCGGCAGTGCTTTCTGGAACTCGCGCTTTTCTTTCTCCAAATCTTTTATTCTCTTATCTAAGAGCGCCTTAATATTGCGCGGATCATCCGGCCGGAAAACTTTCTTATTATTCACCTCAAGCTCTACCACCAAACCCATTTTAATAAGTTCCGATAAGTAATCATAAACGCTGGTTCTGGGTAAGCCAGATAGATCTGCCAAGCGCTTGGCGGTAGCCTCTTTTTGCATAACCAAACTAGAATAAACCCGAATAGCTCCCCCGGAAAGACCTAGTCTAGACAAAGTAGTTTCTATCATAGTTTGTCGGATTTCGACGATATTTTTACTATCTTATACTACCTCGGTATGCTTTGGCAAGAAGCTTCAATCTCGAAGCATTGCACACCAAAACTTGTAGATCGGGGCAGCCTTACGGAACCCGATCAAGGAAGGAAGGCAACAAATGAGCACGTCCTCGACTCGCATCAAGCGTACATCTGTCCCCACTCCCCGGAATCTCGAGGAGGCCGATGCGGCCGTCGGCAGTATCGGCAACCACCAGAGTCTGATCGACAGGCTGGAGGCGAACGCCGAAGCCAGGATCAAGGAGATCCGCGAGGAACTCCGCCGTACCACGGAAGGTGTCCGCAAGGACCGCAACGCCTTCATGACGGGACTCTTTGCCTTCGCGGAGGCCAACAAGGCCATCCTCACGGAGGACGGGAGAAAGACCGTCACGCTCACCAACGGCACCATCTCCTGGCGCTGGACGCCTCCAGCGGTCTCGATCGAGGACGACAAGGAGTTCCTCAAGCTCCTGCACCGTCGTGGTCTCGACCACTACATCCGGACCAAGGAGGAAGTGGATCGCGAGGCACTGCTCTCCGAGCGGCCTCGGATCACGGGTCTCTCCTTCACCCAGAAGGAGGAGTTCGTGGTCAAGCCTGCGGGTGCCACCGAGGTCGCCAAGACTCGGACGATCAGTCTCGACTAGCTCGACTCTGCTCGCTACAAGTAGCCTTCGTCTCAAGCCCCGTGGCTTGCCCAAATTCTTGGGCGGGTCATGGGGTTTCGTGTTTTAATAGGAATTAGCGAGCTTCTTTCTCCAAGACAGCCGGCCCACTTATCGCTATGAAGTCGAGGCGACCAATTATTTGACCGGTTGCCGTTTTGACATTCACTCTCCACCTGCCGGGCGAGACATTCCGGCTAAGTGAGTAGCCCCTGTATCCCCCATCACGCCCGCCTACGATTGGGAATCTCTGCGTGCTCACGGTCTGCCAGCCTCCTTCACTATCATGTTGCCACTCGTGGATAATATCGAGAGATAAACGTGTGGGTGCGAATACAGCAGAATACGCATACAGCGTGTCGCCAGGCATGATATGAACTTTCTGGCTCCCTTGCAAAAAGGCATACCAAGGTTCGCTTTCTACCAACACTTCATACTGACCTTCGCTATTGCGCGAAATAGAGTGGAGAATATCAGAATCTTTGAGCGCGAGCGGAATGGGTGGAATAACGTTGAGAAAATACAAAACATTCACAAGCAAGAAGATCCCGGCCACCGAGCCGAGTGCCGAGCGGCCGCTCTCCTGCCAGACTTCGGGCACTTGTGCCTTCAGGAACTTGATGAAGAACCAAATCAGCACGAGCGAGGCGAGACCCGAGAGGACGAAAATAGTCGGTCCGATCTTGCCCGTGACCACCGGCAGATACGATATGCAATATGAAAACAAAACAAAGTAGAAAACACTTAGCCTGAAAGCGAACTTCTCATAGCGTTTCTTGAAAACTTCATTGCCGATTAAGAGTCCCGCAAGCAAGAGCAAGAATGGCCAGCTTGAGGCGAATGAACCCGAGCGCGAGTAGAAGATAAAAAATGCACTGGCAAGGCCACCGAAAGTAAATTGCAAAACAAGTGGCAAGAATCTAGGCAGCTTCCCCAAAGACAGCAAATATATTGCGATGGCAGCAATGAATATGTAGCCGAGCAAAATGAGACTATCAAGCAATCTATCTATCCGTTGGAATGTGAGATTATCGAGAATAAAGCCGCCCACAAGAGCCGCGGAAGATAATCGCCGCTCATATTTTTCAAAAAATCTTTTGAACCAACCGATCATTCTATGTATTCTATTATACAAGGCCCGGCTTGAATTAATATTAGTCTCTGTTAAGTTAGAGACGGAAGGGAGGCGACCATGCCTGCGGACTTCGTTGGGGTGGTCATCCCGGCCACCCCCGTAGGAGAACCAACTAACTTGCGCCCGGACGCCCCGGGCGTGACGAGAGGTACCGCCGAAAGATTGGTCAAGACGCTGCCGCGGACTCTCACCCACGCAACCATCGTCCGCGACGTCATAAACAGCCATGTCAGGACAAGCAACTTCGTGGGAGAAGTGCTGCAAGGGAGCGGTCTTGAAGTTGGGTTCGTCTTGCGTGATGGTCTCATGGTGGCCAAGGATGACTTCGAAACCTTAAACGGGTTGATCGAGGAAACAGAAGCGGCCACAACAAAACTGGTTGTTCTCATCTCGCTCGAGCCCCCTGCAGAACTATTGCTCGCAGCCATGAGAGCAACCCATCCGTGGCCCGGCCTCACCAAGGGCCATGGTTATGTGTTAGACCTCAAAGCGCGTATAGCGCAAGCAACCTAGTGGGCCTGGGCCAAAAGCCCGGGCCCCACCTGCTTCTACTAGCTAGATAACTCCGATAGGGCGGTCAGGGCGTAGGTTCGGGTGGGTTCGAGGACACCTAGTTCGTTCTTCTCTAACTCACTCTTAGCTAGCCAGCGCCACTCGTTGCTAATATCATCTCCGGACGGCTTCACCGCATCTGTCAGAGTTCGGGCAAAATAGACGAAGCTTATGTGTTTATGATTGGCCCCAATATTGTGAATGTTTAGAAACCTGGGCGGGATCAGATGTTCGAAACCCAGATATTCGCTCGGAAAGTCGGTTTTAGTTCCTACGAGTTCGATATCAAGTCCTGCTTCTTCTTTGGCTTCCCGAATCGCAGCATGATTGGGCTCTTCGTCGAGTTCTATATGTCCGCCGGGCGAGAGCCAGACATGCAACTTGTCATGCATCCGCAAGAAAACTTTGTCGCGATAAACAATAAATACATCAGCAACAAAATCTATTTGCTCATGTATATGTGACATTTTAGTAATTTAGTTCGTTTCCCAATTCCTGACTATAAGAATTCTGCTGGTCAACCACAGTTTGTGCTTTAGCCTTTGTTTCAATGGCCCCCGAGTGTGTAGTAGCTTGATTAACTTCTCTTTTCTGTGCAGTGACTTCACTCTCCCCAGTCTTTTGCTCATTACTTGGCTTGCCTAATATTTTTATCGCCCAGAAAGCGATGACCGTCACAACTATAAGCAATATGACCAACCCGTATCCTTTATTCATTTCGCAAGCTTAACATAAATGACGAAGGGGGCCGAGACGTCCGGTTCCCCGTTCGTCCCGACCCCACATGGGTCGGCCTTCAGTCGCGTTCGGCCTCCTCGGCTTCGGCGGCATCCGCATCACACCTGCGACATCCGGGTCCTTCGGTCAACGGACGAGACCCGCAGTACGGACAGTACCAAGTGAAGCAGGGCTCGCTCCCGATCATCTCCACATCGCGAAAGTAATGCTTGCCCTCCTGGTGATCTACCGCAAGCGGGCAGAGCTTGCCCTGGCCATCGGTGGCTCCACAGCGCGGGATGTCGTTTTCATTACCCCGCGAACCATCAAGAAGCCCGTTCATGTCTTCGGCGCCGTGGGCCAGACGTAGTAATGCAGTTCGTGCATTCCCCGGTTCTCCGCGATCCCCCATCGAATGTCCTCCTGTAATCTAGACCGTGTCCCAACAGCCGTTCTGTAAACTATTGTACCAGGAAACCGAGGTGTTAGATATTTTGGGCGCATGCTTGAGTGTACCAAACAAGCCCACTGCTCTTATCTGTGGCAAAACACTCTTTTTCATGCAGAGCGCTTGTTAGAACCCGATTTTTTGCGGCAAGCATAACAACCTTGACCATTGCATTGCTGGCAGTCCGATTCCTCAAGATTCTTGAAAACAATCCCGTTGGGTGTAGTTTCTGTCTCTACCAGATCCCCTTTCTTTTCCCCCGTTTCAACCTGCCCAGTCTCTGCATCAGCAAAAGGCAAAAGGGGCTCTTGTCCGCTATGATCCTGTCTTTCAACTTTAGCCATTTTGGTATTATACAGTATTGTAATCTTAGCTGGTCAGCACAGGTTTTGCTGGTTTGAAGATGTTGATACGACGAGATGCTCGCAGCATAAAGTTCTTATCTCTTAGGAACTGCTCCAATTTGTCCAGATTCTTTTTCGGCTTCATGGCTTCAATATAGTCCTCTACTGACTCAAGTTTCCATATTGTCTCATCCGCTATCTCCGCTACCTCCTCTAGCTTCAGATGATCCAACATCACGAAATATGCCAGGGCTTTCATTTTTCGTTCATCCCCGTCGAATGCCTCGAACATTATTTCCGACTCGAAGAGCGACCCGTTAAACTCGGGCTCCAAGAAAACAATGTAACCGTCTCTACGTAGCACACGAAGAGACTCGTCAATCGCAATCGCCATTTTGTCCTTAGGAACGTGGTGGAATGAGAGTGTGAAAACAACGAGATCAAAGAGACCTTCTGAGAAAGGCAGCTGCTCGGCCGATGCCACGACGTACGAAATGTTATCACGATGACTTTCTGTTCCGGCCTTCGAGATAAGTTCCGGATCAGGGTCGATGGCAGTCAAACTTTTGCAAAGTCCCGCAATCTCAATCGAACGTGTTCCCTCTCCACATCCAATTTCCAAAACGTCCTTTCCACGCAGTGATATCACACTCTCAAGTTTATCTAGAAATTCTTCCTTAATTCTTTCCATTTCTACTTACTTTCCAGATAATACTCCCAGAGTAACTTCATGGCTTTGTTGGTTACGGTTTTTGCAACCTGCTCATATGGCATCCAGACGAACTCGGCAATCTTACTCTCTTCTTCGGAGACTTTGTCTTTCTCAAGATCAGCAAGCGTGACAACGACAAGGTGGTAGTGGGCCAGCCGATTAACGTTCTTAGTGGGGTGGAAGAATAGCGCGTGAGTGGCGAAGTTCATTGGGGCAATTCTGGCCACGTTCTTGTATCCTGCTTCTTCATGAATTTCTTTACGCACTGTTCCTTCCAAAGTATCTCCCTCCTCGATCCCACCAGTTAAGAAACCGTTCCAAGCTATTGCCTTCCACTTAGCAATCAAATAAGAATTCTCACTCGGATGCTTAATGATCACAGCGACCGGATCGCGCTCGACAATAGGCAATCCTTCCCGATACGAATCCGCCCCGCCCTCCTGGTTAATCTCGATATCTGGATAAAGTTTGTTTAGGTCTTGTATGGTCTGCATATCATGGTTCTAGCAATCTTTTCATCTCCAGTGCCCTTTCCATAAGGCGGTCGCCTATCTCACCCCATTTTATGTATTCTCTATAATCCTTAGGGTCAATTAGTTTAACTTCAAAAATATCACCATCCGGATCTTTTTCAAAATCTCCATACGGCTCAACTATACAAAACATCCTGAATTGCCTTCCTATTTTATTTTCTCCTGTTGCTTCACCATCTTGATATCCAATGCACTCTTGATGGAGAACTTTCATGTTTGACTCTTCTTTAACTTCCCTTATAGAAGCTTCTTCGTATGTCTCATCCTTTTCTATAGCCCCACCCGGCGGAGTCCAGTTGTTATCTTCTCCGTGACGGACAACCACTAGTTTATCTCCATAGAAGCAGAATGCGTGCACACCGTCTAGAAAGACAGATTCTGACGATTCGCTCGGCACTCCGTCTCTATAAGTAACCTTGAATGTTTTCTCCCTGAAATCAAATTGCGACTTTATTTCCATAATAAGTCTTACGAGGGTGCCGTAGTAGAGGATGTTAGAACTGTGTTTGAACGTATAAATGACGCGACAATCTATATTCCCAAGATCTCCCGCCTTTCGTAACTATTTTCTACTAAACAAACGTGCTCTTGTATTATGGTGTTCTTGACCATTTAGCCTTGTATCAGTTCTGCCAATGGAAAACCTTTCAACATTATCTAAATACCTAAAACTCCAACCAAACATTTCGGGGTCGTCTCCCTTGATGATATCGTTGATATATTCATGCGGATAGCCGATCCACGCTCCACTAAACGTAGGACTTATGTCAATAAAATGCCTTATAAATCTGGAACTCAATATATCATGCCCAATCCTAGGTTCTGGAATCCACGATGCGACCACTACTTGCGGGTGATATTTTTCTATTACTTTATCGTGTGGTAGAAACTCAACTCTTTCACGTTCAGCACCGCTACTGGACCATCTATCCGACAAATCGTCAGAGGCAGATATCTCTATCCCCAACTTCCTTAGCTGATGTGTCAATTTACCACGTCCTGCACAAATTTCTATAATCGGCGAGCTTGCGAGTGCTCTAATCTCTTCGGCCAAAGAGTTGATGAACTCAACATTGAAGACGACATGGTCTATTAAATGCTGACACGCTGCCGACCAATCATATCCCCCGACCGCGTGGAAGTCCTCCATGGCATTAAAATATCGCAAGACTTCTTCGTGTGTTGGCAGTGTTTCAATATCTCTAATCTTTGATTTCACGTCTCTTTCGATTTCCTGCATCCTTAAATACGCGGCCTCTCGTAGCTGTTCACGAGTTGGCAGGTTTGGGTCACCTAATTTTGTTCCCTCTGACATTTATATAGTATACCAAATAGTTCGAGCCTCTCGTTGGGGCTCTAAAAATGAGCTTGTACTAAGCCATCAAAACGCTGGGTGGCTATCGGGAGTTGAACCCGAACCGAAAGCTCCACAGGCTTCCGTGCTACCGCTACACCATAGCCACCATTTGCAAAATCTCAAAACCCAAAGCGCAAAGCTCAAAGTTGTGAGTTAGCTCATCTTACTTGTAATGTGGCTTATTTTCAACTTGGCCTTCTTTCTGGGCGTGATACCTAGCCAACGCATATAGCACGCTCGAGAGTCTGTTTAAGTAGGCCAGCGTCTGAATACAAGGCTTCCCACTTGGAGTCTCGGACTCCAAGTTAACTAGAGCTACTACTCTTCTTTCTGTGCGTCTGGCTACAGTTCTAGCTAAGTCAAAGAGGGCAGAGATTTCGTTGGCTCCGGGGATAAAGAACGTTTTGATGGGTGGCAACTTTTTCTCAATATTATTTATCAGCTCTTCTGCTTGTTTCACTTTCGCTTCAGTGATGCGCATGCCAGCACCGGCGAGTTCTGCTTGGATGATAAATAAGTTCTGTTGGATTTCTTCAAGAATTTTTTCGTCGCTTTTGGATTTCGCTTTTACAAATCCTAAAAGTGAATTGAGTTCGTCGCACGTCCCAAGTGCTTCGACCAAGGGCGTGTCTTTGCCGAAGCGCTCTTTCGAGCCGAAGAAGTACGTGGTGCCGTCGTCGCCTTTGCCGGTGAAAAGTGCCATCTGATTTCAAATACAACTTTACGATAAACTACCTTCTTTCATTTTTGCATCCTTCACAAGCAAGGCTGTGCCAATTGCGACCGCAAGAACTATAAAATATACCGTGGTTAAAACCGGCAGACTAAAGGGCAAACTCTTGAGCACGCCCAAGACAACTGCCCCCACCCAGGAGACCATCGAGATAGCTCCGCTTGCAAAGAGAGTACCGGCCCCATTCCAGAAGGGGCTCTGCGAGATAAGCGGTTCGTCTGCTACGGCTCGCAATCTCTTTAAATGATGAAAGTGGAAAAATGCGCCATTTAACACAAGCACTAATACAACAATCATTTTTGTCATAAACTTTGACGAACTCAAATATTTAACAGGGTCGAGGGCAAAGAGAGCAATGCCTGACACAATGATCACGATCACGCCGATCCAAACTAAGTGACTGGCGAGAGAAATATAATCTACGTCACTCTTACTGAACATTCTTTTCTTGAGGGCGCCCATGAAAACAGCATCAGTGACAAAAGCGGCTCCCGCACCCATCACCACGCCCAGGATGTGCACGATTAGGAAAATAACTTTCAAACTAATTCCCTCCATGTTCGTTAGTTATTTATAGATTATCATGGCTTATCTACGGATGAGATCTCGCGCAATTCTTCTTTGGTACTCCGGTGCAGCTTGCGAAGTTCCACCAAACTCCTGGTATGCGAATAAAGTGGAATAAGAATAAGTGAGCCCACCACGCCAATCGCGCCCACACACAGGAACAGGATATGGAAGCCGTAAGTCTGGGCCACCACTGAACCAGTATAAGCGGCAAGAGCTGTGCCAGTGGCTACGGCCACGTCCCACACACTCCATTCAAAGCCGGTCTTGCCCGCATCAATGTGATTGGTAAACAATATGCGCCAACCCGGGATAGCCATAGAATTAAATACTCCAAACAAAGCTTGCACAAGGAAGACGTGCCAAATTTCTGTTGCAAAGGTGAGACTCATGAGTGTAAGCGACATGAGCAGGGCGCCCCAGAACATAAACAAGAACTCGTCCCGTTCACCATCATGTTTATCCATCCAACGCGCCAGTGGTATGGAAGTAAGTGAGCGCACGATCCAATAGATTGCCGTAGCCGCACCCACAGTCTCGATATCGGCTCCTTTAATTTGCCCGGTAATAAAAACAGCAAAAATAGGAGTCAGTAAACCATAAGAAAAGTAGAGCAGAAAATCTGAGACTATAAGCGCCTGGATAAACTTGTTCATGGAAAGATTATACCAGAAAGTGCCCAGGGGGAGATTTGAACTCCCACGGCCTTGCGACCACACGCTTCTGAGGCGTGCTTGTATACCAGTTCCAACACCTGGGCTTAGCGAAATACTACCATGGGAAATTTTTGATTAGTACTCCTTGTGGTCAGGAATAATTTTGATTTCGTCAAATCAAAATTTTCACGACCCTGGCTCGCAGTTTTGCCTGCTGACAAAACATCGCTCCACCTCGCACGAGCTAAACCAGCGCCTCAAGGCACTGGTTCTTAACGCTTGTGCGCGGGGGGAGATTTGAACTCCCACGCCTTACGGCATACGCCCCTCAAGCGTACGTGGCTACCAATTACACCACCCGCGCAGTGGTTAGATATTAACTTGCTGATACGGCTGTTGCAACTTCAGATTCTTTTGCTATCTCAACTTCTGGTTCGGGGGCTGGGGCGGGAGCCATTCTCTCTTGTTTCATTTTCTTGCTGACTTCTTTGGCCGCCTTCTTGCGGATGAAATATAATTTGGCTCGCCTTGCTTTGCCACGGCTAACCACTTCGATTTTAGAAATATTAGGTGAGTACAGCGGGAAGATCTTCTCCACGCCTACTCCAGATGTAACCTTGCGTACGCAGAATGTGCCTCCCATTTCAGAGCCGTGTTTGCGAGCCAAAACCAGACCCTCGAAGACTTGTTCGCGCGTGCGCGACTGCTTCTCCATCTTCTTGTCAGCCTTCTTCTTCTCCACCCGCTCCACAATAAGCTGGGTCACGCGCACAATATCCCCCGGTCGGAGATCAAGCGCCTTGCGCCCTATGGTATTAACAGCAGTAGTCATAAAGCGCCAGGTTATCAGATAAGGCCCGACTTCGCAAGTCATTAGAACCTACTTTCCGAAATTAGTTTATCACACAAATGAGAATCGCCCTGCACCGGATGGTGCAGGGCGAAGTGTCTGAGTTGCAGATGCCCGAGTCGAGGGCCTAAGCGCCAGAGGGCTGTGCCGCCGCGGTAGGCGGCGGAAAGTCGCAGAAGAGGGAGAGAACGCAACGGTCGTCCCACGGGCACTCGAAGGAGCCGAGAGAGAGCACGACATCGTCGTCAGAGAAGCGATACACGCGCGGCACCCCGCGGCAGCCACCGGCGTTTTTCCAGAGGCGATTCTCCTCGTCAAAGGAGAGGGACCACTTGTAGACGGGCAACTCGTTGCGCAGGTACTTGTATAGGACACCTGCGCCCTGGGCTCCGGTGAGGTGGCCCTGGTGCTCGCGGTAAACCGCGAGACACTGTTCGGACGTGACCTTGCGCAGAATGCTCACGAACTTGACGAGAAAGTGATCGCCGGGCTGGATGATGCGCGAGGGACGCGAGTAGTTGTCGTCCGTCATGTTCTCGTTAAAGTGGTAACGCTTCGGGTCAGGCTCGGCGCGCAAGCGGCCGAGGAAGCCTTCGTGGCGATAGTCGGGCGGAATGACCAGCTCGACCTCTTTCAGGAGGCGGAAGGCCGGGGGT
>DATDVE010000012.1:0-14598 GCA_036517655.1 Minisyncoccota bacterium | reverse complement strand
GTCGCCGGGACTAGATATGTAGTAATCTGGACAGCCGAAGTGCCTTGCCAGGCACTGTAAAACCAGATGACAACAAGTAAGACGATCAGGACTGAACCTAACGTACTTCGGCCAGCTTGTGCGTTTAAGAATGTCACCTCTCTTTGACAATAAGATTGAACTGGCAAATGTTACGGTTCACCATCCCATCTTCGTATATCTCTTCGTACAAAATGACGGAGCCAAATGAACCAGGAGTGGCCTCGCCACTCACGTCAACCATAAGCTTAAGTTCACGCGCCATGGAGAGCTCATCGTAGTCTAGAGAAATTCCCCCTGTCCCCGTAGGCAGATCACCAAGCGTAACTCTGAAAGGTCTAAACATCTCCTGCGTATGAAGCTTCAATCTGTACGTTAAGATTTCCCCGCCCGCGCTCTCTTGGGAGAAGGGTTCGACTACGCACCGGACTTGGTCCTCGGTGTTTGGCGTAAACATTTCGTTCTCGCTCTCGTACACCGGTAGTGGCCAGAATCCGGTGGACGCGTATGCAAGACGCACAGGTGGCTGGTGTATCTTCTGTTCTTTCTCTTTCTCTTCAAAAGTAACCTCAGCCCAGATAGAATCTATGTATACATCGGGCATCTCGTCCGTCGCGCCCACAGCCTGCACGCTTATCTGCATGCGCGACAGGTCTGACACGTCTACTATGGGGATTTGTAATATTGCGTCGCTTGTGTCACTTGAATTAAGTAAGCCTATGGACACCCAGTTCTCACCATCGAGCGTATAGAGTATCTCGACTATATCATGCGGACCCTCACTTACCGCAATCTCTCCTGTCACAACAATTTCTTCTGTTGTTGTCGCAAGAGTAGTTGTTGCGGTGGGGATGGTAGGTGTAGTGGTGGCCTCACCTAAAACTTCAGGCAACACATCCTTCGTTTCTTCTTCTACCAAAACTACTTCTACCTCTTCTGTAGTAGTGGCCTTTTCTACAGGATCCACAGCCTCTACGATTTCAATAATTTCTGTGTTTTCTTTAATTTCTTCAGGGATCTCTGTAGCTACTTCTAGAGTACTTGTGGTCACGGGAACCTCGTCAACAATGAGTTCTTCTGTCACGGTCTCCACCACTTCTTCTTGTGCATAAGCTATGTTAGCTCCCAAGAACAGCCAAGTTGTGGGTTCCGACTCGGGGGACGGCACAACTTCTGGTTCCGGAATAACTTCTGGCTCTACAAGTTCACTTTCCGTCTCTACGTCTATTTCTGTATCTACCACTGTTTCTGTTTCTGTTTCAGTTTCAACCTCAACTGTTTCGCCTAATACTTCCGGCTCTATTTCAGCAGTAACTTCTGGGCTAACTTCAGGAATAATTTCCGCCGTACTTGAGGCAGTGCTCGTTGCAGTGAACTCGGGATCAAGTTCACCCTCTTCTGTCACAGCTTCCGCATTAACTTCAACCTCAACGATTCGCTCTTTGTAGGTGAAGGCAACCCCTACCCTAATGTCAGTGGGAATGGCTTTGTCGGGAAGCGAACCTTGGAACTGCCCACAGTATATGCGGCCAGAAGATTGAGTAAGGACAGCGGAGTTCTCATCGTCAAATTCATCTGAACCGGCGTCCTCCCCTGTGTCGCGACCACCGGCCGCAAATTCTGAATTCTGCCAATCACCCAGGCATGTGCTGGGATAGAAATAAGCCACGTCCGCCTTGGCCACGAACGACTGGTAACCGAGCACGAGAACGGCTACTAGGAAAATCGAGAGTACGCTTGTGGCCGGAGCGCCCAGACGCTTCATCAAACGCGTTATCTTCTCAACCGACTCCTCGCGATTGAGCCGGACAACGTTTCTCTTTTTATCAAAAATTATATCTCGCATGTACATTACAAAAGCAGGACGCAATCCCCCTTTGTACTAATTATTATAAGTGAAAAGCGAGTGTCCTGCACTTAATTAGTCCACACTCCCAAGTTTCGCCAACTTAAGTTGTATTTAGAGCCCTTGCGAACGAGAACTGCGCGAGCGCTTAACTAACTCATCCCGCAACTGTTCAGCGATCTCCCTAGAGAGTCCGGGTAGGCGCCCTTCGGCCCCAGCCCCATATACTCCTCGCCCAGCCATCACGGCACTTGCTCCGGCTGTTTGAATTTGCAAATCAGAAAGTCCCAACAAACGCGCAAGTATCCCGCGATAAATATCAACATTCTGAATGCGATCGTAGGGGATAGTAACGTAACGCTTGTAGATCACGCCTGACTCCTTGCGGAATCCGTCCTCTGTAAGTTCGTAGCGATAATACTTGTAAGTAAGTTTGGCCCAGAGAAAACATAAAACAAAGAAAGCAACGAGACCAACCCAAAAGAACCAACTCTCTGGCATGCCACCCATCTGATCCTCATATATACCTGCTATACCTGGCCTGATGCCAAGCCGAGCAATCATGAGAACTCTCGCACCTAGATAAAGTCCGATGAAAATAACGGGGATCAGCCAGCGCAAAATATAACTAATAAAGAATAGCCAGACTACCTTTGGATCAAGTTGTTTCATAGTTGAATTATAGCAAAATTTTTGCTAGCTTGGAAGAGCCGAGCGCGTGTAGCTCAGTTGGTAGAGCATTCGACTGACCCCAGAACCAATGTGCTAAACTACGCGAAGGGTAAGTTATAGTTATTTTGAAAATATAGTTCCCGTCGTGCGCGCATAGCTCAGTTGGTAGAGCATTCGACTGATACTCGAAAGGTCCTAGGTTCGAACCCTAGTGCGCGCACGACGGGCGGTATATTAAAGTAACTGCACATTGGTACGGGGCGCGGTACTCGTAAAGGCATGCCCCGTAGCAATCGCAATGCGATTTGCTTCCGGGGTCCCAGGTTCGAAGCCTGGCACGCGCACAAGCATCAAGAAACCGTGCCCACAAGTATCACGGTATCAAAAAACTCTGTCCGAAAAGACAAACGATCGTTTCTTAATTCGGACACAAAGAACTCCGCTTTGGCAATCGGTTAGTACTAACTCACTTAATTTCTATTTCTCCTTTTGAGTAGTTAAACTTAACCACGAACTTATCAAAGAAGCCGCTTTGTCCCAGCAGGCCGTGTCCGAAATCTGCAAGATTAGTGGCGAAGGCTATTTTAGTTTTAATTATTTTAGATCCAATTTCTAGAGTGATGTTATGTACATATGCTAATGATCCGCGCGATGATTCCGCTCCTCCAAAAACAATAGGGTCTCCTGACATTAAATTAATCCCAAGCAAATCACAGAGACTAGCGTCGAATATAGGCAAATCAGCGCCTGAATCTATGAGAGCGTAATACTTAACTTTTTTCCCGTCATTCTTGAGTGTAACTGGAACTACAGGTCTTTTGAGGATCTCCTTGCCAACTACACCAAACCTAGCGTATGGAAACTTCATCAATTATTCCTACAAAAGCAACTAATCGTGTTGGTACGCGAAATAGAATAGGTTGATCATAGCCCTTCTGTTTCGCTTTTTTGATAACTTCTGTAGGAGTTTTCCCAGTAGCTACAACTGTCTGATTGTCATTTTTAAAACCAACCCACAATCCCTTGTATTTACTTACGATTTTTGTCCAATCAATTGTTTTCATAAGTCTTATTACTTGTATTATATCATAGACGTTACAAATCTCAAAATGTTGCAGGCCTCCTAGCACAAAGAACCCCGCCTCTGCAGTTGAGGTTAGTTTCGCTTGCCCCGCGTAGCTTTAGCGTAGTGGGGTGTTTTGTAGAAATTCCCTTATCCCCCGCTCCGCTCTTACGAGCTTCGCGGGGCATGCTTTCTCTTGTTCCGGTCCCACTTCACGTTGTAGGACAAACGAGTCTCAAGTCAAAGCTCCGAGACCAACACTCATTATCCCGTGATCGTGCAAAGCACGATTTTACGGGAATCGCCGATTCCTAAAATCTTGTTTGAAGAAGAAGTTAGGCTGTTCACTTGAATAATTCCACGAGCAGCTTCCGCTACCCGTGCCTTGTTACGACTTAACCCTTGTCACCAAGCTTACCTTAGTCCGCCTTGCGGCAGGCTTCGGGTACTCCTGGCTCCCTTGGCTTGACGGGCAGTGAGTACAAGACTCGAGAACGTATTCACCGCAGTATAGCTGACCTGCGATTACTAGCAATTCCGGCTTCAAGAGGTCGAGTTGCAGACCTCTATCCGAACTGGGGCCACTTTTTTCAGATTTGCTCCGGCTTTCGCCTTTGCGCCCGTTTGTAATGGCCATTGTATCATGTGTGTAGCCCAAGGTATCAGAGGGACATGCTGACTTGGCGTCATCCTCGCTTCCTTCCGCCAGAGGCGGATAGTCTCGTGTGACACTTATAACACACGACAAGGGTTGCGTTCGTTACCCCACTTAAGGGAACAATTCAAACCACGAACTGACGACAGCCATGCATCACCTGTCCAAACGCTCTTGTGAAGCTCTCAAAATTTCTTCTGAGATTCGTTTAGATTTCTAACCTTGGTGAGGTTCTTCGTTTATAGTCGAATTAAACCACATGATCCACTGCTTGTGCGAGTCCCCGTCTATTCCTTTGAGTTTTAGCCTTGCGGCCGTACTCCCCAGGCGCTTCTCTTAACGCGTTAGCTACGCCTCACAGAGGGTCGATACTCCGTAAAGCTAGAGAAGATCGTTTAGGGCGTGGACTACCGGGGTCGACTATGTTACTGCGTAACAATAATTTTCAATTTTACAATTCGCAATTTTCAATCAATATTTCAATGATTAAACTTTGCAAACGAGAACTAAAAAATATTTCATTACGAGGCTAGAGCATTTCTGCCTAGCTCTGTATGTCACCATACAGTTCGGACTATATCATCATCTCACTTTCATGAGATGTCCTGCGTGTAGTCTCTACGGGGTTATGTATGCTGAAGGATGAAGGTGAGGAGTACGAGCCTCCTCACCGATGTCGGGAACGCCTGGCCAAAGGTCTTTTGCTCGGGCTAGTTTTCCCACGTCCCTTGCGGGACGGAGCCTCACCTCCGCCTCAAACTACCGAACCATCGGCAGGTTTTATGGCAAAACGTTCCTTCCATCCTTCAACACACATAACTTCCCTCGGGGTTGTCTCTAGCGGGTCGGTATGGCCCATTTGCTAGAGAGTTTCACCGATATAGCTGAATGCACATCCCAATTTCGCAACTGGGAGGGACACCTTCGTTACTATTTTTTACGAGCGGTAACCGGATTTATCTAATCCCGTTCGCTCCCCACGCTTTCGTGCTTGAGTGTCAGTAGTATGCCAGCGTACTGCCTTCGCCTTTGGTGTTCCCCATGATATCAACGGATTTCACCCCTACACCATGAGTTCCATACGCCTCTCATATACTCTAGATGTGCCGTTTCCTCTGCAGATCCGCGGTTAGGCCGCGGGCTTTAACAGAAGACTAACACATCCACCTACGCACCCTTTACGCCCAATGATTCCGGATAACGCTTGAGGTCTCTGTCTTACCGCTACTGCTGGCACAGAGTTAGTAACCTCTTATTCATCTGGTACAGTCATCGAAATTCTTCCCAGATAAAAGGTGTTTACGTCCCGAAGGACTTCATCCACCACGCGGCGTCGCTCGATCAGGGTTGCCCCCATTGTCGAATATTCTCGGCTACTGCCACCCGTAGGTGTATGGACCGTGTCTCAGTTCCATCGGTGGGGAAGAGCCTCTCAGCCCCCCTAAACGTCATAGCCTTGGTGAGCCATTACCTCACCAACTAGCTGATATTCCGCAGGCCAATCCAGGAGCGATAAATCTTTAGTCTTGCGACACCATCGGGAATTATCTCACCTTTCGATGAGTTATGCCCGGCTCCTGGGAATGTACCTACGTGTTACTACCTCGTTTGCCACTCTAGAAGCTGGACGCTAGATACTAGAGACTGGATCATTTCCAATTTTGTTTTAGTTTATTCATCTGCTTACCGACTATTATATACTCGGCTATCAGATGCTCTTTCGTTTTACCGTCTACTAAACCAACATTGTTTGCGTCTATGATGTGACTTACAAGTTCATCGCATGAACCCATCGCAGTAGTCAAATATCGTTTGAAGTCATTCGGTGTCTTGCCGAATCCTTCTGCGATATTAGCATGAATCGAGTTTGCGGCTCGAATCATTTGACTGCCAAGTTCCCTCTGATCTACCACAGGCCAAGTTCTAACCAATCTATAAACGATCGGGAATAACTTTTGTGCCCTCTGGTAAGCATCAAGGTCACGATAACTTTTCATCACTTTCATTTTCGCATTTCCAGCTTCTAGCTTCCAGTGTCCAGCTTCCAGCGTTCGACTTGCATGCCTTATCCACGCCGCCAGCGTTCATCCTGAGCTAGGATCAAACTCTCAATAATTTTTTCGGAACAAGAGAAAGAATACGTGTCCCGCATAGCGTACACGCGAAGTGGGAGGAATTCCTTCCCTCATTGTTATCCCGCAATATCGTGGACTGATACTGCGAGACCTAAATTGTCAACGAACTCAAACCGCTACCGCTTCAGGCGGAGTAAGGATAAGTATACCTAGGGTAGTCTCGAAGTCAAGTGCCAGAAAAATATGCCTATTTGGGAGCAGTTTTCGGCTTGCCGGAGAGAAGCACCAGCAAGGGACTGGCCAGGAGGATAGACGAGTACGTACCGGCCGCTATGCCTATAGCGAGCATGAGGGCAAAATGGCGGGTTGCTTCGGCTCCGAAGAGGAAAATAGCCAGTGCAGCGAGAACAGTTGTAAGTGAGGTGTTCATCGAACGGATATATGTCTCATTGAGTGAGCGGCCAACTACATGCTCGAATGGTTCCTTGGGAGCAAGCTTTATATTCTCGCGCACACGGTCGAAGACTACTATCGAGTCGGCAACGCTATAACCGAGGATAGCGAGGAGTGCGGTAACAAAGAGCGTGTCGATCTCGTAACCGATAAAGTAATGACTAAGCACAACAAAGATTGCCGTCGGCACGAAGATGTCATGAACAAGACAGATGATCACCGACAGACCGAACTTCCACGAACTTACAACTCCGCTCACCGAGCGGAAAGCAATTGTGACGAAAATAATAATTAGAATCAGAACAAGGATAATGGCAATGATTGCCTTGCTGCGCAATTCCCTACCCACCGAGGGGCCGATAGTTGAAAGGCTCGTTTCTGTAAACTCTGCATCATCAAGGGATAGAGCGTTTACAAGTCTCGTGTGCTCATCAACAGTAAGTTCCTTGCTCCGAACAATCAAACCGCTATCGCCCTTGGACTGCAATTTGACTGTGCCGAGGCCAAGTGCACTCACCCGCTCGTTCAGTGACTCTACGGGTGGCGTAGAGCTCGCATAGACACCTTCCGAGACAGAGCCACCGGTGAACTCTATCGAGAAATTTGGCTGCCAGGCGAAGGTGATGGCAACTGCGGCAAGCATTACGAGTCCGATAACAATTATGAAAATATTTTTATGCTTGATGACGAACATACTATTTGAGATAAAGCGACCTCATAAATTGTCTGGTGACAACAAGCGCGCTGAATATTGACACCACTATCCCGAGGGCCCAGACCAAAGCGAAACCCTGGATCAGACTCGTGCCAAACCAGAATAGTATTGCCGCTGTAATCAAGCTTGAAATGTTAGAGTCACGAATTGATGTCCAAGCTCGTGCGAACCCGTCGTCTAAAACGGCAGCCGGGCTTTTGCCCTTTCTCCTCTCTTCCTTAATGCGCTCAAAGATGAGCACGTTTGCGTCCACCGCCATACCCAAAGACAGAATGAAACCCGCTATGCCTGCGGCCGTGAGCGTAACGCCAAAAACTTTAAACAATGAGAGCGTAATGAGACCATAAACGAGCAAAGCAAGTGCGGCCAAGAGTCCGGGTAGACGATACCAGGCAACTAGGAATATGACCACCGCGGCGTAGCCGTATAGCACCGCCATCAAGCCCTTATCGAGTGCACCGCCGCCTAGAGTCGCACCAATTTTATTAGTGGCGATAAGTTCGATGGGCACTGGCAGGGCGCCAGAGTTCAGGCGACCCGCTAATTGCTTAGCCTCTTGTGGCGTAAAGCCGCCGGTAATCTGAGCCTTGCCATCTGGAATCTCGCCCTGAACAATCGGTTCAGAGATTGGTTGGCCGTCAAGATAGATTGCAACCGGTTTACCAATATTTGCCTTTGTGATCTCGGCAAATAATTTCGCCCCTTCGTCGTTGAAGATAAGCGTAACGTATGGCTGACGTTGTGCAGTGAATTCTAGTATCGCCTTCGACAAGTATCTGCCCGTCAATTCTGAATCTATATAGTATGGATCTTCTAGTGTGAGCAGCTCTTGTGAGATATCTTCGCCTGCATCGGCTCGCTCCTGTAACTTTTTGTACTTTTCGATAATAGCATCGCGCTCATCTGCTGGCCGCTCGGTCTTGAACTCGAGTATGGGCGTTTGGCCGATGAGAGTGATCGCTTCCTCAATATTCGTAACACCCGGCAGTTCCACTATCAATCTGTGCTCACTGCCTTCGATACCGAGAGTAGCTGTCTCGATCTGGACGTTGGGTTCTACTACACCAAATAAGTTCACACGTCGCTCGATCACGTCGCGCAGAGCCTCAACTGAATCACTAACGTCGCTACTCGCTATCTCACTGGTGAGGGCCTTGTAGACAAGCTGGGTTCCACCGCGCAAATCAAGGCCGAGCTTGAAGGCAAGCCGGGAATCTGGCGACTTAGTCGAATACAAAAAGAGGCCGAGCAGTAGCCCCCCGATTAGGACGAAAATGCTAGCTATCCTAGCGTTCTTCATAAGCCCGCGTATTCTAAACTATCTGTCCCCTAGTATCAACTTCTCCGCCCAGCCAGTTCCACCAAGTTCCTAAAGAGCATGGCCACTGTCATGGGGCCAAGGCCGCCAGGCACGGGGGTGAAAAGGGTTGCTTTTTGAGCACAGGCGGCATCGCAATCTCCTCTCACAGCTCCGCCTTGTTCACTTGTCCCGGCATCTATAACTGCAACACCTTCTTTTATAATTTCCGGCCTGATCAAGCCTGGTTTGCCCACGCCCGATATGATCACATCCGCATTCGCCAATATCTTGTCTGCGTTCTTGTTCTCTTCCGTGATAAGAGCGAAGTCTACCCCTCTTTCCCGCAACCATTTGGCAACCGGTTGCCCTACTAGATGTCCATAACCCACAAGGGCGACATCAAGATTAGATAAATCAAGATTATAACGATCCACAATTTCCTTCACTGCAGACACAACTGGCGGGAGGACAAGGGGTGAGAGCGAAAGCGCGTCCGGATCCTTAGCCGGGTCAATGCTCGCAAGCAATGGCGCCACGTCAATATGTGCCGGCAACGGTAGTTGAACAATGATACCCGTAATGTTGGGATCTGCATTTGCTTTCTTGATTCGTGCGAGAAGTTCTGCGCTACTCGCAGTTCCCGGGAATTGTTCGAGAATTATCCTAACTCCTATCCTTTGGCCAAATTTCTGTTTGATTCTTATATAACTTGTGGAACTATTATCATCACCAACTTGGAGCACCAAGAGCGCGAGGCCCTTACCGTCTAGTCCCTGCGCGATCTCATCCGCAATTTTGCGTCCATCAATAATCATTTCTGTTTACTAACTCCCTTACGTGCCAATACGCGATAATAAAGTCTTGATAGTCTTGAGGGCGATCTTAAGATCAAGCAAAAATGAACGATTCTTGACGTAATACAGATCATAAGAGAGTTTCTCAGCATTGGTTTTGGCGTCGTAGGCAGGTACGTTGTAGAGAACTTGAGCCCAGCCAGAGAGACCAGGTTTGATTATATGTCGCAAGTCGTAATAAGGAATTTCACTCTTATATTTCTCTACTATATGAGGGAACTCGGGTCTCGGGCCGATTAGGGACAGCTTCCCCCTTACCACAGCGAGAAGCTGTGGTAATTCATCTATGCGAGTGTTGCGTAAGATCCTGCCTACTTTGGTAATGCGATCCTTGCTAAATTCCGGAGGAGAATCCGGATCGTTGGAACTCATTGATCTGAATTTGGGCAACGCAACCACTTCCCCCATGGCCCCAGTTCTGTAATGAGTGAAAATTAGCGGACCACCGTCCTCGATCTTTATGGCGACCCACACAATAGGGTAGAAGATTAAAGAAACTAGAAATAGAGGTAAAGAAATTATTATATCCATGGCCCGCTTGAGAATTGTGTACACAGGTTTAGGCTGGAGTGAAATATTCTCAAGTACCCATCTGTCAGATATTAGATCAAGTGGCACACGACCAGTGATCTCCTCATACAATTTCTGAAGGTCGAAGAACCTAACACCGGAGAAAATGAGTGGTACTAGTTGCGAATGCGAGCTCAACATATCCGGATCGCTCATGTCGAGCACGATGACACTAGGCTTACTCTCGCTCTCACTCACGCGTAAACCATAATGTGGCACGCGCGCAAGAATATCAGCAAGCTCTCCGGCGGCCTTGCTATGACCCATTATGCGAGCAGGTTCATGCTCGGTCGCCACCGTCGTCCTCACATAAGTCATCCGCCATCCGAACAAAAAAACGAGTGTGATAACCAAATCAAGAAAAAGTGTTGTCTTGGGGGTAATCAGAAATAGCGGCACAAAATAGAAAACTAAAACTGCCAATCCGCTGTTTACGAGTTGGGCATTGATAAGAAGAGCCGACAATTTGTCTCGAAAAACGATCGTACGAAACTCGTATAAACCTGCTATATAGAGTACCAAAATCCAGACTAAGAAAATTAAAGTAAAGGGCAAAAAGTGCAGGAGCAAATACTCAAGATCCGGCAGGTCAAAAGCTCTTAGCAAAATAGCCAAGTATAAGCCCAAATAGAAGCAGGCGAGATCGCCCAGAACCAGGTACCAAGTATATCTGCTGGCTTTATTTGCCATGGCACAATACTATAACAGAGCGTGTTATATTGATAGTCACCCGCCTATATTAAAATTTCGGCGGGGCAAAGTGAAAATTTTATACCTAATAACTAAATCCAACTGGGGTGGCGCGCAAAGATACGTATTCGATTTAGCTACTCACCTGCCCGAGGGCTATGAGGCGGTAGTCGCGTCTAGGGGCAACGACTTGCTGGCACAGAAACTTAGAGAGCACAATGTAAGATTTGTCACCACAACTAGTCTGGGAATTTATAATTTAATTAGAAAAGAAAAGCCCGATATTGTTCACACTAATTCAAGCGTATTCGGCGGCTTAGGCAGCTTTTTTGCCTGGGTTAATCGTGTACCCAAAATAATCTTCACCGCTCACGGCTGGCCCTTTAATGAAAATAGAAATTTATTGTGGCGAGTAATGGTGTACAAACTCTCTTGGCTGACAGCATTGTTCTGTGACAAAGTAATCACAATAACAAAGAGTGATTTTGGGCAAGGCAAACGCATGCCCTTTGTTGGGCACAAAATGTATCTGATCAACAACTCGATCGAGCAGATTAACTTTTTTGAAAAAAAAGAATCCCGAGAAAAACTTGGTTTGAATCAAAATGAAATAATAGTTGGAACGATTGCCGAATTAACTCCTAATAAAGGCCTAGAGTACCTAGCAAGTGCAGCAGAAAAAGTGCCGGGCGTAGAGTTTGCGGTAATCGGTGATGGAGAGTTGAGAGAAAAGCTTTCAACCACAAAGTTAAATCTCGTCGGGTTTGTACCAGAGGCGAGCCGTTATTTAAGGGCATTCGATATTTTTGTTCTACCTTCACTCAAAGAGGGACTGCCGTATGTTTTGCTCGAGGCGGGGCAAGCGGGGTTGCCAGTTGTGGCAAGCAACGTGGGGGGAATTCCAGATATTATTGGCGATGTTGGTATGCTTGTGCCGCCAAAAAATGCAGAATTACTAGCCAGAGCGATCAAGACACTAATAGACAATCCTAAACTAAGATCAGACCTAGGCACTCAAGTTGGATACCGGGTATCCAACTTATTTAATTTCGATAAATTTCTCTCCCAAACCTACGAGCTTTATATCTCTCCCTAACCCTCTCTTGTCTATAAGAGAGGGCGAGACGAAGTCCGGGTGAGTTATGCCGGCCCCAAGAGTTCTTGCGAGCTAGTGTCGGCGTGAGCTGGCCTCGCATACGCTCGCATGCCCATTAAGATGCCTAGGGCGAGGAATTCTGTAACTAAATGTGAGCCTCCGTAACTCATAAATGGTAACGTGACACCAGTGACGGGTAATAAGCCGATGTTCATGCCGACGTTCACAATAAAGTGAGACATGAAGAGCACGGCTACGCCAATGCCAAAAAATGTTTCGAAATTTGTAGAACCTCTAGCGGCAGTCACAAGGATACGCCAAATAACTATGCCAAAGAAAATAAAAAGTAATAACGCGCCAATGAAGCCCCATTCTTCGGCAAAAGCGGCAAAGATAAAATCTGTTTCGTATTCGGGCAAGAATTCCAAACGTGATTGCGTGCCATAACCAACACCCTTGCCGACCACCCCACCAGAGCCAACAGCGACCATAGATTGGATAGCGTTGTAACCCGCCCCACGTATGTCGCGCTCTGGGTCAACGAAAGTTAGCACGCGCTCTTTCTGATATGGAGCAAAAACGAAGAACCAGAGCATAACGAAAGTGGCCACTCCCGTCCCGAGAACAATTGCCAAGTGCTTGAGAGAGAGACCGGAGACAAGAACCATACCAAACCATATCAAGAATATGATTATGGCTGATCCAAAGTCCGGCTGGAGAGCCACAACACCGAACATGACAAGAGCATAGACGCCCGAGACAATTATGTGGCGATAATTGGCGATCTCGATATGCCGCCGAGAGAAATACTTAGCCAGCGTTATTACCAAAACAAGTTTAACCAGGTCAACTGGTTGGATCGCGAATAGGCCAAGCGAGAACCAACTCTGGGCTCCCTTGACGGCAGAACTGAAGATAAAAAGGCCAAGCAAAGCGACGAAAGAGACCGTATACAAGCCAACGACAACAGAGCTCCTGCGCAGGAAACGCCAGTCAATTCGAGATGCTACAAAAAATATGACAACCGAAATCAGAACCCAGATTAACTGGCGAGAAGAAAAATAATTCTCTCCGGTGAAGGATCGCATAGTTACGAGCCCAGCCGCCATTATGGGCAGAGTAGCTCCAAAGGCTAACCAATCAATGCTTGATACAAAATTCGAAAGACGCTTCATTGCTGATCCCCCACCTTCTCGGTTGTGATGATATTAGGCAAAACCTGATCAAAACGTGGCAAAATATCCGCAGATACAATCCTCTCAAGCGGGGGGAAAGGCCAAGTTAAGACAACATCCTTCGAGGCGCCGCTAGGGAGTTCCTCCAGATAAGTCCGGCTGACGTGAACCACGTTCCCACTCTCCCCATACAGGAACGCAGACAATTCTATATCCTCTATGCTTCTCAAAGAGTCATTGGTAACGGTTGTCCGTAGAGAGAGCACTGGCTCGGTCTCTATTCGTTGATTAGTCAGCAGGAGAGGTTCGGGCCCTGTGTCCTGGAGTCGTTTCCAGTCTAAATTGTCGGGGAAGGTTATAAACGCTCTGGTGGGAATCCGGAAACCAACGTCCACCTGGGGAACCAGGATGAGCGTCCGGGCATGAGGATTTAAATAAGTAGAACCCTCAACATCCTTAACCGGAATATTCTCTGCGTCGTAAACTCTGATCTTATAAGTAAGATCGGTGAGTCCAAATGTGTTTGGATTCTCTACGAACGCCGCAATATCATACGCACCGTCTCGTACCTTGAAAACGCGGGTCCACAAGACTACCAATTCGCTTGCCTCATCAGAGCAAACCTTGGTACACGGACCGCCACAATCGATGCCAATCTCGCCCTGATTGGCCAGATCATCGGAACAACTGGGCACATGACGATTTGCAATCAAAAGCACTACAATAGCAACCGCAAGTAGCAAGACGAAGATAAAGACGAAAGATAGTTGTCTCCTTGTGCCCCATGCTGACATAAGGAGATTATAACAAGAAATACAACTTACTTCAGCGCATTGTTCCGGCGACTACCTACTCTCCCGCCACACTGTGGCAGTACCATCGGCACTACGGCGCTTAACTTCCGTGTTCGGAATGAGAACGGGTGTGACCACCGCGTCAAATCACCAGAACAATAGGCTGAAGCTTGCCCCGCGAAGCTCGTAAGAGCGAAGTGGGGTGGGGTTGGTAAATGTAATTAATGTGTGATGTGCAATTTCCTAATAAGAAATCTATCGATGTATTAGTATGTCTCGGCTCAACGCATTACTGCGCTTACACCTAACACCTATCAACGTAATAATCTCTTACGAATCTCAACGATTCCTAATCTTAGGGTGGGCTTCGCTCTTAGATGCTTTCAGAGCTTATCCCGTCCCGACATAGCTACCCAGCGTGCCCTTGGCAGGACAACTGGTACACCAGAGGTCAGTTCTCAACGGTCCTCTCGTACTAATTGAGACTCCCTTCAAGAATCCACGCCCGCAGTAGATAGGAGACCAACCTGTCTCACGACGGTCTAAACCCAGCTCACGTAACTTTTTAATTGGCGAACAGCCAAACCCTTGGCAGCTTCTTCACCGCCAGGATAAGTTGAGC
>DATDVE010000011.1:0-22327 GCA_036517655.1 Minisyncoccota bacterium | reverse complement strand
GGAATGGGTAAGGCCGGAGATACAACGCTTGCAATTGATAAAGCGCTGAAGCATGCCCGCAAACATATGATTACCGTTCCTCTTACGAAGACGAAGAGCATCCCTCGCGAGACGGAGGCCAAGTTCGCTTCTTCTGTTGTGTACCTTAAGCCTGCACCGGGCAAGGGGCTTGCCGCCGGCGGTTCTGTGCGCACTGTCCTTGATCTTGCGGGAGTGACAGATGTGAATGGCAAAATTCTATCAAGAAGCAAAAATAGATTTAACAACGCCCGCGCCGCACTCGCAGCTTTAGGAAAGCTGCGATAATTCCTAAGTTCTAAACTCTAAATCCTAAACTTATGCAACTACATCAACTCAAATCAAGAACTACAAGGAAGTCCGGCAAGACTATCGGTCGAGGAGGCAAGCGTGGCAAAACTTCGGGCAAGGGGACCAAGGGTCAGCGCGCCCGCGCCGGCCATAGAATTCGCCCAGAGATTCGTGACGTCATCAAGAAGTTGCCTAAGCTACGTGGCTATCAGGCACCCAGATTTGCCAAGATCGTGCAGGTTATAAACGTAGGCGATCTCGAGAAACGTTTTGAAACTGGCGCGGTAATTAATCCTAAGGCGCTCGGATTTAAGGGCAAGGTTAAGATTTTGGGAGATGGTGAAGTGAGCAAAAAGTTCGCGATAGAAGGATGTGCTGTATCAAAGAGTGCTAGACTTAAGATAGAAGCAGTTGGTGGCACTATTAATGTTTAATGAAAACTTTTTTCGAAAAACTAAGGTTGCTCTTTTCTGACGAGACGCTGCGCAAGCGAGTGCTTTTCGTTTTCGGAGCACTCATCTTGTTCCGCTTGCTTGCTGCTGTGCCAGTACCTGGTATATCTGTCGGGTCGCTTACTAGTTTCCTCGAGACTAACCAATTTTTGGGCTTGCTCAACATTTTCTCCGGTGGAGGGTTAGCCAGTCTGTCTATCGTCATGCTTGGAGTTGGTCCTTACATTACAGCCACTATTATTATGCAACTTCTGACCATGGTTTTCCCAAGGCTAAAGGAAATGTACCACGAAGAAGGCGAGGCTGGTCGCAAGAAGTTCTCGCAGTATTCGAGAATGCTAAGCGTACCCCTTGCTATCCTCCAGGGCCTCGGTTTGCTTGCCCTGCTTGCTTCGTCCAATGTTCTTCTTCCTCTGGAAGGATTCCATAAGGTTGTTACTCTCATCGTCATTACGGCCGGCTCACTTCTTCTGATGTGGATCGGTGAACTTGTCAACGAGTTTGGTATTGGCAATGGCACTTCAATCATTATTTTCTCAGGTATCGTAGCTGGCTTGCCCGCCGCCATCGGTCAATCACTCTTTTCCTTCACGACCAGCCAGTTGCCGCTCTATATCGCTTTCATTGCTGTGGCGATTATTATCGTGGCGGGAGTAGTCCTTGTGACAGAAGCCGAGAGACCCATTCCGGTCACCTACGCCAAGCGTGTGCGTGGTGCGAGGATGTATGGCGGCATGTCTACATACTTGCCGCTAAGACTTAATCAGGCAGGCGTAATTCCAATTATTTTCGCCCTTTCTATTTTGCTCTTCCCCCAGATGATTACTAATCTTCTGGCCAATTCGACTAACTCGATCGTTCAGGCCATCTCTGGTTTCGCTACTGGCATCCTTGAGAATCAGCTTGTCTACGGCATCCTCTACTTCTTCTTAGTCTTTGTCTTCACCTATTTCTACACAGCTATTACTTTCGATCCACATGCCACAAGCGAGAACTTGCAGAAGTCAGGGGCATTCATCCCTGGCACTCGACCCGGGGCAAGCACTACAGAATATCTGTCCCAGGTAGTTACTCGCCTCACGACGTTCGGCGCCCTCTTCTTGGGTATCATTGCTGTACTACCAATAATCATGCAGAGTCTCACGGGCATCGCGACACTAGCCATCGGTGGCACGGGCTTACTCATCGTAGTATCCGTGGTGATTGATCTGATGAAGCAGATAAACGCCCAACTCTCTATCCGAGAATACTAATGGATTTAAGAACTTTCATCTTCATGGGTAGGTCTGGTTCCGGGAAAGGGACGCAGGCTAAATTGCTAATTGAGGAGTTGAAAAGGCGTGACGGGGCCTCGCCCATTTTCTACCTTGAGACAGGCAAATTTTTCCGAGACTATGTATCTCGCGACGGTTACGCCAATAAACTAACTAAAGAAATTGTCGAGGGCGGTGGGAGAGTCAATTCGTTCATAGCAATTTGGATATGGACTAATGCGCTTGTAGAGAATTTGCGTGGGAACGAACATCTCGTGGTAGATGGATCGCCGCGTACTATCCAAGAAGCCCAGATTATGGACACGGCAGTCGATTTCTATAAACGTGCGAATCCCACGATCGTTTATATCAACACTTCGCGTGCGTGGTGCGAAGCTAGGCTATCAGAACGACATAGAAATGATGATCTAACCATTGAACATATCAGACGCAAGCTTGACTGGTTTGAGTCAGATGTAGAGGGAGCGATTTGGTGGTATCGCAATCAAAACAAGTACAAATTCGTAGAGATAAACGGTGAACGGCCAATCGCAGAAATAAATAGAGAGATCGTCGCTAAGGTCTTCGATGAAGATTAAGTCGAAAGAGGAAATAGAGTTGATGCGTGAAGGGGGCAGGCGTCTCTCCCTTATCTTGCATGCAGTCTCCGAGAAGGCACTGCCCGGTGTACGAACAGAAGAGCTGGATAGGCTAGCCGAGAGCCTAATTAGGCAAGGTGGTGACACGCCGGCATTCTTGCGCTACCGCCCAGATTGGTCGCATCGCCATTTCCCAGCATCGCTATGTGTATCAGTGAATGACGAGGTAGTACATGGTATACCAGGAACTCGGGTCTTGAGTGCCGGCGACATTGTGGGGCTTGACCTCGGTTTGAAGCACGAGGGCCTGTACGTTGATATGGCCGTAACGGTGCCAGTGGGCGAAGTGAGCGAATCTGACCGAAAGTTGATGGAAGTTACTAAGGGGGCACTTCTTGCCGGTATTGCGCAGGTAAGAGATGGTGCCCGCCTAGGTGTTATTGGCGGGGCCGTACAGACAATCGTAGAGAATGCCGGTTTCTCTGTAGTGCGCGAGTTGGGTGGCCATGGGGTGGGGTACGAAATCCACGAGGCGCCCTTCGTCCCGCACTTCAAAACGATTGGGAAGGGAGAGAGGCTTGAGGCTGGACAAACTATCGCCATAGAGCCGATGATCAATGCAGGGGGCGAGAAAGTTAAATTTGACGACAGTGACGGCTACACAGTCAGAACCGCCGATCACTCCAACAGCGCCCATTATGAAGTAACGCTCGCAGTAACAGAAACTGGAGCAGATGTCTTAACCCCAATTTTCTGGTAGAATTCACCAGTAATTATTTTTTTACATACACATATGATCAAGAGCAAGGCAGAATTTCCAATTTGGAAGACTAAGACAGAGGGAGTGACTAAACGCTTTGATCTCAATGATCCTATTGGTCGGGAGGAGTACTTCCAGGCTAAGGCGGGACGAGAGATTGAAGCCTTGCAGAAATATCTTAAGGACAACACTTTTGTTTCGTTCTTGCTTGGCAAGAAGAATTCAGGCAAGGGTACTTACTCCAAATTATTTATGGAAGCTGTGGGGGTCGAGAACATCAAGCACTTGTCTGTAGGGGATCTAGTTCGCGACACCCACAAGAATCTCACTTCTCTTACTGCACGCAACGAGCTTGTTAAGTTCCTGAAAAAAAATTATAGAGGCTTTCATTCTGCCGAAGAGACGATAGATCTTATCGAAGGCCGCAATCAGACTTCTCTCATCTCGACGGAACTCATTGTTGCTCTTATGGAGTACGAGCTTGGTAAGCGGGACAAGCAGGCACTTTTCTTAGACGGTTTTCCCCGAGCCATGGATCAGGTCAATTACTCACTCTATCTGAAACGGCTTATTGGCTATCGCGAGGATCCAGACATGCTCGTTTTTATCTCTGTACCAGAAGCTGTCATCGACGAGAGAATAAAGTTCAGAGTAATTTGTCCCAAGTGTCAGACGCCCCGCAACCTCAAGCTGCTGGCTACCAAATATGTGGGCCTCGACGAGAACACAAAAGAGTTCTACCTCATGTGTGACAATCAAGTCTGTAATAAGGCTAGGATGGTTCGCAAAGAGGGGGATGAACTGGGCATTGAGCCGATCAGGAAGCGACTTGAAGTAGACGATCAGGTCTTCGACCACCTTTTGGGCTTGCATGGTATTGATAAAGTTTATTTGCGCAACTCAATTCCGATAGACGTAGCCCTAGATTATGTAGATGAGTACGAATTAACCCCCGAGTACTATTACCAGAGGGGAGAGAACGGCATTGTGAGGACCCTTGAGATGCCGTGGACAATCAAGGATGATGAGGGGAAACTCGCCAATTCTCTCTTGCCGGCAGCCGTATGCGTGGGCCTTATCAAGCAAACGGCTCAAATACTGGGTCTTGTATAAGTAGGTGCGGAAACTGTTGAAAGATTGTGGAAAAGTCGTGGAGGAATTACCCATTTAACGGCTTAAATAATTTTGCGAAAGCTTGACTTTGTATATTGGGGTTCTAACATTATAACAGGGTTACTTTTTGCCAACTAGCTGCCACGTTTAGGGATCTCGAAGTCGGATTGCGCCTCGGTGCCATTCGCAGGGAACCCACCTAGTGCAATGCTAGGCCTGGCACATAGTAGCCCTAAGCAAGCCGCCACCGCAAGGTGGTTGTTTGCTTTTTGTCGATTCGATAAATCGAATCGAGCATCCTGCGTAGCTTTAGCGAAGTAGGATAACATCAAATATAAAAACAAATCGGGGCGGGCACTTGCTCCTGGATCCCGAGCATGCACTCGAGCGAGAAGTTGTCCTCTTTCTCGAAGCTAGCGACGGTGCTCTCCGGACCAGAACAGTAATCCCCATCACAAGGTCCGGCAGTGTCGAACGCCGTGTCGCTGATCAGGACGGCATGCCGCCCATCCCAGCAGAACCTCTGATTCTTCGAGTGCCTTGGATCTTGGAACTTCCGTAACTCTTTCATCCTGTCCTCCTTCCGACCGATAGGCCGAAGGGTCGTGGTTCGGAATACGCACAGGCAGGGTTGCCTTTTCGGGGTGCGATCACCGACCCTACTTCGCCATGGGCTACGCAGGGCATGTAGCTATTGCAGTAAGTTGTTTGCGTCCGTTCCGATTCAAAGCCACTCTCGACCCATCAGTTTGTCAACAACTTACGCTCCACATATCTTAGACGGTCGCGTATAATGTGTGTATGGGGAAACTGGAGATTGAGTCGAAAAAGAGGGCACGGAAGTATGCAATTCAGAAGGGTATTCTAACAACCCTAGTGGTAGGAGGCGTGATAGTGCTTGCTGGTGGCAGCCTGGCTCAAGCTCTAATCAAGTCGGTTATGTCAGGTGAGTGGAAGAAGAAAAGGAGTGACAGCATTAGCCGCGCTTTAAGGAGGCTCCTAGATTCTGGTTACGTAACTTTCAGGGACACAGGTAGGGGAAATAAACTAGAAATCACAAACAAAGGCAGAGCGTATTTGTCTTTAGTTGAAGCTGGTGAAGAGGATCGGCCCAAACCAAGGAAATGGGATAGAAAGTGGCGAGTAGTGATTTTTGATATCAAGGAAGAGAGAAGGGCATCACGCCAGAGACTTCGAGATTTTCTGAGAAGACTTGGGTTCATGAAGCTACAGAATAGTGTGTGGGTGTACCCCTACGATTGTGAGGATTTGGTCACCCTAATTAAGAGTGAGTTTAGGATTGGCAAGGGGATTCTCTACCTAATAGTAGATACCATCGAGTATGATAAGCCCATTCGCGAACACTTTGGTCTACACACATCTTAAGCGGTCGCGTATAATGTGTGTATTCTTTGAGATGAGGGTTGGGTCGTGTATAATTGCGCTACAGTGACCTCCGATACGGTCAAAATTCATTTTTTTGGGGGAGCCGGTGACGTGACCGGTTCTAATTTTCTTTTAGAAACTACAGCTCTTCCAAAAAACATAAAAATTTTAGTAGATTGCGGCATGTTCCAAGGCAACAAGATTTGCGATGAGAAGAATCGCCAAGCTTTCCCTTATGATCCAGCTCAAATAGATTACTTGATAGTCACTCACTCTCATATTGATCATGTCGGGCGCATTCCCAAATTGGCCCGGGATGGCTTCCGGGGCAAGATTATCTCAACCCCACCCACGCGTGATCTGGCCGAGGCTATGCTCGTAGATAGTTTGGGCGTGCTCGAGAAGGAAGCGCGTCACGAGGGCTTGCCGACATTCTATGACGAAGGCAACGTCAAACTTGCCATGAGTTTCTGGCAGACGCTTAACTATCACGAGACTTTCAACATCGGACCCATTGGCATAGTCTTGCGCGATGCGGGCCATGTGTTGGGCTCTGCCATGATCGAGTTTCATTATAATGGCAAAAAGATTGTGTTCACTGGCGACCTAGGCAACACCCCCACGCCCTTATTGCGCGACACAGAAGTTATCAGTGACGCCAATGTGTTATTGATAGAGAGCGTGTATGGCGATCGCAATCACGAGACTATAATCGAGCGCAAGCGCAAACTCGAAAGTGTGATCGAAGATACTTTCAAAAAGCGGGGTACTCTGATGATCCCGGCATTCTCGCTCGAGCGCACGCAGGAGATATTATACGAAATCGAGCGGATGATGGAGCAAGACAGAATCCCACTTATTCCTGTATACGTAGACTCGCCGCTTGCGATTAAGGTGACAGACGTTTATAAAAAATACGAGAGTGAATATTTTAACAAAGATGTGAAGTATATTATGAACTCGGGGAACGAAATTTTTTCTTTCCCTCAATTACACTTCACCCAGAGTACAGACGACTCGCGGGCCATAGATAAGTCGCCTTTGCCCAAAATTGTGATAGCCGGTTCCGGCATGAGTAACGGCGGCAGAATCTTGCACCACGAGAAGCGTTTCCTGCCCGACAAGAACAGCACACTCTTATTGGTTGGTTATCAAGCAGCCAACACACTCGGCAGGCGTTTGCAAGAAGGCCAGAAACGCGTGCGCATTATGGGAGAAGAAGTTGACGTGCGAGCACGAATAGAGACAATCGGGGGATACAGCGCGCACAAAGATTCTGACGCTCTACTTAATTTCGTGGCTTCATCTGTAGACTCACTCGAACGCGTGTACACGATTCTGGGCGAACCAAAGTCGAGTATGTTTTTGGCGCAGCGCATAAGAGACTATCTGGGCATAAGAACTACGGTGCCGATGGCGGGGGAGGTGGCGGAAATACAAGTCTAGGGGAATGATGAAATGTGCAATTTGCAAATTTGCAAACAATAACGAAATGTAGAAATGGACTTTCACTCAAGGTATAATCACAGATGGCATAGTCAGAAAGTTGAGGCCTACAACTCTCCAATTCACGGGCTGGGCGTTACCACAAACGAGAAAATAAGAAAAGGCGAGATAGTTTTTATATATGGCGGAGTCATTATTCCGAAGGAAGAGATAGGGGAATATTGGAAGAGTGTCGGGCATGTTGGTATACAAATTGAGGATGGCTTCTGGATTTGTCCAACTTCAAGAGAGGAGTTAGAGAAGCAAGGAGTGATCAATCATTCATGCAACCCCAATTCAGGTTTCAGTAATCAAGTCACGCTAGTTGCCATCGAGGATATAGAGCCAGGTCAAGAAGTAACATTTGACTACGCCTTTACCGAGTCATTCATGGAGCCGTTCGCCTGTAATTGCGCTACTCCAGCTTGTCGAAAACAAATTACGCAGGAGGATTGGGGATTGGCGGCGATTCGAGAGAAGTACCATGAATATTACTCGCCGTACCTAAAATCAAAGTGACGTACGATTTGGAGGAGCGGACGAAGAAGTTTAGCAAAGATGTAATTGATTGTTTGAGGGATTTGCCGAAGGATCAGATTAATTTGCCACTTGTCAGTCAGTGTGTGCGGGCGGCTACTAGCGTTGGGACTAACTATCGCGAAGCAAATGCTGCGAGTTCGAAGAAAGATTTCAAGAACAAAATTGCTATTTGTCGCAAGGAAATACGCGAGACAAAGTACTGGTTCGAACTTCTGACCGATTCAAACCCAAACAAAAAGGCGATCATCGACAAACTATATGACGAGGCACGTCAACTTGATCTGATCTTCAATAAGATATATAGTTCTTTGGGTGGGTTTGAAAGATTTGACCACCCACCTAAATGAGCCAATGGCTAAATGTGCAATTTGCAAACAATGATCGCAATGAAGGAATGTTTTTAAAATTTCTCATTTATTCATTGTTTGCAAATTGCAAATTCTAACATTTCATCATTATGGCTACTGCCACCAGGCATGATCATTTTAAAATTAAGATAGCGATTAGTGGGGCGGCCGAGACGGGTCACTTAACCGAGGAGGCTACACTTATGGCGGCAGAACTTGGCCGCGAGGTCGTGCGCCAGGGGGCAATCCTTGTGACTGGCGCTACAACTGGCATCCCTTTGTGGGCCGCTAAGGGGGCTAAAGAAGAGGGCGGCACTTCGATTGGCATATCGCCTGCACTCGGCGAACGCGAGCACGTAGAGGTGTATAAATTGCCGCTTGATTACATGGATTTGATTATGTTTACTGGGCAAGGTTATTCCGGCCGCGACATACTTATGACGCGCTCTTCTGATGCAGTCATAATCTGTGCAGGCCGGATAGGCACTATTCATGAGTTTACTGTTGTGTTCGAGGACCATAAGCCGCTAGGGATACTTGAGGGCCCGTGGTCAACTGATGACATAATTAAAGAAATTATAGAAAAGAGTAATCGGGCTAGTGAAGACAAAGCAATCGTCTACGACCCTGATCCCAAGAAGCTTGTCGAGAAAGTGCTAAAACTTGTTAAAGACTCAAAAATTGAGTACTACAAGACTAGTAAAGTAACTTAACTACATGCTCTGGAAGCTTGCAAGTTGGAATGTGAACGGCCTACGGGCTGTTGTTCGCAAGAAGTTATTTGTCCCCGTGCTCGAATCTTTCAAGCCGGATCTCTTGTCACTGCAAGAAATTAAGATTGATGGTGCGGCGAAAGACGAAGCAGAGTTCGATTTCCTCAAGTATCACGAGTATTGGAATCACGCGGCCAAGTCTGGATACAGTGGCACGGCCACTTTTTTACGGGAAGACGCTCGTAAGCCAATCAGCGTGTCTACGGGTATAGGCATAGAAAAGTTTGATAGTGAAGGGCGGGTGCAAACATTCGAATTCGATAAGTTCTATTACGTCAACACATATTTCCCTCACACGAGGCACGATCTCTCGAGACTCGATTTTAAACTCGAATTTAACGAAGCGATTCTGAAATATCTTAAAAAGCTAGACAAAAAGAAGCCCGTAATTCTGACAGGAGACTATAACGTGGCGCACAGAGAGATAGATCTGGCCAGGCCCAAAGATAACGACGGCAATCCCGGTTTCCACCCCAAAGAGCGGGGATGGATGGACAGGTTGCTTACGGCCGGTTTCGTTGACACGTTCCGATATCTTCACCCGGAGGATATTAAGTACACCTGGTGGAGCATGAGGTTCGGCGCGCGCAAAAGGAATGTTGGTTGGCGCATAGATTATTTCTGCGTCAGTAAACGCATAGCAAGCAAAGTAAAAAGAGCAGAAATCCACAACCAGATCCTTGGCTCTGATCACTGTCCGGTTACACTCGAGATAGAAATATAACTCACCCCAACCCTCTCTTATAGATAAGAGAGGGCGAGACGGAGTCCGGGTGAGTTAGCTTACAAACTCAACAACTTTCTTGAACAGATTGGGTTTGTTTTCGGCAAGACTTGCTAGAACTTTGCGATCTAATTTCACGCCCTTCCTAGAGAGTGCGTTTATGAACTTAGAATATGATAAGCCCAAGGGACGGACAGCGGCGTTGATCTTGATGTTCCAGAGTCTCCTGAAGTCGCCCTTTTTGTCGCGTCTGTGGGCACGTGCATAGGCGAGTGCTTTAGTTATTGCAACTTTTGCGGCGCGCTCTTTAGTGCTCCTGCCATGGCGATAGCCCTTGGCAGCTTTTAACAAGTTCCGGCGACGCTTAAGTGCATGTACTCCCTTTTTGATTCTCATATATTTAGAAAGAATTGGGCATGTTACGAGCAATTGTTTTGGCGCTCATCGGGAATAGACGCCTGCGTTTTCGGGCCAGTTGCTTACTACGTGAGTCTCTCGCTTTATACTTACCGTCAGCCGCTCTAGCAATAACTTTACCGTTGCGAGTTACTCGTAGTCTTTTTGTAAATGACTTGTTTGTTTTACCTCCCATAATTATTTTCTAATTTTCTCGATTGTGACCATTAGGCCTTTGGGCGACGGCTTGATATCGTCGACTATCCTATACTCCTCGGTGATAAATTTCAACACTCTCTCTAATCTCTCTTTCAGAAAACCTTTATCCATGTACTTGGCCCGGCCTCGAAGATAAAGATCGATTTTCACTCTGTGGCCTTCCTTCAAGAACTTGCTGGCCATATCGGCTTTGAGCTCTAGATCATGTTCACCTGTGCCAATCTTGACCTGAATATTCTTGGTCTCCTGGACATGCGATTTCTGCTTGGCGTCCTTGCGTTTCTTCTGTTCCTGATACTGCCATTTGCCGAAATCAATAATTTTGGCTATGGGCGGATTGGCAGTAGGGGAGATCTCAACCAGATCAAGTCCCAATTCTTCGGCTTTGCGGAGAGCTTCTGAAGTCGGGAGCACTCCCAAGTTAGTGCCGTCATGGACAAGCACACGCAATTCCCTAGCCAAGATCTCGTGGTTAATACGTATACCTCTAATCACTAGAGGGAGATTATATACTATTTAACTAGATGTTACAATACCCTAATGGCTACGCTTTTAGAACACAAGACGGCCCGCCGGGACTTCGAATTTATCGAAGAATTTGAAGTCGGTATTGAACTCTTGGGCCAAGAGGTCAAGTCTCTGCGAGGTGGTCAAGGCACTCTGACGGGCTCGCATGTTATAGTTCGAGGCGGGGAAGTGTATATAGTGGGCATGCAGATCCCTGCCTATCAGGCTAAGAATGCGGGCAATGATTACGATCCCATAAGAACAAGGAGGCTACTTTTGACGAAGGCCGAGATACAGTCGCTCGCGAATTATGGTTCTAAGAAGGGCTACACGTTAATCCCGATATCTGTTTACACCAAGGACCGCAAGATAAAGTTACGTCTTGCTGTGGCAAGAGGCAAGAAGAAGTTTGACAAGCGTGCCGATATCAAGAAGCGCGAGGACGTACGTTATGCTGCTCGGGCCATTAAGGAGCGTTTGAATTCATAGAAACATGAGTGGAATTCGAAAATTTGTGATCGGAAGTTCAGTTGTTGTCCTAATTCTGGGTGTCATTTGGATAAATTTTGACGATCCTAAGAGCTTGGGTACTACGATCAACTTTGAGACGGGCGAGATTATGCAAGATTCTGGTTCGTGGAGCGATAATCTCTCTGATCTGTCAGACCTATTTGATCAGACATCTGGTCCACTGCTCGCTCTTGTATCCGGAGGCAGGCTGGTCCATATTCGCGAGGGCATGCGCAAGGAAGAAATTGCCGAATTATTCGCGGGCAAACTCAAGTGGGATGATTCACAGAAGCTGGCCTTCCTTTCTGGTCCGGAGGGACAATACTATCCTGGCACTTATTCGGTCTCCTCCGCCGGGGACGAAGAGATCATGCGCGAGCTAATGCTCCACAGATTCGATAGAGAAGTGGAGGAACGTTTGGCAAGCTCAACCAAGAATGTTATCTCGCTCGATACTATACTCAAGGTTGCATCGATTATTGAGCGCGAAGCAGGAGGCAAACGAGATATGCGTCTAATTTCGGGTATCATTTGGAATCGCGTCTTCAAGGGTATGAATCTTCAGATAGATGCAACTTTGCAATATGCCAAAGGGGACAAGGATAGTGGCTGGTGGCCGAAGGTCTTATCTGAAGATAAGTATATAGAGTCCCCATACAACACGTACAAGTATTCTGGTTTCCCGCCTACGCCGATTGCTAACCCAGGTCTCTCGTCTATAGAAGCCGCCCTTAATCCACAAAAAACCAAATGTCTCTTCTATCTGCACGATAAACGTCGTCGCATCCATTGTTCAGAAACATATCAAGGCCATCTCAAAAATATCGACCGGTACTATTAGTTAATATTTGTTGTGGCAGAGAAACTTGTAAGGAATTAAATTCTGTTGCGTCAACTTTTTTAAGCTGCTTCTGCGGCTCTTATTTTATAACTCGTTACTAATTATTAGTTAATAATTGAGAGTATGAACTATCAAGATCGTGAGTACGAGGATAAGGAGACAAAGGTTGAGGACAGAGAAGAAGAAGTAAAGAGCGAGAAGCTTAAGAAAAAAGGCAAAGGAGATAAGGATCAAGCAAAAGACGACGAAGGTGGGGGTGAGGCTGAAAAAATAATGAGTAGCAGGTGGCAAGAAGAAGACGAAGACGCAGAGTAACAGATCACCGATCACCAAAACGGCTCATATGGGCATGAGCCGTTTTGGTGGTTAGAATGGCTTGACGATATTCGCCTCGCTTACTTCGACCTTCCGAGATCTGATGAGGGTATTCATTTGCTCTCGGAAGCTCTGCGTTGACACTAGCCCCGCTCTGGTATCAGAGAGAACTTGGTAGCTTTCCTCCTTGCTAAGATTTAGACCAAGCGACATAACTCCCATATTGAAACCAAGTTGGACCTTGCGTTCCTCGGATAGGTCGTCCCACTTATCGACTCGAGTAAAACGAAGCACTTGCTCGCATGCGTGAGTAACAAAATCGTTCATAGTTAGATTATACCCCACTACGTGCTTCCGCACTACGCGGGGTCTCACCACTTCCTTCGCGTGTTGCGAGTGCGCGCACCGCGAAGCAAAAGACTCCCGTAATGGGAGTCTTTTGCGAAGTGGTGGACATGAGGGGTAGAACATCGAACCGCGTAAAAGACTATCTTTCTCGGTTCTGGATGTTCTATCAAGCCACCCCTGCTCTGCAAAAAGCCCTTGAAAATTATCATGGGTAATACTTCGGAGGGGCACAATCGGGGTATTGAACGTATGCGTGGTTATACACACCCATTGCTTTTCAAGAGGACGGGAAAAGTCCACAATGAACTTATGACTGCAAGAAACCGTAAAGCAGGCTTGTCCGAAGTTCATGCTTATTTGTATATTCTCAAGGAACTTGTAGATAAAAAGGGTTGGACAAGATCACAAATATTCGTACAGGGAGAATGCTTGGATCATCCAGAAATCAAAAAATACTTACTCCAGACTAAACCTGAAAATATTGTCGAGATTGACCCCAAAAACTTTTACGTCATAGAAGCAAAAAACGAGAGGAAAAAGCTTGAGCGAGCACTAAAAGAAGCCAGAGAAGATTATGCCGACAAGATTAACCAAAGCAACAAGATCAAGTGTTGCTTTATAAGTGGCATAGCAGGTAACGACGAGGAGGGATTCCTAGTTAGGAGTGAGTATTACAAAGATGGGGAATGGTATCCAATTACTGAAAATGCTATTGAAACCACAAGCCTACTCTCAAAACAACAAATAGAATGGGTTTTGAAAAACAACAATCCTGCTATTGCTGATGTCGAAATCACCGAAGATGAATTTCTTGGAGCAGCTGAAAATATCAACGAAATTCTACACGAAAACTCTATAAATAAAGATTACAGAGCAAGATTTATTTCAGCGTTGTTATTAGCCATGTCTGATCGAGGTGAGATTGATTTAAGCCAGGACTGCTCTGTCCTTATAGACAATATTAATGCAAAAGTTAGGCACATTTTAAAGAAACACGACAGACTAGGATTCGCAAATTTTATAAAGATCGACGAGCCATCTAGCTCTGACAACCACGTCAAGGTTAAAGACGCCATAAAAAGAACGTCTCAAGAGTTGTTAGATTTGAATATTCAATCTGCCATGAACTCTGGGAAAGATGTTTTGGGGAAATTTTATGAAGTATTCCTAAAATATGGTAACGGAGCAAAGGATATTGGAATCGTATTAACTCCGCGACACATAGCAAAATTTGCTTCAGCAGTCATAGATATTAATGCGAAAGATTTGGTCTTTGATCCTGCTTGTGGGACGGGAGGATTCTTGGTATCTGCTTTTGACGAAGTTAGGAGAAAAACAACCAATACGGCCGATTTCGAGAATTTTAGAGTAAACGGTATGTATGGAATTGAAGAACAGGACGCTATCATTTCCCTTGCAATCGTAAATATGATCTTCCGAGGAGACGGTAAGAACAACATGATTGAAGGTAACTGTTTTAGAAAGTGGCTCAACCTGCAAACCAAAAACGGTAAGCCATTTGCCGAGTATCTTTCGGAAGATGAACCGAACAGAATAGCGCCCATAACGAAAATAATGATGAATCCTCCATTCGCCTTGAAAAAAGGGGATGAAAAAGAATATAAGTTTATTGAGCATGCACTTAAACAAATGGAGGATGGGGGTATTTTGTTTTCTGTCCTACCAATGTCTGTTCTGGTAGAAAAAGGCACCAAAAAATGGAGACGAGATGTCCTGTTGAAAAGTAATCGCTTGTTAGCAGTTCTCACATTCCCTGACGACCTTTTCTACCCAGTCAGTGTAGGAACGGTGGGTTTATTTTTAATGAAGGGAGTTCCTCATAATTTCGATAATCATAAAGTATATTTTGCCAGGACTATTCTAGATGGCTTTACGAAGAAAAAAGGTATTCGAAAAGAAAATAAGAAGAGTCCAAATCAACTTGAAGAAATAAAAGATGAACTGCAAGCTTTTATAGCTGATCCTTCCAAAGAAATAGAAGGTGTCCCCGAGTTCAAGAAATCTGTTTTGTTGGATAAGAACGATGAAAGTTGTGAACTTGTCCCCGAAGCATATTTGGATAGCAAAATACCTTCGGATGAAGATATACAAAGCGGGGTGGAAGAGATAATTCGAGAGGCAGTCTCCTTTCAAATACGATTTCATCGAGAGCTAGAGAACTAAAAACATGATCACCACAGTCGGTAAATTATTTGAGATTACATATGGTCAAAAGGAATACCACAACAAAGAGTGGCTGGACGGAAACACAGGGAATACTATATTGATCTCTGCTAAGGGTGAAAATAATGGCGTATATGGTTTTTTTGATATTCCCGCAAAATTTAAGGTTCCTATTATTACAGTGCAAGGATACGGGACTATCGGCCACGCATTTGTCCAAGATGAAGATTGTGCAGTTGATGATCATATGCTGATCTTGATACCAAAAGGAAAAATGAGTATGGAAGAACTCTACCAAGTAGCATTTCAAATCCGATTAACCAAATGGAAATACAGGTACGGAAGGGGCATTACTCCTACTAGACTAAAAGATGAGAAGATCAAAATCATAGAGACAAAACTTAGTTACGACGAATTTGCGACGTCTCTAATGCCCAAAGCGACACCAAAAAGTAATTTAAAAAAACCTAGTATTTTTAAAGATGTACCAATTTCCGATCTTTGCAACATCGAACGAAAATATTATTCGTATATGGAAGAGGTAGATAAATCTGTTGAAAGAACTCCTTATGTTACTACGACAGAATATGATAATGGGGCGGGCATGTTTTGTAATGAAGCCCCTATTTTTGGTAAAAACAGCGTGTCCGTATCTTTAGATGGAAGGAGCGGACTGACATTCTTTCAAACCAACGATTTTATTGCGGGTGAAAAAACAGCAGTTCTTACATCAAAAGAAATAAAGAATAAAAGCCTTTTAATATATATCGGCACAATCATCAGAACTTATGGCTGGAGATATAGTTACGGGAGAAAGCTTTCTGTAGAAAGGTTGGAGAAAATGACGATACCAATGCCCCTGAAAGGGAAAAACTATGATCTAGACTATATAGATAATTTAGTAAAAAATAGTTATGGATTTGATAAACTGAAAGCCAGCCTGTCTGACTAGAGATTATAGTTATAGGATTGCTGTATAAGTTCGCATAGGTTATCTAGGTTCGTATTTTTATCAACTTTTACTTCGTAGTCACCATTTCCCCAATGGCCAACAGGCTTAGGTTTTGTTAAATCTCGCGCTAAGTTATAAGAGTCTTTTAACTCCCCGCTTTTGACATTCAGGAAGATTTTTAAACTATTACTTAGTATCGTTACGTCTACAAAATTTGTTCCCGATTTGTAAGCAATATATTTAGCTTTTGGCTCTTCAATAATATTTTTGTCTAAAGACGATATTTTCTCTCTAAGTGCAAAGAAAAGTGCTTTGGTTTCATCATCCGCTTTTGCTAGATGGTCTTCAATGGAATAGTTTTTCTGTAGAGTTGGGACATCCTTTTTGGCTTGATTTTTCTTTATGATCCCAGATGTTTGGATTCTTACTTTCGGATAGACTTCTGATTCAACATACAAAAAGTCTCCATATATTCGATACTTGATAAGTTCTATGTTTATTGGCAAAAGATCTACAGTATCTAGATCAAATTTATTAAAGCTTTGTGCGATACAAATTACTCTCGGGGATTCCCAGTCTAGGGTAATAGTTGCAGTCTCTGAATTTTTTTCAACAAGTCGTTCAAATTCCGCCTTGTGATCAAGTAGCCATTTTAAGTAAGAAAGGCCTTGATTGATCACGTTGTCGTTTGTATTTCTTTTATACTCAATAATCACTGGCGATCCAGCTTGATCTACCCCCAAAGAATCAATCCTTCCTCCCCATGTAGTAGGAAATTCGGTATATAAAAACGAGACTCCAAGAATTTCCTTTAAGTTGGCTTCAAAAAGATTCTGAACTCTTTTTTCAAGCGGTTCTGATGTTTCGAGCTTAGATACTTTTTCTCCCTGAATTTTGTATAGAGGCATTCATTTTTCGGGGAGCAAAAAGCTCCCCGCCAGAAGCTCAAGGCTTTCGCCCTGAACGTATAGGTTTCCCCATACGACCGTTGAAGGAACTCTGACGAGGAGATCTTTATCTTCAACGGCTTTCTACACCATGCCGACTTTATGGGCGGTTTAGGTGCTCTAATTGTGTCTCCACTCTACATTGGAAAAGACCTTGCGTCTAGTTATCAACTCGAGATTATTGTGTAAACCTAACATAGATGTTAGTATTTTGTTATGTCCACAAAGTCTAGGAAAATACCCCTGATCTTACGCACCACACCCACAGATTTTGATTACGCACACTATCATTCTGCCGAGGAGCTTGCACCTCTTAGAATGGCTGTCAGAGAAAAGAAATACACAACTGGCCATACGGCAGTAACATATAGAGTCCTAGGGCATTGGGCACAAAATGGGCTTATACCTGATGAGATTTCCAATGGGGGTGGCTGGCATAAATTTTCTATCGTGGAGAGGGCATGGGTTGAGGTAATAAAAAAGCTTAGAGAATTTGGGTTGTCTCTTGAGAAAATAGCTCAAGTTCGAGAATCCATAATGTGGTGGAATGATAAACTCCAAAGTTATCCTGACTTTGAATACTTTTTGATGAAAGCGTTGTCCAGCGATGTTGACACTTACATACTGGCTTTATCGAATGGCAAGGCTGATGTGGGGACGATGGGAGACATAGAAACATCTAAAGTTATTCGTGGCAACAAAGATATTCTTCTAATTTCGCTAAAAGCTATCCTAGAAGGATTTGGTCTTACAGTGAAAAAACCCAAGCCTCTAGTCGATCTTACAGATGGAGAAATTGAGTTGCTCTTCAAAATACGCGTGGAAGGTAGTAACGAGATCAAAATAAAGATAGAAAACGGGAAAATTAAGGAAATCGAGAGTGCGTCTATAAAAACACATACAAAAACTGATCCCCTATCATTTCAGGGTATTCGGGATAGTTTTAAAGAGGATAGTGAGTTTGGGAATATTCTAATCCAAATGGAAGATGGGTACCCGCGCACAAGTAAAATTACCCACAAGAAAAAATTAAATTAACATAGCTATCGGAAACCCCGAGGCATTTACAAACAAGATATGAGTTATCAGAAAAAACTGAAACGGTATCGCAACCATAAATTTTTATGGTTACTGTGGAGGAATATCGAAAGGTGCTTAACGATCAAGCAAGTTCGGATGAGCAAATTAAAAATCGCCTGAAATATCTGGAAGCTTTCTGTCGAAATATTATTAAAATTGAACTAGAAAAACATGTCAGATCAACAAACAAAAAACACACCAGTTGCGCAAGGGGGAGTAAAGACACTTGAGGGTAAGGCTATAAGCCGCTACAACGCTCAAAAACACGCTATATTGAGAGAAACTATTACAGAGTATGAGAAAGCTGACGCAGAGCAAATATACAATGACGTAGCCAACGATCTGAAACCACAAGGTCGTTTGCAAGAGGTCTTAGTTGAGAGTATTTCCTCGAACATTGTAAGGCTTATACGAATCGCGAAAGCCGAGGGAGAAAGTGTTAAGCAAGCTTTAGACCCAGATGAGCTAGAAATGATTAGCCTAGTAGGTGGTTATCGCCCTGATATGCCAACACATGCCGTAGAACGACTTGAGGTGTATTCTAGGTACCAAACAGCGACGGAAAATAGAATATTTAGAGCCTTAGCGTTCTATAAACAATTAAAAACATATGAGCAAGGCTAGACGCTTAATCAGTTCGTTTGGAAAAACGGCCTCTAGTAATCCTTTCGAGGATAGAGAGGGTTTAGTCTATGCTCGGGTTTCAAGTAAGCGTCAGGAGATCGAAGGAGCAGGGCTACAAAGCCAAGAAGGAAGATGTATAAAGGATCTCGAATCTATAAGTGTTCCTTACACAAAATCATTTCTTGATAGCTTCACAGGGGGAGGAGACTTTATCAAGCGTCCTGCCATGAGAGAGATGCTAGATTACATTGATGCCCGCCCACACAAAAAGTTTCTCGTTATTTTTGATGATTTAAAGCGTTTCGCGAGAGATGTTGAATTTCATCTTAAATTAAGGACGGCACTTAAAGCTCGTAATGTAATAATTAAGTGTTTGAACTACAGTTTTGACGAAAGCCCCGAAGGTCGCTTTGCCGAAGTTGTCATGGCTGGTCAAGCAGAGCTTGAGAGGCATCAGAATAGCCGTCAGGTTATACAGAAGCAGAAGGCTCGTCTAGAAGCAGGCTATTGGCCATTTGGAGGCAAGAAGGGCTATACCATTACCAAAGACCCCCTGCATGGCAAATTAGCTATACCAAATGTGGAAGGGCTTGAAATGTTGAAGCGCGCCTTGGAACTATTTGCTGATGGAACGCTTGTGCGCAAAGTTGATGTTTGCAGGTATCTTGTAGAAAAGGGATTTTGGAAACGACAGAGGCCAGAGGTCTACATTGATAAAATTACTGCAATTCTCAAAGACCCTTTCTATGTAGGAGATATATCGTACCCAGCATGGGAAGTAGCACGAAGATCTGGACATCATAAAGGAGTTATCTCAAATGACACTTTTGACTTAATACAGAAAAGAATCAGAAAAGAAACTGTAGGTGCTCGCATAAGACGCGACATCTCACCAGATTTTCCACTAAGAGGTCTGACTCTGTGTGCTTCTTGCTTGAGACCCGTAACGGCGGCGTGGTCGCGAGGAGGAAGAAAGAAAAACTACGGTTATTACTTTTGCCAACATACATCTTGTGAAAACTATCGAGTGAACATTCGGAAAAAGGACATCGAAGATCGTTTTCAAAACCTACTTGAAGCAAGTAAGTTGAATCCAGAAGTAAGCAAAATACTTAAGGTGGTATTTGATGAGGTTTGGAAGGAAGAGACGGATGAATTAGAAAAACAGGGAAAAATCAGAGAAAAGAAACGTGCTGAATTGAGAAGTCGGATAAAGGAACTTACTGACATGGTTCTTAAAGCCAAGTCTAATCAATTAAGGGATGTTTACGAAAATCAAGTTGAAGAGACTGCTAGTGAATTGGATACGTTAGGCGAAATGGGGCTTCTAACTTTAGATCTGTCTATTCCTTATCGAACCGCCCTAGAGAAAGCAACCACGCTTCTAAAAAGCCCTTATACTGTATGGCAAAGTGTCTCCACCGTGGAGAAACATCACCTTTTCTATTTCATTTTTGAAGAAAAATTGGCGTACTGCCATAAAGATGGTTATCGAACTGAAAATTCCCCAACAGCCGTAAAGCTTTTTGGGGAATTTGCAGGGGTAAATACCCTAGATGTGGAGATGGGCGGAATCGAACCGCCGTGCATGGTGATGGGAAGAGTGGATCTACAAGCTTAGTATACCTTATTTTTTCTTTGTGAGTATAGAAGATACACGAAAGCGCTCACAATATAACTTCTAATTTTCGACCCGACGGCGAAGTAGTCGTCGGGGCTAGCTTCTGTGGTTACACCTTATAGATTACCGAAGCGTCTTGTCTATAAGATGGCCTCCGACTTAAGCGAAGGCGAAAGCAAAGTTCCCAAATGGCGAAGCCACTAGAGAACCCTGCTCCCCGTTAGTTTCCTTTGCAGGTAACTTTTGTCCATGAGATTAGCGAGGTGATAGACACCCTCGGCTTGCGCAGCTCTTGCGCTCACTATGTCTAGGCCGATCATCCCCGCCAAATTTGCCTGCACGAGGTGCAGTTGCAAATTTGAGCGTCCCGCGTAGCTCCGAAGGAGCGAAGTGGGACAGCAGACAAACTTGGCATGAATGACCGTGTAGAATTTGTCAAAGTTCCAGTGTGAGTAATGGGGCGGGGCAATCCGGCTAGTTCGCCGAATCGCCCCTCCGCCTAGTTGACGCAGACGCCCCCCTGTTTCGGGGCCACGCTCGCGAGCATCCGATCGAAGCTCGCTGTGGCGCCGCGGTAGCGGGCGATCGCGGCGAGAGAGAGCTCGCGTGCGCGGGTCTCCCGCGCAAACGATGCCTGGTCCTCCTGTTTCGCGACCTCGACGAACAAGTCGGGCTGCTGCGGTTCCTTGGTCATAATTTGACCTCCTTGCCCAATCATATCACCTTTGCTTGATAAAGTCAAATATGTTATAATCTGCCTTTATGCCACAAGGAAAAGCGCCAATACAAAAGAAAGCTCCAGAGGGTGATAACCCAATGCGCAAGTTCGGTGCGCATATCGGCAGTATCGTCTTGATCCTCCTTGTTCTCGGGAGCATTTATTCATATATGGCAGAGGATAAGAAATCTGAAGATGAAGTAAGCATATCGGAATTGGCTGCCGATGTTATTGAGGGCAAGGTTGGCAGTATCAAAGTGTCGGGTGACGATCTCTCTATTACCTATAACAACGGCGACGAGAAAGTTTCTAGGAAAGAAGTGGAGACAGCCCTATCGCAGAGTCTGGTCAACTACGGCGTGCCGCAAGACAAACTTGCCCTAGTCACAATTGAGGTCTCTAATCCTGGCGGCTTCTTGTTTTGGTTCATGAACGTTATCCCCATATTGGCACCAATTTTATTGATAGTATTTTTCATCTGGATGCTAACTCGGCAGGTTAAGGGTTCGGCCATGCAGGCTTTCTCTTTTGGCCAGAGCAAAGCGCGCGTGATTGATCCAAATGATAAGTCGCAGAAAGTTACATTTAAAGATGTGGCGGGTGTCAAAGAAGCCAAAGAAGAACTTAAAGAAATTGTAGACTTTCTCAAGAATCCCAAAAAGTTTCTTGATATAGGAGCTCGCATCCCTAAGGGGGTATTACTAATGGGCGCGCCGGGCACAGGCAAAACTTTGCTTGCCCGTGCTGTGGCTGGTGAGGCTAAAGTGCCTTTTTTGTATCTATCAGGATCTGAATTTGTAGAAATGTTTGTGGGCGTGGGTGCTTCCCGCGTGCGCGACTTATTTAAAATGGCCAAAAAGATCGCTCCGGCAATTATTTTCGTAGACGAGATTGATGCGGTGGGCAGGCATAGGGGATCGGGTTATGGGGGAGGCAACGATGAGCGCGAGCAGACCCTCAATCAAATCTTAGTTGAGATGGATGGCTTCGAGCCCAATGACAAAGTGATTGTGATGGCTGCAACTAACAGGCCCGACGTACTCGATCCGGCCTTGTTACGCCCGGGCAGGTTTGATAGACGGGTTGTGCTTGATCTGCCCGATGTCAAAGACCGCGAGGAGATCTTGCATATTCATGCCCGCAAAGTGCCGATGTTCGAAGACGTAAATATGAAGGTGATTGCCACACGTACGCCCGGTTTCTCGGGTGCAGATTTAGCGAGTCTTGTGAACGAAGCGGCTATTCTTGCCGCCCGCGAAGAGCGCAAAGTGATCAGTCAGTATGATCTAATCAGAAGCGTAGAGAAGGTTATGTTGGGTCCAGA
>DATDVE010000010.1:0-10321 GCA_036517655.1 Minisyncoccota bacterium | reverse complement strand
GTGACAATCATACCCAGTAAGCCCGCATTAATGTCCCCGATTTTGCCCTTGGATAAGTTAACTAACAGAATCTTTTTCTCGTCCATAATCTTTCTGAAGTTGAACGCAGATTTAGTCTGGCCAATTATGGGTCTGATATATTCGTTCGTTGTGAAGTTGCCGAATTTGGTGGTGATGTAGGGGGCCATGTTGGCAAGCGATGTCTCACCGCTCGTTTTGCTAGCCTCCTTAGTCCAGAAGTCTACTACGGCCGGATCTTTAGCCCGCTCAAGCTTGCGGGCCCGAAACAAGGGGTCTGTCATAACGCGTGGCACTTCTATCAAAGTGGCCGGCTCGCCTCCTTCTGCGCCTACATCGCCCATAAGCAAGAGCAGGGTGTTGCGCATGTATTGCTCAAACATGGGCCCCATGGTCGTCTTGTCAAAGAGTCTGTTAAAGATCGCCTGAATTTCGTTGACGATGAAAGTTTTCTGCTCGGGTTTATTTATATCATACTCAAGCATATTAAGTCCTATCGGTCGTGATAGATCTCCGGGGTCGAAGACGATTACGTCGTTCGCCCGATGAGCCGGCACGCGCTCAAGAATATCGCTCACCAGTTCCCCGTGCGGATCAATTACACACAGACCGTTGCCCGCTTCCATGTCTTGCACAACCATGTTTAACATCGCATAACTCTTGCCCGTGCCGGTCTGACCGATGATGTACAAGTGACGCCTGCGATCATCGTCTGCCATACGCACAAATTTGCTGTCACCCCTAAAATTACTTTCGCCGATCACCACGCCATGGTCGGGAAGATTCTCGGGTGGTGGAGCATCTTGAGTCCGCAAGAGCGAGACTCTGGGCAATGCCGAACTACTTGTAGGCAAGTGAAACAGGCTCACAAGCTCTTCGCTCGATAGTGTCATGGCCTTGCTCGAGTCAAATTCTCTGAATGAGTACTGATAAAATAACTTTTTAGGGTTTGTGGGTTTGCTTACTTTGATCTCATTCCGTAAGGGCGCCGTGGTGCCGGTATATGCACCCGAAAGTGAAAGCAATATATCCTCTGCGCGATCTTTCTCGCCGGCCGAACTCACTAACCTGATGTTTACAGAAAACAGTGGCTTGCTGATCTTCGAATTTAGAGCTTTAACAGCCTCGTCGTCAATGATAATCTGCTTTGGCGCATCGCTCTTTTTACTTGATCCTTCAAAAATTTTTAACAGATCCTTACCTGTTGGCAAAAAGCTGCGCTTGAGAATGCCTGATAACTTTTCGCCCTTCTTGAGTGCTTGAATCGCATCGAGGATTCGCTTTTTAGCCTCTTTGGGTGCGGGACAAGCTATCACTTGTACACTTGCGCCCTCTCCCACTTCTGCGAGTTTAGAGAGATTGGAGAGCACCTGCGAAAACGTGTCCACCCCTGCTTCCGTGTATGTCCTAAGAGGCAAGATGTAACTATCGCGTAGTGAAAGATATGAAGCGGCGCCAGTCCCATTTGATGAGAATATAGTGTAGTCAGAAACTTCGCTAACTTGCGACTTAGGAAACAAGCCTTGGATCTGCCGAGCCACGAATTCTGCACGTTCTCCGGGCACAGAAACATAAAATTTAATCTCCTGACCCACGTGTTCAACCGATGCTTCAAAAACAAAAGGGCTACCTAAACTAAGCAGGGAATTGAAAAGTTGTTCAGAATAAGCAAGTTCTTTATTTAAATCCTTCTCGCTATCTTTCTCATCGAGCGAGATTTTGATAGCAAGTAATTTGTAACCTAGAGTTTTGTGTTTGCGTCCAAATAACCAGTTCAAGAAACTCATATCAAATTATGTAAAGCTAAATTAAATTTTGCTTCTTAAGTTCATCATGCAATTTATCAACCAGAGCATCGTGGAAAGCATCTAATATGTAAGCCGGCTCGTTTTTTGCCTGCTCAATAGTTTTAGCAATGCCCTGTACTGGAATCAGATCAACGAGGGCATTAACCTTCTCAATGTCAGCTGGATCCAAATCATCCAAGTACGAAGTACTGGAGGATTTGCCCCGCGAAGCCGCAGGCGAAGTGGGGTTCGTGGCATTACCACTACCAAAAACTTTCTCACCCACTATCGTGTGCAAAACTTCGCGTGACTCAACAGCCGAGCCGCGTTCAAGTTCAAGTTGCGAGCGCTTAGCCTCAATCTGTTGCGACAAAGCCGCAATTTCTTGTTCAATTATGTTAGCTCCTTCCGCCATGTTGTAATTATAGCAAACAAATGATAGTTAATACTGGGAGGTGAGAAGATGGACAAGTTCACACTTTGTAAAGACGATCCGCCACAGAACCATTTCGCGGCACTGAAACAGATTCTCGAATGGATGCCGGAAATATTGGCTCGCATGGACGGTAACCATGTCACGGAGGAAGAGTTGACTGTGGGAGCCCGTGACGCACAAGCGATCACCGGAGTCATACTCCTGACACGCGACAGGCACTCGGGCCGCTAGGAGAAAGGTTACTCGAGGAGAAGGGACGCGAGTTCCTTCTCCTCTTTCTTTCTCTCAAGCGATAATTCCAGCGAACCGAGCGCAAACTTCTCATACTCCTTCAGACTCCCAAACTGCTCAAGTATTATAGACTTCTCACACAACCCCGCTTTCCCGCTCACATATTCCTCCCAACTCGACTTCACAGCGGTCCGACCGCTGAGATTGTGAACTCGGTTGTTTAGATTCACATAAGCGACTGTATGCAACAGATAATCGTTATCACTAATATGTTTAGATTTATACTTTCCTCGAAAGAGGGCGCCCTTTCGTTTGTTCACCGCGTTAAAGTACCAAGTATAAGCACCATTTAGTCGTTTCATAAATTCAGCTATCCCACCGTCACGTAACTGTTTAAGTACCATGTGATAATGATTAGGATTTAGACAGTAGCAAACAATATCCACTAAGCGTTTCCTTGAAGGCAATTCATTTTTATCCTTGCCGCTCTCAAAATACGCGCGAATACTATCGATCGGTTCTTGGGAGTTAAATAGTTTCATCCCAAGTAGGAAACGAAAGAATTCGTGAGGCTCATTGAATACATTGGAACCCTCTACTCCGTGATTAAAAACATGGTAGTACTCTCCGGTAACAATTGGCCCTCTGTTCATGCCCCATATTATAAGCCATACTTTCTCTCAGCGGTCCGACCGCTGTGGATATGTTAAACTTTGATTGTGAGCGATCTTAATGCAAAACAGAGAGAGGCGGTAGAGCACAAGGATGGGCCTTTGCTTGTGGTGGCAGGTGCCGGCACGGGCAAGACTCGGGTTATCACTCACCGCATTGCTCACCTGATCTCTAGGGGAGTGAAGCCGAGCGAGATCCTTGCTGTCACTTTCACAAACAAAGCATCGGCAGAGATGAGAGACAGAGCAACAGCCCTCATTTCTGCAATGAGCAAGCAGCAATTTGCGAATTTGCAAACCCCTTTTGTGGGGACTTTTCATAGTTTGGGAGTCCACATTTTGCGCGAGTCGGGGCAGGCTCTGGGCATTTCGCGCTGGTTTACTATTTATGATCGCGATAATTCTGTCTCGCTAATCAGGAAGTGCTTAAAGAGTGAGGGATTCGACCCTAAGCAGTTTGCCCCTGCCGCTGTGCTCTCGACTATTTCTAAAGCAAAAGGCAATTTAGTTTCGCGTGAAGATTTCGCAAGCGGGGCGAGTAGCTCGTATTTTGGCGACGTTGTAGCACGCGTCTGGCGCGAATATGAAAAAGAATTACGTGAACAGAAAGCTCTAGATTTTGACGACCTATTAGTGCAGACAGTCAAGCTATTAAACGAGTTCAAAGATGTTCGAGGGCGTTATCAGAGTGAGTGGAAGTACATTCACGTAGACGAGTATCAAGACACTAATAAAGTGCAGTACGAGATGGTGCGCTTGCTCGTGGGTAATCCGCCAGCTGGCGGGAACTTATGCGTAGTGGGCGATGCCGACCAAACTATCTACACCTGGCGGGGAGCGACTATCGAGAACATTTTAGGCTTCGAAGAAGACTTTCCCGGGGCCAAAGTTGTCATTCTAGAAGAGAACTACAGATCTACATCTAACATACTAGACGCCGCTAATGCTGTGATTGCCAAGAACGAAGGCAGGAAGGAGAAAAACTTGTTCACAAGTTCTGGTTCAGGTGAAAAGATAAGCGTACACGAAGCATTTGATCCCAGTGACGAAGCACGTTTTGTTACACAGACGATTTCAAAAATCAAAAGTCAAAATGCAAAGTTTAATTACGAAAACGCGGCGGTACTGTATAGAGCGAACTTCCAATCCAGAGCTCTTGAAGAAGCATTTCTTGAGGCGGGGATACCTTACACGGTGCTCGGCACGCGTTTCTTCGAGCGGGCTGAAGTGAAAGATATTATTTCTTATGTCAAAGCCGCGCTAAACCAAAGTGATCGCATTAGCTTCGCCCGTGCAGTTGCCTCACCCAGACGCGGCATCGGCGAGAAGTCACTCGAGCACTACTTTGCTACAGGAGAAGTGAGTGAAAAGATTTCTGGATTTATCGCGCTCTTGCAAGACTTCGAGGGCAAGCTTGAAACTTTGCCCCTACCTGACGCCCTGCGTTACATCACAATCCATTCTGGTTACGAGGCGATGTTAAAGCAGAGCGAAGAGCAAGAACGCCTCGAGAACGTGCAGGAGTTAATCAACCTGTCTAATAAGTACAAGAATCTTAATCATGATGAAGCACTCGAGAAGTTCTTAACAGACACAGGGCTAACTTCTGATCAAGACACATTACTCCACGAGCGCCAAGACAAAAAAAGGGGGGTAAGATTAATGACCGTGCACGCGGCTAAGGGCCTAGAATTCGAGCATGTGTTCATAGTCGGGCTAGAGCAAGACTTATTCCCGCACAGGCCGATGGATGACCCCTCGACGGGTTTGGGGCAGGCGATCGAGAGAGGGGAAGAAGAGAGGAGGCTATTTTATGTAGCTCTAACCCGTGCCAAGAAGCAAGCGTACTTATCCTGGTGTCAGACCAGACAGATGTATGGCGAGACTCGTGTGCAAATGGCGAGCGAATATCTTGGCGACGTCCCCAGCGAACTAATCGAATCCGCCACAGATATCCAGCTCGACAACTTAGCATCCAGACCTCCAAGTAAAAGGAGCGAGGGATTATTACCTGACATCGAAGATCTGGAATATTAGTTTCTTTGATAAACAAACCCGGCCGGGGTGGGGAGACCCGCCACGGCCGGTTAGCGTAGGAGAACCCTGGGCGCGATGACGCGTGAGACCTCGCGGCTGAAAACGATCCACTCGTTGTCCATAGCGGCGTCGGCCTCTAAGAGCATCACGCCCCAATAATCAATCGGGAGAACCGCGACCACGCTCTGCCTATACCACTCGTGGCCACGGGCAATCCACAGGAGGTCAGCCGTCGGCAGAGCCCACAGTACCCGCCAGAGATTTCTAGCCTCGAGAGGATCGGTGCTCAAGGCGTCGGCCATGATGTAGTTGATGGCCGTCTTGCGCTCACCCTCTACATCATAACTTCTCCTCTCGAAGAGCCTCCCGAGGTAGATCTCGGGCGTGATGACGGTCTGCGTCCGGAACCACCCTGGGTCTAAGCTCATCTCCGGAAAAAGTCGATACATACGTCTCTCGGTCATGAGTGGGCAGTCGTTCTTCGGCAACTTCTCTCCCACTCTGGCCACTGGTGCAAGCGCTGATTCAGGGGTTGTTTCCATGGTCACCTCGTGTACAACTGCCCGGATACTAGCACAAAGTTTGTAGCTATCATATACTTGCAAATAAACGAACTAACAATATGAGCACATACGAGAAGATAGGGGAAGCGAGTACGGAATTAGAGAAGGCTCGGCAGGATTATATGCTTGCCATGGGCTTGCACGAGAGTGCAGAGGCTGCGGAAGAAGAATCGGCCGAGATTATCTTGATGGATACAGCCCGAAAGTATAAAGAAATTGAGGCGAAGCTGGCAGAACTCGAAGATCAGGCCAAGAACGAAGTTGAGCAGGATAGAATCGAGGCCATGCGCGAGCAACTCTTGCGCACGCGCTTCGAAGCAGAGGGACTTGATCAGCAGATTGAGCAACTTGACGCGACAATTCGTGCACTTACCGAAACGGCAAGCGAAGCTAAGATGCCCAAAGAGATTGCCGATGAAGTGCCCAACCGCGTGGCCAAAGCGAGAGTGCAATACTTCTTCATGTCGCTTCTGGCCGAGGAGGCGGCCAGGCAAGCAGCAGAAAATTACGCCAGAGATGACGAGGCTCTTATCAGCGAACTATGGCGGCGTGCTCTTGCGTCGCATAAATATGAATTAGAAACTGTCCACCCTGTTGTGGCCAGAGCCAAACGTTTCGTCTCGCACCGAGAACCACCTCAAAGTAGCGTCAATTAGATAGGTGAAATTGTTTACGCCCCGCTGCGTGTTGCAGGCGGGGCGTTTGTGCTGTCTCCTCATGATGGCCTCTTCACGGGCCAGACTCTGACCACGTTGTTGTATTCATTTGACTCGGGAAGTTCCGAGTCGTTGACCAGCTTGGTAACTGCAGTTCGGTCGAACTCTTCTCCTTCTCGGACGAAATCGCGGATGGCGATGCGCCCGCCACGTTTAGAGTAGAAGCTTCGTGCTTTTTCCTTCCCCTGCAGAACCCCAAGGGGCAGGTTTGCTACTCCCTCGAACTGCCTGATGCTGAAAATCACAAAATCTCCTTGTGCGAACCTTCTAGATACTAACATAATAGACTAGCTTTGTAAAGCGTGGACCCTGTAATATGCTAGAATTGCTTTTATGTTTGCTCGTAAATCTTTAGGCCAGAACTTTCTGAAAGACAAAGAAGTTTTGAAAGATATCATTGCTGCAAGCGAAATTAAACCGGGCGAAGTAGTGCTTGAAATTGGCCCGGGATTAGGCGTGCTTACAGAAGCGCTCTTGCAAGCTGGCGCAACAGTGATCGCAGTTGAGAAAGACGAGAGACTGATTAGTGAACTGCAAAAGAGATTCGCCCTCGCAATAACCGCCCACAAGCTATACCTAGTGCATGACGACGCACTAGAATTTTCAATTTCCAATTTCCAATTTTCAGTCAAATCTCAATTTTCAATTTCTAATTACAAAATAGTTGCAAACATACCTTACTATATTACGGGTGCTTTGCTTGAAAAGTTTTTGACAGAGAAAGTTCAACCGTCGCGCATGGTCTTGCTTGTGCAGAAAGAAGTGGCAGAGAGAATAACTGTAAAAGATGGGAAAGAATCTATTTTATCTATTTCTGTAAAAGCTTATGGCACACCCAGTATTGTGCGCTACGTAAGCAAAGAAAGTTTTGAGCCGGTGCCTAAAGTAGATTCGGCCATTCTACAAATTGGCTCTATATCAAGAGATTTCTTCACAGCGGTTGAACCGCTGAGAAATGAGAAAAGGTTTTTTGAGTTAGTTAAGAAGGGCTTCGCCCATAAACGCAAAAAACTATCCAGCAATCTCAAACTCCAAGGGTCTCCCTTGGAGTTGGTTGGAAATAGACGGGCGGAGGAGTTATCGCTCGATGACTGGCGCGAACTTTATAATAGTCTAGAATCAAGCCGTGGACGCTAGAATACTTAGGCTTATAGATAATCTGCCGGGGTTCGGCCTGCCGCAATTCTGCTTGGCCTTCGGCGCAATTGTCTCGATCCGGGCTCTGCTCGAATATCTATCTTCACCACCTTCGGGCAATCCACTCATATCAGACCTGCTTAGTCTCGAGGTCTCGATGCTCTTTATGTTCTTGTTCCCTGTACTCGCCCTTGTAATTATTCTGAACCTAATCGGCAAATTCGAAATTAGTAAAGCTCTTTCGTTCGTGACAGTAACCTTGCCTGTGATCTGGCTCGCGCCCATACTCGACATGATCATCTCTTGGGGCAGAGGACCGGGCATGTCATATATCTTCACAAGCCTAGATCAGTTTCTCTGGCACTTCCTGACCTTCGGCGGGCCTCTTGTCTACCCGGGCGTGACAATGGGCCTGCGGATCGAAGTGGCTATCGTATGCATCGGCATATTACTGGTTATCTTTGCTACTACAAGAAACTGGGCGAGGGCAATTCTGGGTACATTATTGGGCTATAGCGCGATCTTCTTCGTGGCGATCTTGCCGAGTTTGGGGAAAATTTTGTTATCAAGCGCTGCGGCAAGTGGCTCGCAAGAAGTCTACACGGCTTTCGTTGCCGCTCTTGCCGGTTCAGAATCTATCAGAAACATCGCCACACAATTCCTATCAACCGGTTTCGACAGCCGGACAATCTATACAGTGTTCAACATTGGCCTAGGGCAGATATTCTGGCTCTCGACAACTATTCTATTAGTCACCTTCGGCTATCTGCACAACAAATCTTCGTTCGTCGCACTCATAAGGAATCTGCGTCCCGAGAGACTACTCTATTATATGACCCTTGTCGCCACTGGAGCGCTCGTGGCCACAGGCGGGCAGTTTATAAATATCTTCTCACCTGCCGCAAGTTTACTAAGTTTCGTTTCTGTTTTGTTTGTCTTTGCCTATCTGTGGACATATGCACTGATTGACAATGATCTGGAAGACGAGAGCATAGACAGAATCTCCAACACCGGTAGGCCTCTAGTATTGGGGCTCCTGTCGCGTGATCTGTACAGAAACTACAAGAATGTTGCTCTTGCAATGGGGTTATTGGGGGCATACTTACTAGGCTACAGCACATTCTTTTTGGCCCTTGCCTGCGCCCTAGTCTCACATATTTATTCTGTCCCGCCACTAAGACTCAAACGCCTGCCAATTATTTCGAATGCTGTTGTGGGCCTCTGCGGCCTAATGACTTTCATGGCTGGCTATTTGTTGTGGAGTGGAGGGGGAGATTTCAGCATTTTCCCCCTTAAGATTGGCCTATCTATCTGGTTAGGCCTAACCGTTGCCTCATTTCTCAAGGATCTCAAAGACATAGAGGGGGATAGGCAATCCGCTGTAGTGACTCTGCCCACGATGCTGGGGCAGAAGCGGGCGCGATTAGTTATCCTAGCCCTGCTCTTAATTATGTCTGCAAGTTTTGCTTTGGTCTATAGTAGTGCAAGCTTCTTGTTCGCCACTCTTGCTGCAGGGATCTTGCTTGCCGGCCTCAAGTTCTGGAGAGGTGAGATTAATGACAAGGATTACTTCCTGGCCTACTTCGTCTACATAATCACGCTCATAATCCACATGTCCTAAGAGCTTGTGCCCTTCTAGGATGCTAGAATTTAGGAGGTGAATTGGCTAATCGGCAAAAGGAGATTAGTGGCCATTACGCTTGCGGTTATTATCGTCGGCGTCGCTTTGGTATCCAAATCTCTGGATACGAATACGACCGAAGAAGCTGAATTGGTAGTTGCCGCAGACGAGGCTTTGAGAGCGCGGCAGCAAGTTATTGAGAAAGATTCGGATTCAGACGGTCTCAAAGACTGGCAAGAAACTCTCTGGCACACTGATCCAAACAGTCGCGATAGCGACGGCGACGGCACAAGCGACGGCGAGGAAGTGCTCGCAAGTCGTGACCCAGCCAAGGTAGGGCCGGACGACGCTTACACTCAAGCAACCCCACCCCCCGTCCCCGTAATCACCCCTTACGCATATAGCTATGATCAGAATTTAGGCGAGACACTGACCGAGAAAGTTGGCATAAATCTTGCGAGCAATTATCTTTCTGCTAAGAGTAAGGGTGCATATGATGTGAGTACCGGAGCAGAACTTGTGGGCAATATCTCAAGCGAAGCTCTCTATGCGGAAATCTACACTGATTACGGTTTGGCGGATCTTAAACTTGCTACCGACGCGATCACCACACCAAATGCATACTTCTCTGCAGTAGATCGCGCTGTCTCGCGCCTAACCAGTTCACCGTACAAAGACGTAGAGATAATAGCGGCGGCTCTGCAAACAGAAGACTACAGCAAGCTCGCCTCGCTTAGCATACAAGCAAGTGCGTACTCTCGCGTTCGTAATGACTTACTTGCGATCAACGTGCCGGTAGAATATGCGTCGCTACATCTGCGAGCAGTGCGAGCCTTCGACACTATCGCCAGATCACTTGAGGACATCAAGGAAAGGGGAGCGAATGATCCAGTACTGATCCTGCGCGAGATCTCAAGATACCAGCTTGCCATTTCTGAAATAACCGAAGTTTATAGTGAGGGCGAGAGATTAGCCATGCGCTATACATATTGATATTTAAATGAAAAAAATACTAACAATCACACTCCTAACTCTCACTGTCATTGCAAGCTTAGGCTTACCAAAGGGGGTGGCTAATGCAGGACTTGCTTCGGGCAGCGTGAT
>DATDVE010000009.1:0-27391 GCA_036517655.1 Minisyncoccota bacterium | reverse complement strand
TTTGGCGTGTTTAAGATTTTCGCGTTGGGTAAGTCCCGATTCGGTTTACCGAATCGAGGATCCTCGATTTCGCAAGCGAAATCGGGATTTGATTTATTTTGGAGCGTGCAGGCAAGTTACGCTTCCGGACCGGCATACATATATAACATTCTGAAATTTTGGCAAAAAGTGCCAATTGTCCTCACGCTTCAAGAAGGGGACTCGGAAGAACATCTAACCAAGCGTCATTTTGGATTGATTAATTTGTCTTGGAAACTTGCTGTGCCCAGAAGCACCAAGATTACAGTGCTTAGTAATTACTTGGCGGAAAGGGCAGTTAAGTATGGAGCGCTCACCAAGCCAGAGATTATTCCCAACGGGGTGGCTGAGGACTTTTTTAGAGAGCAGTGGAAGGGAAGAGATGGTAAGACGATAGTGACGACGTCGAGATTGGTTCATAAGAATGCAGTAGATATTTTGATTCAAGCGATGACGGAACTGCCGGATTCTGCACTTTGGATTGCTGGAGAGGGACCATTGAGGTCGGACCTTGAGAGCCAGGTTTTAAGGTCAGACCTCGGGATTAGGGTTAAGTTTCTGGGTACGGTCTCTCGTGCGGATTTGCCCAAGCTTCTGGCCTCGTCTGATATTTTTGTTCGCACTTCTCGTTCTGAAGGTTTGGGTGTTTCGTTCTTGGAAGCTATGGCTGCGGGTATTCCAGTTATTGCGACACCCGTGGGAGGGATTACGGATTTTTTAAGAGATAGAGAGACGGGGTTGTTTTGCAAAGTAGATGATCCCAAAGATTTAGCTGAGAAGGTTAAGGAGCTAGCCGGGAACGAAGATTTACGAGAAAAGGTTGTCAGAAACGCGCGTGAACTTATACGAGAGAAATATACTTGGGAGAAAGTATCAGAGCAAATGAACTATGTATTCACAAAAGCCTAAAATTATAATTGCCTGCCCCACCGCACCCGGTGGTGGTCCCACACACTACGCTAGCGAACTAGCTAAGTATTTGCCTGCGAGTATCGTTGTTTTCAATTCTAATCTACCTAGCGTCTTGAGACATTTTTTATTCTGGTTGAAACTTGTTTTCGCAAGAGCTGATGTCATTATTGCCCTCGATAACTTTTCCGTGGCACTGCCCACCGTACTTACTGGGAAAAGGGCGATTGTGCGAGTAGGGGGTGATTTCTTGTGGGAATCCTATGTCAACCGCACCGCAGAACTAGTACCTCTATCTAAATTTTATAACGAGACACGACTCAATCTGAAGGAGAAGATTATCAAGAAACTAACCCAGTTTATTTATAACCGCGCACACAAGCTTGTGTTTAGCACAGATTGGCAGAGAGAAATCGCGAGCAGGGCGTATAAACTTGATCAAGCGAAAATTTCTGTAATTAGTAACTATTTTGGTGAAAAGAAGGAAGCTAAAATAGCAACGCACAAGAACTTCCTTTGGGTCGGCCGCGACATTCCCCTTAAGAATCTTAAAAGATTAGAACAAGCCTTTGCTTCGGCCAAGAAAATTAATCCCGAGATCGAGTTAGATATATACAAAAACTTGCCGCAAGAAACTGTGTGGGAGAAGCTCGCCTCTTGTTACGCTTTTATTTTGCCCTCTATCTCTGAAGTTAGTCCCAATCTAGTTTTGCAAGCCTTGCAGTATAGTAAGCCCGTTATCATGACGCGCGAATCAGGCTTTGCAGATATGCTTGCTGATACCGTGATGTTGGTTGACCCCATGAGCGAGACTGATTTGTGTGAGAAAATAATAAATATGTCTGATCAGGATACATACAAAATGTATCAAGAGAAAGCACACAGGTTTAACACCGTGCACATGTATCAGGATATTGCTCAAGAATTTCTGCAGATTATGGATAAGAAAATATGAAAGTTATCTCTCTTGGAGTTGACTCGAATTTGTTTAAAGAAGGCTCACCAGTGCGAGCCCGTCAGGTTGAGTACGGCAAACTTGTCGACGAGCTGTATATAGTCACGTATACTCAACTTGGAGTCCGAGACTCCAAGTTGGCTTCGGTTAAACTGGGAGAGAATGTGTGGGTTTATCCTACTAATTCTAAGAACAGATTAAGTTATTTTTGGGATGCTTATAAAATTGCGCGCGACATATTACGCGATAATCCGGGCAGATACATAATCACGAGTCAGGAAGGCATGACTAATTTCGTCGCCCTCTTTTTGTCGCTTAAGTTTAAGTTGGGTATTGAGATGCAGGTGCATACTGATATTTTTAGCAAGTATTTCAGAAAAGAATCACTCACGAATAAGTTCCGTTTATTTGGCTACTGGCTCGCGGCCAGGCGTGCCAGATCTATTAGGGTTGTCTCGAAGAGAATTGCAAAGGGCTTGCGTGAACGCTGGCATGTGCCGGGCAACAAGATTACGGTACTGCCAGTTTATGTAGATAGTTCACGTTGGCAGGAGGTTCAAGGAGGGGTAGATTTGCACAAGCAATATCCTGACGCTAGTCACATAATCTTAATGGCTAGTCGCATAACTCCAGAAAAGAATTTCCCTCTCGCCCTGCGCTCGTTCGAGAGAGTGCGAGCGCGCTACCCTAAGGCAAGATTAATAGTTGTAGGAGACGGGCCACTTGCACACTTGATTAAGGGCGAGGGAATAGAACTCTTGCCCTGGGCCGCTGATCTTAGCTCGCTTTACCGATCAGCAGACATCTTTTTGCTCACGTCTAATTATGAGGGATATGGCTTGACACTAATTGAGGCGGCAATCTCGGGCACACCCATTGTGACCACAGATGTCGGCATAGTGGGAAGTATTATTAACCCGCACAACGCGCTCATTGCAGAGGTGGGAGATGTGAACAAAGTTGCCGCGCACTTAATCTTCTTGCTTCAGAATCAAGATGCAAGAATTATGATGAGCGAGAGGCTCAAAAAAGTAGCAGAGAAGTTACCCGACAAAGAAACGTATCAGAAATTATTCAAACAAAGCTGGGAGAAGTGTCTAAATCAAAAATAAAAAGAAAGTTGATAGGATTCATCGGTCAAGGTTGGATCGGCAAGAATTACGCGGATAACTTCGAAGTGCGAGGTCACGATGTGGTACGCTACTCATTAGACGATGCTTATGTAAACAACCGTGAGCATATCAAAAACTGCGACATTGTCTTCATCGCTGTGCCCACACCCACAATCAAAGGCGGCAAGTTCGAAACTAAAGCTATAGAGAAAGTTCTACCCCTCATCGGGAAAGGCAAGATGGCGGTAATAAAATCAACTATTCTGCCTGGTACAACAGAGAAATTGCAAAAGAAATTTCCCAACGTTATCATACTTCATTCTCCGGAATTTCTGACAGAGGCTACGGCTGCTCGCGATGCCGCCTACCCAGATCGCAACATTGTGGGGATGCCCGTTGAGTCGGAGAAGTATCGTGCCGCGGCACAAGAGGTTATTTCCGTCCTCGCGCCTGCGCCGTACACGGCAATTACTGGTGCACGAGAGGCAGAACTTATAAAATACGGAGGCAATTGCTGGTTCTATGCAAAAGTTATATTTATCAATATCCTTTATGATTTAGCACAGATACAAGGTGCAGATTGGGCTTCTGTACGCGACGGCATGGCCGCTGATCCACGTGTGGGCCGCACTCATCTTGATCCAATTCACAAGACCGGCCGGGGTGCAGGCGGGCACTGTTTTATCAAGGATTTTGCCGCCCTGCGCGCTATGTATGAAAAAGAATTCCCGCATGACAAGAAGGGAATTGATGTTCTCCGCTCAATGGAAATCAAGAACATTGAATTACTGAAATCAACCCACAAAGATCTCGATTTATTAAAAGGGGTCTACGGCAAGTAAGCTAAAACAAAGCAGGGAAAATTGTCACACAACACATCCTTGACTTCTGTCAAGTTTGGGTGTACAATCAAGTATAGGAAGGAGGTACAATGCGATCCGATCTTCATCGATGTACGTTTCTCGTCCCCGTGCTCTTCACTGGGAAGAGGCTGGGTTTCGAAAGCCTGGAGGAAAAGGGCGAAACCGCCGTGTGCTGGTGACGAAGTCAAGATCCTTGAATTCGGCCACAACTTCGTTCTGCACGTGAGGGCGTCCGTGGCCTCGGGCTCCGCAAGGGGACGAAGTCGCTGGATCCTGTGTCGTCCCGTGACGCTGCCGTACGAGATGTGGGAAGGGCGGGGTGACAGTCTTCGTGCCGCTCTCGTGGGGGATGGAGATAATCTTCGCCCGATCGTCTGACCTCACGCCTGAAGGCCCGCCCGTTCTGGAACATCAGAGCGTGGCGGGCTTCGACTTTTAGGACAGAGTTTGAGTTATAGATGGTACAATATATTAATGGAGAAAGATTTTGATAGGTGGAACGAGGAGAAGAAGCGAGTTCATAGTCAAGCACGAAAGTTTTATGCCCATCCACGAGATATATGGTGGTGCGCAATGGGCGTAAACGTGGGGGCAGAAGTTGACGGCAAAAATGACAACTTCGAACGCCCAGTACTTGTTATACGAGTGTACAATACGGAAACGTTTCTTGCTCTTCCTATAACAAGTATTAAAAAGAAAGACAAATTCCATTGCCCCATTAAGGTTCGAATCGGTACGGTCTGGGTTAAGCTGACACAAGCTAGGGTAATTAGTACTTACCGCTTGCTACGCAAACTTGATGTATTGTCAGAGGGTGAGTTTAGAATGGTAAGAGAAAGCCTAAATCTGTATATATAAAAACATCGATCCCGCCTTGCGGCGGGATCTCGAGGCCGAAGCCATAATATCAAAAGCATGTTTAGTATACAGTATATGACGGATACAAGTCAAGATAATTACTGGGGATAATAAATAACGGTATTTTAATGAAACTATTGATTATTACGCAGAAGGTAGATATTGCCGATAGTAATTTAGGATTTTTTCATTCTTGGATTGCAGAGTTTGCTAAGTACTGCGAGCAAGTCACCGTGATTTGCTTGCAAGAGGGCGCGCATAACTTGCCCGCAAACGTGATTGTAAAAAGCTTAGGCAAAGAACGAGGAACTAATAAACTGACCCAAATTTTGACCTTTGCCTTTTGCACTTTGAACTCGTCGTATGACGCTGTCCTCGTCCACATGAACCCCGAATATCTAGTTCTAGCCGGCTGGTACTGGCGTCTCTTGGGCAAGCGCGTTGCCCTCTGGTACACCCACAAACACGTCGATCTTAAGCTCAAGATTGCCGAGAAATTTGCAAATATTATCTTCACCGCATCAGCAGGGAGTTTTAGATTAAAAAGTAAGAAAGTAGTTGTGACGGGCCACGGCATTGACACCGATCACTTTTCTCCCGATCCAAGTGTTCCGCGAGAGAAGTTCGCTCTCACCGTAGGCCGCATTAGCCCCGCCAAGCATATTCAAGAAATAATAGATTCTACTCCCGCGCAGTATGAGCTTGTCATAGCGGGCGCTCCCATAACTAAGCAGGATTATGAATATAAAGAGCATCTCACAGGCAAGGCAACTTTTTTAGGACCGGTCTTATACAAAAACTTGCCAGATCTATACAGGCGCGCAAGTCTCTTCGTTAACATGAGCACCACCGGTAGCATAGACAAGGCTGTGCTTGAGGCTCTTGCTTGCGACACGCCTGTCAAAACTACAAACGAGGCATTTCTCAATATGCCAGAAACGGATAGGCGAGAGTGGGTGATAGAGAACCATAGCTTGAAGCGCTTGATACCAAAGATTGTGGAGAGGCTCAAAAACTGCTAATCTGGCTATCAATGCTTGATCTTATTCGCCGGCACAGTCTGATTATTCGATACGTTTTCGCCGGCGGCACAGGAGCTCTCGTCAATCTCGCTGTCCTCTACATTGCCACTGACATATTCGGGGTTTGGTATCTGGCTAGTACTGTGCTGTCATTTACTATCGCCTTTCTAGTTAGTTTCTTGCTGCAGAAGTTCTGGGCTTTCCGTGACAAGCGTCAGGAAGGTATGCACGGTCAAGTTTTCTTCTATCTTTTCACGGGCATATTCAACATGATCGTTAACACCTTGCTCATGTATACCTTGGTAGATAAGTTGCATATTCACTACATGATCTCGCAAGTTATTGTTGGGGGGACGATTGCTCTATGGAGCTTCTTTATATATCGGTACGTTATTTTCAAAACAGAAGTTACAGCAGAAGTTCATACAACAAATGCGTAAACTTTCCATTATCATTCCCGTGTATAACGAGCGAGCCACAGTGGCCCAGATTATCGAGCGAGTCAAGAATGTTGATCTCGGCATTATAGAGAAAGAGATAATTGTAGTAGATGACGGATCGAGCGACGGCTCTCAAGAAATCTTGGATAGTATACCTAATATAAAGTTGGCTAAGCACGCAACTAATTCTGGCAAGGGCTCTGCTATACGAACGGGTCTTGCCTCGGCCACAGGTGATTTCTGTGTTATTCAAGATGCTGACCTTGAGTACGACCCTAATGACTTTAAAAATATGATTGCAAAGACAGGTGAAAAGGTAGGGGAGAATGAGGTTGATGTTGTCTATGGCTCGAGGCGTCTGCCTAAGCCGGGGCAGGTAAGTGAGCAAGGGCAGTGGTATTATTACTTGGGTGGTGTGTATCTGACCTCCCTTGCCAACTTACTCTATGGCACGCATATTACCGACGAGCCCACATGTTATAAGATGTTTAAGACTGATCTTATAAAGAGTCTTAAACTTGAGGCTACTGGCTTCGAGTTCTGCCCCGAAGTCACAGCGAAAGTGGCGAGAAAGGGGATAGAGATTCACGAAGTGCCAATCTCGTATCATCCGCGCACGGCTAGCGAAGGGAAGAAAATTAAACTTAAAGATGCTCTAATTGCCACATGGGTATTGGTGAAAAACAAATTCTCTTCGCCATCTTAGCTCTTGCTTTCCTCGTGCGCATCGTGGGCCTCGATTATGGCTTGCCTCTTACCGTTGTGGGCGACGAGCCGCCCTTTGTCATCGGCGCGCTCACAATGATGCAGGAGAAGACTCTGATTCCGGGACTTCACCCGGAAGCATTTCTCGACAAAGTTTATTTTCCCCCGTACTTCATTTATATATTGCTAATTCCTCTTGCACTGGTTATGGGCATTTGGTATCTGCTTGCCGGCGTCAGTTTCGAGATCTTCCAGAATCTTGTTGCCCTTGACCCAACCCCATTATATTTAACTGTGCGCTTCATTGTGGCAGTTTTAGGAACCTTGACTGTTTGGATTGTTTACAAGGCGGCCAGGAATATTTTTCAAGAGGCCAAACCCGCGCTCCTTTCGGCCCTAGTTCTTGCGCTTGCACTACTGCACGTCAATTTCTCGCACTGGGGTCGCCACTGGATTCCCATCACTCTCGTATTTGCCACCGTCATCTGGCTGCTCACTCACCCAAACCTTTCTATCAAGAAGCGCTATTTACTATCCACACTTGCCGTGGGCATTGGCTTCGGGATCAACTATCAGGCTATTGTCATCGCGCCCTTCATAATTCTCTACTTTTTACTTGTAGATAAAATTTCATTACGGGAAGCGCTCAAGACTAGGTGGGTTTGGGGATCTATGTTCCTGTTCTTGATACTTCTCGCTATCCCCATTGCTCTTTATCCGCAGAACTTGCAGGTTATCTCGCCCGAGAATGTGACTATTTATCGAGGCGAGGAGCCGACGGGTGTGTTCGGCTTCTTCTGGAGTTATTGGTTCTACCTTCGCCATATGCTATTTTCCGAACCAGTATTTATTCTTGCCGCAATTTCTGGTCTGCTTATTCTTCTGCGTAATTTATTTACGCGGCGACTGGCCGCCACTTTCGCCCTGTATTCTCTCGTCTACGTAGCAATTTTCTATCTCGTTTTCCACCTGCAAGGACGCTACATACTACTGCTTTACCCAATCTTTGCGCTATCTGCCGGTTACGCAATGTCTAAGATACGCAGCAAGATTCTTGTGGGCGCAATACTTCTACTCATGCTTGTGCCGGTGTTGCGCTTCGATCAGCTGCTTGTGCGCAATGATACGCGCATTCAGGTTCGCGATTGGGTAAGTGAGCGACTTCAAGTGAGTGAGAAAATAGCCTATCTTGCTAGATTGGCCCGTCTGCCCAGCACACCTGTTGCGATAGCTGAACTTGAGAGCATTGAATCAAGTGCGCTGCGTAAGGTTGATCTTGCCGAGCGCGATCTACCACAGGAATTCTTGCCGGAACCTCGTCACCACACGCTCAATCTGGCGAATGTTGAAGACGAAGCGTTCTTTCTTGGGCTTAGAGAATACCTGGAAGAGAACGACTATAAATATTTCATCTTAAGTCCGGAGTTAGTGGGCCGCCAACGAATAAATCCAAAATTCCATGGTGTGACGGTCGAATATTTTGAGGGTTATGTTGCTCGTGATGACGACAACGATATGACTAACGGTTTCGGTGGCGGTTTGCCGGCATTATTCGGCCTGCCCAACTTCGGCCCTGCTCTTGATGTTATAAAGCTCTACTAGATATATGTGCGCGATAAATGGCTTTAACTGGAACGACGAGGAGTTAGCTAAAAAGATGAATGTAGTCACTTCGCATCGCGGTCCCGACGGCACGCGAGTGTGGTCTGATGGTGCTATCACACTTGGTCACAATCGTTTGGCCATAATTGACCTAGACCAGCGCGCCAATCAACCCATGGCAAATGCAAGTGACAATCTCGTGATCACCTACAACGGTGAGCTCTATAATTACAAAGAGCTCAAATCACAGTTAGATTATCCCTGGAAGACAGAGAGCGATACAGAGGTGATCTTGGCGGCGTATGAGAAGTGGGGAGCAAAGATGCTTGAGAAGTTTAATGGCATTTTCGCTTTCGCAATCTGGGACAAGAACAAGCTAGAATTGTTTGTGGCCCGTGATCGGTCTGGCATCAAGCCGCTGTATTATTATCTAGAGGGCAACAAGTTTATTTTCTCGTCAGAGATTAAAGCGATACTCGAGCATGATATCCCGCGCAAACTAGATCACGATGCCTATGCTCACTACATGACAGTGCTGTTTACCCCAGGACCATTTACGTTATTCAAGAATATCAAGAAGTTTCCGCCCTCACATTTTGCAACTCTTAAAGATGGCAAACTAAACTTAACTCACTACTCTCACTCTAACTCTCACTTGGGGATCGGATCCCCAAGTGGGGCAAAAGAAGGGAACTTGAAATCAATAATCGAGACAGCTGTACAGCGCCAACTTGTTTCAGATAGGCCAGTTGGGTTGTATTTGTCCGGTGGGATTGACTCGAGCGTAGTTCTTGCTTGCATGCGCAAGGTTACTGCTGACGTGGATACTTTCTCCGTCGGCTTTGAGTTAGCTGATAGTGAGCAGAGCGAGAAGTTCAATGCTGATTTCGAACTTGCCCGCCGCAGCGCAGAGTTCTTCAAAACTCGCCATCACGAAGTACTGCTGCCGCGAGAGGGGCTAATTGAAAATCTCGAGAAAGCAATTTGGCATCTTGATGAGCCGCTCGGCAATGCCACTGTTATCCCGCAACTTGTTCTGGCAGAATTTACTAAGCAGTTTGCCACGGTGGCGCTTACTGGCGACGGTGGCGACGAACTCTTCGGCGGCTACCCACGTTATCAGAAATCAAGGTGGCTCGACTTCACTCCCTTCTTGAGCAACCCGATTTCAAGATTTGCCAAATTTATGTTCCAGAGTGATTCGCCAGTCTTGCCCGACAAAACCCGCGAATTCTTCGAACAAAATTTCCCAAGGGGGAGCGGAAATGTGACCGCGCAGCTCATGAACATCGATCGGCAAACTTGGCTCATTGACGAAGCACTCTTGCGCACGGACAAGATGAACATGGCAAGCGGCGTCGAGGCCCGCGTACCCTTCCTAGACGAAGAAGTGATCACATTTGCCGCCAGTATTCCAGTCCGAGAGAAACTTTCTCGGGGAGGGAAGGGGATTTTGAAAGATGCTTTCGAGAGTGAACTTCCGTCATACTTACTTGCGCAACCTAAGAGGGGATTTTTCGCCCCGGCGGCTAAGTGGTTAAGGCGACCAGAATTTATAGAACTTGCGCACGAACTCTTCCGTGATAAGCCCGAATTTATCAAGCTGCTTGATGAACATATTTCAAAGCGCGCCTACCACGCGCCTATTATCTGGGCCGAGCTCGCCTTCCAAATTTGGGTCAAGAAGTTTAAGGTTGAGATTTAGATTTAGATCTTATTTTTGCCCAGAGGCTATGAGCGATTCGCCAAGATTCTTGAAGGGGTGAAAGTTGGGCAGTGGCAAGGTGACTGCGCCTGTCGAGAAAACATTCTCTGTGCTCACAAAAATGTTTTTGAAACCGGATTTATCTAGCAAGTTTCGCAGCATGGCAGGGGAGTAAAATATTTTGTGATCATCGTTACCCAAGAGATCTTCTCTGCCAAATAAAGTGAAGCGAATTTGGCGTGAGAGTGAATAAACATTTGGCAGATCAAGAATTAACATTCCAGAATCTTTCAGTACCCGCCGGCATTCTTTAAGTGTTTGCAAGGGTAGATAAGTGTGCTCAAGCACCTGTCCCATGTAGACTGCATCGAAGAAGTTGTCGGTGAAGGGCGCAGATTCGAAACTGCCCATATGCTGATTGGGCAGCTCTAGATCAAGCGTTGATTGGTCCACTAGATCGAGACCGTAGAATTCACAACTTTTGAACTTGCCCATAAGTTCTATGTGAATACGGGCTCTCTTCTCTAGATTGCCTACGTCTAGAACTCGCCCGGATTTTAGATTAGCCAGATTCTTCTCCAAGAATTCCTGCCTTGTCATAGAGCAAATACTAGCACAGAATGTTAGCAATGAGACGTATCCTAATAGTAACTCCGAATTTCCCCTGGCCCCAGACAGGCGCTGATCAGCAAGACAGAGGAGAAGGCTTGAGGCAATTACTTCGCTTGGGTCACGAACTTGAAGTGATCACTAAGATTGATTCGGGCAAGGAGACTATCGTAGATCAGGTTGCCAAAGAATTAAACATAAAGATCAGGTCTGTCACATATAAGCGATCTAAGAGCTTGCAGCGTTTAATCAAGCCCGCATACTGGGACGGCGCCGCATATGAGTATGCAGATCAAGAGATTGTGCAGGCCCTCGAGAGTTCACTGGAGAGCTTCAAGCCTGATCTTGTCTGGTTCGAGTACACATATCTTTGGCCGCTCTATAAATACGTGACAGATAGAAAAATTCCCATAATTACGCGCTCGATTAATTTTGAGCCCACGCATTTCCTTGATGAGACCGGCAATAACATAGTGAATAGACTGCGCGTCTTGCCTAAGTACAAGAGTGAGAGAGAGACTGTGAGTGGGAGTGATTTAATTTTCGCTATCACCCCAAACGAGGCAGATATATATGCAAAAATGGGAGCCAAGAATGTGGTTGTCTTGCCACTGCGCGCCCTGGGTAGAATACTCTCTGAACCGGCAGTTGGTGTGAAGGATAAAAGTAAACTAGATATATATTTTTCTAGCGGCTCAACGTATAACGTAGAACACAATTTAGCCGCGCTAAAATTTGTGCTGGTGGAACTCGCACCTGTGTTAAATAAAAATATGCAGGAGAGATTCGTGCTGCATATTACCGGTAAGCACATGTCAAATGATTTTGTCAGGAGATGTACAGGCAATATCGTGTATCATGGGTTTGTAGAAGACTACAGCAAGTTTATGGCCGATATGGATATAGCTATTGCTCCGTCACTCTTCGGCGCGGGTATGCAGCAGAAAGTTTTCGAGCCCATTGTTCGCGGCCTGCCCACTGTGGCCCACAAGCGCGCGATCTCGGGCTACGATCTAGAATCAGGCAAGCACTATCTGTCTGGCACTACAGCCCAAGATTTCGCCAAGGCATTAATGCAACTTGCTGACATAAATTTGCGGCGGAGTATAAGTGAAGCGGGGAGGAATAAATCGCAAGAGCTATTCAACCAAAATAAATTAGATAGTATTGTAGTAAGTAGCATTAACGAAGTACTCTCGTGAGACCTAAAGTTTACATTGGCGAGCTTCTGCCGGACAAGAAATCATACTTGCCTATTCTCTATCCCAATCTTGGTCGCATTCATAAGCCCAACAAACTTTTCCTAGACAAAGCATACGACGTGCTCACCGAACCTGTCGTAGAAATCGTGAACGACCCCAAAACTTGCGACTACTTCCTCCTACCATACGATTACTTCAACATTGAGGCTCGGCAGTTTGAAGAGTATTTGAAAAATTTTACAGCGCTCGCCCACAAACATAACAAAAAGATTATAATTTTCGATTTCTCTGATCTTGATAAAAAGATTTATATTCCCGACTCTATCCAGTTTAGAGTATCGCTATATAAAACTGACAAGAGTGGAAACGAGATAGCAATGCCACCCTTCGTCGAGAACTTGGGAGTTCTGACTCCGCGAGCAAAAAGTGATAAGCCAACTATTGGCTTCGTGGGCTACTCGCGCGCTACTCTGAAGTCTCTTTTCAAATTTGGCGCCCATAAGCCGGGCTTATATTTCAGACACAAAGCAATCGGACTATTGCAGGATTCAAATGATGTAATTACAAATTTCAAAGAGCGAACTAGTTATGCCGGACACATCGATACTATTAATATGAATCCAGTCGAGGCCCGCCAAGAGTTTATAGACAATATCGCGAGTTCTGACCTCACGCTTGCGCCCAAGGGTGACGGCAACTACTCGATAAGATTCTTCGAGACTCTCGCCCTCGGCCGCATCCCCATACTCATAGATACCGACTGCGTACTACCGTTTGAGGATGTACTCGATTACAGTAAATTTATTTTCAGGATAAATTATCGCGAGCTTGATAAAATATCTGATAAATTCCAAATGTGGTGGGAGACTCTCTCAAGCGAAGAGTTCCAAGGTATGCAGACAAGAGCGCGTGAAGCATTTGAGAATCATTTGCGCATGGATAAGTTCCTGCCCCAAGCCTTCGATAAATATTTATGATTCTCAAGATGCCCAAATCTATTATCTGGATCGCGCTACTTGCTATCGTGTTACGCTTGGCACTACTTGCTTATGTTAGTTCGGGTAATTACTCTGAACCTTTCCCTCTGCTCGAGCCGGACGCCCGCGAGTACTACCGTATCGGCCAGAACCTAGCTCTATCTGGCGAGTTCACCGAGGGCGCGGTCACAAACTTCGAACCAGATAGTTTCCGCACGCCCGTCTATCCGTTTCTAATCGCTCTTTCGCTTAAAGTTACGGGCTCGATCTGGGCCCTCTTAATTCTGCAATGCCTACTTGCCGGCGTGCTCGTTGTCGCAGTCTACGCATTAGGGAGGCGCCACATGCCACACAAGTTTGCCCTACTTGCTGCGCTTATCATTGCCCTTGATCCAGTGGGCATCGTGTACGGCTCTCTTCTTATGACCGAATCACTTTTCTTATTACTGCTCACTCTTGCCCTCCTACTCTTCACCAAACAATCTTTTGATGATAACGCGGCCGGGCGCGACCTTGCTTGGGTGGGCGTACTCCTGGGTCTTGCCACTCTCACTCGTCCTATCGGCTTATTCGTACCAATTCTCCTGGCTTTAATCTACGCAATTTTCAAGAAGAAATTCGCGCCCGCCCTGATTATGCTCTTCACGTTCGCGCTCGTGATCATGCCTTGGTCAGTGCGCAATAAGCTTGTCTTCGACTCATGGTCGCTCTCTGCCGTCGGTGGCTACAATCTCTATTATTACAACGCCATGCGTTTCGTGTCCGCCCGCGATGGACTTGATCCAGACACTGCCCATACACTTTTCGACAAGCGACTCGAAGATAAGTATGGCCCAGCCAGCACAGAGCGAAGTCTGCGCAATGCGAGTATCCAATCAAGTGAGGGACTTGAGATTATAAAAGGTGCGCCACTTCCGTATGCGTTCTTCCACGCCAAGACTTTGCTACCGTTCTTCTTCTCCGACGGCATTCGCGAAGTGACTGATCTCGTAGGCTGGACAGACCGCAGTTACGTTGACTTGCGCGGAGCAATTATCTCGGGCGACATACCGGCCCTCTGGGCGGGAGTAAAAAGTATGGGCGCTTCTGGCCTGCTGCTCATAATCGGCGCAATCTTTTGGGCTTTGGTATTTGCGTTTTGGGTTCTGGGCATAGTTTTGGGTAAACGTGAGCGATTCGCTACGATAAGTCTCTTTCTCTCGGGTGCGCTACTGGCCGGGCTATCGGGTGTTGTAACCACTGTACGCTTCCGCTATGCTATAAGTTCACTTTTACTTGTAATGGCTGTATATGGTTTATACGAGATATATTTGTGGAGATCGGATGGCCTATATGAATCCCGTTAGAAGTAGAATTATAAATAATTCGCCGGTTTGTATAATCAAACCGGACTTCTAATGGGATGAAGTTATCAATCGTCATTCCCGCCTACAACGAGGAGAAGACAATCAAGCAGGTAATTGAAGCTGTCAAGAAAGTTGACCTTTCTCATATCGAGAAGGAGATTATTGTCGTAGACGACGCCTCGCACGATGGCACGGCTGCCCTTCTCAAGGAAGTCAAAGATCTTATCGTAGTTAGCCATGAGGTTAATCAAGGCAAGGGCGCCGCTCTCAAGAGCGGCTTCCAGAAGGCGTCGGGTGACATTATTATCGTCCAGGATGCTGATCTCGAGTATGATCCAGAAGAGTATGGCAAGCTTCTCCTGCCGATTGTCTCGGGCCGGGCGGACGTAGTCTACGGCTCGCGCTTCATGGGCGAGGGTCCGCACCGCGTTCTCTACGTCTATCACTACTTCGGCAATCAACTTCTGACATTTCTATCCAACATTTTCACTGGTCTCAACCTATCTGACATGGAGACTTGTTACAAAGTTTTCCGCCGCGATGTTCTCGATACTTTCAAAAATAAACTTGAGGCATCCAGATTCGGCATCGAACCAGAACTCACAGCGCGGGTTGCGAAGGGCAAGTGGAGAGTCTACGAAGTGGGTATTGCCTACTATGGCCGCACGTACGCGGAGGGCAAGAAGATCAACTGGAAGGACGGCCTGGCCGCCATCTGGCACATAATTTATTTCAACCTCATAGACTAAACTGCATCTTTTTTGTACAATTTAGCCAATGCGCAAGCTCCTAATTTTAGCAGGCTTCATTTTTTTGACCTCTTTTAATTACGCGAGCGCAGTTGATTGCACGGGTACTGCCACCACTACCGGCAGCTTCTTCCAAAACTTTTCATCGGCCGAGTACAGTGCCTCGGGTTTGCTCATATTACACTTCAAAGTTAATCCCACGATGGTGAATGTAAACAGGACTATCGATAGCGACGGCTACCTCAAGAACGACGAATGCGACTTCGGCAATCGTATCACCGGCTTCGACGACACTTACGTCGACCTGCCTCGCGGAGCCACCGATTTCTCGGTGCGTTTCTCAAGCCCCACCCACTACGACATTTGGAACGACGCCTCCAGCACCCCGCTCGTCTGCAGCCCAAATTATTCGCCCGCAAATAACGGCTGTTCGCAAAACATCCCCGACTACCCCGATTATTACACCTTCGGCTACGATTCTGCGATCCAGATTGGTACTGTTTTCCACCACATCCGCACGGCATTTTACCCCATCGTCTCGCCGCCCACGGTGGCTCCCGTGCTCGATGACACTCTGCCCACGCCCGCAGGTTGCCAACTTTATGCGTTTGCGAACAACTTCCAATCCGGCACACTCTTCGACAACTACGAACGGGCCGAATATGTGGATGGCCTGTTGCGTGTACACTACCGCTTCAAATCGCCCTTCAATAGTGGCGGCGGTTGGAAGGCGCGCATGCGCGTGCACAATGGTAGCTGCGTGCCGAGCCTCAACACATTCCCCGCAAGCAACAACGCAAGCACCACACCCTGGACCCGCTACTTCTCCCTCCGCTTCCTCACCCCGACGCACTGGGAACTTTGGAACGACGAACTGAACAAAAAAGAAATCTGCACCCTATGCCAAGGCGATGTACCAGCGGGAACCCCATACGTCTCCTTCATAGGTTCAAACACCGCCGTCACCTCCTACTTCCGCGGCACCCCGTACCCGGTAGTGGAGCCCACTCGTCACTCGAGCGTCATCTTTATCCCTGGCATTGAGGCTACTCGTCTCTACACCCCGAGTACTTTCGGCGCAGACAAACTTTGGGAGCCGACACTTGCAGGCGGTGACGTGCGGGGGCTTTTCCTCGATGAGCAAGGCAATAGTCTCGACCCAGATATTTACGCAGGTGACATTATCGACGAAGCGCCGGGCGGGGGCAACATCTACAACAGCTTCATCGACATGATGGATGATCTAGTTGATGACGGTGACATTGAAGCTTGGGAGCCCCTATCATACGACTGGCGCCTTGATTACAACCAAGTGCTCGAACCCATGGTAGAGCGCGCACTTCTCGTTGCCAGCAGTTCGCAGACGAAGAAAGTTACGATCATCGCTCATAGTCATGGCGGTCTCGTGGCCAAGGCGCTCATCTCGCGTCTTGTTGCGGAGGGTTACGGCGACAAAGTGGACAAACTTATCCTCGTGGCCGTGCCGCAGACAGGTACGCCCGAGGCTGTAGCGGGCTTACTCCATGGTGATAATTCTTTCGGCTTCCCCGGCAACATTGTTATTACGCGCGAGCTTTTCCGCGGCCTGGCCGAACATTCCCAGGCAGCTTTTAACCTCCTGCCAACTCAAGCGTACTTCGCGAGAGTCACAAGCCCGGTTGTAGAATTCGACACTACCTCGTCACTTACAAGTGATTGGCGCACTCGCTACGGCAACACGATCAGCGACTCCGCCACACTTCGCGCGTTCATGTCTGGCAGTGACGGCCGGCCCAAACCAGCCGAGAGCGATGTCGAGAGTCCCAACGTGCTAGCCGCGAACTTCCTTGATCAATTTGCCCAGAACAGTGCCTTCCAAGATTCGTGGCAAGCGCCAACAAGCACCCAAGTAATCCAGATCGCCGGATGGGGCCTCGAAACCTTGCGAGGCACGCAGTACACCGATCGTCTAGCCACAGTTTGCAACGCAGATCTGTCAGTCTGTCTCAAGCAACCAATTCTCGACGAACGCCCCCTCGTTGTTACCGACGGAGATAAAACCGTAATCTCATATTCCGCCGACGCACTAGCCACTACTACATATTATGTGGATTTGCTTAACTACAACAATATAATCAACCTAAAGCTCTCGAGGGACCACTCCGATATTCTGGAGGTACAAGATGTGCTGCCGCTTCTTAGTGATCAGATACGTGGGACCTCGACTCCTTTGAGCCAGTTTATCTTTCCATACAAACCAACAGATTCTCGCAAAAGTAAGCGCCTTTCTGTTCACTCCCCAGTTTCAATAGACGTTTATGATAACTCGGGTAGTCACACCGGATTAGCTCCAAACCCGATCCCAGGCTCGGATCTCCCGTATCTTGAAGAGCAAATACCCAACAGTCGGTACTATGAATTCGGCGATGGCAAATATGTGAGTGTGCCGAGCGATGACACGTACAATGTTGTCATCAAGGGCACGGGCGATGGGGCGTTTACACTAGAGAGCGAGGAGGGGATTGGTGGCGCATACGCGGGTGGCCCCATCTTCTCCGACATTCCTGTCTCACCCGAGACTGTGGCTACTCTATCAATCAGCTCCACCACAGACCCGGTACTTAGTCTCGATGTCGATGGTGATGGATCAATTGACGTGAGCTTGAGCGAAGGGGAAGTGATAAGCGCTGGCAGCCTGCTTGATATACTTGAGTACCAGGTTAGTAAGCTTGGGTTAACCCCCAAACAGTTCAAGAAGTTCAGCAAGAAGATCGCTAAGATTAAGGAATCAGAAAGCGTTCAGAATGTGGAGAATGTGATTGATCGCCTAAACAATCTTACCCAATCAATTAAGAAAGCCCTTGCCGAAGGCAATATAAGTCTTGAGGAAGCCCAACAACTTATGCAACTTATTACTCAAATTAAAGAATCAATCTAATGACATACAGAAAACAAGCATTATTACTTATGTTAGTTTCAGCGGTAGTTATTATTTGGGGTGTTCAATTTGCAGTTTCGTGCCCTAGTAACGATTCTGTTTGTATTGTTGGTCATGGTGCTATTGCTCAACCGTCAGTATTGTTTTCCGTCTCACTTCTGATAACCTGCCTTGCTTTGTTCTTTGTCCGAGAAGATGTATTCAAATCTTGGCGCAAGTTTGCATACTTTGCTATTCCGATCTCCATCATCCTCCTCTGGCTGGCCCCGACCACAACTCCAGGCGGTTTTGGCATCTCGTATCTGAACTACACCAAAGAATTCGCCTCTTGGTGGGTCTCCGGCCTCTTCCTCCTAATCTCCCTAATCATCATCGCCCGCAAATCACTTAGGAGTTCAACTCCTAGGTAGGTTGCTAGTCGGGTATGCAAATAGCAGAAACTATAATAGGTGGGCAGAATGCAAAAAGACTTTTTTGGATTCTCATAAGTTTATGTCTAGTTGGGCTAGCTTCCTATTGTCTTATCTCCAGTAAATTTGCCGAAGAGAGTGGTCTTTGTCTTCCAGCGACTGGATATGTCGACTCGATGGAATGTGAGGAAATAGTGAAATCTGTTGCGGGACCCGCTGCAGCTTGGAGTACTGGAGTGCTAATTATTCTTCTGTTGCTTATACCCCTGCGGAAAGAAGTTGTAAAAACAATATTTCGTTTTTCGGTAATAGTTCTCCCTTTGGGGTGGATAGTTACTATTTTAACAGCACCTATATGCACCGGAGGTCTTTTCTTTGGATGCGAAGATCGCATGGAAGTATCCTCTATTCTTGCTACTGGTTACGTTATTATCACTATATTGATCATTCTCATAAAGGTCGTCTTCGGCAAACATTCAAGAAAGTAGATTTGTTTTGATTTTAAGTGATGAGGCCCACCGAATGCGGTGAGCCTCTGGGGATTGTTCGGATTAGCCGAAGCGCGGTCGCAGGCTCTTGAAGGGGAACTTGCTCGAGGGCCACTCCCTTGCCATCCGGTCGATGCCGTCGAGATCTTCCATGCTGTGATGATGCGTGCCGTGGGTTGGGCGCGAGTCAGAGCGAAAGACGATGAAGTGCAGATGTGGCCTGTCTGTCCAGCCAGTCAACCCCACCTTCCCGATGGGTGTGCCAGCCCATACGCGTTTTCCAAGTCTAACGAACTCGGAGTATCTCGGTGCAAGATGCCCATACTGCGAGGACTCGCCATCCGCGTGCTCAATCGTTACGTAATTCATGTACGGGGCGAACTCTTGCGATGGCCCTCCTTGGGTATGATGGTTTACAACCTTCCTCACGATCCCATCCGCTGCGGCATACACGCGAGTGTCGAGGGGGACTAGGAAGTCGATTGCGCAAGCGAAGGGACCTTTGTGAGACTCCGGGCTCTTGTCGATGGCGAATGGACCAAGCCTATCGACGGCCTTGTTTGGTGCGGACCATGGAATCTTGAATCCTTTTCGTACAAGTTCGTCAGGGCTACCATCCTCGATCGGATAGCGGTATGTCAAGACAGATTCCTCTCGTGTCCAGTACGAATCATCCCAAAAGGCCATGTGGCCTCCTTTCCCAACTCTACAACTCTATCCATCCACACAAAGTCTCATCTGGATTTTGAGTTCATATTTGATACCATTTGGTTATGACTGACAAAAAAGAACTTTATAAACTCTTGGCAAAGAGCAAGAAGGAAGATCCCGAGGCTGTCTCGGTCACGATTTTCGAAGACGGGAGCGTTGAGACCTCCGCACCTAACCCGGCTCGGGCCGAGACAGTTAAGAAGTACGTGGAGGAGAACATTCAAGGGCATCCCGAAATGGGTTTGCGCGGTGGCTATTCTGAAGAAGTTGATGGAGAAAAGAGGTTCGTAACCACAATGAGCAAGATAAAGTTCGGCGAGCCCAAGTATGATGTGGCATTTGCCGAGAGCTTGCGATTCAAACCACTCATATTCGACAGCGAGGAATTGTACCTATTCGCTGGGTGAAATAATTTTAGTTTCGAAACATGGTCACGATTGAGGAGTTTAAGGAAGTTGTGGCATTGCTCGACGCGAGTGGTGCGCAGTATTGGATCTATGGAGGACTTGCGCTGGAGGGCCACAGAGGTGCTCTCACGCGTGAGCACAAAGATATAGATATCTACGCCCACGCAGATGACGCGGAGAAATTACTCGCGGTTTTAGCACAGGCCGGATTCGTTGCTAACAAAAAGAAGATTATGTATTTCCTCTCGCGCGGGGGAGAGAAGAAGATCGGCATAGCTCGCGTAAGCACAGAGGGTGACTCGTACATAATCCACGGCAACAGGACAACAGATAAGTATCCGGCAGCGATATTCGCGAACCCATCGTCTGCCTCGATCAGTGGATTCTCGTTTCCTATTGTGCCCAACGAGATGTTAGTTTTCGAATCCCGTTTCTCCGAGCACCCCGAGGATCAGGAGTTCTGCAAGACCCTCGCCTGCAAGCTCGACTTGTTCGCCCAAATTAAAAGCACGCCTACCCCAGAGTAATCCTGAGCATCTCATAAACATTCTTACATTCTTAAGAAAGTGAGAATGTGATCATATTGTGAAAGTGAAAGGCTCGAGCGGGGAGGGGATCCCGGCTCGAGCCTTGTTCTTGTCTCGCCGAAGCCTCGGCGAAGGGGGACGCGAAATCGGTCGCGTTCCGTTGGCGCTTCATCGCGCCACTTCAGTAGATCTTGATGCAGTCGGTGGCGATCTTCACGCCATCGAGATGCCAGCCATTGCCCCGTCCCTTCTCGTACCACGTCATCTTGCGGTTGTCCGAGAGGTGCAGGTAGCAGAAGTCGAACTTGCCGTCGGGGTCGTAGCCGAGCTCCACGTAGCGGATGGTGACCACCCGCACGAGGTGCTCGAGCGACAGCCGGACACTCTTGTTGACGAGCGCTCCTGGCGTGCCGACGATGTCGAGCTTGCGCGATATCTCGCGCCACCAGTCGGTGAAGTTCATGTCCCTACGTGGCGACGGAACCGTAGGCTTGCCCATGTTGTCTTCCCTCAGGCCCGACAGCGCGCCGGGCTTGGAATGGGTGTGATTGCGCCGCGAAGCCCTGCGTAGAACCAGAGGCTGATGCCGATGGCGGTGAGCAAGACTCCCACGTACCCGTACTGCCAGTAGGCAGGCCACGACAACGCGTAGAGAGTGATCCCGCCGAGAGACATGATGCCAGTCTCCCGCGTGTGACCGAGTCCACCGATCGTGACCACGATTGCGAAGACGAGCGTCACGAATGGAGCGAGTGGCGCGAAGATCCTGGCGAGCATCGCGAGCACGAAGATCGCGCCGGCGACGCAAACCGTCACGGTGATGCCGACCTGGATTGATGCCCAGATCGACTTGATTCGAGCCCTGAGTTGATGCACGGTCGTTTCTCCTCTTTCCCCTCAATGTGCTACCAAGCTTAAGTATAGCAAAAATGCTTGACAAAGTCAAGTGTTTTGGTGTAATATTAGAGCAGTAAAACAGGCCTTTGACAGGCCGGAAGGAGGATCGGAACATGCCCGTGATCGAAGTCATGCTCCTGCCCGACATGGAGCAGGAGAAGCTCGAGCAGCTCTACGACGACATCTGGGAGCAGATCGAACGCATCACTGCTCTTAAGCTCACCCGTGCGAGGCCCCAAGACGTGACCGTGCTCTTCCCCAAGGACATGATGCAGAAGGGCATCGGCGACTACTTCCTCGTGCGGGTCTCCAACCTCAAACCCAAGCCGGAGCGAACCACTCAGGTGATCATGGGCCTGGCATACAACCTCGCCGACATGATGAAGCGCTGGTTCCCGAACGCCAAGTTCATCGAGGTGGTCATCGACGAGCAGCATCCGCGCACGGTCATCCATGTCATCGACGTGACCAAGCCCTACACGCTCTCAATGGAGCCGAGGGCGTGAGCGAACAAGGATTCAATATGGAGACGGACTTCAAGAAGCGGTTCATCGTCGCCCTCGAGGTAGCGCCCGGCCGTAAGCTAACGCTCAAACAACTACTCGAGAAGGCCGAGATCCGGCGAGGGTATACCAAGCCGCTCGACGAAATGAATGTAGCGGGGACAATCACATTCGCTCGCCGTCAAGAAGGCTGGAAGGGCGACGAGGTGATCACCCTCTGCTAGTCACCGAGTCCCGGTGCCCCGTGGTAGCTTTGCTACTTTACGGGGCACCGGGCTCGATTTGTTTTCTCCCGATTCTGTCACTTAGGGGGTCAACCCCTAAGTAAGGGCACAGCCGATCAGCAGATTTGCCTATGTTAGTGTTTTGCAAAAAACTGCAATAAGGAAATGTTTGACTGGATTTGATTTTGGAGTAGAAATGCTAGAATTTAATAGATGGAGAAGATTCACTTTATCATTACGGGCGGAACTATTGATTCGCACTGGGATCCGATCAAGGACACAGCCGTAGCCAACGAGCGTTCCATCATGCCCGATTTCGTCCTGCGACTTAACTTGCCCTTCCAACTCGATTTCACCACTGTCTGCATGAAGGATAGTCGTGAGATCAACGACGAAGATCGTATGCAGATAGTGCGCACAATCGAGGCTAGTAATTCGGCCACTTTCCTTATCACTCACGGTACCTATACCATGGCCGAGACGGCCCGCTTCATCAAGGGCCACCTCAAACGCAAGGATTGCACGGTGCTTATCACCGGATCATTTGTGCCGCTTACAGATATTATCCGTTCGGACGGGGGATTCAACATGGGCTTTGCCATTGCCCAACTCCAACACCTCGGACACGGTGTGTACTTGGCCATGAACGCCCAAGTGTTTGAGGCCGACCAGGCTGAGAAGATTATCCACGAAGGCCGCTTCGCCCCGCGCATAAGTTAAATTTGAAACTAAAATGTATAGAATAATATTTTGACAAATAGAGTTGTCGTTTATCAGGCCAGGCAACTAGTTCCAAAATGGAAATAGTTGGAAATCCAGTAGTTGCAAAAAATGCAACAGTTGGTTAGTTTGTGCAAAAAATGCACATTGCGTTGAACAAATCTTACGTTGCCGCTAATTTTGCAATGTGGTAGGGTTTGGGTGGAAGGAGGACTCGATGAAAATCACCGTGCGCAATAGACTATGGCTCAACATGGCTCCAGACCAACGCGAGAAGTGTCTGCGTGAAGTTCTGAAGCTGAAGTTCTCGCCGGAGGACCAGGACTTTTATGGCACCGCCGAGCACATGGCGAGCCTCGTTGCGACCGACGACACTAGTGGCTTGCCCCTCGGCTTCGGCGACGGGATCAAGTCTTGGATGCGGGCGAATTTCCCCGCCGAGACGATCGCAGCCCTCGAGCTCTCGGAGCTCTACGCCACTAACCGCCGCTTCGAGCGACTTGTGCCCGGCGCTTCGCTCGGCTGTCTCGACGACACCGAGATCCGTTAACCTCCCCCACGCCCGTCCTTGGCCTCACTGCCACGGACGGGCGCAACGTTTTGTGTGGTAAAATTTAAATATGAAAATACTTGAACTGCGTGAGGGCTGTACCGAAAAAATTGTCGAACATATACCTTGCTTCGGACCTCCGGATTCTTACTACACACTTTTCGGACACGAACTGTTTGCCCAGACATTCTGGGTGGCGGTGTCAGTTGTTGTAGGTCTTGTCTTGATTCTCGCACTCGGCATTTGGCGACATCGACAACCGAGCAAGATGCCAGTAGCATTTGTTTTTGTTGTTCCAGTTCTCATCGCTCTTGTCCTTTTTGTAGCTCTAGTGTATTTCTGGCCGGTGCTAATTTATTACTAAACATATGAAAATACGACTAACATCGATTCCCTGGATTGTTTTTTGTTTAGTCACTCTGATACAAGCAGTAGCTTTTTTCGTAAATCTAGATACATTTTTTTGGATTTTGACGCCAGTGCTTGACGTAATGGATACCGTACTGAACTGCGAACTTGCTTGCGGAGTCCTTGTATTCTTTACTCCATTCGCCACTCTATTCCTAGGTTTACTTTTTCTGCTTGTTGATTACAACATCCAACGAGGATCTAGTTCGACCTAGTTGATACTAGCATTTTGCCCGCCTAGACTCGCTAGGCGAGGCTGGCAAAAAGCTGCAATGAGAGCAGAATACATAATATGACGAAAGCTTACGAGATAGATTACTTTGTTCTACTTACGGCCCTCTTGATTGCTATTTGGGCGGCTTATTACTTCTACGATCCGGGATCGCGCTACTTTATTACGCTCATATTGTCTGTCGCAGGTCTCACATTGTGGCTATTGGGCAAGTTTGCTCTGGGTGGCAATTGGTCATCGGCTTTTACCAAACCAAGATCTCTCGTGTTGGTACGACGCGGAATCTACGCCAAGTTGAGACACCCCATTTATTATGGAGTGACTTTGTACTTGATAAGCTTGGCTCTATATGTCGGGAACTTGTACCTCTGGATTGCCGTTGGCCTGCACACTCTCTATCTGATATTTCGTCGATCTCAAGAAGAGAAGCTGTTAAAAGAAAAGTTTGGTGAGGACTACACCGAGTACAAAAGAGCAAGTTGGATTTAGAATCAAGAAAAGGGTAAACTAGTTATACTATGAAAGAAGGAAAGAATATTGATCTTCACCCTGACGAGGATGGTGAGCCTTTCAAGGCGGAGAAGTTTGCATTCCGCGTTACTGCGGATCGCACTGTCGCGGGGATGGATGAGTCAGCCAAACGCGATTGGATTGCCCAAGAAACGCAGGCGGTAGACGAGTCACTCGCCTATGCGCGTAAGCAATATAGCGAGACCAATCCAGAAGTGATCAAATTGCGAGCCCAGCGCCGCGTCCTGTATGAACTTGCGACCGGACTCTGATTCGTAAGTGAGTTAGTCTCGAAATAATTCCTTGGTTCGGGCGTCTTAGATGCTAGTTATTCATAATGTTTTAAATATATGATCATCGTTCGCGAGATATTTACGGCTAAGCCCGGGGAGGCTGGCAAGCTGGCTAAACTTTTTAAGAAGACTATGGGTAAGCAGCCGCGCACTCGCGTTATGACAGATCTCGTTGGCCCTTACAACACTGTCATTATGGAGAGCGAGATGGATAGCTTGGCCGATTTTGCTAAGGTGATGGAGGATTATAAAAAGGGCAAACCAGATCCCAATTGGAGCGAGGCGGATATGAAGGAGATGGAGCAGTATAAAGAAATGTATCAAACCGGCCGCCGCGAAATCTTCCAGATTACGGAGTAAGCGTGATTGATAAATAGTTCGTGAAGTGGTCCTGGTCGGGCGGCGCTTTACTTCGTGCTACGATTTGAGAATGACTGCTCAAGACGTTAAACGGGCACTGCTTGAGGTTGCTGATCCTTCGCGAGCAGGTAACTACGCTCGATTCTTCAAGACTGCTCCGGGCGAGTATGGGGCGGGGGATAAATTCTTGGGTATACGCGTGCCGGTGCAACGCTCTATTGCCCGGACGTTCCGCGATTTGCCACTTTCAGAAATTGCCAAGTTGCTCGCAAGTGCCGTGCACGAAGATCGCTTCACTGCTCTTGAAATATTAGTGATGCGATACGAATCTTCCGCCAGTTCCGCAGAAAGAAAGAATTTGGCAAAATTTTACCTGCAACTGAGATCGCGAATCAATAATTGGGACTTAGTAGACACAAGTGCGCCGTACATATTGGGCCACTACCTTTTTGATAAAGATAAAAAAGTTCTCATTAAACTTGCTCAGTCTGCAAATATTTGGGAGAGGCGCATTGCGATAGTGGCCACGCAATATTTCATAAACAAAGGTCGTTATGTTGAGACCCTCGCACTAGCCAAGATTCTGTTAAAAGATAAAAATGATTTAGTCCAAAAGGCGACCGGTTGGATGTTAAGAGAAGTGGGAAAGAAGGACGTCAATGTGTTAGAGGAGTTCCTAACCAAAAATGCAGCAAGAATGTCGCGAACCACGCTCCGTTATGCAATAGAAAGATTCCCAGAAACAAAACGCAAGAAGTATCTTGCTAGGTTTTAGGCCGAAACCTACTAAAGTTCTTGACTTTTTATAGGTTTTGCTCCATCTCGGAGGGTAATGTACCGGGGTCGTATGCTGTTATACTATTCTAAATACCAATGCAAACTATTAATCTTAAAAAATTTGGTAATGTTCTCATCTCTCGTCCCGCTGGGCTAGAAGCGTTTAACGCCATTCGCCCTGGGCTTAATCCCGATGAGTCAATCGAGATTGATTTTGCAGACGTGCTTACTGTGACACCATCGTGGCTCGACGAGTTTCTAACCCAGCTTACAAATTTCAACGGCGGCAAAGTTGATTTGCTCCCAACTAAAAACGCATCCGTTCTAGCAACCCTACCAGTATTAGGAGAAGCTCGTAAAGATTTTGTAGCCGAAGTAGTGAAGCGTGCCCTCAAAAGGATGTAATAAGGAAAGTGTAAATAGTTTATGATCAAGAAGGCGGTTTTTGCAGGAGGATGCTTCTGGGGTTTGCAGGAACTTATTCGTTCGCAACCGGGCGTTCTCAACACTCGGGTGGGTTATGTGGCCGAGGCAGAAGTAGTGGAGATTGAGTATGACGCTGATAAGACTAGTTATAAAAATCTACTCGATTTCTTTTTCCAAATTCATAATCCCACTACACTCAATCAGCAAGGCAATGACGTAGGCCGGGCATATCGCTCCGCAATCTTTTACAGCACAGAAGAAGAGAAGCAAGAAGCGCTTAAGTTTATAAATATTGTGAATGATTCTGGCAGATGGAAGGCGCCAGTAGTTACAACACTTGAGCCACTGACAGAATTTAAACTAGCTGAAGAGCATCATCAAGATTATCTAAAAAAGCATCCCGGAGGCTACACCTGCCACACAATCTACTTCGACAGCTACTTACAAAAATAGAGAAAGGCGAAAGGCCAGCTGAGCTGGCCTGGAAGAGAGAAGGAGAGAGGGGAAAGGAAGAAGAGGGAAGTGATAGGGCGGGGTTTGTGGGTGAAGATTTCGAGAATCGTCGGGAAACTGGAAGCCGCCTAAGTACTTACCACTTCGACCACCGTCTCGCCTAGAGTCCTGTCTACCTACTAGAACATGCGATCTGCACGATTAGTTGCTATAATCTTGTTATGAAGGTTGCGAATGTTATCGCAGGTCTTATCCTTGTTGGTTGGTTCGTAGCAGCTGTTATTTCCTCTGGCGAAGGTCCTGGTTTCGGCACTACTATTGCCTTTTTGGCATTGCTTATCCTCGCGGCTATCGGTAGTAGCAAATCTATTGTAGCCTCAAAACTCTCCAAGTACTGGGGTCTATGTATTGTGCTACTGATCGTACTTTTTTACGTTGCGTTCTGGTACGGCTTCTCTGGTCGGCCCGTACCAATGTTCATCGCTTACGCTCTGATGCTTGTCACT
>DATDVE010000008.1:0-13518 GCA_036517655.1 Minisyncoccota bacterium | reverse complement strand
GCTACTAGTTTGCGCTCGCGGGTTAAGAGCTACTTTGCGCGTGACTTAATCGATACGCGCGGGCCTCTGCTTGTGAAAATGCTAAGTGAGGCAACTCGTGTTGAGCATAAGGTCACAGATTCTGTGCTTGAGGCACTCATACTTGAAGCGGCTCTGATCAAGAAGCATCAGCCTTTTTATAACAAAGCTGAGAAAGACGATAAGTCCTTTAATTACGTGATTATCACAGATGAGGAGTTTCCTAGAGTTTTAATTGTGCGGGGCAAGGATTTACAAAACGCAAAACTCAAAACGCAAAACGCAAAGCAAAAGCTAAAAGTTAAAAACGAATTCGGCCCGTTTCCGCATGGTCTAGAATTGCGCGAGGCAATTAAGATTATCCGCAAGATATTCCCATTTCGTGATACGTGTGAGCCCCACTTCGCCAAGGCTTCGCGGGGCAAGCCGAGTACGGCTTGCTTTAATCGACAGATCGGGTTGTGTCCGGGGGTTTGCACAGGAGAGATCAGCAAACTTGAGTATGCCAAAGTAATTCGCAGTATTTCGTTATTTTTCAATGGCAGAAAATCGGAAATAATAAAGGGTTTGCGTAAGCACATGAAGCAAGAGGCAAAGTTACGCAACTTCGAGAAGGCTGCCGAACTGCGCAATAAGATTTTTGCCCTAGAGCACATCAACGACGTCGCCCTCTACAAACGTAAGTTGGATACCCGGTATCCAACTGAGCGGGGATTTAGAATTGAGGGTTACGATATTGCTCATATATCTGGTACTCATACGGTGGGTTCGATGGTGGTGATGGAAGACGGAATACTCGCCAAGCACGAATACAAGCGATTCAAGATCAAAGGCAAGAGCAAGGATAAAAGCGACGATGTGGCAAATCTGACAGAAATGCTCGAGCGCAGGTTTAAGCATAATGAGTGGCGCCTGCCGGATCTTGTTGTGATTGATGGCGGCATAGCGCAAAAAAGTGCAGCCGAGCAGGTTGTGCGAGGTGGAACCTCGAACATACAGACAGTTTCGGTTGTGAAGAACGATAAGCATAAGCCGGATCACATAATGGGAAATAGCAAAATAGTGCGGGATTACCATCATGATATCCTGCTCGTGAATAGCGAGGCTCACAGGTTTGCTATTAACTACCATAGGTTGCTTCGCGGTAAAGTGCTAAAATAATTACATGAGAGTTGCAGTATTACGTGGGGGGCCTTCTACTGACTATGAAGCGTCACTTGCTTCGGGTGCTCACGCTCTCAAACATTTGGGCAATACTCACAGGGTTCTTGATATTTTTATAGATCGCGAGGGCACGTGGCACCGTAAGGGTATTGCTGTTGACCCATTCAGACTTGCACCGCATGTAGACATGTTCGTGAACGCTCTGCATGGTGAGTACGGTGAAGACGGTCGCGTCCAACAGGTTCTCGAGCCACTACGCGTGCCGTACACCGGCCCCCGGCCATTATCTGCCATGAACAGCTGGCGGAAGGACGTTGCCCGCGAGCTGCTTGCGCGCGCGGGCTTGCGTGTGCCGGAGGCGCGCCTTGTGACAACATTAATTGAGCCGTATGAAGTGGCAGACGAGATACATCGGCAGATGGGTGGACAATATGTGATCAAACCAATCATGGGCAGTAACTCGATGGGTGTCACGTATGTGCGCTCGCATCCGGAACTCGGCGAACAGCTAGTCAATTCGCTCCTAAACTATAAGCGTATTTTGGTGGAAGAACTTTTGCGGGGTATAGAAATTAAGTGCGTAGTGGCCAATAACTTCCGCAATCAAGATCTCTACGCATTCTTGCCCATCGAGATAGATCGCAGTCAGCTAGATATGTATAGCCCCACAAGCGAGCACACGTTAATTAGCCCAGCCAGATTGAGTCAGAGCGAAAAAGATTTAGTAATGCAAACAGCGAGGCAAGCCCACAGAGCGCTCCACATGAGTGATTACTCGAGCACTGACATGATCCTAACCAAGAGGGGACTGTACGTATTAGAAGTAGACGCCCTCCCCCAGATGGGAGAAGAAACCATCCTAGACAAATCGCTCGAAAGCGTAGCAGCAACCTGGCCCGAATTCTTGAACCACTTAGTTTCAAGATAGTTGTGGACCTGAGCGGTTCCGAACCGCTTACCTCCTCTTGACTTTCAAAATTAGATTGATAATATATGTGTATTACGACGAATTAGGTTCCGGACGGCTAACTGCCTAAGGACCCTTTTTCTTTTCTATCGAACTTCTTTCTAACATCGGGTTTATCCAGAGCATCAAAGTATCTAGACCCGATTTTCTTATATAAAGATGATGCTCGTTTAAGATCTGGAAATAATATTTTCTCGAATCTGTTTTCTTCAATTAAGAAGTCAACCAGTAGTTTATAATCGCCATCTCCGGACACGAGAACAATCTTGCCGAAATCATCTTTTTTGTACATTTTCTTCATGACATGAAAAATGATATCTGAATCCACGTTGCCTTTCTTCTTGCCCATCATCGCCGGATTGTGCTCTCGGAATATAAGGACAAAGCCTGCATTTTGAATTTCTTCATATAAATCCTCGTTTGCCTCTTGCACATATCCCAAGAAGTAGTAAGCCTTGCTCACATTATATTTTTGTTCCAAGTAAATGCGGAATCGGGCAAGGTCAATTTTCCATGGGTCAACCTCCCGTTTTGCCGTCCCCATGTGCAAGTTTTGTCCATCTACAAAAGCGAGGTTGCTTAAGTTCAGATCCTTCATCAATCCATGCATATGTCTAATCATAACACGAGCAACAGCAACCTGGCCCGAATTCTTGAATCACTTGGTAAATCGTGCTTAAATCACGGTACCCTCGTAACTGTGGTTGGGCCCATAGCTCAGTTGGTAGAGCGCCGCATTTGCAATGCGGAGGTGGCCGGTCCGAAACCGGCTGGGTCCACAAATGAAAATATCATATCCAAAATTTATTTTGCTGCTTGAGATTCTGGCTTTGGTTGTGACCGGCCTGCTCAACCAGGCTGGGTGGGGGATTTGGGCACTTGAAACATTTCCGGCTGTTATCGGGACTGTTGTTTTAGTTCTCACTTACCGCAAGTTTAGATTTTCTAACTTAGTTTACACACTACTATTCCTGCATTCGTTAGTGCTCATGTACGGTGGGATTTACACTTATGCCGAGACGCCTTTGGGATTCTGGGTGAGCGACATATTCGGCTGGACACGCAATAACTACGATAAGCTTGGTCACTTAATGCAAGGCGTTACTCCCGTTCTGGTGGCAGTTGAATTCTTTGGCCGTAAGGCGATTATCTCGTCACGCAGGTGGAATTATTTTATCTCTACCCTTGTTGTGCTTGGCATTGCCGCTTTCTATGAATTTATCGAATGGTGGATCGCGCTAATTTCTGGTGAGGTGGGCGATGCCTTCCTAGGCACACAAGGTTATATCTGGGATACGCAGAGCGACATGCTCATGTGTCTCATCGGTTCGATCCTTGCACTTGCCTTGCTTACCCAAGCACAAAATAAGTCAATCTCAAAAATTAACTCTGGGTCAACCTTAGATTAAATTATTTATACCCTTTTGCCTGGAGCTTGAGAAGCCTTGCGTACGTGCCCTCTAGCCTGACTAGCTCTCTGTGCGTACCCTGTTCAGAGATAGTGCCATCTTCTAGGACTATAATCTGGTGGGCGTGTCTAACTGTTGAGAATCTGTGAGAGATCAAGATAACAGTGCGATCATCCGGCAGGGCCTCTAATTTATCAAATATTTTCGCTTCAGCCTCGGCATCTATCGAGGACGTAGGCTCGTCAAGAATAAATATTTTTGGATCGCGATAAAATGTACGAGCAAGAGCAAGCTTCTGCCACTGACCAATAGATGGCTCGACGCCACCTTCAAATTCTTTGCCCAACATCTGACCGTAATTATTGTCCCACTCTTGAATAAAGATATCAGCCTCGGCGGACTTAGCCGCCTCTTTAACTTTCTCGATACTCGACTTTTTGCCAGGCACTGTTACTGCAATAGATTCACTCACAATAAAGTTATATCGCGAATAGTCTTGGAAAAGCGCTCCCAGGAGCTCGTACCAAGAAGCAAGCTCGATCTCGCGTATGTCCTTGCCGTTAAGCAAAATGCGCCCCCTAGTGGGATCGTAGAATCTGCAGAGCAATTTGATAAAAGTAGTTTTGCCCGCGCCGTTTACACCCACAATCGCTAGCTTCTCGCCTGCTTTAATTGTGAGATTTATGTTTTTGAGTATGGGTTTGTCTTTGTCATAACCAAACCAAACATTCTCAAATTTAATTTCCGGCGTGACATTTTTGTCTAGCACAACAGGGGAGTGCGTGTTTGTAATTACTGGTTCAAGATCCAGAAACTTAAACGTGTCAGATAAATATAAACTATCTTTATACTGGCGAGCCAAGTTTTGGAACAGTCCCGAGAGAGATTGGCGCAGGTCCATCACGGTAGAAAACAGGAATGTGAGTGTGCCGATTTGCATCATGCCTAGCAGCACCTGATTCACACCCCAGCCGAGGGCAATGCCCACGGCGCCAGTACTGGCCACAGCTGCAAGCGTGCTACGAGTAAAGCGCTTACGTTCTGTTGCTTCTTCGCCACCACGGAAGATTCTGAACAGGCCAGAAATCTTACCAATAAAGTTTGGCGCAAGGTTGAGTAACTTGAGCTCGATAATATTAGAGAGACTCTTGAAGTGGTATTGCAGGTTCCAATACCTCCTTTTTATCTCACCCTTGGCCGCGTCAATGCTCCAGATATTCCGGCTATATTTAGCCTCGACTATTAGTTCGGGAATCAGCCCAACCAGCACAATTAAAAAGAGCCATGGCTTGAAAGAGAATATTACAACTGCGCCGATGATTAACTCCAGAATATTCTGAATCATATAGAACATGCGGTCAGCGAATGCGCCCAGTCACCACACACCGCTATCGTTTACTCTCTGGAATAAATTCTGATACTTTGGATCTTCGTGAATAGCAACATCTAGTTCAGATCGTTTGTGTAGTACGAGAACATTAAATTGCTCTTCCATCAAAAACCAAACAATCCAGTTCCAATAATCACGTAACTGCCACACAAGATCTGGCAGTAATCTAGCCAGAATAACTGCCCCAAATAAAAAAATAATAGAGTAAGACCAAACGCCCGAACCGGCCGAGCCGATAAGATCATTAATTAGTAGTGCTCGCAATCCAGAACTCGCATAAGTAAGTCCGGCAGCAAGCGCAAAAAGTGTAAATATGCCAATCACAAGCCAGGGTCGCACGCGGAAGACCATGCGAGATAATCGCACAGAGTTGCGCCACATCTCGCGCAGGGCACCTAAAGAAAGTTTTTCATTCTCCTCGTTTTGCATAGACAAAAAATGCATCCTGCAGGGATCGAACCTGCGACCTTGCGAATGTGAATCGCACGCTCTACCAACTGAGCTAAGGATGCGGAGCGATTGTAATAATACTGATTTTTGGCATAATTATCAAACTAATAGGGCCTGTGGTCCAGTGGTAAGACGTGGCATTCGCATTGCCAAGACGGGAGTCCGATTCTCCCCAGGTCCATTACTTAGCGAAAGTGGCAATTCGTCCCACTACTTTATTTCTTAATTCTACGGCGTTTAGAATCGCCTCCCCCACGTTCTCGCGGAATCCGCACTCGTCAAGTGCCGAAGCAAGTTCTAATCTGTCTTCGGGAGATAGTGTCGAAAATTGAGTTGTTACAGATGGAGCAGTCTCGTCAGGATCAATCTCGCCTGTTGTTTGGATGCCGTGTACTGCCCTGTGCAAGAGCCTAAGTAAATTTTCGAGCTTTTGCTTTTCTGATTTCGGCTCACCTTCGTTCATACACCTAAATTTATTGAGTGAATTATAACAGATTCTGTGCTATAAATGCGAGACAGCGGGCTTGCCCGCCGCAGCTACAGTGAAGGCGGGGTGTAGTACAGTGGCAGTATACGCGATTCGGGTTCGCGAGACGGGAATTCGATTTTCCCCACCCCGACACTTTTGTGATAAAGTGTTTGTTACATAAATTATGTCAGAGAAAAGGTTGCATATCCTAGTGACCGGGCGGGTGCAGGGGGTCTTCTACCGTGCTTCGGCTAAGCGCGTGGCCGATCAGCACGGACTTACCGGCTTCGCCAAAAATTTGCCCGACGGCCGAGTGGAGATAATGGCCGAGGGTAGTGAAGCCGGCTTGCGCGCGCTACTTGACTGGTGTTACCGCGGCTCACTACTTGCAAATGTGGACAGCTTGTTTTTTGAGTGGCAGGAAATGAGCGACACCCCACTTCACCAAGGCTCCGCGGGGCACGGTTTCGAAATATCGCGAGAAGACGGTAGTCTGATCGTAGATCAAGTTCATGCACTTACAAATTTGGGGCGCAGAGTGTTAAACAAGGTAGACAAGAAAGTTGAGCAAGCTGTGCTAAAAGTGCCCAAGCATGTAGTGATAATTCCTGATGGCAATAGGCGCTGGGCACGCGAGCGCGGGTTACTCCCCTGGGAGGGGCACAAGGAGGGCATGGAACGGACTAAGGAATTGCTCAAGGCGGCGCCCACGATGGGCGTGACGCACATGACTTTCTGGGGTTTCTCAACCGAGAATTGGTCACGTCCAGCAGAGGAGGTTGGTTGGTTGATGAGCGCATTTACGCGAGCTGTGAAAGAGCTGGGCAAAGAGTTAATTAAAAACAAAACTGCATTCAGGCACTTGGGCCGCAAAGATAGATTAGATCCCAAACTGCTCACTAGTCTTACGGATCTCGAAAATAAAACTGCCCACTTCAAAGACAAGACATTCTCGATGGCACTTGATTATGGCGGGCGGGACGAAATTGCCCGAGCAATTTCGAAACTAGACAAACAAAACAAACCTACAAACGAACAAACAATTTCAGAGGCACTAGATACAGTAGGCTTACCAGATCCGGATTTGATAATAAGAACTTCGGGTGAGCAGAGACTATCGGGAATAATGCCCTGGCAGGGGACATATGCTGAACTCTATTTTACGCCCTTGCATTTTCCCGACTTCACCGCCGACCAGCTTGCCTTGGCTCTAGCTGATTACGGTAACCGCCAACGCAGGTTTGGTGCCTAGACAAATCTGAAAGAGAGTGCATAATCAGAATTGGAAAGGAGGCCTCACGTGAAGGAGCGCATCGCAACAATTGCCTTCATTCTTGGAGTCCTAGTGGTCGTACCGCCGTGGCCCAGAATCATCAAGGCCATGACGCCCGCAAAGCAGGTGATCTTCGAGGGGGAGTGCAGGCTCGAGCGTGGACTCTTGCGCGCCGATGAGGATCGCAAGGGCATGAGTGCCGGCCTCACCTGCGGTAACATGCTTGTGAGAACGAGCGATACCCTTGTGATCGCAACATGCTTGAATCGCCCAGCAAAACCCAAGTGCCGGGTGTTTGAGGATGGGACGACTGTTGAGTGCTCGCAGTGCCCGCCGTGGCGCCTGATTAGTCCAGCTCGTTCGCAGTACAAGTAGGTGAGCGAGCCGAACTCGTAAACCGCCCTGTCACTTAAATGTGACGGGGCGCAGCTTTATTATCTACTGGCAACTGGAATGGCCTCAAATATTTGCTTTGCGAAGAGCTCAAAGTCTGCTTTTGTGTAATTCGAAGCACTGGACCACGTAAGAAGGTCTAGAGATGATCTTGTTCCGAAAACAATATGAGTCGCGTCAGCCCCAGCGTCGGATTTGAATTCTCCGCCGAGTCCGAAAGAGAAGTCGTTCTTTGAGCTTGCGAGCGTGTTTAGGTATGTTTTAGTTTTAAACTCACATAACTCAGCAGAGCCAGTGCAAATATGCATATTGACGTGTACGGGTTGCTGATCGCTTTGGGCGGTTACGCTATGTGTGCACGTTACTTCGTCGGACAAGTCACGGATAACGGAACTTCTAAACCAGAATCATGAAGGTTGAACATGATCTGCGAGGGAGGCCAATGGAAGTGCTTGGATACCAGACACCATTCGAGGTATGGAAGAAAGAGACAGAAAAAAAGGCACAAAAGAATCACGCGGTCGAGCGTGGTATGATGAGCGAAAGATTAAAAGTTAACGAGAAGTGTTCTGCTTGAGGGGTTACTGTGGCCTCCAGTGAATTCTCATCTGAAGCCGAACACTTTGGATCAATTTTACCATACTTGAGTACTAAAGTCAACTGTTTTCGGGGAAAGGGCTATGCTAAGCTCTTTTTGTCATGCATGAAATATCTATCCGCGCTGAAGAGGTTTTCCATATTGGCAGTTTCGCTGTCAGCAACTCTTTATTGCTTGCTTTCTGCGCTATGCTCCTCGTGCTGGTATCAGCAATCGTTATTCGCCACAAGATTGCAATCGTGCCGGGCAAGCTGCAGGGTTTCGTCGAGATGATTCATGATGAGCTGCTTACCCTCATGGATTCTGTTTTGGGCTCTCGCGAGAAGTCGCTCAAGTATTTCCCCCTTATAGCGAGTATCTTCTTATTTGTAGTTGTGTCAAATTGGCTCGGACTTGTGCCACTTGGGCCCATCACTATCCATCACGCCCCCTTATTTCGCGCTCCCACTACAGATTTGAATTTTACAATAGGTCTGGCCATCATATCTGTTCTGGCTGTAAACATATTAGGAGTGCTGGCTATCGGTTTCTGGAAGCATCTTGGCAAGTTCTTTAACTTCAAGAGCCCGGTCATGCTCTTCGTGGGCCTACTTGAACTAGTGTCAGAATTTGTTAAGATTATCTCGTTCTCATTCAGGCTCTTCGGAAACATTTTCGCCGGCGAGGTACTACTACTCATCATAGGTTTCCTCCTGCCCTATGTGGTGCCTCTGCCCTTTTTGTTTCTCGAGGTCTTCGTGGGAGTGATCCAAGGCTTCATATTCGCGATGCTCACGCTTGTCTTTGTGGGTATGGCTACGGTGGAACATGGGGAGGAACACTAGTTTTCAAATTGCAAATTATAAAAATTAATTCATTAAAGAACATATATGGATGCAGAAACAATGAAATTATTGGCCATCGCTATCGTGATTGGTCTGGGCGTATTCGCCCCGGCCCTATCAATCGGCAAGATTGGCGCAAGTGCGGTCGACGGTATTGCTCGCAACCCAGAGGCGAGTTCCAAGATCCAGACGGCAATGATTCTCTCACTGGCCTTCGCTGAAGCTATTGCAATCTACGCTCTGGTCGTGGCCCTTATTCTCAAGTTCGTCTAGAGCAAGTTTCTGGCTAATGCAAGTGAGCAGAAATAAGACATGAGTGAACTCTTTTCTGAATTAGGGATTAGCTTGCCTGCTCTGATTTCGCAGGGAGTCAACTTCTTGATCGTGCTTGTAGTGCTCACAGTCTTTGTCTACAAGCCGCTTGCTAAGGTCGTTGACGAGAGACGCAAACGCATTGAGCAGGGTCTGGAGGACGCTAAGCAGGCGGAGCTCAAACTGTCGCAGATAGCCGAGAAGGAGAAGCGCGTGCTTGCCGAGGCCGAGAAAACTGCCCTCGTGCTTATAAAAGAGGCAGAAGGCAAGGCCGCTGGCAGAAGCCGGGAACTGATTGAGATAGGCGAGAAGCGGGCGGCAGGTATCGTGAAGGAGGGTAAGACGCTTGCACAAAGACAAGCGGCAGAAGAAATGGCTAGTCTGCAGAAGGAGGCAGTGAATTTCGTGAAGCAGGCCATAGAGAAAACTGTCGAACTCGATCCAGATAAGATAGATGAGAAATTGATAGATCAAGCAGTAAAGCTCTTGAGGAAGAAAGCGGCATGAATCATGCATGAATAATATATGAGATACAGTGCCAAAGATTATGCCAAAGCCTTCATGGAGTTAGGCGCAGCCTCAAGTCAAATTAAGGGACTGTTCTCTGCTATGAAGAAGAATGGTGATCTGGGGCAACGACAGAAAGTGGTAAAGGAGATAGAGAGGCTAGAGGTAAAGAAACATGGCGGGCATCTGGTGGAGATAGAGTTTGCCCGAGCCCAAGATGCGAAAGCGCGTGAGGAGATCATCTCGCAGTTTGGTAAGAGAGATAGGATCGTAACCCGGGTTAAGCCGGACCTGATTGCAGGCGCAAGGATAATCCGTGATGGAGAGTATGAATTGGATATATCTCTCTCGGGTAAGCTGGAGAAACTATTTGCATAAAATTATGAGTTACGAAATTGTAGAAAAACTTAAACGAGAGATTGCAAGTTTTAAAGACGATCCTAAATTTCGTTCTGTGGGAGTTGTTGTCGAGACAGCAGATGGCATTGCACGTATATCTGGTCTCTCTGGTGCAGTCAGTCAGGAGCTCCTGGATATAGAAGGCACACCCGCTATTGCATTTAACCTCGAGGAAGAATTCATTGGTGCGGTGCTACTTGCCGAGGGTAGCAAAGTGGGAGTAGGCAATCGAGTTACTGGCACTGGCAAAGTTCTATCTATATCCGTAGGCGAAGCACTAGTTGGCCGGGTGCTCTCACCCTTGGGTCTGCCTATAGATGGCAAAGGCAGTCTGGGGACCGGCTTGAAGTCTTATCCAATAGAGCGCAGTGCGCCGGATGTAGTGTCGCGACAGAGTGTGCGCGAGCCACTCCACACGGGCATCAAAGCAATAGACTCCATGATCCCAATTGGCCGTGGACAGCGTGAGCTTATCATCGGCGACCGTCAGACAGGCAAGACCGCGATTGCCCTCGACACGATCATCAATCAGAAGAACGAGAAGAAGCCCGCCATTTGTATATACGTAGCTGTAGGACAGAAGCAGTCTAAGGTGGCCCAGATCGAGAAACGCCTGCGCGACAATGGTGCCATGGACTACACTATAATTATTTCTGCACCCGCTGGCTCGCCTGCTCCCTTGCTCTATCTAGCCCCCTTCGCTGGAGCCACAATTGGCGAGTACTTCATGGACTCTGGGCGTGATGCCTTGGTGATCTACGACGATCTGTCCAAGCATGCTGATGCATACCGCGAGATGTCGCTTCTCTTGCGCAGATCACCGGGTCGCGAGGCGTATCCGGGTGACATATTTTATTTGCACTCAAGATTACTCGAGCGCGCGGCTAAGCTTGATCAAGCTCATGGCGGCGGTTCGCTGACGGCTCTGCCGATAATCGAGACTAAACTTGGTGATGTGTCTGCGTATATTCCCACCAATGTAATCTCAATCACAGACGGGCAGATATATCTCGAGTCTAACTTGTTTTATCAGGGTATAAGACCCGCGGTGAATGTGGGCTTGTCTGTGTCGCGCGTAGGTTCATCAGCCCAGACCAAGGCCATGAAAAAGGTGGCGGGCAAATTGCGCCTTGAACTTGCTCAATTCCGAGAGCTTGCCGCCTTCGTGCAATTCGCCTCGGATCTTGATGAAGGCACTCGCCAAAAGATTGCTCGCGGCGAACTCTTGACCGAAGTGCTCAAGCAGTCAGACGGCGCGCCCCTGCCCTTCTACCACACAGTGCCAGTTCTATACGCGGCACTCAACGGACATCTAGATAGCTTGTCCAAGGATCGTGTGCGAGATTTCGAAGCGAGGTTCATCGAATATCTGGAGGCACGTCACCGAGAGGACTTGATTGGGCCGCTTGCAAACTCCGGAGTTCTGGACGACAAACTCGAAGAGAACTTGAAAGTTGCTATATCTAAATATCTAAATCTCTAAATTTCGAAATATAAACATGGAATCTATCCAGCACATAAAATCGAGACTAGGGGCGGTCAATAACATCGGGACGATCACCCGAGCGATGGAAGTAGTCTCGGCCACCAAGATGCGCAAGTCTCAAGGCCTCGCCCTGGAATCTAGGCCCTATGCTTTTGCTGCCCTCTCGACTCTCGCTCAACTTTTGCAGTATGCTCCGAGTGCGCATCTAGAAAACTCGATTCTTACGAGGGTCCGCAGGGTCGAAACTACACTACTTGTCCTGGTGGCATCAGACAGAGGCTTGGCTGGCTCGTTCAATGCAAACGTAATGCGCACTGCTGATGCTTATATATCAAGTAATCCCGGTGACTATAGGGTGATTCTGGTGGGGAAGAAGCTTTCTTCGTGGGCCACACGAAACAAAATTAAGATTGAGATGTTATTCACAGACTTCGGTGATTACGCTGACCCAGCTGAAGTCTCGCCACTTTCAGAATTGATCGTGAAGGGATTCTTGGCGGGGGAATGGGATAAGGTAGTGGTGATATCGACACACTTCAAGACTACACTCAATCAGCTTACCCTCACCCGGGAACTTCTACCCATGCATATTGATATGGTCAAGGATACTGTGCGCGAGATTGTGCCGGAGACTGGGCGATATAGCGAATATCGCAATGATTTAATGAGCAACTTGCAATTTGCAAACAGAGAGACAGAATATCTTTTTGAGCCGAGCCCAGAAAAAGTTCTTGAGACAGTTCTGCCGCATCTGCTTAACATGCAGCTCTTCCACCTTGTACTTGAGGCCAACGCGAGCGAACATTCTGCCCGAATGGTGGCTATGAAGAATGCGAGCGAGAATGCGAGTGAGCTTTCGGGCGATCTGACTCTTGAGTTCAATAAGGCAAGACAGGCCGCGATTACTAAAGAAATGATAGAGATAACATCAGCAATGGTATGAACACGGGCAAAATAATACAAATCACTGGTCCAGTAATCGACGCAGAATTTGCTGAAGATAAAGTGCCAGCACTCGGCAATGCCCTCAAGTCTGGCAGCGTGACATTTGAAGTAGCTCGTCACCTCGAACCTGGACGTGTGCGCGCAATTGCACTTGCCTCGACAGACGGTCTTGCGCGTGGTGCGGAGGTACGCGACACGGGTGCGCCCATTTCTGTGCCAGTTGGTAAAGAAGTGCTGGGTAATATCTTCAATGTCTTTGGAGACGCTTTGGTAGGAGAAAAGAAAGATTGGAAGGTTCGCTGGCCGATACACCGCTCTGCTCCAGATCTGACGCGACAATCTACCAAACTTGAAATTTTCCAAACTGGTATCAAAGTTATTGACCTGCTGGCTCCGTTCGTGAAGGGCGGTAAGGTTGGCCTATTCGGCGGTGCCGGCGTGGGTAAGACGGTTTTGCTCATGGAATTAATCAGAAATGTGGCCGAAGAAAGTGGGGGAGCAAGTATTTTCGCCGGAGTAGGCGAGCGTACGCGCGAGGGCAATGACCTCTATAACGAAATGAAGGAATCGGGCGTGCTCGATAAAACCGCATTAGTGTTTGGCCAGATGAACGAAGTACCTGGCGCACGACTGCGCGTGGCCCTCACGGCACTCACCATGGCCGAGTACTTCCGCGACGAAGAGGGTAAGGACATGCTACTTTTCATCGACAACATTTTCAGGTTTTCGCAGGCGGGGTCAGAAGTTTCTACACTGTTGGGGAGATTGCCTTCTGCAGTGGGTTATCAGCCTACTCTTGCTACTGAGATGGGCTCGCTTCAGGAGCGTATTACGTCTACTACAAACGGCTCCATCACATCGGTTCAGGCTATCTATGTGCCCGCAGATGACATTACAGATCCGGCGCCAGCCGC
>DATDVE010000007.1:0-19911 GCA_036517655.1 Minisyncoccota bacterium | reverse complement strand
ACTCGCTCTGTCTTGCCCATAAGCGAAGTAGTTACTCCCATCATTCCGCAATATGTGGCTGATCGGCCGCGGCTCGCTATGATTGTGAACAAGAGCATCAAGTACTCCCTCATTAGTTATGTTGGTTTGGGAATAGTCGGTTTTATCGTTTTTCCGCCTCTTATAAGTTGGCTTTTCCCGAGTTATGCTCCGGGGATGCTCGTATATAAGATAATGCTCGTGGCTCTCATCCCGCACAGTCTTACTATTATTTTCACCCCGCTTTTCTACGCTTTCCGATCGCAGAGAGAATTATTCTTCGCTTATATGAGGCGCATCGTGCTCACTCTCATATTCTTGCCAGTGTGCTACAAACTATTCGGCCTGACAGGACTTGCCATTGAATTTGTCCTGACAGCGTTCATCTTTATGCTAGACAGATACATGATGGCCAAGCGTCTCTTGCCAGAACTCTCTGTCTCACTAAAAAACATGTTCACAATAGATGAGTACGACAGAGTGATCACGGGCCGACTGCGTGGGTACATGCGAAAGATTATATGAAAGAAATTATACTAACATATCACCAAGTAGATAGCCGCGAATTCAGGCAGCATCTGGAGTACTTGAGAAATAAGAAAAATGTACTCATAACATTCGACGATGGCTACAAGAGCGTCTACGACAATGCCTTACCCCTCTTGAAAGAATTCAAGAGATCGGCAATAGCCTTCATTAATCCCGGCCTGGTTGGGCAAGAGGGGAGGATGGATCTTTCCGAGATTAACGAGCTGGGGAGGTCCGGTATCGTGATAGCTAATCACACTTGGTCACACAAGCCTCTCGCCCATCTCCCTGCCGAAGAAGTGAAAGAAGAGTACGAGAAAGCCCGTGAATGGATAAGAGAGAATATCAAAACGGGTGCCGCTCCAGAAGTCTTCGCCCTGCCCAAGGGCAGTGAGTGCAGCCATACTCGCGCACAACTTGCCGCCTTAGGCGCCAAGCGAATCTTGGGTAGTGAAAGAATAGACGTGTATCCTGGGCGCTCGCTTAAATATTTTGCATACTCAATCAAGCCTTGGTTCCAGTGGCTACGGCGTAACAAAAAATTAGCTTTCATTGCTGCGCTTGCTGTTTTGGTCAAACTCATGTTGGGGGTACTACTTATTGCGGGTGTTCCGAACACCGGCCTGCCTGCTAATTATTATATTCCCGCGGGCGGAGACGATTTCTCGTATGTCCAACAAGCGGAGCATATAAGGCAGGGGGATACTCTCTGGGGGGCCAACCCAGTGGGCTATCCACTTTATATTAGAGGAGTAATGGCTGTGAGTGGGCAGACAGAGCTTCCTGGCATTGCTCTCCCCCTAGTCACCTCAAATATTTTCATATTCAGCACTCTCGCACTAGTCCTTGCTCTCTTTATCGTCTGGCATCTGCGACCAAAAATTTCTAGCGCCATTATTACTGCCGGCACTTTCTTGGCATTCCCATATGTCTGGTGGTTTGCTCTGGGGAACTTCACATTGACTACAGCAGATGGCTTCGTCGATCAAATTGGCCGGATGCAGGGTTTGCACTTATTTGGCCTTACTGTGATGTCTGACTGGCTTGCTGTGCCACTTGTGCTCGGCGGTCTGCTTGCCTTCGTTACGACCCGTTACACTTGGGCGGGAATATTGATGGGTTTGGCTCTGTCTGTGCGTGCCCAATACCTGATTCCCCTCATTCTCTTATGTCTAGTTCTGATCGCGCTTAAGAGATGGCGCGGCACTATAGACTATGCGCTGGGGGCGATCTTGGGAGGGGCTCTCCAACTTGTGCACAATATTGTCAAAGCCGGATCTATATTCTCATTCAGCGCGTACACTGGCCCAGAGAATGCCTCCTCGCGGATTGATGGCATTGATCTTGGCAACTTGCTTGCGGTCCCGGCGCGCATTATCGAGCATGCGCCGTATCTCTTGCCTATTATTATCGTCGCACTCATTGTATTGCTCGCAGGTTTACTCAAGGCGAGGAATAATTTTGATAGGTTAACTTTACTTACTGTGGGAATTCTGTCGCCTGCCGCGCTCTTCCTCACAGCACCTGCCCTGCGCAACCCCAGATATTTCCTAGCTTTCATCCCGGCGCTCGTAGCTCTTGCGCTACTCGCATACGATCTCTTCCGAGATAAGATTCTTGCACGATTTAACCACCTTACGGTGCACAAAGAATTTTTCAGGTATGGAGTTTCTTCGATATTCACATACGGCACACTTTTCGGCGGGATGTATCTGGCCGTTGATGTATTTGGTTTCCATCCCACTCCTTCCTACGTATTTGTTTATGGTCTCAACTATCTATTGGTGTATATCTCCGCCACCAAGTATGTCTTCAAGCGCGACTGGAGCAGACAGAGCGCGAAACGCTTCCTCTGGCACTCGATAATCTTCTGGACATTCGGTCAGCTCTTCTTCAACGTTTTCTTGCGAAGCATCGATATACACTATCTTTGGATTGTGGCCCTCAACTCTACTGTCATGGCCATTATCAGATTCACCTCACTGCGGCAATATGTATTTCGCGATAAAGTGTGATATAGTCAAGTTCTATGGGAATTCTTAACAAGTTTATCCTTCTGGAGGAACGCGTAACTCTGTCTGGTATTATCTTCAAATATACCTTGCGGGATAGCATAATCGGCCTGCTTGCCCTCGTCCCGGCCACTTTTGGGGTGGGCCTGCGTATGCTTATCATGCCTCTTTTCTTTGGCAAATGTGGCAAGCATCTTACGGTACGGTCGTTTGCGACATTCGAATTCCCGGAGCGGATCACAGTCGGCGACAATGTTAGCTTCAACGAGTATTCGTGGATCAATGGAGCAGGTGGCATAGAAATTGGGAACATGGTGCGCATCGCACCTCATGTTACTATCGCTTCCTTCGATCACGAGTATAAAGATCCCAACACTCCTATCAAGTTTCAGACCAAGCGCTATGGCAAAATTATTCTTGAAGATGACGTATGGATAGGTTCCCACGTGACGATTACGAAGGGAGTGCGCATAGGGAGAGGTGCAGTAATTGGGGCTGGCTCTGTTGTTACAAGCGATATTCCGGAGTACTCTGTGGCTGTAGGTGTGCCTGCTCGGGTAATTAAGAAAAGGGGTGAATAATAAACTAATATGAAAGCTGGTGGCCTATCAATAATCATTCCTGCCTACAACGAAGAAGGCGGTATCGTTTCTGTCCTCGATAAAATTTCTGCGCTCACCGCGCACATACCTAATAGGGAGATAATAGTAGTGAACGATGGCTCGCGAGATAACACAGGGAAGCTTGCCGAGCGACCAGGCATAAAGGTAGTCAATCATTCCCGTAATAGAGGATATGGCCGCGCACTTAAAACAGGCATCCAGAATGCTACTCACGAAGCGATCCTGATCATTGATGCTGACGGTACATATCCACCCGAATCTATTGCCGAATTATATGACCTCTACGTGAGTGGCAATTTAGATATGGTTGTGGGTGCGCGCATCGGCGCTCGGGTGTCGCAGCCGCTTATCAAGCGCATCTCCAAGTGGCCGATAAATAAACTCGCTGATTATCTGGTGAACTTCAAGATCCCGGATCTTAATTCGGGCTTGCGTATTTTCAAGAAGTCACTGGCTACAAGATATTTCGGCATTTTGCCAGATGGCTTCTCCTTCACCACAAACATTACCCTGGCTCTCATCTCTGACGGCCACGAAGTCAAATACATTCCTATCAACTATGAAAAGAGGGTAGGCAAGTCTAAGGTGCACCCAATCAAAGATGCGATAAATTACTTAACGTTAGTTGTCAGAATGATCCTTTTCTACAATCCGCTTAAAATTTTCTTGCCCGTATCGGGCCTTCTCTTTTTATTCACCCTCGTTTCTCTATACTATGATATCTTCGTGATTAGCAACTTGGGAGACAAAACAGTTGTGCTCTTCACTTCATTTGTCCAGGTTCTCTTTGTTGGCTTCCTCGTAGATCTTGTCAACAAACGCGGCATTCATAATTGATGCGATCAACTAATGGGAGTAAGTGAAGAGAATATAGTAAGTTTCGACTCGCAAGAATCTGTAACTGCGTACTCAAGTGACTACTTGCGCGAGTCTGAAAGCTACGTGATAGACAAGTATGCACTCCCCGATAAACGTGTGCTCGATCTTGGTTGCGGCACTGGCCGCACAACTGTTTATATTCACAAAAATGGCGCAGAGGTTGTGGGAATAGATCCGGCAGAGGGCATGATCAAAAAGGGGACAGAATTACATCCGGAACTTGCGGGCAAATTAAGAGTAGGGGATGCCCGCAAGCTAGATTTCCCAGATAATTACTTTGATCTAGTGTTTTTCTCATTCAATGGCCTAGATAATTTGTTCCCAATAAGTGAGCGCGAACTGGCCGTACAAGAAATCAAGAGAGTGTTGAAATCTGGGGGAGTTTTCGCTTATAGTTCGCATAATTCACTTGCCCTGCCGCATACAAAGCATGGCTTGCTGGATTTATTTAAAAACATTCACAGATTCAGAATAGGCCCCCATTATCGCAATATCAATCAAGGCTTCGGCAAGCTAACCCAGTACTATAGTAATGTCTGGAACGAATCTAATTGGATCAAAAAAGAAGGTTTTGAATTAGTAAACATAATAGGCGGAGCACTAAGCGAACGCTTCCCAATGTATATTTGCAAAAAGTTATGATTCTTACACATAAGAAATGGGGGATATTCAAGTCGGTTCGGGTTTTATATCAGGGCGAGGCACTTAAATTTAGTAAGTGGGATTATGTTACGGTTATTTCTTATTCGCCGCTTCCACTAGAGAAAGAGGGATTTAGTTTGACTACAAAGAATATTGCTAATATTTATTTGGATGGCACAGACGAGGAAATATTGGGGCGCTTTTCGCGCAACACGCGAAATGAGATATTGAGAACGATTCAAGATTCCCCACTTCGCCAAGGCTTCGCGGGGCAAGTACGATTCACGATTCACGAAGAATACAGGAAAGAGATATATGAGTTGTACAAAGAGTTCGAGACTAGTCAGGGGCGCGCGCCTTGGCGGGAAGAGACTCTGCGCTCGGGTATCATACATTTCAATGCTTATTACAAAGATGAGTTGATATCGAGCATCCCTTGCTATGATCTCAAACCGGTCTTGCAAGTGCGGGCTATGTTTTCTAAGCGATTGAGCACTCATGATCACGAGTTTAATAAGATAATCAGTAATGCGAATAGGAGATTGGTTTACGAAGTGTGCAAATGGGCGCGGGCTCGCGAGTATAAATTTGTAGGTTTGGGCGCAGTGACTACTAGTACCGAGCAGAAGGCGAACGTGGCTCAATTTAAGATGTTCTTTAATCCCAAAGTAGAGACCGAATATACCTATACGCGCAGACCATGGTTTATGCTATAATCGCGCAATAATATAAGTGCATGAATATGCTCGATAAGATTTTGAAGGGTTGTCTATACGTGGGCCTCTTTTGTGTGCCATTCTTGTCCTTCATTGTCATTAATAGTTTGTTCTTCCCCTACATTACGGGCAAGAACTTTATTTTCCGAATTCTCATCGAGGTTCTCTTTGCCATCTGGATAATCCTGCTTTCACGTAAGGCAATTGAGGGACCCAAGCGGACCTGGATTCTTGTCTCTGTCCTCTCTTTCATCACCGTCGCCACGCTTGCCACAATATTTAGCGAGACACCTTACAGAAGCTTCTGGTCGAATTACGAGCGCATGGATGGCCTCGTCAACCTCTTGCATCTTTTCGCTTATTTCTTGATGCTTGCTTCATTCCTGCGAGACAGAGTTTGGTATTACTTCTTGCACACAATTCTTGGCTCGGCTCTAGTGGCCGCTGTCATGGGCTTCTTGCAGATGGCTGGCAGGATCCCAATCAGCCAGAATGGCTCGGGCATCGAAGCTGGTTTCGGCAACTCTATCTATTTAGGCGTCTTTATGCTGTTCAACATTTTCATCGCTGGATACTTCCTAGTCAGGCCGAACCAACACAAGTACTTCCGCATAGCTTATAGTGCACTCATTGTGGCCTTTTCTATAATCCTCTACAACACCGGCACGCGCGGTGTGCTACTGGGCCTCATTGGTGGCGCAGCCCTTACTCTTATCCTATCCGTGATTTCTCTCAAGGGTCGGGCTAGGCAGCTCGCGGCTATACCTCTTATCGTTATAGTTATCGTTGTAGGAATTTTCTATGCAATGCGCAAAAGTGAATTTGTAACGGGTAGTCCCGTACTGCAGCGCTTTGCCAATATATCTCTGAACGATTCGACAACCCGTACTCGCTTCATTGTTTGGGGTATGGCCATCAAGGGTGTGGCCGAACATCCTCTGCTCGGTTGGGGGCCGGAGAACTTCAATCTCGTCTTCAACAAGTATTATGACCCGCGACTGCATAGCCAGGAGACTTGGTTTGATCGGGCACACAATGTCGTCTTCGACTGGCTGGTGGCCACGGGAATCTTGGGTCTCGCCGCGTATCTATCTATTTTCGTTGCTCTTATTTGGACGCTCGCACGACGCAGTGCTAATCTCACAGTACTAGAGCGTAATGTCTTGATTGGCCTGCTTGCGGGCTACTTCTTCCAGAATATCTTTGTCTTCGACAACCTGACAAGTTACATCGTTTTCTTCGCTATCGTAGCCTTCATCCACTCGCTTACTGATCGCGAGAGCGAAGCACGTGTTCCCAGCAAGCTTGCCTTGGCTGGTACCTGGACCAAGAATCAACTTGCAAATTACAAGAGTATTGTGGCTCCGGTCATCGCCGTGCTGATGCTCTTTGTGATCTACTTCGGCAATGTCAAACCAATTAGAGCCAATAACGGCATGCTTGAGAGTCTCTTCCGTCCACGAGCTCTGTTGGCGGAGAAACTTGAACAGATTAAGGGTGTTTACGACATGAATACTTTCGGTTCGATGGAGGCGCGCGAGCAACTCATGTTCATGCTCATTGAGATGCGCGATTCTGCGCAAGACCAGAATCTGATGCTCCAGTACCTTGAGTTGGGGGCTGTCCAGATGCAAGAACAACTTAAGCGGACTGGTAATGATGCCAGGCACCAACTCTTCATGGGTTCTTACTTGCATACGTTCGGGAAAGTAGATGAGGCGATCGCATTCTTTAATAAGGCTCTGGAACTTTCCCCCAGGAAGCAGCTCATACTCTTCTCCCTCTCGCGGGCTTATGTAGATAAGGGTGACTATGCGAAGGCTCTCGAATATGCCAAAGCGGCTTACGAACTTGATACAAGTTATGCACGGGGATTGCTTGAGTACGCTGTTGTGGCTGTATATGCGAAGGATTTCGAACTTGCCGATAGTCTGCTCGCATCACCGAAGGGTCAGACTATCGCATCAGATCAGAGGCTGATTCAGGCTTATCTTGCTGCCGGTCAAATCGGACGGATAGTAGAAATTTGGGAAGATAAAGTTGCGGTCGAGCCCAGTAGTGTCCAATACAATTTCTCGCTTGCAGCAAGTTATTATGCAGCCCACCGCGATAGTGAAGCTATCGCAATCTTGCGCAAGATCAAGGAGCTAAACCCAGAATCAGCCGAACAAGTTGACTTCTATATCAATGGCATCCAGGACGGAACTCTAGAGAGACCTTGACTTTTGCCTCAGTTCTGCTAGTATAGCCACATATGAGTGCTCCCACAGGATGAGCAATCAGACTAAGGGAACCTCCTACGAAATCACACAAGACCGCCTTCGGGCGGTCTTGTGTTTGACAAATTGCTTATTTTGTGTAGTCTGTACATAGAGGCTCCCAATAGCTGGGGGTTCCCTACGACAAATTGGAGGTGACGGTCCCCGTGCCTCCGCCTTCCGCCTCGCAGCAGCGAGGCCACAGAAAGAAGGGCAGATGAAGCCAGAAAGAGTTTTGCATCAAGGTGACGACAGAGAGTCGGTGGTGATACTAACAGCTATCGGCTCTGGAATGATTTACTTCGTGGGCGCGTCCTGCCCCACGAGCGCCGATCCCGGCGACAAGGTGCATAGCTTCGCCATTCGTCCTACGGACGAATACGACTCCGTGGCTTTGGTGGTGGAGAGCGACTCAATGCGTCTCCTCCCGTTCATCATTCATGCATGCAATGACGGTGGGGCGCGGCTCTTCCTCGATGAGCCGTTCACGTGTACGGGAGATCGTCTGGCGCAACTTGACGCCGAGGGCCGCCTGCGGGTGCGAGAGCTCGAGGAGGGCCAGGATCCCAAGACCTTTACCAGCGACGAGCAAGAGGCTACCGCCAAGGGTTATGTTCATATTCCGAACACCAACCTGCTCTGTCGCTTGATTTCCGGGCATGTCAAGGCGGCGGATCTGATCGCCTCGTAGGACAGGTGGGGTAGGTTTGGGCCTGGGGCGTCGCAAGATGCCCCGGGCTTTCGCATTTTATCTGAACCGTGTAATATTAAAGTTGTTCTCTCCAGTCACCACTCACAGTCACACTCATATAAATGATTTTGTAGGAGGTCGTCACTGTGGGTGGTGCGTGAAGGGAACTAAGGAAGTAGGTGCTTGTTCGTAAAGGCGAAACCAGAGCTCGATTTTAAATATAGTTCGAATTGTGTGGCTAGTTTTTTGTCATGAAATGCGCAATTCCAAGCTATTACTTGGCGTCCTCTATTTTTGGTTGACTTTGTATTACCAGAGTTGTGCTGGGCTAGTCTCAGCTTTAGGTTTTCAGTTAAACCAACATACTTCCCACCGCTCACGTTTCTAAGAATATATACATAATACATAAAAATATTATACACCCCACGTCGCCCCAACTTCGCAGGTGACAATTTTTTTATTTCGAGTTTAAAGACCGTGCCCCGCGAAGCTCCGAGCTTTTTCTTTCGGAGCGAAGTGGGGTTATCCACACATATGATTTGCATACAACTTTTTGTGTGTGAATTGATTTATAATTGAGTGAAGGAGGAAATCTCAAAAGGTCGAATACAAAAAGAGAAAAACAAAACATAAATTTATGGCAAAGAAACGCAAAGCAGCCAAGAAGAGCACAAAGAAATCAAAGCGCTCAAAGAGGAGATAAATTATTCTCCCACTTGCAAAAGTCCCGCCGACAGGCGGGATTTTTGCATCCCGCGAAGCCTTGGCGAAGTGGGATATGTTATACTTGACAACATGTCATTTTTGGGCAAAATTTTTGGTAATGCGAGCGATAAGCATGTCAAGGAGCTCGAACCCAAACTGGCCCAGATAGGTAGCTTCGAGCAGGCTACTTTGGTCCTCTCTGACCAAGATTTGAAGGCCAAAACTCTCGAGTTTAGGGAGAGACTAAGCAAGGGTGAGACACTTGATGGCCTCCTGTCAGAAGCCTTCGCTTGTGTACGCGAGGCAGCCAGGCGCACCCGAGCCGAACGTCACTTCGACGTGCAATTAATTGGTGGTTTGGTCTTGCACGGAGGCGGAATTGCCGAGATGCGTACAGGTGAGGGCAAAACGCTCGTGGCCACACTGCCCGCATATTTAAACGCGCTCACGGGCAAGGGCGTGCACATTGTGACCGTGAATGATTATCTTTCGAGACGCGATGCTACATGGATGGGGCAAGTCTATAACACACTGGGTTTAAGTGTGGGTGTGATAAATCACGAGGCATCATATATATATGACGAGAACTCAAAACTCAAAGCGCAAAGTTCAGAACTTGATGAAGAGCGAGACACAAAAGGATTCTATAAAGTTGAATACGAATATCTGAAGTCGTGCTCGCGACGCGAAGCTTACGCCGCAGATATTACTTACGGCACCAATAATGAGTTTGGCTTTGACTACCTACGCGATAATCTCTCGTACCACCCCGAGGGTCTTGTTCAGCGGGAGCATAATTATGCGATTGTTGACGAGGTGGACTCTATTTTGATCGACGAGTCGCGCACCCCGCTCATTATCTCTGGCCCTATGGCCGAGAGCGAATCTCTCTATTCCCAGTTTGCCCAGATTGCGGGCCGCTTGGTCGAGGGTGAAGATTATACAAAGGACGAAAAGCTAAAAGCTATTCAGATTACAGAAAAGGGCATAGAAAAGACGGAGAAAATTCTGGGTGTAGAGAATATTTACACAGAGAAGGGGATTAAATACGTGCATCATCTTGAGACTGCTGTGCGTGCAAAGGCCCTTTTCCTGCGTGAGCGCGACTATGTTGTAAAGGATGGCAAGGTAGTGATAGTAGATTCATTCACGGGGCGTTTGCAGCCCGGGCGACGTTGGTCTGAGGGCCTGCACCAAGCTATAGAAGCCAAAGAAGGTGTCAAAGTTGAGCAGGAATCACGCACCTATGCCTCGATTACCTTCCAGAATTATTTCAGAATGTACAAAAAGCTTTCTGGCATGACCGGCACGGCAGTTACCAGCGCTGAAGAATTCGCCAAAGTGTATGGCCTTGAAGTGACTGCCATTCCTACTAACAAGCCCTCGGCGCGCAGCGACTACAACGATCTCGTTTTCCAGAGTGAGAAGGGCAAGTTTACGGCCGTGGCGCGCAAAGTCAAAGAGCTAAATCAAAAGGGCCAGCCAGTCTTGATTGGCACTGTTTCAATTGATAAGAACGAAATGTTAAGTGCGTATTTGACGCGCGAGGGAGTGCGCCACAATTTGCTTAATGCCAAGAATCACGAGAACGAAGGTGCGATAATTGCGGATGCAGGCAAAAAAGGTGCGGTCACAGTAGCCACCAACATGGCCGGCCGCGGCGTGGATATCAAACTTGGTGGCACGCACGCAAATCAAGACGAGCACGAGGAAGTCAAAAAACTGGGTGGCTTGTTCGTATTGGGAACAGAACGACACGAAGCTAGACGCATAGACAATCAGTTGAGAGGTCGGGCAGGCCGTCAGGGTGATCCGGGTGATACTCAATTCTTTGTGTCACTTGAGGACGATCTCATGCGCATTTTCGGCAGTGAACGTATCAAGAGTATGATGGGCAAATTCGGAATTAAAGAGGACGAACCCATAGAATCACGCCTAGTGTCTCGATCAATAGAGGGTGCGCAAGAAAAAATAGAAGGCTTCCACTTCGATTCGCGCAAACACGTGCTTGAATATGACGACGTGCTTAACTTTCAGCGCAAGTTAATTTACGGCCGCCGGCGTAAACTTTTGGTGGGGACTGATGAAGAGGTGGAATTGTACTTGAGCGAACTTATGGCGGGAAATCTTGAACTGGAAGAGTTGATAAATAAAAAGAGAGCGGAATTGGGAGATGCTTTTTTGCCAAGTGCGAGGCAATTGCTTTTGCAAATCATAGACATGCTTTGGCTCGAGCATCTAGAGGCCATGGACTACTTGCGCTCGAGTGTGCGTTTAAGGGCCTATGGCCAGCGTGATCCGCTTATCGAGTACAAGCGCGAGGGCTTGAGTATGTTCAAAGAACTTGAAGCCAACTTGATCGCTAATATTCAGCACATGCTCCCGCAAGTTGGAGCAGCAAAGGTGGAAAGCCCCAAAATCCAAATCACAAACTCCAACCAAAACTCAAATCCTCAATCACCCAAACAAGAAGTAGGCAGAAACGATCCGTGTCCGTGCGGATCAGGTCTAAAGTACAAAAAATGCGGCATGATCAGTGCTCCGGAGCATAAATCTAAATCATAAGTCCTATATGACTTATTCGACCAATAAGTCTAATCTGATTCCCGCTCACGGTGGCTATCGTAATCTAAAATCTTACCAAACCTCGACCCTTGTTTATGATCTGACTGTCGGTTTCTGCAATCGCTTTGTAAAAGAATCTCGCATGCGAGATCAAATGGTCCAAGCGGCCCGTTCTGGTAGACAAAATATTGCCGAGGGTAGTCAGGCCTCGGGCACTTCCAAGAAAACAGAAATCAAGCTCGTGAATGTGGCCCGCGCCAGCCTAGAGGAGCTTTTGCTTGACTACGAGGATTACTTACGCCAGCATCGACTGAAAACTTGGACCAAAATTGACTCCAGTGCTCAAGCTGTTCGAGCCCTAGCTTATAAGTCCAATAGGACCAATGAGACTTATAAGGCCTACATTCAGACTCAAGAGAGCTTTGCGAATACTCTTGTGTGCCTCATTCACCAGGCGAACTATTTACTAGACCAGCAACTGCGGGCTCTTGAGAAAGATTTCCTTGAACACGGCGGATTTACAGAAAGATTGTACAATATGAGAAAACAGAGACAATGAAAGAATTACAGAAAGTAAAAATTGTGGTGTATGTCCCAGAGACTCATGCTGATGCGGTCCGTAAGGCTATTGGTGACGCTGGGGCGGGCAAGATAGGGAACTATAGCCATTGTACTTTCTCGAGCGGGGGTGTGGGCCACTTCTTGCCCCTAGATGGAGCCCATCCTGCTATTGGAGAAGTGGGAAAGATGGAAACGGTGAACGAAGAGCGCATTGAGTTTGTTTGTGACAAATCTGTCTTAGATAGTGTTGTCTCTGCTATGAAGCTAGTGCATCCATACGAGGAGGTTGCTTACGATATTTATCCTCTCTTGAACCAATAATGCAACTAACTCCAACAACATTGGATAGTCGGGCTTTTTTACTCCAGTTTGGGGAAGTCATGAAGGAGTTTGGGAAGATTATCCCTTGGCTAGCTCCTTTGCGTTCCATTGCTTATTCTACAAACGCACGTTATTTTCGAGACACTTTCTTGTCAGAGTTTAATTGCGACGAGGAAGACATAATTCCGTACCAATTGACCGACAACGATCCGGGCGAGGATTTTATTGGTGGGATTTGGCATTTTCCGAAATCACCAGAGAAATTTATTGATAGCAGAAATTGTGAAGTAGCAGAAAGATTGGCCTTCGAGAGGTACCGCTACATTTCGTGTCTTCATGTACGTGACGTCAGGCGAGGTAAGGGAAGCGGACGACTGATCATGAGAAGTGCTCTTGACTCAATTCTAAAGAATCATGGCAGTGTGTGGGGAGTAGTGTCAGAGCGAGATTTAGTTCCTTGGTACCAGACTCTTGGGGCCGAGGTGCTAAGCGCACGTCAAAATAAAGATAATCTCTGGATAGTCTCATGGGATGAGTCTTCAGGGGAAAGGCTCCGAGGGCGACCCTTGGAGTTAACAGTGGACATGTAATTTATGTATTGACAATGCTTCTGAGACGTCTGTGTGATATTATAAGCATATGAATCAGCGCGAATTTACGGCCATATACCAGAAGAAAGGCAAATGGGTTTTGGCCTGGATTGAAGAAGTACCCGGAGTTAATACTCAAGGAAGGACACAGAAGGAAGCAAAGGAAAATTTAAAGGAAGCCCTTCAGCTTATCTTGGAAACTAACCACGCTTTAGCTATGGGTAAGGCAAGCGAAACTACTCGAGAACTAATTCATGTCGCTGTCCCAGCCTAAGAACCATGAAGCGAATTGTTCTCTTGAAATATCTCCGTGACCGCGGCTGCTTCTTGGTACGCGAGGGCAGTAAGCACTCGGTTATACTAAATCCTTCAAACGAGAAAACGTCGACTGTTCCTAGGCATAATGAAGTAGATAACTATTTAGCCAGGAAGATTTGCAAAGACTTGGGTATTCCGATAGTAAATAGGAAATGAAGAAGTTAGAAGAAGATATAAAGAGGCATTTAGTAGAACGAGGTTGGGATACTTTGCGACCCTCTGATCTTGCTAAGTCTATTATGATCGAAGGAGCGGAATTGCTCGAGCTTTTCCAGTGGGAGAACAAGGAGCTTGAGGAGATCAAGAGTGACAAAGAGAAATTGACAGAGATCAGCAAGGAGCTGGCGGATGTCTTTATCTATGCCCTTAATCTGTCAGTTTCTCTCGGTCTAGATACAGAGAAAGTGATAAGGACCAAGCTTGCCGAAGTGGCCAAGAAGTATCCAGCCAAACTTATGCGCAAGAATGCGAAGAAAGGCGCAGGGTCCGGATCGGACTCTATATACTGGAAGATTAAAGAGAAGTATCGCAAAAAAGGGAAATGAAAAAGATGCCACTAACTCTATTTGTTACTCTGGGCGCCCCAGGATCTGGGAAGAGTTATTTCGCCGAGCGGTTTTGCAAGGAATATGGTTTCGTACATTTACGTAGTGATGAAATTAGAAAATATGTTTTCCCAAACCCGACTTACTCTTCTAGTGAAAACAAACAACTTTTTCACTTGATTGATTTTATAGCTCAAAAATTTCTTGTCGCCGGGGTCAGTGTATTTTATGACGCCAATTTTACGAAGAGAATAACTAGGACGAGGCAACAACGAGTAGCAAAAAAGTACAGAGCAAGGTATGCGGTGTTGTGGGTGCAAACCCCTATCCTTCTTGCGATAAAGCGGGCTAACTCAAGAAACTATCATCCAGTGGACGAGAATGTGGTGAGAGGCCTAAATAGTGAAATTGAACTACCCAAAAACGAGCCCGTAATCATAATTTACGGGACAAAGTCATATAGAATTCAGAAGTTAGCTATCCAGAAATATTTCCCCAAATGAGTCTTGTCTATCTAGCACAAGCCATATAAAAAAACTAAACTTTGAAGATGAAAAAGAAGGTTAATTTCAAATCTAGAGTTCTAGACATCGTGCGCAAGATTCCCCCGGGCAAAACGCTTTCTTATAAACAAGTGGCAAGTTTGGCAGGTTCTTCTAGGGCGGCACGTGCTGCGGGCAATATTATGGCGAATAATTTTGATGAAAGAGTGCCTTGCCATAGGGTTATTAAAAGTGACGGGAAGTTGGGAAGCTATAACCGCGGAGGCAAGAAAGCGAAGCGCAGAATACTTGCAAAAGAGGGCGCTCTGTGATATAATACCAGTTAGGAGGACCCACACATGAGCTGGGAAGGCAGGTACTTCGGGCCGGAGGCCGCTCTGGCAGCAGCCCGGGCGAAAGCTCGAGCCTACAAGCATAACGGCAGAAACGTGGCGGCGGCGATGGAGATTGCTTCGCCATATTACTCGGCCGCCGGGCGCATCTGGGCGGATATCGGCAACGGCAAGCGTTCGAGGCTTGCGTACCTGCGGGTTGCCTGGTATCTGTGGAGGGCGGTGCAAGCCGCCAACTACATTCACGTGCGCGAGATGCAACTCGGCATCAGCCCGGCGCAGTGGAGCACGCTCGTGCCCATCCTGCGCACCAGGTTCATCGGCAGGCTCAAGGAGCCTGGGGAGGTCGAGAACTTGGCGCGCCGCGCGACGACCGGGTATTACTTCGACCGGCCACTGCCACAAGTAGCGCCTGGACCGTGCCACCCGCACGACGCGGCGCTCCTTTGGGCCGAGGCCATGAAGGCCTGGATCGCGAAGAGCGAAGAGAAAGCCGTCGGGGCGCGCAAGAAGGTCGTGCTTCTGCTCGCGGCCTACCAAGACGGGCAGATGGAGCCGGGCCAAGTGGCTCGCCTCTACCGAGACATCGTCGCCTACGATCTTGATCACGGCCGGCACGAGATCGTGGAGCAGGATCTGCCCACTATCTGGCTGCGCATCAAGGCCGGAGGTGAGGACCAGGTCGAGAAGTTCAAAGCGCTCTTGCGCCGATATGGTGTCCCGATTCCCAGGGACGTGTTAAACTCACTCTAGAGAGGGAGGTCTCATGAGGACAAGGACACAGGTACAGGCAACCGTTGCGCCCCGGATCGACTGGCGCGGCGCTCTGCTCGCTGCAGGAATCATCGGCTTCGGGCTGGTTTCCTCGGTGATGTTCTTCATCTCGCCCATGCCAGTCTGGGCTCTCGGATTCGGAATCACGGTCTGGCAGCTCGTCAAGATCCCGCTCGATTGGGCTTAGCCGCCCGCGGAGCAGGGATGCGCGAATTGTGGGACGGTCTTCGCGGGCTGTCCCACTTCCTTTTTCATAACTTCTTTCCATTTGGTTTAGTTGTAGAAAGATATGTGCGGCATCTTCGGTACGATTGGTAGTGACAGGCACGCAGCAGCTCTGGCCTTGTCGGGGCTTAAGGATTTGGAATACAGAGGTTACGATAGCTGGGGCATTGCCGCTATTGACGAGAGAGCACTCAAGATTAAGAAGGCAGTGGGAAAAATTGGAGGAATCGAAAAGAGTTTAATCACAGAATTGATTGGCAATATTGCAATAGGCCATAGCCGATGGGCCACACATGGCGCCGTAACAGAACGAAACGCGCATCCACATACAAACGCGGGTCGCACGATTGCCGTAGTGCATAACGGCATAGTTGAGAATTGGCAAGAACTAAAGAGAGAACTCGTGGGAGTTAGGTTTGTTTCAGAGACTGACACCGAAGTGATCCCGCACTTGATCGATAAACACGTAAAAGCTGGATTGACTTTTGTAGAGGCTTGCAGACGAAGCGCGCGCAAACTAGAAGGCAGATTCGCATTCCTTGCTGTGCGCTCCGGCGAAGACACTCTCTTCGCCGCTCGCTCTGGTTCGCCGCTTATTGTAGGTAAGGGTGAGGGGCAGTACTATCTTGCCTCTGATGTTCCCGCTTTTCTTGATTACACACAAGTGGTTAACTATGTTGATGACGGTGAGTACGTGCTCTTGTCGCAAAAAGGAGCCCAGTTTTTCAAACTCGAAAATAACTTAGAAGTGAAGAAAAATGATGTGCGCATAGAGTGGGCCAAAGATGTGGCCAAGAAGGGCAACTTCGAACACTTTATGCTCAAGGAGATTCTGGAGCAAAGAGAGACTCTGGCTCGCTCGATCCAGCAAGACGATGCACTGATAGAACGGGCAGCCGAGAAGATCAAGGGATCTAGTAGGGTGCTCTTGCTTGGTTGCGGCACTGCAGGCCACGTGGGCGAGACCGCGCGATACTTCTTCACCCAGATTGCCGGCAAGCAAGTCTCGTTCGTTTCGCCGTCGGAGTTCGATCTTTACGCACCTTTTATTGGGAAGGACACTCTGGTCGTGGCTATTTCTCAAAGTGGTGAGACGGCTGATGTGCTTGATGCGGTCACGCGAGCCAAGGCGAGTGGCGCCTCAATACTCTCGGTTCTAAACTCGCGTGGCTCGTCGCTTGAACGTGTCGGCGACTTCAACTTCTTAATCAATGCAGGACCGGAGATCGCGGTTGCCTCCACCAAGGCTACTTCGTCCCAGCTTGCCACCTTATTTCTGCTCGCTTATGCCGTGCGTGGCGAACTTGCAAAGGGCAAGCGCATTGTGCTTGAGACCGTGGCCCAGATAAATGAGTGGCTGAATCCTAAGTTTCTTGAACATGTGAAGCGCGTGGCAAACTCGCTCGCAACAAGTGAGCACATATACGTAATCGGCAGATCATACAATTATCCGATAGCTCTCGAGGCGGCGCTCAAGATCCAGGAGATCTCATACATTCACGCGGAAGGTTTTGCCGGTGGTGAGATCAAGCACGGACCGATTGCCTTAATTACACTCGGGACTCCCGTGATTGCCCTTGTGCACGAAGGTAAGGGCAAGGCTGATATTCTCAACAACATTGCAGAACTGCGCGCTCGCGGTGCTTATGTTGTGGGCATTTCGGAAGATCGTCACGATAGCTTTGACGATTGGATACATATTCCTAGTGGTGAGAACATTGCGCCAATTGTGAGCTTAATCCCGATGCAACTTGTGGCGTACTATCTGGCCACGTCGCGTCTACTTGATCCGGATAAGCCCCGCAACTTGGCCAAGAGCGTGACAGTGAGGTAGTATTGCGGAGTGGAAATCAAAGAGAACATCCCCCTTGCCCCCTTCACCACCCTACACATCGGCGGGCCAGCGCGATACTTTGTCGAGGTTGCAAACGAGCAAGAACTCGCTGAAACCTTAACCTTCACTCGCGAAAAGAATTTACCAGTTTTCGTGTTAAGTGGCGGGTCTAATATTCTTGTTTCTGATCGGGGCTTCTCTGGCCTCGTAATTCGGCCCATTATCAAGGGACGCGAAATTTTGGAAGATAGTTCCGATTATGTGCGAATTAGAGTGGGGGCAGGGGAGGTACTAGATGAGTTGATAGCCTGGACTGTAGAGAATAACTGGTGGGGGCTCGAGAATCTCTCGTTCATCCCCGGCCTCACGGGCGCACTCGCTATCCAGAACGTGGGGGCCTACGGACAAGAGGCGAGTGAGGTGATTGAGGGCGTGGAAGTGATGGATAGGTTTGGCCACGAACTAAAAATCATGAGTAACTCTGAATGTGGGTTCATGTACAGGCACAGTAGGTTTAATACAAACGATAAAAACAAGTACATAATCTTGCGCATAAATTTGCGGTTGAAGAAAAACGGCAAACCGAATCTGTCGTATAAAGATGTGGCAAATTATTTTGGGGGTCGGACCCCCAAACAAGGTGAGCTGCGTGATGCGATTATTGAAATTAGAAAAAAGAAGGGTCAGGACCCGAATCAAGTATGGTCGGCTGGATCATTCTTTTCTAACTTCAGATTAACTGATCAGCAGTTTGAGAGCTTGTGTAAGAAGATCCGCGAAGATTTCGGAGTTGAAAAAGAGAGTGAACTACTAGAACTAGTTAAGAAAGTTGCGGCGCCTTCTGATGGAGACAAAACAAAAGTACCGGCCGCCTGGATCCTCGATCAGCTGTTGGGTCTTAAGGGCAAGCAAGTAGGCAAGGCGAAACTTAGTGATAAGCAGGTGCTCAATATGATCAATGTAGGTGGAGCAACTGCAGCGGATTGTATAGAACTCTTCCACCAAGTGCGTGACATTGTGCGAGAGAAAACTGGCCTCGAACTTGTGAACGAACCCGAATTCGTCGGTTTCTAACGAAGCACCGCCCTGGGCCAGAAGCCCAGGGCGGGTGACGGATGCGTGCTCACGGCGCCCGGTGCTCGATCGCGACAGGGCTCGAGTGCCATCGCTGGCCGATGAGGTAGATCGTACCAGCGACCAGCGCGACGATCATGGTGATGGCGACAAGAACTCGCCCATCGTTGCTCTCGCCGTCGGGAACCTGCGTCTGGTTTGCCGTCATGGCGTTCCTCCTAACGAAAGGCTATCACGTGGTATAATGCTCCGCAATCCCACTTCGCCAAGGCTACGCGGGATACTATGCCAAATTATTTACCTACAATTGGCCTTGAGATACATGCCGAGCTTAAGACTCGCACTAAGATGTTTTGTGATTCTAAGAATGATTCGGATGAAGTACGACCCAATGTGAACATCTGCCCAATCTGTACCGCCCAACCGGGGACGTTACCTACAATTAACAGAGAAGCGGTTAAGCATGTTTTGAAAGTGGGAGTGGCTTGCGGCAGTAACTTGGCAGACTATTCTGAATTTGATCGCAAGAATTATTTCTACCCAGACATTCCCAAAGGCTACCAGATCTCGCAGTACAAATATCCTTTAGTTAGCGGGGGCAGTTTGAATGGCGTGGCACTTACGCGCATACACTTAGAAGAGGACACTGCCCGCTCACAACATGGTTCGACGGGCTCACCACAAGATGCTGGCGACTTTAGCTTGATAGATTTCAATAGAGCCGGGTTGCCACTGATGGAACTTGTGACAGAACCTGTGATGCACGATGCCAAGACTGCTGGCAACTTCGCCCGCGAGTTGCAGCTACTCTTGCGCTACCTAGGTGCTTCGGAAGCCAACATGGAGAAAGGGCAAATGAGGGTTGAAGCAAACATTAGCGTAGCTCAAAACGTAAATGGCAAAGCGCAAAAGTTGGGAACAAAGGTTGAGGTGAAGAATATTAATTCTTTTAGAGCAGTTGAGAAAGCGATTGAGTATGAAGTTAAGCGACAGATTGAAGAATTAGAAGGTGGGGGAGTGGTGGTGCAAGAAACTCGTGGCTGGGACGATGCCAAAGGCAAGACATTCTCTCAACGCAAGAAAGAATCGAGTCACGATTATAGATACTTCCCCGAGCCAGATTTGCCTAAATTAAAGCTAAGCGAAGTTGCTGAATTTACGACAGAAGGTTTAAAGAAAGGACTCCCTGAATTGCCA
>DATDVE010000006.1:0-42498 GCA_036517655.1 Minisyncoccota bacterium | reverse complement strand
GAACATATATTCGCGAGCCACTGCATCAGAGGCTACGTTGATATCTTCAAATGGTACGTTGTGTTCAGTGAGGAAGTCCTTGGTAGCCCTACACCAAACGCAAGTAGGAGTGCTGTAAATCTTAACCTTTTTATTTTCCATTGTCATATTATAACAGATTTGACAAGCAGACCGCAAAAGTCTAGTTTTAGTCTCGGAAGGGAGGCACTCACGATGCCCGAGATGAACCTACGCACATGGAAGAGGCTCGAGGACGCCGCGAAATGCAGCTTCGAGAAGGTACTCGCGGCCCTCCGCGCTCAGCAACTCGACAACGGGAGAACAGGGGGAATCTTCCGCTTCTTCTCCTTCAACTCCTTGCCGGGTAGCCTGGATGAACCGGACGAGTGGCTCAAGATGAAGATCGGTACCATTCGGCCCGAGCGCATTTATCGCAACGAGATGTTCTCGGCCGAGAAGGCCGCGCGCATCGCTATGCGCCACAAGGGGGGCTTCCCGGACTTGAGCTCCTGGATCACCCGTGACGTAGACGTGCCACCGCCAGGCATCAAGCGCTTCGGCGGAGCAGTAACCCTCGTCATCCCGCCGAGAGTGCGCGCGGACGACGCCGACCCGCTCCCAGGAATCATGTCCTTCTCGGGCCTGCCCGAGTTTGGTGACGAGGCACTCTGCCTTCTCACAGCCCGCGACATGGGCTGGTGGTGCACATTCACGGAGATCGTACAGTTGAGCAATAACAAGTTCGCAGCCACCCTCCTCGAGGGCTGACCCCGCACACGACCCAACGCCCGACCCTGCTCTCTCGCGCACTACCGCGAGATGAGCGGGGCCGGGCGCTTTATGTAGAATTTCTTTGCCAGGTAGTTGTCGATCACTTCGAAGCTGGGGAAATAACGGGGACTCGGCAGATTATCAAGCGGGAACCAATCCCACTCCGTCATCTCATCCGGCTCCATCACCTTGGCCTCGCCTGTCCAATCCTTGGCCACAAGGCCAACGGTCAGGAAGTGTGCGTGCTCGTTCTTGCAATTGTGAACCGATATAACTTCCGGATTCTTGATGTCAATATCTGTTTCTTCTTTTACCTCGCGAATGGCCCCCTCCTCGATACTCTCTCTCCAATCCAGTTTACCACCGGGTAGTGACCATTCACCTGCACTGCGGAAGGCCGAGTCGGCCTTATCCGGATCCGGGTGCCGCTTGCCCATAAGTATCTTGCCATCACGCAGAAGAATAACTCCGAATCCCGCTCCCACCCGTTTCTTCTCAACTTTTTGTTCCTCTGCCATAAGCGATGTTAAATTTTGGTGCGCTTGCGGAATTGCTTGAGGCCCGTCGCGTGCTCTCGTTTGTGGGCGTAATTAGCGTAGACGATGAAATCATCGAGTGCGTATTGCTTGCCGTACCATGGAATGCTACCGCGCTTCTCTAATTTTGCCGTGCCGAGTTTCTTGGTCAGCTTGAGTACTTCCCGATAAGCCTTTTTGTACTCACTCATGAGTGCCTGCGCGCTCTTGCCTTTGCGTACCTCGACTTGATTGTCATTAAACTTATCGTAATCCTCGTTCATAGCATCAAGGGTGGGCGTCGGCCCCTGCCCTGCCACATATTTAAGTGCATCAACTAAGAGCCACTCATAAGAAACCAGGTGAGCGAGCAGTTCCCGAGCAGACCATTTACTTGTCACACCCACCTTCTGCCAACCCTTTTTATACAGACCCTTGAACCCGCCCGCAAGCTCAATATCTCCCCACTTAATTATCTCTGATATATTCATAGTAAGTTATTGTACCACGAGTCACCTCTCGTCGAACATATGTTAGAATTTGTTTATGAAAATGATCGGTGCACTCCTGCCCTTCTGGCTCTTCGCACTCCTTTTCAAATTCGGAGCAGGACTACATTACACCCTACTATCTGCACTTGGCACACGAATTTTGCCCGTCTGGATTGTGGGATTGCTTATCGGCGGAGCCTCATTTATCCAGCTTGTCCTCGACGTACCGGCCGGTTTCTTGCTCGACCGCTTCGGATATGTGCGTATCTTGCGCATTACTACTTTCGTATTCTTGCTGGCCACAGCGACACTTCTCTTCGGCCTCACCCCGCTTAGTTTCGCGCTCACACTTCTCCTCGGCACCTGTGGCTGGCTCTTCTTCGGACCCGGCAGTAACGCCTATATGTTAGTGAGAGCGCCGTGGGAGTCTGCCGGTGTCTATCTCGGCTTCTTCCACGCAGTGCGCTCTCTTGGTGTGGTGTTCGCCACACTCTGTCTTATCTTCGTCGTAGATGCCTCGCCTCTCCTCATTGGCATGTTGTTAAGCTTTATTCTGCTCATCGCCCTAATCTCCATCTGCCTTACCCCAAAAGAGCGCGAAACTGTGCACAAGGAGCGCAAGATTATCCGCCACACCTACTACATCCGTCGACATTTCTTACCCCATCTTCTTAAGGCATTGCGTAAGTTAAACCCTGCGAGCACCCTACTTATGCTGCAGAATCTGGCCGGCTCTATATTCTATGCCAGTATCTGGTTCACCATACCGATTATCCTTGCGGCCGGTATTGGCGATAGGATCCTTGGCGTCGGCATGGCCACATTCGACGCGGCCGTAGTCGTGCTCGGACTCTTCTTGGGCAAACTTTCCGATCGAGCTGACCAGAAGAAGTTGGTCTTCTTTGGCCTTCTAATCTTCGCCGTCGCGGGCACTATGCTCGGCTTCAATCTCAATATCTGGTTCATAGTGTTAGGTTTCCTAGCTACCGCGGGTGACGAGATGTCTGCTGTCTCTCTATGGAACTGGCTAGACCGGCTCGACAAGAAGCACAACGAAGACGGGCTCATCAACGGCGCCATAGTCCTCGCCGAAGATATCGGCTGGACCATCGGTCCTATCTTTGCCGGCCTCCTGTACAACTTCATCGGCCCCAAGTGGACGATCGTAGCCGCCGCCCTACCCATATTCCTAGTCTGGCTCATCTCAATCATCCTCACTCGCCACCACGTACAAGCACCCTCCCCGATCCCGGAAAGACATCCGCACAAATTCCGCCACAAACATTAGTTCAGAGATTATTTTCGAAACTTCTACCCGCTCCCGAAGAATAGATAACGTACTTGCGAGGACCTTCAACAGAGTAGTCGTACCCAAGATCACACGAGCCGGTGAACTTTATTATGTTCGGACACTCCGGATCACCTGGCTCGTGAAAAGAAGGATCGACACTCCGTATGTCATAAAAAGAATCCGGCAATTTACCTTGCGTTGCCCAGTAATCGGAAATGGCCAACTGAATATATGCCACGTCGACAAGGCGTTGCTCGCTGTATCCCCTCTCCTTAGTGTACGTGCCATACCGCACAATACCCCATACGGCAGCAAGTATTACGAAAACAACGATGAATCCTTTCCGGATTTTCATAACTGCCGGACTAGGATTCGAACCTAGATGACGAGATTCAGAGTCTCGTATCCTACCATTAGATGATCCGGCAAATTAGCGTAGCGTATGTGTATATTACCCTTTTTGCCTCATTTCGCAATCTGGCGTAGACTAGAACTTATGAAAATTAAAAGTGTGGTGGGAGTGGTCTTTTGATTGACACCTTAGACCTTACTGCGTAGTTAAATGAATAGGGAGGGCTTTGAAGGTAGTTATTGCCACTATACACAATACCGAATATGCCGGACCAATTGAGCCAGAGTTCTCTTCTGAATTCTTCGGGGCGACGTATGTACGGATCGAGCTAGAGCGACCGGGAGGTACAATCTTTGTCAGAGAGGATGGGGCAATTTACGATCCTTTTGGGGTACTCTCGCACTGGGAGGAAATCCTGCGTCCAGAGGTGGAGGCGATCGAGCGTTCCGAGCGACTCACCGCAAAAGACCTCGCAGTCGTCATCAACACCTGACATTCCGGTCCCTCACTCACTACACACGAGCAAGGGACCGGAGTTTCGCTTTTTGCCTCGTTTCGCAATCTGGATAGTGCACACAAGTAACATTAGGAAATCAAAGTCGTCTATGAGACAATTACTCCACCACTAGCGTGCCCTTCATACCCATGGCTCTGTGCTGGCCCACTGAACAGTAGTACTCGAAGTTGCCCTTCTTGCTTGCCACAAATTCAACCGTTGCAGTCTCGCCGGTTTTGAGCACAGCTGTACGTGCCGCAAATTCGTCTACGCCCCAATCATGCTGACCCTCTTCGTTCTGGAAAACAATTTTAACCCGATCTCCTTCTTTCACCCTAATTTCTGCAAGCGAGTAAGAGAAAGGCTTGCCAACAAGCGTGAAAGTCTTCGTACCAAGGGCCACGTTGATATCTCCCTCAACCACAGTTTCTGTCACGTTCTCTTCTCCCGGAACAGGCATCCCTGCTGTGTTCGTGGCTTCTTCTGTATTCTCCTCTGTCTCTGCCGGGACCTGCGAGTTGCCCCATTTCTGGTAAGCACCGTAGGCGAGGGCCACTATAATAAGCAAGATAATGATTGACCATAGCCCTTTCGACGAACCACCCGAACCACTACCCATATTGCCTGTTGGCATCGATCCACCTCCAGAAGTTTGTGATTGATTCATTCCTTCGTTCATGTTAGTGAGCAATAATTACGCGAATAATGTATAGTATAACATATCTTATGCAGACAAAGACTACTTTCGCCGACTTAGGCATAGCCCCGGGACTACTGGAATCTCTCACAAGGCTAAAATATACGCACCCCACGCCCATCCAAGAGAAGGCCATTCCCGCGGGGATAGAGGGTAAGGATTTGGTGGGCATTGCGCAAACGGGGACGGGCAAAACGCTCGCCTTTGGCATTCCCATGATCCAGCGCCTGGCACATGTGCCCGGGCAAGGTCTAGTCATCTTGCCTACCCGCGAGTTGGCCCTCCAAGTCGAGGAAGTGTACAGGCGCATCGGCCAGAGTCTGGGCCTGCGTGTAGCCATCTTAATTGGCGGCACAGGCATGGGTCCGCAGATTTCTGCCTTACGCAACAAACCTAATGTCATAATTGCGACACCAGGCAGACTAATAGATCACTTAGAGCAACGCCATCTTACACTCACTCATGCCAAGATACTTGTGCTTGACGAGGCTGACAGGATGCTCGACATGGGCTTCGCCCCGCAACTTAAGAAAATTTTCGCTGCTGTGCCCCCTCCAGCCGAACGTCAAACTATGTTATTTTCAGCCACCATGCCGCCAGAGATAATGCGCATAGCAAGCTCACATATGAAGTTGCCCATCTCAATCGAGGTTGCCCCCCAAGGCACAACGGTCGAGAAGGTAACTCAAGAAATATTTATTGTAGACAAGGGTTCTAAAACGCGCTTGCTTGAAAAGTTGCTAGTCAAATATCCTGTGAGCACACTCGTTTTCACCCGCACTAAATTCGGCGCCAAGAGACTTGCCCGCAATATTCGCGACATGCGGCACAGTGCAGTAGAGATCCACGGCAATCGCACTTTGGGCCAGCGCAAGGAAGCACTCGCGGGCTTTAAGTCCGGCAAATTCAGAGTTTTGGTGGCAACGGATATTGCCGCTCGTGGGATTGATGTAGTAGGCATAGGCCTAGTAGTCAACTTCGATCTGCCCACAGACCCGGGTGATTATGTGCACAGGATCGGCCGCACAGCCAGAGCCGGAGCGGGGGGCCACGCAATCTCCTTTGCTGAACCCAATCAAAGAGGCGACCTAAGAGACATTGAGAGATTAATCAAGAAAAGTCTGCCGGTTTCCCGAATCCCTACTTAACAGGATTCCGACCTTGGATAATCCGGATCAAGAACAAAACTATTGCAACCACAAGCAATATGTTTATAAAGCCGCCTATTGTATAACTCGAAACCATACCAAAGAGCCAAAGAACAAGCAAAATGACCGCTATTGTCTGTAACATAATTAGTTTTTAGCTTATAAAAGCGCGTTAATACTGCTGACGAGGCAAGCTATGTAACCTTACGATGTGATCGCGAGTACTAATAAGTATCTTAGCCGGAGCCTGGTCAGCTACCGGCCTTAATTTTGTCCTAACAAGCTTTGCCCTTTGAGATTTGACTTTTGAACTCGACTAGTATATACTAGTCGATACCTGTTAAAGTATCTCGCTGGCGTAACTAATTGGCCAAGGGAGGGTCGGGACAGGCAATTAGTTGAAACGCAACGAAACGAAAAGATGAAGAAACTCTACGTGGGCAACCTTCCTTATACAACTACTGATGCTGATCTCCAAGATTACTTCACAAAGTTGGGAACGGTGCTCTCTGCTAAGGTTATTACCGATCGTGATTCTGGCCGCTCCAAAGGCTTCGGCTTTGTGGAGATGGAAAACGACGCGGAGGCCGACAAGGCCGTCGCCGAGATGAACGGCAAGGACATGGGTGGTCGTAACTTGGTAGTCAATGAGGCTCGTCCGATGCAACCCCGCGATAATAATCGCGGCGGAGGCGGAGGTTACGGTCGCAGCTTTTAATTTGGTTACCTGGTAACCAAATTCAGAAATGCTCCCCTTTATTGGGGAGCATTTCTGTTATTTGACAAAAGTTTTGCGGGAGTGTAGTTTAGCTATAGACAGCCCTCGGGCTCTCGGAAAGGAAGGACCCCAAAAGTGACGACTCACGAGCAACATCTTGGAGCTCAGCTCTGGAACGGAGCCCTGACGGCGATTTGCCTTTTCCTTCTAGCTTTCAACATCGCAGTAGGCTACGCCAGCTGGAGGCTTAGGAACATGGTCGACGTGCGAGACGAGCTCATCAAGAACTACGTCATGCTCCTCGAGCACAAGGACGCCCAACTCGAGGCCATGGAGACGGGCCTTGGGCTCGTCGAAGGTGGCTACATCGAGGCGGAGAACTTCCTTCAGGCGGCCGAGTACCTCAAGGGCGCCGGCGACGACAGGAAGGCTAAGCCTGGACAGGCCATGAGGCTGATGCTCCGCGCCGTTGTGCGAGGCGAGCCCATGGATGAGGGAAGGCCAGAGATCCGACACATCCTCTGTAAACAGCTCGTCATGGCCTGGAACCCCAAGCATCAGCAGGAAGTGGTGGCGGGCTCTGAATGCAACGGGGAGAAGCCACGACCGCACCGCCTCTCCGACCCCAGCGACATTAACAGACCCCTACGGCCGCAAGGAGGCTACCCATGAGGGCCAGGACCTAAGGACGACTACCAGACCCCACCGGGCGCGCAAGCAGTTGCGCCCGGCGGTTCTTTATTCATATTGGACAAAAGTTTTGCGGAAGTGTAGTTTAGCTATAGACAGCCCTCGGGCTCTCGGAAAGGTGGTGGCAGCAATGAGCGAAAGCACGGTATCAGAGAAGCTCGATCGCGACAGCATGAGGCGAAACACGCTGCGAGGCCTAATGAGGAAGGCTATGGACAACATGGACAAGTTACCCCCTGACTACCGAGGGGCCTTCACTCAAGAACTTGCCGAGGCCCTGCTCGAGTACATGGGGAACGGGAAGAAGAAGCAGACCAAGGAACTCGGCGGCAAGAAGGGCGCGATCTTCGCCCACGAGGTCGCGATCCAGGAGATCGAGGAGTTCACGCCGATCATGGAGGAGCGCTGGGTGCTAGTGGGGAGATTCCTGCGCGAGCACGTCATGCCGCAAATCATCGCCCCCCACGAGCACAAGCTCCGAGAGCTCGAGCAAGACAGCCCACAAGCGGTCTTCGGGGTGAAGAACCCCGCGGGCAAGGCGCCACTACCCGCCACGATCTGACGATTCGCACGGGTCTACACCGGCCAGACGTTACTCACCGCATTGGGTGGGCACGTCCGGCCGGTCCGTCTTTTTGTCCTATGTCTTGAGAGTGACTACTTGGGTGAAGCTGCACCCACATGGCGCCTGATGGCAGATGTGGCAGTTATTCTTATACATAACTGACAGCTCTCCCGCCATATCTATAAGAGCAGAGTTGGCTACGCCCATGATACAAGAGACGAAATCAGCCATCTCAACTGCAATCTCGTCGAACTGCTCGCCTTTGTGCTCGCCAAGATAATTATGTATTGCTTCGCTCACTTCGCCCATTTCCTCGGCCAAGTGCACACCAGCATCAGGGAGACTGCGCGAACCCGCCGGATAAATCTTCTCGAACATCGCCTGGAAATCGGCAAGACTATTTGGCCGCTTGCTCTCGCCTATCTCAAGCTTATAACGCTCTTTAGGTTTAGTGCTCTTGCATACGCATGGCGCCTTGCCACAATACGAACACAGATAGGGGAAACGCTTCCAAGTTTCCCCCTCCAGATCAATGTGCAATCTGTTGGCTGCGGCCATGAGCCAAGAGAAGGCAATCAGCAAATTGAGTTTGAGCTTCTCGATACTCCCCTTCCTGATACCCTTGAGAGCACGCATAGTGAAGCGCTGCTGTTGAGTGAGCAGATCCCAAATAGAATAGAGTCTATCATCCGGTAATCCATAAACGCTCTCAACAAACTTCTGAAATTGAGCGATAGAATCATTCTCTCGAAAACTTGCCATATGGATTATTTGCGCTTACTTGACGCGCGGATAAATTCGAGGAAGAGCGGATGGGGTTTGAGGGGAGAAGTTTTGAACTCTGGGTGGAATTGAGTACCTAGATAGAATGGGTGAACATTTCTTGGGAGTTCAGCTATTTCCATCAGCTTATTGTCTGGTGATGTACCCGAGAAGACGAGCCCCGCTTTCTCCAACTTTTCAACATACGCATTGTTGATCTCATAACGATGGCGATGTCTCTCACTAATCTCCTTCTGCCCGTACGCATCCGCCGCCGTAGTTCCTTCTTTTAAGACGCAGGGGTAGGCACCCAGTCTCATTGTTGCTCCGTAGTTCTTATTTTTGATCTTCTCAATCTGGTCTTGCATAGTGGCAATAACCGGGTCAGAACTGTCTGGATCAAACTCCGTAGAATTCGCCGTCGGCAAACCAAGCACATTGCGGGCATATGTAATAGTGAGAATCTGCACACCCAAACATAATCCAAAATATGGAATCTTATTTTCTCGAGCATAAGAAGCAGCCAAAATCATTCCCTCAATTCCTCTTTTTCCGAAACCACCCGGAACTATTATGCCGGCTAGATTGTCTAGTTCATGCAAGCTGGCAGGGTCTTGCTCGAACTTCTCTGAATCTATCCAAACTATTCTGGGCTTATAGTCGCAGGCCCAGGCGGCATGATTAATCGATTCGATTACTGATATGTATGTGTCTTTGCACGACTTGAAGTTAAAGTACTTACCCACAATACCGATCGGCAACTCTTTTTTTAAATTTTTCACTTTCTCGGCAAGCTCCGTCCAATCAGATAAGTCCTTCTCTCGCGGCGGTAAACCAAGGACGTCAAGAAGGGTGGAGCCGAAGTTCTCTTTCTCGAAGTTAACTGGCACGTCATAGATCGAATAAACGTCAGGAGCCGAGATGATCCGCTCTGTGGGAAGGCTACAAACATTGGAGATAGTACGCTTGATATCTGGAGTTGCTGGCTGATCGGCTCGGCAAATGACAAAGTCGGGATGCAAACCCACCGAGAACAGATCTGTAATAGCATGTTGGGTCGGCTTCGACTTCTGTTCACCCAGAAGAGCTGGGGTGGGCAAATAACTGATGAGCACAACGAGGACATCGGCAGGGTTCTTCGACTTCATCATCCGCGCCGCCTCGAGGAAGGGCAGCAGCTGATATTCCCCTACCGTACCACCATATTCAACAATGGTAATCTCGGCATCATTTTTGTCTGCGCACGCTTTAATACGCCTTATTATCTCCTTGGGTATATCCGGGTACACTTCCACGTCTTCCCCTTCGTATTCTAGATTTCGTTCACGCCTGATAACTTCAGCGTATATTTGTCCTGTCGTTATGTAGTTATCTCGTGTGCTTGTCTGTCCAGTGAAGCGCTCATAATTCCCCAGATCCTGATCTGCCTCAATACCGTCTTCACCCACGAAAACTTCCCCATGCTCTGCGGGCCTGATGGTGCCGGCGTCAAGGTTGACATACATATCCGCCTTAAGGTTGGTAACCTTATACCCGCGGGATTGCAAAATCTTGCCAATAGAAGAGGCAGCGATACCCTTGCCCACGGAAGACATAACACCTCCCACTACAAAGATGTATTTGTTATTGCTCTTCATCACACGGGCGCAAATTATGCCTTCAAATATCTTCTTACCGCAAGATATGACGAGAACATGCCAAGCACTATGCCGGACAAAAGCAGAATGATGAGGATCTGGCCAAGATTTGCTACGTAATACTGCACAACATTTATCCCACCGAATACTCCCTCCGTTGTCTTAGTCACCCAGAGCGTTGCAGGATAGAGGATAGCCGCGGAGAGGATTGCAGCAACGAACCCATACATTACCCCTTCAATTACAAATGGACCTCTTATGTAGCTATTATTGGCACCCACAAGGCGCATAACAGAAATTTCTTGCCGAGAGTTGTATATGGCCAGTCGCACCGTGCTCGCTGTCACGAGGGCAGACATGGCAATCACAATGAGACTTACGAAGATGCCCAATTCGCGTGCGCTCGTTGTAAGAGCAGAGAGACGATCGATTATCTCCTGATTATCTGCATAGTTGACTTCGTCTACGATACTCTGGTTGCCAGCAGCCAGTACGTTCTCTGTTTGAGTTTCCAAGTACGAGACAATACTCAAATATTGTTTCGGCTCGTGGGCCTTGATATTGAGCACGGCACCGAGAGGATTTTCCCCGATCTCGTCTATAGCAAGCGTTATATCCGCGTCGCCCTTATTGCGTTCGATGAATCGAGCTAAGGCGTCTTCTCTGTTTACATATTCAACATAGGCAACTTCTGGCAAAGCTTCAAGCTTGCCCTTCAAGATCATAATGTCCTCTTCAGCGGCAGTAGTCACAAAATAAACATTCACATCTACTTTGCCCTCAAGTTCGGTGAGCGTTGCCCCCAAAAAGGCATTCGCAATAATAACAGCGCCAATAATAAACAAAGTCACTGTGCTGACGAAAACGCCGGTAAAAGAAACCACCCCAGCCCGCCAGAAAGTAACAAACCCCTGCTTTGCAACTCTGCGAATACCAGTCAAAAAGTTTTGCATTTTATAAAACGTACTTACCGGTTGGGTCGTCACGAATAATCTTGCCCTTCTCCATGGTGATCACGCGTTTACCCAAGAAGTCTATCACGCCCTTATTATGCGTTGCGAGGAAGACTGTTGTCCCCAAGTCATTAATCTTTTTGAGTATCTGCACCACGTCAAATGTATTGACTGGATCAAGGTTACCTGTTGGCTCATCCGCTACGAGCATATCTGGTTGATTGATAATCGCTCGCGCAATTGCTACCCGCTGCTGCTCACCACCAGAGAGTTGCCCGGGGAAATTCCACATCTTATCTACTAGACCCACAAGCTCAAGAACTTCGGGGACATCTGTCTGGATAAGTTCATCAGGCTTGCCTGCCGCCTCCATAGCGAAGGCCACATTCTCATAGGCAGTCTTATTGGGCAAGAGTCTAAAATCTTGGAAAACTGTGCCAATTCTGCGTCTGAATTCTGGAATCCGGTCGCGACGAAGTTTGTGAATGTTCACATTCTCGAAGAGCACTTCCCCTTCGCTCGGGTGCTCCTCGGCCAGTATCATCTTCATGAGAGTAGTCTTGCCAGCTCCGGAATGTCCCACAACAGAAATGAATTCCCCGCCTGCCACAGAGAAACTGACGTCAGCTAGCGCAATCGAGTTATCTGCATAAATTTTAGATACTTTGTCGAATTTAAGCATATCTTATAAGTTACGCTCGGCTTCGATAAATTCTTCAATTTCGCCATTCAAAACTTTATCAACATTGCTTGTCTCATAATTTGTTCTGTGATCTTTGACCATCTTGTATGGGTGTAGAACATATGATCTGATCTGATTTCCCCATTCTATTTCTGTAGTTTTAGATATATACATCCCCATCTCTTTTTTCTTTCTTTCTTCTTCGCGCAATTTAAATAATTTGCCTGTCAAAATTTCTAACGCCTTCTCTCTGTTTGCCAACTGACTGCGCTGACTTGATGAGTGGGCTGATAAATTTGTGGGGGTGTGGACTATGCGCACGGCACTCTCACGCTTATTCACATTCTGCCCCCCAGGGCCACCGGCGCGCGCGAACTCGATCTTAAGTTCACTTTCGGGTATCGCCACTTGCTCGGTCTTACTTAACTTAGGGATCACTTCAACCAAACTAAAACTTGTGTGACGCAAGTTCTTGGCGTTGAAGGGACTAACCCGAACTAGTCTATGCACCCCCGACTCATTCTTAAGTATAGCATAAGGGCCAACCTTACCCTGATCGGAGTCGAAGGGTACGCGTCCACTTATCTCCACCGTCACATTGCGATATCCGCCGTGATCGTTCATATTAGCGTGCAGTTCCATCCAGCCAAATCCAACCCGCGCGCAGTACTTTTGATACATTTCATATAACATTCTTGAAAAGTCTTCTGCATCATCTCCCCCTGCGCCTGAGAAAATAGTCACAATACAATCCCCCTTGTCATACTTCCCCACCCCAAGAAGCTCACTTTTAAGTTCCCCCAATCGCTTAACCCTCTCTTGAGCCAAAGGCTTGTTCTGCCAAAAAGAAGCATCGGCCATAGCCGCCTCTATATCCTTGATCTCACTCTCTATTTTCTGCTTATTATCCGAATCTGCCATCTTTGCATTATAGCAAATTCACCTCGTCTTTTATTCCTATGTTCTTGAGGAAACTTTTATCGTGCGATATCACTATTAGAGCTCCACGAAAGTTCAATAAGACGCTCTCTATCTGTTCAATACTATCGAGATCTAGGTTATTAGTCGGCTCGTCAAGAACCAACAGGTTCGGTGGCTCGTCACCGGCAAGAACGCACGCCAAGGCAGCGCGCATTCGTTCGCCACCACTAAGCGCGCCCACCTTTTTGAATACATCTTGATCTGGAAACAAGAATCTTCCTAGCCATTTTCTGGCAGCAGCATCCTCAAGCCCCGAAACACTTTTTAGATTTTCAATTAAGGTTTTATCTTGACTCAAAATAGCCGCGCCTTGGTCCAGATAAGCAAATTTATCTACACCCAAGGAAATCTCACCGTCTGATGGCCTAATTTCATCCAACATAAGTCTAATTAGGGTTGTTTTTCCAGAACCGTTTGGGCCATTAAGGGCTACCCGAACAGGTCCATGGAGTTTGAGGTTAAATCCCTGGAATAAGTTCTTGCCACCTTCATAAGAAAAACTGACATTTTTCATCTCAATAATTAATTTACCCGCAGGAACGACCGTGCCAGATAAATCAACATGTATCTGATTCTCTGGCGAAATTCTCTCCTTGGCTCGTTCTACATTGCTTGCGGCTCCTTCAACTCTCTCTTTGTGTAGTGCTTGGAGCCGAGCCGAGGTAGTTTGGCTGGCCTCTTTCATCATGCCTAGGATAATCTTGGGCAAACCTATTTTGTCTCGCATCTTCTTCCCCTGACTTGAACGTTTCTGCTGCTTTTCTTTCGTCTTTTGCGCTTGCTTCTTTGTCTTTTTCAATTCCTTTTTGGCGTTTACGAGCTGCTTCTTGGCCGCCTCGCTTTCAACCTCCTTCTGCTTCTTGTAACTCTCATGGTTCCCGCCATATGTCTTCAACCCTTGCTTTGAGAGTTCGAGGATTTGGTCCATCAGGTTCAAGAGATCTCTATCGTGACTGACTACCAACAAGCCACCCTTCCAATTCCTAACCAAGTTATAAATATCTTCGCGCGAACTGTGGTCCAAATTATTCGTCGGTTCATCCAAGATAATAAAGTCAGGATCCGAAAGAAGTAGTTTGGCCAAGGCTATTCGCGCCCGCTCCCCACCGCTCAAGCTACTTAACTGCCTGCCAGGACCTAAGTTTTGCATATTTAATTCTTGCGCGTTCTTTGCGTCTAGTACCTCCGCAACAGTTTGGCTGAGATCAAGCTGATAATCCTGCGGAAGATACGCTATAACGCCGGCTCTTTGGACTTTACCTTCGGTCGGTTCAAGTTCTCCCTCGAGAATCCGCAGAAGGGTCGTTTTCCCTACTCCGTTTCTACCTACCAACCCCGTTTTCTCACCGCTCAAGCTCAGCGAGAGATTTTTGAAGACAGAAACACCGCTCCCTACTTCAAAGGAAATGTCATTGGCAATAATGAAAGGACGCTGTCGTTTCGGCTGGTTCATTATTGAGCCACCTCCCAGATTTGAACTGGGGACCCTCCGCTTACGATGCGGATGCTCTACCAACTGAGCTAAGGTGGCTTGCGACTAATATATCCTAAGACTGAGACTATTGGAAGTTCTCGCGGACGAAGTCTAGTAGTTCTTGGGCGTCTTTCTTGCGGTCTTGTGAGCCGAGTAGGATTACCGCGATACGGCGTTTGCTCTCGCCGATAGTTATGTCGAAGAGATATAGGCCAGTTTCTCCTGCAGCTATAGTCTTACCCACCTTGCCTCCGGCAAACGTAGCTGTGCCAGCGAAGTCGTTGAAGTTCTTCAGATTCTTGAATTGCGACTCGCCATACGCACTTGTCTGGATTCTGCCCGAACTAATACCGAGCACGAAGCTCCTGTTGTTGGAGATATATTTAGCCAAAGCAAAGAGATCTTCTGTGGTTGAGACATTGCCCTCGTCGGCACCAGACGGATCCACAAAGTGAGTATGCGACATGCCTATAGCAGCAGCCTTCTTGTTCATCAGACTTACGAAGTAGTTCCTGCCCACGTGGCGCGCGTAGGCTTCTGCCGCCTCGTTAGATGATTCAAGCAAGAGCAGATAGAGTAGTTGATATGCGCTCACCCTAGTGCCGGCAACTAAGCGCGGCACAGAGGTTGTGGCAAGCATGGACGAGGTGATTGTTATGTCAGCATCAAGATTGATGTATTCGGCGGCCACAAGTGCGGTCATAAGTTTGGTGATAGATGCGATCGGCGCCTCCTTCTGCGGGGCGCGTCTTGCAAAAACGAAATTGCTGGACAGGTCAGCCACGAGATAATTATCGGGGGCAAATGTGGGCTGCTTGGATTCGAAACCCGCGCCATCAGGGGCATAGTCGCGCTCGAATACGAGCACCGGCATGCCCACTTCCACAAGGTCGTACACTGCCTTTGCATCCTCGGTAGACAAGCGCACACATCCACCCGAGTAACCAGCGGCGACTGGTGAACCATCTTCGTAGTGTGGCCAGCCGTGTATAAAGAAGTTTCCCTGGAAGGCCATACTCCAGGGTTGGTAGACATGGCCGAAGGAGGAATAGTGGCTAGGCTCTTTACTTTCTATTTTATACAGGCCGGCCGGCGTCTCCCACCAAGAGCCTTCACGACCCTTGGAGAGAATGGGCACCTCTTTCACTAACTTCCCGTCTTTATAAACCGACACTTTCATGTCAGCCAGGTCAGTAGAAACGAAGCTCACTTCTTCTGCAATGAATTGTCGCTCTACAGATGCGAAGAAATCGGGCTCGGCCAGTGCGGGCGACGAACCGTAAGCGAGGGCGATCTTGCCGGGACTGTCGGCAAGTGGTGCCTCGAGTTCGTAATTGTAAACAGGATTGCGCAGATGGGTGAGGCTCCAAGCCGCTGCACCAATGCTTGCAAGCACAACGAAAAGTAGCACCCAAATCGGAACCGTGTAAGAAAACAAATTCTTGTGCTCTGCCTCCCTCTCTGCCATATGGCTATTATACACAAGCATTGAGAATATTGAATGTTTGCTATATAGTAAGCTTGCGCCGCGAAGCTCGAGAGAGCGAAGTGGTGCCGATGTAGCTCAGTTGGTAGAGCACGTCCATGGTAAGGACGGGGTCGCCAGTTCAATTCTGGCCATCGGCTCAAGAATCAAATATCATTATCAACTTGCTAAATTAAGCTATGGGTTATTTTTTGATAATTATCCCGATTGTAGTTTTTGTGGCGATATGGGGCATTCGTTATAGGATGCGTCGATACAAGATTACTCGAGATTATATTTTGAAGCATGACCCCAGCAAGAAAGAGCTTTTGGAGAAACTTAATTCTCAAGATCCGAACTGGATTCGAAAGGTAAACAAAAAGCTGATTGAGTAAGGTAAATTTTATGCCGACGGTTGGACTCGAACCAACGACCTGACGCTTATGAAACGTCCGCTCTAACCACCTGAGCTACGTCGGCCCTTTCTTTTCGTACGTGCGGGAGCGATGGGACTTGAACCCACGGCCTCCACTGTGACAGAGTGGCGCTCTAACCAGCTGAGCTACGCCCCCACGTAACCATACAAAGTCTTAAGTGCCTTGCTAAATAGGCGATGTTTTCGGACCAAGTACAGATCAGTATCGAGATTATTATACATAAATTTGAATAAAGCAAGACTGTCGTGGTGGCTAAAAACAAGCTCAAATCCGCTGTTCTTACTTTTAGCATACAACCCACCCTTGTGCACATGACCCTTGAGCATGCGCCACAAATCTTCTAGAAACGTCTTGCTACCGCAAGTAAATCTTGAAGTAAATGACCATTTCATCCTACTCCTATCTTTTGCATAATGTTTGCGAAAATAAACACACCCATCACCATCAAAATATCCGCGTACGAAATGCCTAAAATATTGAGTTGGGACATCTGGCATTTTGAGTACTAGGCTCTTATTGGGGGTAAAACCAAGCCTAATCAAATCCTCAAACATTTCTTTACTTCCAATCTGCAAACGGTATCCCAACTTATAGTTCGGATTCCCCCTGTCTCTTATAGCAATTTTATGGTCCGCCTTTAGTACTTTTCTAACCTTTACTAGAATCTCTCTGTCAGTAAGGTGAAATTCAATAAAATGGGCTCCCCTATTGTTTGCTATCATAGTTCCATCCGCGGCAAATAGGCCAAGAACATAGGCCATGCTTGCAGACCATTTTTTAAAAAAGGATTTGTTTACTCTCCTGTATATAGGCACAGCTATATCTTACCATGTGACAGTACATTACTATCGCCAATTATCCACAGGTACAGATTTGCAAAATAGTTAAAATGAAGTACAATTATCACCTACACGCGGGGTGGAGGAAAAGTACCTCGCAAGGCTCATAACCTTGAGGATCTGGAGCGTTACCAGACCCCGCGACATTTCGACTCGCTTTGCTCGCTCAATGCAAGCACAAGTTAACTAAATATAGTTAAACTCGCGAAAAACAATCTCAAATTGCGCGAGTGTTTCCCCCAGTTCTCTCCTGGAGATCTTGAAGCTCTGGCCCTCGTGGGCGATTCTATTGCGCATCTTGTGAGCTGTCCAAGCCGCATCCAGTGAGAGAATCTCCCCCTTGGGTACACTCTTAAGACGCTCGCCCAAGTTATCACCCGGATAACCTAGATCCTCTAGGAGTGCCGAGAGAATGCTGTCAGCCTCCAGAATGGCGATCTTCCAATCCGCATCAGATTCGCTCTTGATATGACCTACTATTTCTTGCCATGCAAGTGAATATTTCTTAGAAACAGAGCCTGTCTCCTGGGGCGCGCTCGCCTTCTCGTAGTAGGCCCTGTATTCAGCCGCCTGCAACTGCATTGCCCTTATTGCAAGATAAATTATGCAACCTGCCAGCACTACGAATAGAGCCCAAAGGAAATACAAAAGATTCATAAATGCAGCATTATGCTCAAGACCCTGGAAATATTCCGGCGCACCTGAGAAAAACTGAATGAACGGCTCACTCCAACTGGTGTGTCCCAATTCCCCAATAGAGGGCGATGGTAATGTATCTGGCGACATAATTATGCTTGTCTAATTCTACTCCCAAATTATTCGTTTAGGAACTTCTTTCCAATCTCAAAGAGTACGTCCTCTCTTTGATGGGGCGCGATTATTTGCAGGTTCTCAGGCACTGCGATAGCCGGCATTCCCACAATATTCGCGGGTGCTGTAAAAATATCCTCGAGATACATTTCGATGGGACTGCGTTTGCTCTTGGTGCCGAGCTCAAACGCAGGGCCTGCCGTGGTGGGCGTGACGATGGCGTCAACTTCTCCAAAAGCGCGAGCAAAGTCTTGCTTCATGAGCTCGCGCACGCGCATAGCTTGATAATAGTAAGCATCGTAATAGCCGGCAGATAAAACATAAGTGCCCAAGATAATCCTGCGTCGCACTTCTTTGCCATAACCTTCACCCTTAGTCTTCATATAATCTTCCAGCAAATTCGCCCCATCTTTGTGAGCCCCGTAGCGTACGCCGTCGTAGCGCGCCAAGTTTGCCGAAGCTTCGGCGGGCAAGATTATGTAATAAACGGGAATTGCGTATTTGAGATTTGGTAGTGTAATATCGCGTATCTCATAACCCAACTCGCGCAATTTCTCAATTTGCAATTTGAAATTTGCAATCACGTGTGGATCACACCCCTCAAGCGGCAAATCACTAGGCACCCCGATTACAGTTTTAAGCTTTGGTTTTGCCAAATTACTTGATATGGGCGTTTTGAGTTTTGAGATACTGGTCGAGTCCAAAGGATCTTGACCAGCAATGACATTGAACACTGCCTCTGCATCAGCCACTGTTTTTCCAAAGGGCGCAATTTGATCGAAGCTCGAGCAGAGCGCAAGCAGGCCGTAGCGCGACACTGCGCCATAAGTAGGCTTAAGTCCTACTAATCCCGTGAAGGCAGCAGGCTGACGCACCGAGCCGCCGGTTTCAGACCCAAGTGCAGTTAGTGCCAGATCACCTGCGACCGCCGCAGCCGATCCAGACGAAGAACCACCGGGCACTTTACTTGTGTTGAGGGGATTCTTGGTTGGGCCGTAAGCCGAGTTCTCGCCGGAAGCACCCATGGCAAATTCATCGCAATTCGTCATTCCCAACATAATCGCTCCCGCTTCGCGCAGTTTGCTAATCACAGTAGCATCATAAGTAGCTCTGTGCCCCTTCAAGATTTTCGAAGCCCCCGTAACTTCCCGTCCCTTAACCATAATCACGTCTTTAATAGCAATCGGGATTCCCGCCAGTGCCCCCAACTTCTCTCCCTTCTTTCGCTTCTCATCTACTTCTCGAGCCGCATCAATAGCATCGTCAAAAACAGCCAAGTAAGCATTAAGTTCTGGATTCTTCGCCTTAATATTCTCCAGGTAAGAGCGTGTGATCTCCTCGGCAGAGTACTCCCCTTTCTCCATGCTTTCGCGAGCCTTCTTGATTGTGAGTTGTTTTAAGTTAATTTCACTCATTGAATCATTGTTTGCAAATTGCAAATTATCTCATTGTTCATTATCTCTACTTCTCTAATATTTTCTTCACCCGCAAATATCCGTCTTTGCTATCCGGAAAATTAGCAACAATATCACGAGTAAACTTACCCGTCTCATGCGGCACGCCATCGTCTCGGAAAACATTCCGCAATTCAGGCAGGGCAACCTCCCCCACACTACTCGTACTTGCACCGCGTAGCTTTAGCGAAGTGGTGTCTGCTTTTTGCACCTCCCCCACAAACCCAATAATCTCATCGAGTTGACTACGCAGTTCCTCAAGCTCATTATCCGGCATCGCAATGCGAGCCAAAGAAGCCAAATTCCGTAATTCCTCAATACTAAGCATGCCCCATAATAGCCTATATCTTCTGCTTCTTCCAGAGTTCCTTGAAGCGGCCTCCGGGCCTTCGCATTAGCCCCGAGAAGCTGCCCGACTCTTTTATCTTGCCGTTTTCTATTACTATAATCCTATCCATCTCTTTGATCGTCGTTAGTCTGTGGGCAATGACAACTGCTGTGACTGATTCGAAGAACTTGTGCAGCGAATCCTGAATGCTTTTTTCGCTTTCGATATCAAGATGCGATGTAGCCTCATCTAGGAGCAAGAGTTCTGGCTCCTTGTACACAGCTCTGGCAATACCCAACCTCTGCTTCTCCCCACCAGAAAGTTTAACTCCCTTCTCACCAATAAGAGTATCCACACCTTGGGGCAACTTGTGCAAGAAATCAGTGACATGCGAGATCTCAAGGGCTCGATTAAATGCACCCTGGCTAAACTTCTCACGGCCTATCGTGATGTTATCTTTGAGCGAGAAGTTAAATACTTCTGTTTCCTGCAGAACTACTGCGGTGTGGGAGTAGTAATCTTTGGGACTGACTTCGCGAAGTGACAGATCATCAAACTTTATCTCACCACGATAATCTTCATATTCTTTCAATAGTAATTTGAAAAGTGTTGACTTCCCAGCGCCAGAGAGCCCCACAATCCCCACTTTCTCACCGCGCTTAATAGAAAAAGAGATGTCACTAAGCACTTCGTTATTCCCATACTGAAACGACAGCCGCTCAATATTCAATCTCTGCCAGTCACGTGACAACTTAACTTTCCCGTCCTCGCTGAGTAACATTATAGGTGTATCGAATAGTTCTCTGACGCGAGCCAGACCGTACTTTGCTACGGTCAATTCCTGATAAGACATTCCTAGCTCATCCGTGGACTCCCACAATTTCTGCAGGTATGTCGTTAGAACAATCAAAAAACCCACCTCGTATTTTCCGTCAATTATTGCATTTATTGCAAATGCGTACATGAGCACCCTATATACCTGGAAATATAAATTCAAGATGGCTACTTGCGTTCGCGCCTTACCAATCCGGAAAGCCACTCTGTCTACAAAACTGCGAATCGACTCCGAGACAGTAGACATAACCTTACTTATTGCTCCTAAAACTCTAGTAGTCCGGACATTAAATATCGCTTCAAATAGATGGCCAGCGGCTTCTTCACTCGCTAGATTTACTGTATGTTGTATATTCGCTATGACTTTAGTGAACTTGAGTTGAACCAGTATGTAGATAACAACAAACAGCACAGACGAGTAACCGACTGTTCTGTCCAGACTAAGCAGGACCACTGGAACACCTACTAGGTTGACACAAATCTCTATAATGTTATTGACCCAGTGACTGTAGACTACACCCAACGACTCTGCGGCGGTATTCAATCGCTGAAACTTTCCGCCGCTTGGCTCTCCCTCGTGCCAATCTGCACCCAATCTCATCAAGTGATTAGCCGCTGCCAGTCTTAGTGCCTGATTAGAACGGATCGACGCGCGAAAAATTAATGCCTTACCGTAATTTCTCAGAATTGGGTTGCCGATTGAAGCAATGCAGAGTAACGCAAACTCAATCCACACGAAATCTAGCGAGTCTCCAGGATGATAGTCGGCAAGAAAATCTACAATTCTGCCTAGCGCGACTGCGGGATAAAGCCAGATGATATCACTCAGAAATCTCGCAAGCGAACCCACCACAAAACTTTTTTTGTTTGGGCCAAGGTATTCCCATATATCCCGTAAGAAACGTGGCCCTGAATACGCAATTGGCTTCCTTTCTGGATCAAGTGCTTTCAAATTTTTGTAGCGGTAACCGCTATGTTTACTTAATCAATTTAAAAAACTCTGTCTCACTTAATATTCTAACACCTAACTCTTGGGCTTTCTCATACTTACTCCCAGGTTCGGTCCCAGCCACCACATAATCTGTTTCTTTGGACACAGCACTTGAGACATCTCCGCCCAGTTCACGAATTTTATCTTTTGCTTCGTCGCGACTCATGCCTTCGAGTGTCCCCGTAATCACAAACTTTTTACCTTCAAGCTTGCTTGTCCTGCGTAGCCTCGGCGAAGCAGGAGATTTTTGGATTCGAATATGGGTCAATAACTTCTGAATTAGCGCTACATTCTTCTTATCGGCGAAGTAATCTTCTATTTCTCTGGCTACTACGTCCCCTACTCCTTCTATTTCTCTCAAACTTTCTGCGCTTGCTCGCATTAGTTTGTCAATCGAACCGAATTGACCAGCAAGATCAATTGCCGTTTCTTCTCCCACTTGAGCTATTCCCAACGCAAATACAAACCTTGCCAGTGTTGCATCGCGAGACTTGTCTATTGCCTGTACCAAGTTCTTGGCACTAAGCTCGCCCATGCGTGGCAGACTCTCTATATCACCTTGCTCAAGTTCGTAAATATCAGCGAAGTCTGCCAACAAGTTATTTTCAACAAGCAAGTCAATTATTTTTGGTCCCAGGCCGTCAATGTCCATAGCTCTCCTTGAGACAAAGTGATAGAACCTGCGCAGATCACGGGCTGGACACTTAGGGTTAGTGCACTTATGCGCGGCTTTGTCCTGATTGCGCTTCACTACAGCGCCGCACACCGGACACTTGATTGGAAAAATATACGCTCGCGAATTTTTGGGCCGCAGTTCTGTGAGCACTTGCACAACGTCTGGGATTACATCGCCGGCCTTTTGCAAGATCACAGTATCTCCCACACGCACATCTAATCTCTTAATCTCATCTTCGTTATGCAGCGTGGCGCGAGCCACGGTGCTGCCGGCTACGAGCACAGGCTTGAGATGCGCCACAGGAGTGAGCGTGCCAGTCCTGCCTACCTGCACCTGTATGTCTTCTACTACCGTAGTAACTTGCTCGGCCGGGAACTTGAAGGCGATGGCGAATCTGGGCGATTTTCCGGTGTAACCCAACTTCTCTTGTAAATCTCGCTCGTTAACTTTCACCGCCACCCCATCTATCAAATAAGCTTCTTTATCTTTGTTCTTCTGCCACTCCTCCCAATATTTAATCACGCCCTCTATATCAGCAACCTTCTTGTAATGCGGATTAACTTTGAAACCAAGTTGTCCCAGAAACTCTAACTCCTCCTCCTGAGTTTCTGGGATAACTTGCCTCGCGTAGCCTTGGCGAAGTGGGGCAAGCTGCGCGATATCATAAATGAAGCTGTCTAGTTTACGGGAGGCAACTACTTTGGGATCAAGTTGCCTGATGGCTCCGGCTGCCAAGTTACGGGGATTGGCATACAGTGGCAAGCCCTTACTCTCTTGCTCTTTATTAATACGCACTAATTCTTTTTTGGAAAGCCAAATTTCGCCCTCTACCACAATATCAACCGGCCTCTCGAGTGATAGCGGAATAGATTCGATTGTTTTGACATTCTCTGTCACATCCTCACCAATTTTCCCATCCCCTCTAGTTGCGGCATTTACGAGCACGCCCTTCTCATATGTGAGCACTATTTTGAAGCCATCTATTTTCAATTCACACACATATTCAATTCTCTCCGAAGGGTAACCCTTCGGAAAAAGGATCTTGAGATTGCGAGTTTCCCAGGCGCGTATTTCCTCTGGGGTGAATGCGTCGTCGAATGACCACTGGTGCACTTTATGCGTAACCTTTTTGAAGTACGGTAAGGGCTCCCCGCCGACTCGCAAGCTGGGACTATCCGGTTGCACTAAGTTTGGATACTCCCGCTCGAGCAATTTGAGCTCGTGTTTGAGCGAATCAAGTGCCGCGTCAGAAATTTCTTGTTTATCTAGGACGTGATAAAGATAGCGATGATGATTGATCGCTTTAGTGAGACTCGCTATGCGCTTCCCTGCCTCTTGCTTAGTCACCCACCTATTTTAGCATTTATCCGTCTATGGCGGGATTATCTTTGTCGGATGTATTTTAACTGCAATGCTCGATCCACTCTTCGGGTACTCTTAGTGTCACAGGTATTGAATCCCCATGAATCGATTAGAATGTCGAGCAAGTCGCTACTGTTAGCAGAGGCGTCTATGGTTACGAAGACACACTCGTCACCCAGATTATTCTCGTCCCTTAACCACAATTCGACGTGCGGGCCTTTGATGATATTAGATACGGTTATCCCCATACATTCTATGGCCATAGGAGCAATTACAGGACCAGGGGGGGCTGGGATAAACGCGCTTGCTTTAGTGAAATTCCCGCGCACATTATCCCAATAAAGGACACACTCTGCTCCAGAATCTGCAGCATAGAAACTAGTAAGGGAATTTCGTACGGTCGAAGCAAGCACGACTTCCTTAAGGGCCGTATTCACAATCGAAATGCCGATAGTCAGAATAATCGTCGATATCACCACTGCGATCAGTAGAGCAAAGCCTCTCATACTCTTCTTAATTTTGACTTTTGAGCTTTGCATTTTAAGTTTACTTGGTGAATGTCCACCAATCAAATAATGTTTCGCTTATTTCGGTAACCTTTGTGACACGACCCTCCTTCCAGGAGACCTTCACTGTTATAACAGCCTCTGTGTCGTCACGACCGATTATCTCGTTCCTAACCTTTGTCACTGTTATCTCTCTGGTGAAGATAGTGTTCTGCACGGTGGAATCACTGGCAAAGATTAGTCCATTCCCATAAGCGAGCCCCCCGTCAAGAGTCTGGACAGACTGGAGAGGCGGACAGGAACTGCCACAGACTTCTAGCTTCTCTTCTACTGGATTGACAACACATTTGCGGCCGATGCACCCAGAAATATTTATTAGCCAGTTATCTGGATTGGCTAGATTCGGGGCAAAAAACATGGCGCTATCGCGCATATTGTGAACAATCTCAAGGCCTTCTTGAGCAAGGTAAGTGGCGGCAGTTTGGTTCTTGGCAAAGCGCGCCCCCACTAGCCCCTCCGGCGCCAAACCGAAGGCGCTTGCGATCGCAATCATCATAATGGCCAGAGCCACTAAAGTTTCGAGCAAGGTAAAGCCTTGTTGATATTTAGATATTTGGATATTTAGATATTTAGACATTTCGATGTTAAAAATCTGGATCACGTTGACTGATAGTAGTTTGCAGATCAAACGGCACTTGATCCTCATCTCTCATTCCAGGAATAATCGTCCTGCCCTTGATGCGAATCATAACTCGGGGTTGCTGCGCATCCTGCGGACTTGAACCAAATACATTAAATACGAGACTCTCTATAAAGATTTCCGGGGCGGTAATACTGAATGATCTATGTGGTACTTCCGACAAATTCTCTCGTTCTAGCGCTCCCTTGGAAATATTAAGTTTGTAAACCAGACGCCTCTCATCTTTATCTGTGAACGAAAGGGCTATCTTGCCCTGCTTCCACGTGCAATCCTTTGTAGTCTTGGACAGAGGATGCACGCCGTTCGAACAGTAGTAACTTCCACCTACCCTAAGCGTACGAGACATCTGTTCCATAGCGAAGTCGAGATTGTGTATCGCAGTAAGTATGGCATGCGATCTATCAGCTGCCCTTGCCAAGTTCAGTAGCGCCCCCACGGCCACAATAATCACAACTGAAAAAAGTGAAATCGCTACCAGAAGTTCGATGAGCGTGAATCCATAAGTTTTGCGTTTTGCGTTTTGCACTTTGAGTTAGGGGATACTTATTTGACCAGTTATCCAAACTCTGACAACTCGTTCCTCTCTCGTATCTTTAGTCGAACGCAGATATATTTTGGCTCCGTTATATTTGACCGCGGAATCCGACACAATTATTGAGGCCTCCGGATCTGGCCGCCTGAAACTAATGTTGAGCTCCGTTATATCGCAAAGCTCGACAGGTTCTTGCTGGCTTTGGCCACCTCCGGGATTAACGCAGATACGCTCCACAAATTCGGGTCCAGCGATCGTTATGCGCCTTATGCATTCTGTGTTCGCACTGCCGCAACCATCCCCGCTTTGGTAGATGCCATCTCCCTCGTCCCCCGTAAGCGCGCCCACAATATCTCCGAAAAGAATAATCTCCTTGGGTTTATCGGCTGAAATATGGACACCATAAGGTGGGAATTCCGCATCCCGCACAGGGAATTCCTTAACGGCAAGGCCATAGACCTGTGCTTCGCGCACAAGGAGTCCAACCTCGCGCGCGAGCGCTGCCAAGCTAGACCTTGCCTTGAAGCGTGGGTAGCCCACGAATACAAGACCCATGATGACAATGATTATGCCGGTTGAAACAAGAAGCTCAATAACGGTAAAGCCTCGGGCAGGTTTTAGGTGATAGGTTTTAGGTTTTAGGTTCAAAACAAATTCAGATTTAAAAATAAAGACATAAATGTGCCAAATATAAGGAAGGGGGCAAAGGGGATCTCGCTCTTAAGTGTAACTTTTTTGCTTGAGAGCAACAACAAACATATACCCACTATTGCCCCAGCCCAGAAGGCGACGAAGAGCGCCGACACAACACTTATGCCAAGCAAGAAACCCATCCCGAGGGCAAGCTTGGCATCGCCGAAACCCATCCACTTACCTCTCGAGACAAACCACAGCAGAGCGAAGAAGGCGAAAGCATAAAGGCCATATAGCCAGTGCCGGCCGGCTAAGCCGGAGAGGATGATAAATATATAAACAAGCTGGTCAGGAATAATTTTGTGTCGCAGATCATAAACAAGTATGGCTATCAAAATACTCGCAATCAAGTAATAAGTAATAGCAAATTGTTGGGCGGTTAGCAGGCCAAATAAAATTGCCGTAAAAAGCTCGACAATTGGATACTGAAAAGAAATCCGTGAGCCGCAGTATCTGCACCTGCCTTTACTTAACGCAAAACTAAAAACTGGAACCAGATCATGCCAGGCAAGTTTGTGATTACAAGAAAGGCACTGCGAGCGACCACTTGCAATAGACCGTCCAGTCCCCAATCGCAAAATCAAGACATTCAAGAAACTTCCAACAATAAGACCCAAAATAACAGTGAAAAGTATAATCATCTTATTAATTCCGCATAAAATGCCTGTTTGCAAAGGCATGCCCAGAGCTAGATTTAAGATATCGTTCAAAGTCACAGGCCAATTCCTTAGATATAAAAGCGGCATACCAAAGTAATTCGTGCTCACCACGGTTTTTAGTGGATATATTTTGATTTCCATTATGCTCTAGAAATCTTCTCTTTAGATTTGCAGTTTCGCCAACATATCTCCTTTTTGGTCCGTTACTCAGAACATAAACATAATGCATTCCACTAGTATAGCGCACTTCTTTGAACCTACCCCACTTCGCTAAAGCTTCGCGGGGCGACCAACTTCCTTCGTCTTGGGCCTGGGGCCCAGCGAAGCAAATAAAAAAGACCCACCAAAGCGGGTCTTTTTTATTTGCGAAGTCGGGTCAGTCCTTCTGGTCGTATAGCGTGGCGGCAGAACCATCGAATGGCGTGCCGTTGGCAAGAGGTACAGCCGAGAAGCAGGTCCCAGGAGTGTTGTCCGCGGAATCGCAGTTCGCATCGTTGTCCGGAAGGTTGTTGGCATCCTCCAGGGTAGCACCGAGGTGGTACTCTGTACCGTCACTTGCGAAACTATATGCACTCTGGTCTGATGGATCGCTCGGGACTATGGAAATGTAGTCTGGAGCCAGATCGGCCAATGCAGCTGCATAGTTACCGCTATTATCGTCGGCATTCAGTTCAAGCGCAAGCTGAAGCTGCTTGATGTCTGAAATACGCCTTGCATCCCTTGCCTTTTTCCTTGCCGTATTGAGCGAAGCGAGCACTACTGAAGAGAGAATACCGATGATCGCGATGACCACCAGAAGCTCGATCAGTGTGAACCCACTATTTCTCTTTGCTTTATTTCTCTTTAACATTTGGGCTAATAAAACTTTTAATAACTTTCGACTTGTTTACCCTATTATATAGGTGATATGGCTATAAATCTGGCCCTAGTGTGGATAAGTGAGCTACAGAGCCCCCGTTAGACTGTATATAGGCAACAATATCCCCGCCAAGAGAGTGGCGACGCCAAGACCGAGAACAACGATCAAAATTGGCTCAATAAGGCCAACCAGGAGATCAATCGTACTCTCAACTTCCCTGCTGTAGAAACGTGAAAGAGTCTTCAAGACATAGTCCATTTTGCCCGTTTCCTCGCCAATTCTGGTCATCTGAGCCACAATCGAAGGGAACTCGCTGTAATAGGCGAAAACGTCAGATAGAGCACTTCCCGACTTCACCGTATCTGCCGCCTCAAGCAATATCTTCTTGTAAACTTCATTCCCTACGACATCAGCTGTCACTTCCATTGAGCGTATCACGGGGATACCGCTTTCAAGCATCATGTTCATGTTATCCGATATACGTGACAAATACATCTTCTTATACAAAGTGCCCACATAAGGAATAGAGAGCTTGAAACGATCAATCGAATACTTGCCGCCCGCGGTCTTGCTGTAGCGCCAGAGCACTATACCAAGGACAATAACCAAAAAGAGGAGAATTACCCCGTAATTTACAAAGAAGTCGCTTGTGCCAATTATCATGCGAGTAAAGAGAGGAATCTCCTGGCCCGATTCAAGTAAAATTCCTGTAAGCTGGGGAATCACCATCACAAGCATGAGCACCATAACCATGGTGAAGACAACAATAACGAATATGGGGTAGACCAGTGCGTTTTTGGCCTTCTGCACAAGTTGGTATGAACGCTCAAGATACTCGGCAAGAAACTTGAATGTTTCCGGCATTTTGCCGGATTCTTCAGACGCCTTCACCAAACTGACATAGAAAGTGGAGAACACCTCTGGATGCTTGGCCATTGCGGTCGACACAGACACACCACCTTGGATATCGTCCACGATCTGCGTAAGTTTTGCCTGCAAGGACTTGCTCTCTGTCTCTGAGGCAAGCAATCTGAATGTCGTAAGGATAGGAACATTGGCTCCAATTAGAGTTGAGAGTTGCTGTGACAGGATGACAACGTCCTTCATCTTGACCCCTCCAGTAAACGGGAACCGATGCGTGCTCGCCGATTTATCCTCAACTGGTTTAATATCCACAATTACCAAGTCACGTTTCTGCAAAAGAGAAATAGCACTATCAATACTACTTGATTCTATACTTCCCTCTGAATCCTTCCCGTCCTTACTGACCGCTTTGTAAAAAAATAGCATTTTTAAACATTTAAATATGTCACAGTAGTCGCTGGAGAGATTCTGGGTCGAGGGTGTACTTGAAGGCGTCCTCCTGGGTTATCTCACCAGCTCGTACAAGTGTCGCAATGGAATGATTCATATCTATCATGCCGGACTCTGAACCCGTCTCCAGAACCATATTAAGCTCGTGTGTACGGCCTTCTCTGATTAGGTTCGATACAGCAGAATTGTTGAGTAGTAACTCATAAACTGGGATGAGCCCCCCGGATATTCTCGGCAGTAGACGCTGGGAAAATACTCCGATCAAGCTCCCCGCCAATTGCACCTTGATCTGTGATTGTTGCGTCCCCGGGAATGAATCTATGATGCGATCTATGGTCTGCGAGGCATTATTGGTGTGCAGGGTTGAGAAGATAAGATGGCCCGTCTCTGCCGCAGTTACTGCCGTAGAGATAGTCTCTGGGTTACGCATCTCACCAATCAAAGCCACATTCACATCCTGTCTGAACATAGATTTGAGAGCGGTGTGGAAATCGGCCGTATCGAAACGCACTTCGCGTTGATCAATAATTGACTTGCCCGCTGGATACAGGTACTCAACCGGATCCTCTATGGTAATAACGTGCTCAGACCGCTCTTGGTTTATGAGATTGACCATGGCCGCAAGAGTAGTTGATTTACCCTGACCAACTGGACCTACAACCAAGAAGAAGCCCTGTTTACGGCGAGTAACATCACTTAAAACAGGCGGCAGATTCAGTTCATTTAAGTTTCTGATCTTGGCAGTGATAAGACGCAGAGCGATACCAATCACGTTCTGTTGATAGAACGCGTTACCTCTGAAGCGCAGACCCGACGGACCAGTAAAAGAGAAGTCCAGGTCTTTCTTCAATAAGAACAATTTCTTATTCTCCTCTGTAAGAAGTTCGAATAGCAAACCTTCTGTATCAACCGCAGCAAGTTCCGGAAGATTGACTAAGGGAATGAGTGCGCCGGATACACGAATTGTTGGCTTATGGCCAACCGAAAGATGCAAGTCAGATGCTCCCTGTTCCCCCACCGCATCGATAAGTTGTCCAAGTTGGGTTTTGTACGACATAAACTTAGTCGGACAGCTTGTCCTTAAGAATATCTTCCACTTTATTCACGACCTCCGTCGGAGTGGCACTTGCCTTAACAATGTAACCGTCCGCGCCCAGACTCATACCCCTATCTATGTCTTCTTTTTGCCCTAAATTTGAGAGAATTACAACGAGTGAATTGGGCAAGAGCTTCTCCTTCTTAATTCGCTCCAAAACCTCAAACCCTCCCACCCCAGGCATGACAAGATCGAGCAAAACAATCGTAGGAGTAACTTCTTTCTTCTCTATCTTGGTAAGAGCATCCTGTCCCCCAAAGGCAGTAGCCACGCCAAAACCGCGCTCGCTAAACTTAATAACATACATATCGAGCAAAAAACGATCATCCTCCACTATTAGCACAGATTGTTTGTTGGGAGTTGCCATATTTATGCGAATTCTAACACAAGATCACAAACTGCTAACTTCCTCGAAGGGGATAAGACCACCGAATGACTTTAGGAGGGCATCTTCCTTCATTGTGTACATCCCTTTGCTACGTGCCAATTTGTAGATTGATGGTTCGGTGGGATCCTTAAGAATCAACTCCTCCATGTCCTTATCTACCTCGAACATCTCGAAAACGGCTATTCGACCTCTCGTCCCCCCGGGGCAAAGAGGAGAGCTCTTGGCATGATAAACCTCATCTGGAATAGGCACTTTCTCTCTAAACTCTTTAGGCAAGTCTTCAAATTGTTTATCAACCATGGCCTTCACCCCGCCCTCTACGGGGGCCGGATCCTTGGAGTCAGCGCACAGTTGCCGAACCAACCTCTGGGCAATAGCAAGACGCAGAGTGGGTGCAATCAGATACGGGTCAATGCCCATATCAATCAGCCTTGGCACTACACCGATAGCACTGTTAGTGTGTAATGTTGAGAAAACTAAGTGACCGGTGAGCGCGGCCTGTATAGCAAGTTCTGCCGTCTCTTTGTCACGGATCTCGCCTACCATTATCATGTCCGGGTCTTGACGCAAAATTGAGCGCAGACCGTTGGCGAACGTATAGCCAATCTCCGGTCTGATCTGGGATTGATTGACACCAATAACAGAATATTCAACAGGGTCCTCGAGGCTAACTACGTTGTGCTTCTCGCGATCCAGCTCATTTAGCATTGCATAGAGCGTGGTTGATTTGCCTGAGCCGGTAGGACCGGTAATCAAGATTAAACCGTATGGACGCACCAGGGTTTTCTTGATGACAGAGAGATGGTCGGCAGACAAACCCAAGTCGTCAATCTTCTTGACCCCTTTCTCGGCGTCAAGAATACGAATGACGATCTTCTCACCATAATACGCCGGGAATGTGGAGACACGGAAGTCTACCTTGCGCCCGTCGAGTGGCGCAGAGAAGCGGCCGTCTTGAGGTTTGCGCTTCTCATCAAGCTTGAGACTGGCCACAATCTTGATGCGCGCAACTATCGAATCGTAGACAGAAGCCGGCAAATAGAGAGACGTATAAAGCGCGCCATCAACTCGAAAACGCACCCGCACTTTGTCCCCCACCGGTTCAATATGGATGTCTGAAGCATTACCATCAATAGCATGTCTAATTATCACGGCCACGATCTTAGTTACGGGCGCATCTTCAACAAGAGCAATATCATCCCCGCCGCCGGTTATACTCTTGACCATGGCCTCCGGCAAACCTTCCTCCCCCGATAGCTCCGCATCCAGTTCCCCAAGAACCTTATTAACCTCGCTTGCCACGTTCTTATAATCATCGAGGATAGAGCGGAAGTCGTCTGGAGAAATACGGAAAAGCTTGAAGGGCATACCAAGTTTATCAGCGATAAAAGAGATTGCGTTATGGGCCTCGGTGTTATCTGGGTCTACAATACCTACCTCCATTACTGAATCCTTGATGCCAATAGGAACAAACTTGTAATACTCCGCCGACTCCTGGGGAATATACTTGAGAATGTCAGGCGATATCTTCTTGCCCTTAAGATCACGAAGCGGCACAACGGGGTTATCAGGGAGAGGTTGTTGCGGTGGCATTTTGAGAATTAGCTAAAGCTCGTTCTGTAATATCAATAGGCCGGAAAGGATTAGCCCTGCCCGTCGGTTCGGGGTTAAGTTGTAAACTGAAATCAACCAGACTCATGAAAGCTTCTGTTGTAAGTATAGAACCATCTAGAGAAACATTCTCTAGGTTCTTGAGTACACGCAAGAATTCCTGATTCTCTCCAGAATTAACCGAGTCAAAATTCTCTCTCACCAAGCCATCTGCCGGCACGTCACTAGACTTGCCGCCCAGAACGTACACGGCCCCGGCAATGAGTACTACTACGACGACTAGGATTATAACTTTTCTGATATTACTCATCCCGTTAGAAGTTACTTACGATTAATTCTAATTGCTTTAACATATTGTATTGACTTTATATAGGTAGACTTCTAATGGGACTCATACTTGTGACTATTTATCTTGCAGCCAATAGGTGCGTAATGATATCGAAAAATCGTAGAGATCCACATTGCGGGCAGAGAAAGTAAGGTCAGTAATGTCAACGATACGCAAGCTCCTGGCAAGATCGTCTAAGAAAAGGCGAAGCGACTCATAGTTGCCCGACACCGTGAATCTGATATCCAAGTGTTGAGGAGTATCTCCCGCAATTGTGCCAGATACCGGATTCTCGATTGCATCAACAGTCTGGCCAATTTCGATATCCTTGAGAACCATATTGTACCTCTCAGCCATACCATTGACGTCAATAACTAAGCGCACATTATCTACGTGGGACGGCACCATCTTATGCAAACGAGTAAGATCGGAACTAGAGAAGGAATTGTAGCGCTCCTGCAGAGTCTCCCGCACGGCCTGGATCTTCTGGGCATTCTGGAGTGCCTCTTCCAGATCGGCGCGCTTGGTGACAAGCGGTTCCGTAGCTTGCAGGGCCCCCCGCGTAGGGCCAAAGAATATGATAACGGCTCCAACGAGAGATATGAGTGGTAAGATAAGTTTCATTTCTTTATATTCCTTCTAGGGCGCTCCTTTGCCTCTCTGTATACATGACGAGCGCCGGATCTATGTTAAACGAAACATCGAAGGTAACGCGATTGGCTGTATCAGAAACTTCCTCAACGCCAAGATTAGAAAAGATCGGATTGATCAGTTTGTCATCTTTGCTGTATTCAAGGGCCTGAAGAGCGACTGAAGGGAAATCAATAGCTTCTCCGCTCATCTTAACCGCCGCGGCTGTACCGTTATTGACGTAAGAGAAATATGTATAGCGCACACTCTTGAGAGTGCGCTCGTTGAGCACGTCAAACAGCTTCCCTACAGAACTATGGGCCTCGAGCAAATTCTCGGCTGTAGTAAGGCGCCTTTCCAAATTTTCGAAAACTTTAAGCAGAGCGGGATCGAATGATTCCCTGGCTCGGGTCAGGAATGTTTCAAGTTCGCTAACTTTTTTCGCAACAAGCGAATTGTAGCTATAAGCAGCAAGCCAGCCCAAGAGTGAGACTACGAGCACAGTAAGGGAGAGGAAAGTGAAAAATCCCAAACCCTCCTTCCGAGGAGGTCGCGCCGAAAGGCTTGTTTTGGGGATGAAAGAAGTACGTATCCCCCCCGACCCAACTGGTGTTCCAGGAATATCCATAGCTAGCTCTATTCTATCACCACAGAAATAACTACAAAACAACTTATACCCATGTTCGATGTTGCACCTCGAACATTTACACTTCTTCGAGTTCGTGGAGGGCGAGGCCTAGGGCTACGGCGAATTCGGGGCCGGCTTGCTTCAAGATATCCGAGAGGAATGCGGGGGCTTCCACTTTATCAAACGGCTCTCCCAGGGTGACTTCAGCTTGGAAGTGCTTCTGGGCAAGTGTGACGAAATTCTTCATCACTGCTCCCCCGCCAGTGCATATGACTTTACTCACAAGACGGGCATACTTCTTCTGATACTCCTCTATCACTGTATTCGCTTCAAAGAAAATAAAATCTAGGATCGAGCCGGCATTACCTGATCCCAAACCCTCCTTGCGCTTCAACTTCTCGGCATCGGCAAAGGGGATACTTCCTGCGTTAGAGATCGCCATGGTTAGATCTTGTGCCCCCTTATTAATCACATGAGACACACGCACGACGCCGTAATCAACTATAGTGAGTTTACTGGTGCCAGCCCCTACGTCAAGAAGTGCCATGGCCGAAATATCTCGAGCCAGAACTGAGCGCATGGAACTAAACGTCTCGATCTCGAATGTACGCGAATCAAGATTCATAGCAGTGGTAATATCCTGGAACTTCTTCACCGCGGCCTTATGTATGGCCACGAGCAAAACCTCGGTATGCCCCGTGGGGATAGCGCTCGAAGTGTTCTCTTCGTCGGGACCCTGGAAGTCCTTTTTGGGTATGGCCCACCAGTCGAGGGTAACCTCGCTAATCGGCACAGGAATATATTTGCGGGCCTCGATCGGTACCATGTGATTGATCTGCTCTTCCTTGTACGCAGGAAGCTCGATTACCTTAAGAAGCGACGAGCGCAAGGGCAGAGAGATAGCGGCGATCTTGCCCGTGACTGATGCCTCGCGGAATAAGTCCTTAAGGGCTAGGGCGGTCTTGTCTGTCGAGAGAGTCACCGCCTGGCCGATAGCCAAATCAGCATATGGCCCAAGCGACAATTCCCCATAAGTTTCGAGGATAGCCCGGCCTTTCTTCTTCTTGAGCTGGACGACCTTGGCGGACGAAGAGCCAATATCTATTCCAAGTACACTTTGATTATCTTGCCAAACACCGGAGAAGATTTTGCCAAAATTCATGTTAGCGATTCATGTTATGCGATAATTATAACATGCTAAGCCCCCTTTCTGTTCTACTTGATATCCTCTTCCCCGAGAATTGTCTAGGTTGTGGACGATCTGGCGGATGGCTCTGTGAACCTTGCATAGGAAGGCTACCGCAGGCCATCGACAATCAGCCGAGTATGCGTGGCCTCTTTGATTATCAAGACAAGCGCATCAGGGCCGCAATACACAAGCTCAAATACAAAAGGGGCCTGCGCCTTGCTTCCACACTGGGTGTGCACTTGGCCGAATTTGTGCTCGAGGACCTCTCCGAGCTTGCCCTATTCGAGAACATGGCGGATGCGATCATTGTGCCGACGCCGCTATCGCGCGAGCGGTTGCGAGAGCGCGGCTTCAACCAAAGCGAACTCTTGGCTGAAGTAGTGTCTGGTATAACAGGTCTGCCGCTATCCACAGAAGTTCTGGCCAAGACAAAACACACAGCTCCCCAAGTATCGCTCAAAGATAGACGCTCACGTCAAAACAATCTGTCCGGCGCCTTCACGATCATCCAACCAGAAATAATCAAAAACAAATCAGTTATATTAATAGATGATGTGTACACGACAGGAGCCACGGCAAGCGAGATCATGAAGACACTCGGGGCTGCGGGAGCCCGATACTGCATCACCTATACCATCGCTCACTAAAATTCTGTAAGATCTATCTTCTGTGAAGTTGGCCCAGCCAAGCGCCCTTCATAAATTATGTAATCAACTCCTTCTTTGATCGAAGGGGGCATTTCTTCAAGAGTCTCCGAGTGCGGGTTAGCCCCCAGGTTCACCGACGTTGTGACAAAGGGCACACCAGCCGCACTGATAACCTTCTGGAAAGCGTGGTCAAAAAATCTGACGCCCAGAGTTCCGTCACCAAGTGGATTGACCTTGTTGTACGTAAGCGAATTTCTATTTTTGAGTTTGAGAAAGTAAGCGAAGCGACCCGGCAGATTCTTCTCGATCTCGGGTCGCGCTAGCACCGGCACTTCGCAATTTTCCCAGATCCACTCAAGGCTTGGTGCCGCAACGAGGAAAGGTTTAGTCTCCCTGTGTTTGAGCTCGCGAATCCTACCTACAGCCTTCGCATTCGTCGCATCAGCACCCAAGCCATAGATAGTGTCTGTGGGGTAAATGAAAATTTTGCCAAGTTTGATGGCCCGAACCAAGGCATCTTGATATTTTAGAAAATTGCCCTCAATTAGTCTCATGAATACCGTGACGGGCAAGGATGGGGTAAATGTCGAGTAGGGCAATGAATAGAGATAAGACCAAGGGCCCCGCAATGAATCCTATGGGGCCAAACAACTGCAAGCCGCCCACCACAGAAATAAGGATCAGGAACGAGTGAATCTTGACTCCCCTGCCCATCAGTTTTGGCCCAAGGAAGTTATCAACTAGACCAACAGCAAGCATACCCCAAATCATGAGCCCCAGACCGTTCACTAACCCCGAACTTATGAGCAAATAGACTGCCGCAGGGAAAACAACGAGTGCCGTGCCTATACCAGGCACCAGAGCCGAGATGGCGGTGAGCCCACCCCAAAGAATTGGCTGGGGTAAACTGAAAATTAAATAACCCACTGTGGCAATCACGCCCTGGATAAGTGCCAACATAAGCGCCCCGCGAATAACAGAATTGACTGTGGCACGCATCTTGTCGAAAATTTGCTCGTCATATCTATCTGCCACTGGTGAAAGTTTAACAATATAATCCTTCAACTTTGGACCATCTTTGAGCAGCGAGAAGAAGCCGAGCAGGGCCACAAATAGAGTGAGAGTGAAGCCCGCAAGTGACGAGAAGATGCCACCCACGTGATTGATGACCCAGTTGATAGCAGGCACTGCGTACTCACTCACATCTACACTGCCGTCGCCCTCCGGCAAGTCTAGGCCAAAGCGAGACAGCACGTCGCGAGCATAATCAAAGAATTCCTGCACCCGCCCGGGTTCAGTGACGCGTGTGTACAAATCATTCACGTCTCCAACCATTTGGCCGGCCAAGAATCCAAGTGGCACAAAAATAACGAGCACGATTAGGAGTATTGTGAGTAGCGCCGCAAGCGACTCGCGCCTACCAACGACCTTGCCCAAAATAAATTCATAAAGCGGTCTAAATAAAACCGCCATCACAATAGCGAGTAGCAGGGCCGAGACGAAAGGCTTGATGACAAAGAAAAACAGCGTCGCCACCAGAAGCAAAATCAAAACATAAAAGTAATTCTGTATCTTGGTATCAGACATACTTAAAGTATAGCATTTTGCAAAAACGGGGCTTCGTGAAGGATGTTCGAACCTTTTTGGTCTCCTCTGGCGAAACCAGGGATAAGTTGATGGATAAACTAAAGTTAGAGTTTCCGGAACTCCTCCTCGTTCAAGCCAGCTTGTCGAAGGATCGCTCGAGCAGTCCCACGAGGTAAGTCCCCTTGGTGCATAGGCACAGAGGTCATTACTTCTCGGATAGGGTGCCAGAGATATCTGTGGCTTCCTTTCTGATGGTGATCTACGAACCCAGCCCGAAGCAAAGCAGCAACCATGGCGGCCGCGGTGATTGAGGGAAGCCGCGGGCTCATGCCATAACGGGGAACCTCACTGGCAAGAAGATATCCGTGGAAGCTTCTCTGTCCGATATACTTTCGCGAGGAATAGGTTGGCCGGCTTTGGCCAGGGCCTCGATGAAACCTTCGATGGCCTCTTGGGCCATAGCGATAGCCTCTTGGTAGTCCTTGCCATAGCTCACACAGCCAAGTAGCCCGGGAACGGTGACAGTGAAGCCCCCCTCCGGTTCCGCCTCAAGGTGTACTTTATATGTTCGTGTTTCCATATTCATATACTACATTATCCAAGACGCCAGGCAAGGGTAAGTCTGTCACTAGACGACGCTTTTGTCAGGATCTGTCAACTCGATTGACTTTCGCCATTCCGGGGATCAGTGTCTCGGCATGGAGATAAGTGATAACGACCTAAATGAATTCCGCCGGCTCTACCGCAAGGAGTTCGGTAAGTGGATCAGCCGGGAGAAGGCACGAGAGATGGCCACTCGACTGCTTGATCTATGCGAACAGCTGTACCAACATGGTGTCAAGAGCGATCAAAAGAAGAACGGCCCAACAGAGGTTTAGAAACTTGTCGGAAGTGGCAGATTTCTCATCCTTGACAAACGGGGCTTCATGAAGGATGTTCGAACCTTTTTCACCTCCGGCGGACCTAGCGCCGAAAAGATGGAGGAAAACCTCCGTTCGATCATGGCCTTCCAAAACCAATCGGCGGACGCTCCGGTACGGGCGGCGGCGTCATGAGCTTGCGCAGTTCCTTGAAGACCACCAAGAAACGTTCGTCGTATTTCCTTTCTAAGGATTGGAGCTTCCGGGCTAGATCCTGGTGGGAGGCCAGTAGTTCCCGGAGTCTCGAGAAGGCTCTCACCACATGGATACTCGCCTGAATTGCTACCGAACTCTTGAGTACATTAGCTGCCATGAGGGCTCCATGTTCGGTGAACACCAGAGGCAACTTTCGGCGACCTCCGCGGGCGGCTTTTGATCCCGCAATTTGCGGGATCAGACGAAGGTACTCTTCATGCGTTAGATAGAAGGCGAAATCTGAAGGAAAACGTTCTAGGTTACGTCTAACCTGTTCGTTAAGTCTCTCGGTCAATACACCATATAGCTGGGCTAGGTCGGAATCGAGCATGACCTTGCGTCCTCGGATCATCAGAATGGAACGCTCGACTCGCTCAATTGGTATCAACATTGTCGCAGATGAAGACTTTGGCATGAATAACAGAAGTCTAGCAAGTCCATAAATAAAATCCAGCTGAGCCATCGTTCTCTCCCGCGTTGGGAAGGTCGGAGTATTCCGACGCTCCCAAGCAGGTGCGAACCTAAGGCGATCATTGAGAGGTTAGCAGTCGGCTCACGTGTGTCAACTCCTGGTACAGTGGTAGTTTGTTGGAATGCAAATAACAAATGACGAATTGCGGGAGTTCAAGCGCATCTACCGTCAGGGGTTCGGCAGATGGATCAGCGAAGAGAAAGCGAGAGTCATGGCCACCAAGTTACTTATATTATGTGACTTGCTGTACCAAGAACCTGTCAAGGAAACGTAAGAAGAGGATGGCTCAACAGAGATCCACTTTTGCTCTTGTCAGGTTCTGCATCCTTGACAGACAAAACGGAGGCGGGAGGATTCGAACCTCCGAGGGCTTGCGCCCTACTTCCTTAGCAAGGAAGCACGATAGACCACTCTGACACGCCTCCACTGCTTCGCCAAGGCTACGCAGTGCAGGCAGATTATCATGTTTGTGCTATTATTTCCATAAATTTCCGGAGAGGTGGCTGAGCGGTCTAAAGCAGCGGTTTACTAAACCGCCGTTCCTTAATTGGAACCGTGGGTTCGAATCCCACCCTCTCCGTTTGGGGTTGATAACTTTGTTTTTTGCTTATTTTGGGAGTGCTATAATACATACAACATTTCTTATTAGTTACTCATTAAATACATGGGTACATATCAAAAAGTTAGTCTTCTATTGCTGCGCTTGAGCACGGGCTCCCTCATGCTCTACGCGGGAATTACCAAAGTACTTGACCCGGACTGGACGGCGGCGGGTTATATTGGTTCGGCCCAGAATTTTAAATGGTTCTTTAATATCGTCTCGTCCCCTTCACTCTTGCCTGTTACAAACTTTGTCAACGAGTGGGGTCTCACTCTCTTGGGTGTCTCGCTCATATTAGGAGTCTGGGTCAAGTATTCTGCCCTAGCCGGAGTTCTGCTCATGCTCCTCTACTACCTAGTGCTCCCCTTCCCCATGCCCAATGCGCACGCATATATAGTAGACGAGCACATAATATACATTTTCGCGCTCTTAGTACTTGCGGCATACAACGCCGGTAAATTCTGGGGCCTCGATGCTCGCCACACTTAACTCTCGGGAATTAGGGTGTCTTAAGTTTGCCTGTTAAGAGAGCGAGGAGTTCTATTACTCTATCTTGTGCTTCTTGTTCTGATTTGGCATCGGTGAAAGCTTTCCAGGCGGCAATTATCTCCTCGTCGCCTGTGTCCCTGACTTCGTTCTCAAGTTTAAGTCGCGTTTCGAAATCAACTTCACCAGGCGCGCGCAGGACCAGATTTATGAAATCGCTCATAAAGTTAACAATCTTTTGATCTTTGCTCTCCGGTGATACATTTAATTGTCCTTCACTAATCTGACTTCGCAGAGACCCAACATATACAGCAAGGCCAAGAATGCCTAAAGTTAAAATAATAACCACTAGAACAAGTAGGGTATGCAAGCGATGTGATGTAGGTTGTGATTGAAATTGAGATTGTGGGAGCATATTAGTAAGTTCGTTGTTTATCTTTATAAAAATTGTATGCCAAGAGCAAGAGAATCACAAGCAAAACGAGCATTACCAAGAGCCAAGGCCAGCCGAACTTTTGCAGTAAATTATTATCTGGTAGAAGTTCTATGTTCTCATGCACCCCGCTCCCTTCGGTAACAACAAACGACGCTCCTTGGTAAGTCTCGTAGCCCTTCGCCTCGATGCTCATATAGTACTCGCCGGTTGGTACCAAGAATGAGTACTCGCCGGTTGTTCCGGTAACTTGCGGGTTGCGCTGTTGGAATTCTTCCGATGGCCATAGTATGTATCGGCCTTGTGGATCCTTAACGAAGATACTCACTTTGGCCTTCTCGATGCGCAGCTGTCCGCCATTCACATTGGCATACACATATCCTTCCGGATCAACCACAAGAGCGAAACGCAATTCCTTGTTGCCAAGTTTGGGATCCTCGTAATCAATAACAGTAATCACTTCGAAGTCGCTCGCCACCATAGGCGCGTTCACTTCGGCCGTATAGACACCGTCACCGTCAGGATCTTGATAAGTGAATTTATCGAGCAGCAAACGCTCTTCTATTTTGGGTAACTTGTCTGTCACAATACCTTGCTCTTGTCCCGACAAGATAACTCCGGCGGCAAGTGACGAAACTGGGAACGAAAGATCATTCGGGTTAGTGTCACTAAAGCGACTTTCTTTGAGCACAATATAGCCCGTCACACTTATTGCCTTGTGTTCCGGACGCACGGCGAAAGTTAACTTCTGGCCAGAGATGGCATTGACGCGTTGAGTAATCGCGCCTGATTTGGAAATATCAAGGAAGGTAGCAAAAGAGAGCAATCGAGGAGTCTTAATTCCTTCTGTTTCCACACCATGGAGAGTGAGCACCACTTCGTTTGGTATTTCTTCAATGTTCTCAATTCGCGGCAAAACAAAATTTGAACCCAACAATCTATCAAGATCGGTCATGCGCTCGACACCCAACTTTTCAAAAGTCGTTTCGAATTCTGGGAATTGATCGGACAAGAGAGCGAGTGATTGGGGCAGTGGCGAGAAAACGAAAGTATTGATCTGCTCAACTGGCAAAAGGTTCCAGATATCACGCAAGGAAAGCGGAGACTCTTTTGTCACAGATTCTGCGGGAGGCGGAGTTTCTTCGTCACCAAACAAGTCTCGAACAAAGCTAACTGGAACTGATACGACTTCTTGCGCTATCTCCTTAATTGGCTCAATTACATTTTCTGTTACTAGATTGGGGATAGAATTCACCACCCCAAACATCCCCAGTATCCCACCGCCACCACCCGTACTTGGACTTGATTCCGGTGTTGGAGTAGGAGTTGGAGTGGCAGGCACGCTAACTGTAGCCATGTCAGTTTGCAAGTTATCTGTTGGATCTTCGTTGTCTGTGTAACTTGCGGTGATGGTACCGTCGGCAGCTACCTGGAATGTACCATCACCCACCACGACCGTGGTTTGATCAAGGGTAATAGACCCCGAGAAAGTAAACGTCTGATTGCCGGATTCGGTAAGCGTCACCGTTTCCGTATCAGTGCCGTCAGTGAGAGTGATCGTAGTAGTGTCTGTTGTTGTGCCCACCACGTTCTCGTCGTTATCAATGAGGGTGATAGTGAGGGAGGTGTCAACGCTTGTGTCGTAGGCAGATTTATCAAGAGTAATAGAGAGAGCGGGCTTGATGATACGGCCCGGGCTAACTTGCAGAATGGTGCCAGCATTAGTACTCGTGCCTGATAGTGTCATGGCGCTTGTGATACGCGTGACAGTTGCATCGGTGGTTAAGTTGCCCGAGACTGTAGTGGTACCAGAGACGGTGAGAGTACCGGAACCTTGGTGATAGAGATTGTAATAATTTGTTGAGCTCCCAGTCTGGGCGCTTGAACCGGAAAATGTAGTAGTCCCCGACCTTGCTGTGAACGTGGCGCCTGCCGCCACAGTGAAGTTGCCGTCGAGAATTAAGGGGTAATTAGAGGCAGAGACGTCAAACGTGCCACTTGAGATGGTGACTGATGATGAGGCATTAAGAGCTGCTGCGGACGAGAGTGTGCCGGAGCCTTCGTAGGCAAGATTATAAAAAGCGCTACTATCGGGAGTGATAGTCTGGGTGCCGGAACCGTCGAAAGTCGTGGTGCCAGTGCCGGGAGTAAATGTGCCGCCGGATTTGGTCCAGTTGCCAGAGACAGTGAAGGATCCAGATGGGGCGGTAAGAGTGCCGGAACTTAGAACTAAATTGTCATTAACGTCCACGTCACCACTTGAGCCAGTGAAGGTTCCGCCACTCACCGTGAGACCGCCGGCCAAGAGAGACATACTCGTGCGGGCTAGATATGTGCCACCCGCGATGTTAGTGGGACCGGTTACGGCCACGCGTTTGTAGTTGGCGTCAAAGGTGCCAGCCGAGTTAATGAGGGTCCCCGATAAAGTAGTAGTGCCGTTAATCGTAAGCGTCCCCGCACCTGTGTGTGCAAGATTATAGAAGTTGCTTGAGCTGGCTGACTGCGCGCTTGCGCTCGAGAAAGTTGTAGTCCCCGATCTTGCAGTGAACGTAGCACCCGCCGCAACGGTGAAGTCACCGTCGAGGGTCAGTGGGTAGTTGGAACT
>DATDVE010000005.1:0-27953 GCA_036517655.1 Minisyncoccota bacterium | reverse complement strand
ATGGAAAATAAAAAGGTTAAGATTTACAGCACTCCTACTTGCGTTTGGTGTAGGGCTACCAAGGACTTCCTCACTGAACACAACGTACCATTTGAAGATATCAACGTAGCCTCTGATGCAGTGGCTCGCGAATATATGTTCAAGCGCACTGGCCAGATGGGCGTGCCCGTGATCGAGATCGGCAATGACATAATAATTGGATTTAACGAAGAGCGAATCAGTGAGTTGTTAGGTATTAGTTGATAGGTACTAGTTTGATATACGATACGATAATTGCGGGATCGGGGGCGGCAGGATTAAGCGCTGCTATTTATGCTGGGCGTTACTTAATGAAGACACTTGTTGTGCGAGGCAATTTCGGCGGTGAGACGGCTACGGCTGGGCAGATTTGGAATTACCCCGGTGCGCCTGGCGCAGACGGCTATGACCTGATGAAGAGCTTTGAGAAGCAGGCCAAAGATTCTGGGGCAGAAATTATTAATGGCAAAGTAACAGGGGCAAAAAATAATTCGGGTTGCTTTGATGTTGAAGTTGGCCCCAAAACTTATCACGCTAAAACGCTAATTTTCGCTCAAGGAGCAGAACGCCGACACTTGGGACTTGCGCGGGAAGAAGAGTTAACAGCAAAGGGCGTGCATTATTGCGTGACATGTGACGGGCCACTCTACACTGGCAAAACTGTGGCTATGGTTGGTGGAGGCGATGCTTCTGTGAAGGGGATTCTTGATCTCGCCAAATATGTTGATAAATTATATTTCATTGTCCGCGCAGATAAGCTCACGCGCCCCGAGCCGGTGAATCTTGAAGAGCTTGATAAGTTGGGCGACAAAGTTATCACGCTATATAGCACAGAGGTTAAGGAACTTGTGGGAGAGGGCAAACTAGAAAAAGTAATTCTGTCCCGAGAGTTTGATGGCTCAAGGGAGCTTGTAATAGATGGCTTGTTTGTAGAAATTGGAGCCAAGCCAGATGTGTTTGTGCCAACTAGTTTAGGTGTGGCGCTTGATAAGATCGGCTATATAAATGTAGATAACTTGATGCAGACGAACGTGCCGGGCGTGTATGCGGCAGGGGACACGGTCAATCACTTCGGCCCCTTCAAGCAGACGATCACGGCAGCTGCCTTGGGAGCAGTGGCAGCCACAAGCGCATATAATTATTACAAAAAGCACGGAAACTTATGTCAGACGCACTGGAAAGTCACATCACAATAGATGATTTTGCTAAGGTGGAGATTCGAGTTGGCAAAATCATTACAGCCGAGCATATTGAGGGCTCTGATAAGTTGATTAAGCTTAATGTTGATTTCGGGAGTGAACAGCGACAAATACTTTCGGGTATCAAAAAGAGTTATGCGCCAGAGAGTCTTGTGGGGCGCTCTTTTATGTTCGTCACTAATCTTGTTCCAAGGGTATTCAAGATGCTTGGCCCGCGTAGCCCAGAGGGCGAAGTGGGTGGCTTAACAAGTAACGGCATGTTGCTTGCCGTGTCTGATCAGGATGGCTTGCCAGTCCTGTATACGTTTGATAAGGAAATTTTGCCGGGAACAAAAGCTAAGTGAACTCTTAGGGCCCGGTGGCAAGTATGCTGCTTGCGCTAGCATCTTGCCCCGGGCCCCTCCCCTCTAGTGTTTCCTCCCCTTGTAGGTGTGGGGTCCCTTCTGGGTGCGCTCGAGCATCATCGCGCAGAGCTCCTCGTCGGAGATCTGGGCATCCTCTTCCGGCCTCTCGGTCCGGATCGTGCCCTTGTTGAGCCCGAGGGATCCCAGAATGGGCGATCCCGGTCGTACCTCCACTCCCATCGTTACCCGTTGCAACATCGGCGAACCTCCACATGCGAGCGGTCCCATCTTCGTGGGTTACACTCGCCTCGGTGGATGCAATATGCCTGCCTCCCAAAAGTGGGCAGGAAGAGTAGCAAGAATCAGTGTCCAAAATAGACCTCTGTAACCAATCTAACTCTAGTAAGATAGCGAGTCAATAGAGGTTGTGCATAAAAGAGAAAGGGCGATCCCTGTGTGCTCCGGCAAGGGCGGAGGGAGGAGTGAGACTAGAACTAGCCCCAGCCAGCACAGGGATCGCCCGCTTCAGGCGACAAGAGTCGAGTCCAAGAAGAAGTCAGATCCCATTATATCACAAATCTGTTTGCAGAGCAAATGTATTCTAGGACAGTAGGCTCTCAACAACTTGTTTGACAGTTCCACCGTCCGCTTTGCCCTTAAGCTCACTCATCACCACTTTCATAAGTTCGCCCTGGCGCGACTTATCAGTGATACCTAGTTCAGACTTTTTAGCTTCAACAACTTTCTTAACTTGAGCTTCATCCATCATCGCCGGCAAGAATTCACTTAACACATTCAATTCTGCTTGCTCACTCTCGGCAAGTTCCGGCCGGCCGCCGGACTTAAATTGCTCAATAGAGTCTTTGCGCTTCTTGGCCTCGCGCCTGATCACAGCAAGCGCCTCGTCATCACTAAGTTCACCCGCCGGTCCCTTGCCCAGTGTGACTGCTTCGTTAGTAAAAGCGGCAATAACCCCACGCACAACAGACAAGCGCACAGCATCTTTGGCTCGCATAGCCGCCTTCATCTGCTCTTTCATATCTAACTGCAATGACATAATGGTTTAATTTGCAATTTGTAAACAATGATAGAATGATACCAATTTTAAGAAAGAATGAAAGACGTGACATTCCAACGCGAATACAAGAAGCTAAATCCGGCGCAGCGTGCTGCTGTTGAAGCAATAGAGGGACCGGTGATGGTTGTAGCGGGGCCGGGGACGGGTAAGACTCAAGTCCTGACACTGCGCATTGCTAATATATTAAGAGAGACAGATACAAGTCCGGATTCTATACTTGCGCTTACTTTCACCGAATCGGCTGCGCATAATCTACGCGAGCGGCTCGTGAGTATTGTGGGTGCGGGTGCTTATCGGGTTGGCATATTTACATTTCACTCTTTTTGCAATGACGTAATCAGACGATACGCGCCGCACTTTCCCAGTATTGTGGGTTACTCTCATGCAAATATCATTGATCAGATTTTGATACTCGAGGAGATAATTGGCAGATCGAGATTGAACAAACTCAAGCCTTTCGGCAACACTTATTTCTACGTGCGCGAGATCGTAGGCGCTATTGGCAAGCTCAAGCGTGAGAACATTGACGCAGATAAGTTGGAGAAGCTGATCAAGCGCGAGCCAGAAGAGCGACGTGAGCGCAATCAAGAATTTCTATTTCTCTATCGCGAGTACGAGAAAGTTCTGCGCCAGAAAGGCTACTATGATTATGATGACATGATTATGGAAGTGATCAGGGTTTTGAAAACTGATAAAGAATTACTCTTGAGTCTCCAAGAAGAGTATCAATATGTGCTTGCAGACGAGCATCAAGATGCTAATGCCGGGCAGAATGAGTTGCTCAAGTTACTGATGAGCTTCCACAAGTCACCTAATATATTTGTAGTGGGGGACGAGAAGCAGGCGATTTTCAGATTCCAGGGTGCGAGTCTTGAGAACTTTGAAGGCTTCAAGAAGACATTCCCCGGCGCAAAAATAATTACCCTCACACACAATTATCGCTCGAGCAAGAACATACTTGATGCCGCCCATAAGCTCTTGCCCGGCAAATTAGTTCCTACCAACATTTGGACCTCCGGGGTCCAAATGGCAAGTTTCGCAAGCCTAGATCAAGAACTTGCTTATATCAAGCGCGACATTGAACGTCGGGTCAAGCTCGGCACAGTGCCAGGGGAGATCGCAATACTTTATCGCGACAACAAAGACGCCTTGCCACTAGCTCACGTACTTGAGAAAGGCAAAGTGCCATTTGTGATTGAATCTGATCAAGATATTTTGGTTGATGTGGACATAAGAAAATTGCTTGCGATCTTGCGCGCGGTTGAATTTGTAACAGATAAAGAATGGTTGGCAGATATGCTGCACATAGACTTTCTGAACATAGAAAGTAGCGAGATTTATGAGTTCCTGCGGTCGGGCAAGGCTACTCCAGTTATCCAGCATCTAGTCTCCAGAGTATCCAGTTGGCATAAGACTAGCAAGAACAAGAGCTTGATAGAGTTCTTCGAGATACTTGTGCGCGAATCCGGCTTCTTGTCACATATACTTGGCCTGCCGGAGGCGGTAGAAAAAATGGAGAAGTTGAATAGCTTATTTGACGAGCTTAAGACACTACTCGAGAACCACCCTAGTTATGCGCTTAAAGATTTCTTGAAGTATATTGATCTTCTTGCTAATCACAATGTACTCATTAGGATTAGCGGGAGCCCCACGAAGTCCGGAGGACGAAGTGGGGTGCGTCTCATGACTGCTCACAAGTCGAAGGGCCAAGAGTTTGACGTGGTTTACATAGTGGGCGCAGTAGAGGGGCATTGGGGAGGCAGACGAGTGCGCAATCACCTGGCATTCAACTTCCTCGGCGAAGGAGAAGACTTAAACGATGAGAGACGCTTGTTCTATGTTGCTTTAACACGCGCGCGCGAAGAAGTTGTGATCACATACTCGAGCAAGAGAGCAGATGGCAAGAATGCTCTACCAAGCAGATTCTTGGAAGAATTGCGCCCAGAGTTTGTATCTGAAATTGCTGTCCCAACCCCGAAGGGCAACCCTTCGGACGGTGAGAGATATGCGTCTAAAGTACAAACGGGAGTGAGCTTGTCAGACAAGGCGTACTTAAATAAACTTTTTACTGATCAGGGCATGTCTGTGTCAGCGCTGGGGAATTACCTTGAGTGCCCATGGAAGTACTTCTATGTGAATCTTTTACGCGTGCCCACGGCTCTTGAACCGTATCACATGGTAGGCATTGCCATGCACGCCGCACTTAGAGATCTCTTTGATCAAGATTTGACACGAGCGCAACTACTCACTAACTTCGCCCGCCACTTAAGTGAGCAACCCCTGGGCAAAATAGAAAGCAAACGCGCACTCGAGAGGGGTAAACGCGCACTCTCTGGCTACTACGATGCATACTATAAAACCTGGAATAAGAATGTAGTCACAGAACTTGCAATTAAGGGAGTGTCACTGGGCGAAGTCAAGCTTACTGGCAGGCTAGATAAACTGGAGCTACTTGATAGTAGGGGAGCAGTGAATGTAGTTGACTATAAAACTGGCAAGCCCAAATCGCGCAACGAGATAATAAAATCTGGCTACGAAAGGCAACTAATCTTCTACAAGATCCTGCTCGACCGTTTTGCAAATGGTAAGTACAAAATGTTGACAGGCGAAATAGATTTCGTCGAGCCAAATAGTAGCGGTAACTACAAAAAAGAAAAATTCGAAATAAGTGAAGAGAAGGTAGCAGAACTGACGCAGAAGATTGCGGAAGTTTCAAACAATATAGTCACCCTATCGTTCTGGCAAGAACGCTGCAAAGAAAAAAACTGCCGCTGGTGCGCACTTAGAGACGTGATGTAGAAAAAAGAAAGCCGGGGCGCGTGTTGCGCCCCGGTCGGGTCCCCGTCGGCTGGCGTATTAGTCGGCCATGATGTCAGTGATGTGTGCGAGCGGGATCGTCTCGACGCGAGCGTGTCTCCAGTAGTAGTCGTCGAGCCGTGGATCGTAAACGGGTGTCGGCTCTTCGTAGGGATAGTCCCCGTCCTCGTAGCATGACCCCTCGAATTCGTCCTGGAGCTCTTCGGCCGTGATCCGTCGGTCCCTCTCGTTGGAGGCGAGGATCCGCTCGGACTCGTTCTCGCCGAAATCGTCGAAGCCGTCGTCGTCCCAACCCGGGTCGCAGTAGTAGCTGAACCGGGTCTCTTCGAAGTCTTCGAGACCCCCGCGGATCTCGGTGTTGCCGCAAAGCAACAGTGCTCGCGTCCCCCGTGCGGCCATGTTGTCCTCCCTGTTAGTTTGTTCTTGATTCCACCTGGTATTGTATCATACCCACAGCCCTTGTCAGTAGCCCCAGGTAATGTGGCCTTGTATAGACATGGGCGGTAGAGCACTTGGGGGTTTAACCCCCAAGTGCTCTATAAACATTGCGTTGAATTCCTTATCTTCTTTCCTTTGCTTTGCTGTGTGCGCGATGGCTTCTTCCGCGAATTTTTTGTACTCTTGTTTACTTTTGAATTGATTCAGAATGACTCTCGAGTTACAGAGTTGATCTATATTCTCGATTGATATGTATTCTTGCCAACTTGATCTGATGACAGGGGATTTAATGCCGTGCACTTCGTAATTTAGACTCACATATGCGGACAAGTGCAAAAGATGATCATTGGATGTGATATGTTTGACTTTGTACGACCCGGCAAACAGAGCCCCAACCCTCTTATTTTTCTCGTTAATGTGGCAAGTGTAGCCGGCACCTAATCTTTTCATAAACTCACTCACACCACCTTTTCTTAACTGTTTGAGAATAAGATGGAAGTGATTTGGGTTGAGACAATACGCGATTATATCAACCAGCTTCTTGTCTGCTTTTATCAACTTCCTGTCTCTAAAAGATAACTCATACAAACTTCCGACCGGGCGTACTGTGTTAAAGGCCGCCATGCTTTCAAGGAACCTAGCAGACTCCTTCGGACCTTTGAACAAATCACACTTATCTACGCCTCGGTTGTAGATATGATAATATTCGCCATTTTCAAACTGAGGCAACTTTCTCACAGGTAAATGTTAGCACTTGGGGGTTAAACCCCCAAGTGGAGAGTGTGGATAAATGGGGAAGGGGCAGAGCTCGCTTTCGCGAGATGCCCCTTCTGGTCAATCGGACTCGTAGCGCACGGCGTCGAAATCGACGACGAAACCGCCCTTGCCGCCACCGTTCTTGACCTTCACTTTCTGCCTCCGATCTTGGGACCGAGAACTTGGTCTGGTTATATGATAGCATGACTAAATGGGATTTGAGTACAAGTTGTCGCGGAATGTTTATGATCCTAAGGCCACTTCGCCTTTTAAGATTTCTCGCAGCAAGATTGATCTTTATTTAAATTGCGCGCGGTGCTTTTGGTTGGATAGGCGCGAGGGAATAGGGCGGCCTCCGGGATTCCCTTTCTCACTCAACTCTGCCGTAGACACTTTGCTCAAAAAAGAATTTGACATTCACAGGGCTAAAGGCACTCGCCATCCGCTCGTTAAACAATACGGGATTTATTCTGTGCCTTTTGCCCATGAAAGAATGGATGAGTGGCGTGATGCTTTGCGCCGCGGCGTTACCTGGGAGCACAAGGGCACTAACTTGATTGTTAGCGGCGGCATTGACGATGTCTGGCAAGACCCGGAGGGTGCGCTAAATATTGTGGACTACAAGGCAACGAGCAAAACTTCTGAAGTGACACTTGATGCCGATTGGCAGATTGGTTACAAGCGCCAGGTAGAAGTGTATCAATGGCTCTTCCGGCAAAACGATTTCAAAGTTTCTGACACAGCCTACTTCGTGTACTGCAACGGCCGTACGGATAAAGAAGCATTCGATGGCAAACTCGAGTTCACGGTCAAGATTATTCCGTACGAAGGCAAAGCCGATTGGGTAGAGGGCACACTGGTAGATATAAAAAAGTGTTTAGACGGCAAGATGCCGGAGGCAAACAAAACTTGCGAATACTGCGCGTATAGGGAGCACGCGAAAAAGATAGAAGCATAATGAGAAAACGGGGGGCCCTTGCGGACCTCCCCGTTCGAATCTGTTGCCGCCCTCGGGCTGACTACCCCTTGGGCGGGACCTCGGTGATCTTGGACACCATCTCGCCGTCGCTCGTCGTGCACACGAGCCTGTAGTTGCCGGCACCGGCGATCTGCTCGCTGCCCCGGACGCTCTTCTGGCCCGACCAGTTGCCCACGGCCTCGCACCTGCGGATCTTCGGGCCGGCCGACCAGACGAGCGTCTTGGTCACCGGGTCGTACTCGAAGTTGAGCACTCCGGCCTGCGGCGGTTGAATGCGCAGCATGATGGCGTCGTAGGCGAGTGAACAGAGCTCGTCACGACAGACCATGATTACCACGCGGTTCGTGTCGTTTGGCACGACCTTGTCGGCTAGCGCGGTTCCGTTCGGGGGCCTCGGGTAGGTGACTCGGAAGTGGTCGACGACGATGCCGCGATTGTCGATGAAGTTGGCCATGAGCGTTACCGGGGCTGAAGTGTCGCTCTGGCGACGGGCCTCGATGCGCAGCATGCTGGCCGCCTCGATGTTCACGATGCCGTTAGGCGTGATCAGGTCGAAGATGGCGCTCTCGCTGGGTCGCGAGTTCTTGCGAACGATGGCCGGCATGGACTTGGTCACGGCCGTCGTGGCCTTGACCTTGCTGGTCTGCGTCGCGGTCGAGTTGTCGGTAGCGGTGGCGCTGTTGGTCGAACAAGTGAGCATTCTGGCCGCGATGGCGGCCAGAATGAAGCGGTTGTTGAAGACCTTGGGTTTCATTGGCGAATCCTCCCAGTGCGGTAGGTTAGCACACCTAGATTTTCTGTCAAGTGTTAGCGGGTGTCGTGGAGGCGCGTAGCTAAGATTGCTCCCATTGCCATTATCACTGCAAGTATTATAAAGAGCGTTGGCATGCTACCTCGGGAGAGTATGAGTGAGGCAAGGATAGGGCCGATTAAGTAGGCGACCGGCCTTTGGTCTCGGAAGAGAGCTATTAAGTCCACTTCTTCTACCTGCACTTTTTTATAAAAATATGTAGCGCTCATACCTTCTACCATGGCCGCTCCCACACGTGTGCCAAATAGTATTACTGCCCATACCCACACAGACCCCGATGTAATGAAGGGAATGGCGAAGACCGTGAGAGCCATGAGAGCAAAGCCGCTTGTGAGCAACTCTTTCTCGCCCAAGCTGTTATCTGCAAGTTTGCCCAAGGGATACTCGAGTAGTATGTATGGCAAGAGCATGATAGAGAAGATTAGTCCCAAAGTCTCGAACGAGAATCCGAAACTGAATTGCAAATAAATGGGCGTGTAGATGACCATCCAGGAGAAGAAGAATTGCAGAAGGAAGGCGAGAATCAGAACAACGCGCACATCCTTGCGCCGCCAAGCATGCTTGATACCGATTAAGAATGAACCGTGCCTGTGAGTGTTGCTTATGTTTACTTTACGTGTGAACGAGCGCGATATTGCGAGAGCAAGCAAGAAAATTATGCCCGCGACAACATATAGTGTGTCGAAACCGCTCCTTGCGATCACGAGACCGGCAATTACCGGAGCAATGACGAAGGCCATGTTCATGAAGGTGAACTCGGCGCCGATGGCTCGGCCGCGATCAGAGTTATGCGACTCCTTCTCTATATATAGGTCAACCAGAGCTGGTGTGACTTGAGGTACGGCCAAGAATATTACCAGGAATCCCAAGAGAGCAACTCCTGGACTAAGAGCTGTGCCAATTGCCGTGGCAGCGGCGATGAGCATAAGTGACTCAAGGATAGAACTTGGCCGACTTCGCGAGAGTATCGCCGGCAAGAGAGCCAAGATCACGAGAGCGGCAATGCTTGCGAGACTGTAGACAGCGCCCACAAGTCCCTCGCCGATTAGACCAGCGATGAAAGGCGAGTTGATAGAGAAGAGTAGAGCCTCGCCTAAGGTTAGTACAAAAACAAATAAGTATGTCCGGCGTCTCATTTATACCTCCAGTATAACAGGCAAGACTATGGGCCGCTTGCCAGTTTTCTGGAGCAAGAATTTGGAGAGTTTCTCGCGTAAGTCGTTCTTGATGTAGTCTATGTTTAGAGGATGTTGCTTGGCGCTTGCCTCTTCGATCATGCGCTTGACCATGCCCCGAGCATGTTTAAGCAATTCCTGCGACTCTTTTAAGTACACAAATCCCCTTGAAATGATATCAGGCGATTTGCGTACGCGGCCGGTTGTTAGATCAATCGTGGCAATAACTACGAAGATGCCGTCTTGGGCAAGTTGTTTGCGATCGCGCACTACAACATCTTTGACGTCACCGGTGCCGAGCGCGTCAACCATTACCATCTTGGTGACGGCGCTATCCTTCAGCCTGCGCACCCTCACATCTCCCCCCTCTCGGTGGAACTCTATAATTGAGCCGTTGTCGGGGACAATAACATGATCTTCTCGTGTCCCGGCCTCAATGGCAATATCTCGATGTGTCGTCAGAAATTGATGCGGGCCATGAATGGGGATAAAGAAGCGCGGTTTGATTTGCTGCTGTAGCCACTTAAGTTCCTCGCGATTAGCGTGACCAGAAGCATGAACATCAAGCACACGGTAGTGCAATACTTTCGCTCCACGTCGCGCCAGATTATCTTTTAAGTGTTGCACAGCGCGTTCGTTGCCGGGGATAATAGACGACGAGAGGATAATGGTGTCGCCCTTGTGAAGCTTAACTTTCTTGTGTGTGTTCATAGACATGCGCATAAGAGCGGCAAACTTGTCGCCCTGCGCCCCTGTGGCCATCACGATCACTTTGTCCGGAGGATAGTTGTCTATCTCTTCGGTTGCGATTAAGGCCCTAGACTTGGAGTCAACCAGGCCAAGTTCTTTGGCGATCTCGATATTCGTCTTCATGCTCCGGCCTTCGAATGCCACCCTCTTGTCGTATTTCTCGGCAGTTTTAATTATGAAGATCATGCGTTCTAGGAGTGACGCGAAAGTTCCCACTATCAATCTCCCTTTCGTGTTCTTGATTAACTCTTCAATATTTTTGTGCACGGCCCTTTCTGAAAAAGAGAAGCCGGGCACGTCGGCGTTGGTAGAGTCAGCCAGTAGTGCGAGGTTATTTTCTTTGCCGATATTCGAGTAAACCTCTAGCTCGCGTTCTATCGGGATACCATCATCATGATCGACTTTTAAGTCACCGGTAAAAACGATATTACCCAAGGGCGTTTCGAGAACAATTCCCATTGCATCAGGAATAGTGTGGGTGACATTGAAGAATCTAGCGTAGAAGTCGTCGGCAATCTTAATGCGCGCATTTGTCTCGATCACCTGCATGTCAAGTGGGGGTAGCTGAGGGAATTCTACCTGGCGCTTTTTGATGACAACTGAAGTCAGAAGTCTTGTGTAGATGCGTGGATTGCCGATCTTGTCCATTACGTAAGGTATGCCACCAATGTGATCGAGGTGGCCATGGGTTATTAGGACAGCTTTGATTTTCTTCTTTCGTGCCTCAAGATAAGTAGTGTCTGGGATTATGTAATCCACTCCCGGGGTCTCATCTTCGTCAGTGAACTGAACGCCGATGTCTACTATAACGATGGAGTCTCTGAATTCTACGGCGGTCATATTTTTCCCCACTTCCTCCACACCGCCGAGTGGGATGATGCGAACGATGTCGTCGCGTGTCTTATGGCCCGAATTAGGCTCTGGCGTCCGTGAGCCGATTGCTCTCACTGTCCGTCTGGTTGCCGGCTTGTCACTTTTCTTGCGGAGGACGGGTGAACCTAGCGGCTGAATATGTTCCATACGCGATCTGTTTGAATGTACCATTTATAAATACTTAAGAATCTGTCCGCTGGAGAGCCGACAGGATTTAAAATCAAATTTTGCACCTTGCTCGGTGGAATATATGTGTATTGCGGTTTGTAGAGCAAGATTGCGGGCAAATCTGCCTGGAATTCCTTCTCGAATATCCGATAATTCTCTCTGCGGATTTCTGCAGATTGAGACTCCCGGATTTCCTCCAGGGCTTTGTCAGCCAGAGAGTTTGTGTAGCCTGATATATTAAGTCCGGGATCGAGTCTCTCGCCGCTATGCCAGAATGCGTAAGGATCCTCAATATGCCCCACAAGTTGGCCGAAGAGCAGGGCGTCGAACTCGCGGGGGCGAATCACGTCGGTGTTGAGATCAGATACTTCATAAACCTTCACAGAAACATCGATGCCCAGATTCTTCCAACTGTCAGAGAGAAATGACGCCGCCCGGGTGAGTTCGGGACTATCGGATGTAGCAAGGCTAAAACTTAGTTTCTTGCCCCTTTTCTCTCTGGTCGTGCTTCCTTCTGGAATCTTCCAACCGGCAGAGTCGAGCAGACTCCTGGCCAGGTCAAGATTAGGGCTTGTCTCTCCCACTTCGGTCCCGAAGCCACGCAGAGCAAAGGCGACGAGATCTTGCTTGGGTGTTGAGATCGAGAGCGCCTGTCTCACGCTCTTGTCTGCGAGTACTGTTGAACGATTTTGGTTGAAAAAGATAGCGAACCTGCGAGGTAGTTCGGCCGGGAGTATGGCGAGCCGCTCGTCCCGAAGTTCGGCTCCCTTCTCTATCGAGATTCCATAGACACTGTCCACCTCGCCTCTTTTGTACGCCTCTACAAGCCTGTCCTCGTCTGGGAAAAACTTAAATGTGACGGAGTTGATATGCGGCTTGCCCAGCGCGAAGTTGCGAAAAGATTCCAGCGTGATTTGAGTCGGGATATTGTCGTTATCAGTCTTGATCTTGCTTATCTCATATGGACCAGAGCCGACCGCACTTATGTTGCCACGATCAAGGGCCAGTGCCTCCGGGGCGACATCGCCCCAGATATGTTCTGGCAGGATGCCCATTGAGAGATTGTCGAGGAATGGAGTATATGGTTCGCTAAGGCGGAATATAATCTTATGGTCTCCTTCTGTCTCAACTGTCACACCTGCCCAGTTAGCCTGCTTGGGGCTGCGCACTATATCTGATTTGGCCATACTGATAGTGAAGGCCACGTCGCGGGCTGTGATCGGCTCGCCGTCATGCCAGTGTAGATCTTCCTTGAGTATGACAGTGTAGGTGCGGCCGTCGGGAGATACGCTGTAGCTCTCGGCGAGGTCAAGCTCGAAGCGCTCATCTGGTAGCGGGCGCAATAAGCCGGAGTAGACAAGAGCAGTGAGATCACGGTCAGTGTCTGAAGTGGAAAGTATTGGGTTAATGAAGCGCGGTATGCCTACCACTCCCTCGGTGAAGTTGCCACCGGTTGTGGGGACAGTGACCTTGAGGGCACTAGAGCCCAAACTTATAGCAGTGACGAACAATAATATTGCGAGAGTTCCGAGACCAAGCACAATGCGCTTGTCACGCACACTTGCAATACGCGAGAGTTGGAATAACTCGCGTACAGTCGGGAATCGGGCGCTCCGATCAGAAGGGATACGGATATGTTTCCTAAGCACTAGTAGAGAGATCTAACTCTTTTTATTTATGATATTAAGATTGAGGCGATAACAGAGACAACGAATAGGATTGCGACGATGATTGTCGACTGGAATAAGGTGCGTTCAAGACCGCGACGTGTGCGTTCTGCCCCCTCGCCCCCCGATCCACCAAAGGCCGCACCGAGAGAAGCATCGGTCTGCTGAACCAGAACTAGGGTCACCAGAACAAACGAGAGCCCAATCTGTATATAGGGTAGTATTGATACTATAGTCATATTAACAGTAAGTCTAACAAAACTCGGGGAAACTTGCAAGTATCTAGATCTTGAGTATAATATCGACCTATGAAGAAAAATATTAAGAAGACTAAAAAGAATAAAAAGATCGGCCTAGTCAAAGCTCTAAAAAGCACTGTAGGCGTGATGCCCCTTGGGGATCGAGTGTTAGTTTTGCCATTAGATAAAAATGAGAAGACTTCTGCTTCAGGCATTATCATCCCTGAGACTATTGATAAAGAGCGGCCAGACACGGGGACTGTCGTCGCTGTGGGCCCGGGCAAATACAACGAAGATGGCGAGCTCATGCCTATGAGCGTAAAGGTGGGAGACAAAGTGATTTTCTCAAAGTATGGCCCAGACGAAATCAAGATAAGCGACAAAGAATATTATGTAATTTCAGAATCAAATATTCTGGCAATAATTGACTAAATAAAATGTCAAAACAAATAATTTATGCAGACGAGGCTCGCGAGAAATTAAAAAGGGGCATCGACAAAGTGGCTAATGCGGTCAAGATCACTATCGGCCCGCGTGGCAGGAATGTAGTAATTGACAAAGGCTGGGGCTCTCCCACGATCACAAATGACGGTGTCTCGATCGCCAAAGAAATAAGTTTGAGTGACAAGATCGAGAACATGGGTGCGGAGATAGTCAAAGAAGTGGCTAACAAAACTAATGAGCTCGCCGGTGACGGCACTACGACGGCCGCCGTGCTCACGCAGGCGATTGTGACAGAGGGATTTAAGAGGACAGCAATGGGCGTGAACGCCATGGGTGTGCGCTCTGGCATTGAGGCGGCAACAGCTGAAGTGGTTAAGGCACTTGCGGGAATGGCTCACCCGATCAAGAGTAAGGACGAAACTATTCAGGTGGCCACCATCAGTTCAGAAAATGCAGAGTTTGGCAAAATAATTGCTGATGCAATTGAGAAGGTGGGCAAGGACGGCGTAGTAACCGTAGAAGAGTCGCAGGGCTTCGGCGTCGAGACCGAAGTGGTTGAGGGTATGCAGTTTGACAAGGGTTATGCGAGCGCCTACATGGTCACTGATGCCTCACGCATGGAGTCAGAGTATCACGACGCACCAATACTCATCACAGACAAAAAGATTTCAAGCATAAAAGATATTCTGCCGCTACTTGAGGGAGTAGCCCAGAGTGGCAAGAAAGAGCTGGTCATAATCGCAGAAGATGTAGACGGTGAGGCTCTGGCTACGCTCGTTGTGAACAAATTACGTGGCACATTCAATACACTTGCCATCAAGGCGCCCGGTTTTGGCGATCGCAGGAAGGAGATGCTCGAGGATATCGCCGTGCTCACAGGGGGCAAAGTAATAAGTGAAGAAGTGGGCATTAAGCTCGAGACTGCTACAGTGGAGATGCTCGGCCGAGCGCGTAGAATTATTGCAACTAAAGATACGACCACAATTGTGGGTGGCAAGGGCAAGAAGAACTTGATCGAGGCACGCGTATTGCAATTGCGCAAAGCGCTCGCAGATAGCGACAGTAAATATGATAAAGAGAAATTGCAAGAGCGCTTGGGTAAACTGACGGGGGGAGTGGCGGTAATCAGAGTGGGCGCGGCAACGGAGACAGAAATGAAATATAAGAAGCTGAAGATAGAAGATGCAGTGCAGGCAACGAAAGCAGCCATGGAAGAGGGCATTGTAACCGGCGGCGGCGCGGCTCTCGTCCATGCGGCAAGTGCGGTGAGTAAGCATGCCATCAAAGCCCCGTCAACAGATATTGAGAAAGAATTCCAAGTAGGAGTAGAAGTCTTGCTTGCTTCACTATCATCGCCACTTAGGCAGATTGCAGTGAACGCAGGCAAAGATGATGGGGCTGTGATAGTTGAGAAGGTGAGAGAGGGCGGAGTAACGAGTGGCTACGACGCCGGTGGAGACGAAGTGGTGAAGGACATGTTCGCAAAAGGCATCATAGACCCGGTCAAAGTAACAAGAGCCGGCCTCCAAAACGCCGCGAGCGCCGCCGCAGTCTTACTAACCACAGAAGTAGCCATAGCCGAAGAACCAAAGAAAGATCTGCCAGCTGGCGGACCAGCAGGTAGCGGCCATGGCGGTGAGATGGACTACTAATTCTGGAAATTCGTAGTTTAACTTAGTTGTTGCGTCTATGTGTAATTGGGAGTAATATTGAAATATGAAAAAGTCAAAGCTGATTACAATCGAGGCTGGCAAAAGGGGCGGCAAGGCCACTATTCGTGGTATGCGTATCAGCGTTGATGATGTATTGAAAATGTTGGCTTCCGGTATGACTCCGGAGGAAGTGATATCCGACTTTCCTGAGCTAACTAAAAACGACATATTGGCCGCCTTGGAGTATGCTTCAAGGCGAGAAGGCGGAGTTTTTGTCCGTGCACATGAGACTTTTGCTTGACCAGAACCTCTCATTCAAGCTACTAACGAATCTTGAGAAATTTTACGCTGGGTCTGCACATGTCAGAATTTTGGGCCTCGATCGAGCCAAGGATCTTGAAATTTGGGAATTTGCTCGCAAAAGAGGCTTCACTTTAGTGACCCGCGACTCCGATTTCTATGAGTACAGTACTTTACTAGGTTTCCCGCCAAAAGTTATTTGGATTCGTAGTGGTAACACTTCTACTTTATACACGAGAGACTTACTTCTAAGCAGCAGAAAAGTAATCGACAGATTCCTGAGGGATAAAAAGCTAGGATGTCTTGAACTTTTTTGAGGGACTTGTTTTTGTGTGGAAATTGGAATAAATTGTTGTGGGAGGAATGGTCATGCCAGACAAGCCCGAAGATGCCACAGACGGGGACCTTCAGTGGGAATGGGTAGAAGGATGTGCCATGAGGAGGTATGAGGGCGATACCCCTATCACGTGCGGGTTCCTCGCTAGAGCTGAAACTGAAGAAGAGGTTGCCAAAGTCGCAAGGGCTCACAGGGAAAAGTATCACCCACCAAGCGAAGGATGGACAAGCCCTCCAAAAGGGGGGTGGCGTCGATACGACCAGTCCCTTAGCCTTTATGACGATCTCGAGTAGGGGGATAGAACGGGCCGGTGGGGAAACTCACCGGGCCTGGCTTGGTCCGGCATTTGAGAAGGCTGCACAGCTCTTTGAGCTAGCCCTTGATCTTTCTCGGCGCCTGTGCCCAGAGAATCCTTCAAACCGGGTGTATGTCACTGGCGAGATCGGTTTCCGGTTTACCCCAGCAGGCGACGGGATCGTGGTGACCTTGACTTACAGGCCCACGAACCGGGTCTCGCAGCCAGACGCGGATAAGTATTATCGGGCGGAGCTCGCAAAGGCCAAGAAGCTGGTCGGGGGTTGGCTGTTGGCGAAGCTGTCCGAGATCTCGACTATTGACGTCGAGCTCTGGACGTTGGATCCGTGGCACGAGGAAGTGCCTCCGGTGCTGTTTGACCGGGTGATGGTGAAGTAGTTTGCATGGGCCCTGGGGTGGAGACATCCTGGGGCCTTGCTGTCTCTAAAAAGGTGTATAATAGCAGTCGATTTACTAATCTAATCCTAATAAATATATGTGGGGATTTTTGATACTTGCTCTGGTGGTGCTTTGGTTCATGTTTACTTACAACGGCTTTGTTCGTCTGGTGAACAGAGTCAAGGAGGCTTGGAGCGACATTGAGGTGCAGCTCAAGCGACGATATGACTTGATTCCCAACCTAGTGAGCACTGTGAAGGGCTACGCTACACATGAGTCAAGCGCTTTTGAGAAAGTAACTGAAGCTCGCGCGAAAGCTTTGTCCGCTGGCACGCCGCACGAGAAGGCTGCCGCCGAGAACATGCTTACGGGGGCACTTAAGTCTGTCTTTGCAATCTCTGAAGCTTATCCGGATTTGAAAGCGAATGTGAACTTCCTTGAGTTGCAGCGCGAATTGAGTGATACAGAAAATAAAATTCAAGCCTCGCGTCGTTTCTACAACACTAATGTCCGCGATCTTAACATTAAGATCGAATCATTCCCGTCTAATCTAGTGGCGAGCATCTTCAGATTCGAGAAAAAAGAATTTTTTGATTTGCCGGATGATCATGCCGGACAGGAGCCGGTGAAAGTCAGTTTCTAGAACTTAGGACCTAGAACATAGAACCTAGTGGGGGAGATAAAATCATACAAGGACCTGATTGTTTGGCGGAAATCTTTTGAGCTTGCTAAGCTTATCTATAAGATTACTGCAAAATTCCCACAATCAGAAACTTATGGTCTCGCCAATCAACTACGACGAGCTGCGGTCTCTATTCCGTCCAACATTGCCGAAGGCTTCAGTCGGGGTTCTGTGAAAGAAAGGCTGCAGTTTTTCCAGATTTCGTTTGGTTCTGCCAGCGAAGTAGAAACGCAGTTGCTGCTTGCCAAAGAGTTGGATTTTGCTCATGATGCTGACTATGAGTTTGTTGAGAAATTGATAGTTGAAGTTAAGAAAATGTTAAACACTATGCTTGCCCCACGAAAGAACCCGTACTTTACTAAGTCCTAAGTTCTATGTCCTAAGTCCTAAACTATGGCAAGCTTGTACACACACCAGAGCGAGAACGTACGCAAGACTTTCTTGCTCATGACAGGGTTCTTGGTGTTTATTATTGCTCTGGGTTGGGCTTTCTCGCAGGCTTTGGCTGCTCCGGAAATTATTTACATTGCAGTTGCGATTGCAATTATCATGAACGTGCTTGCTTATTGGTCGAGCGATAAGATTGCTATCGCTCTATCCGGAGCTAAGCACGTCTCTCGCGAAGAACAGCCAGAGTTATACAGAATAGTTGAGACACTCTCGATCACGGCCGGTTTGCCCTTGCCTAAGATACACATTATAGACGCGCCGCAGATCAACGCTTTTGCCACGGGGCGAGATGCGGCTCATGCGGCAGTGGCTGTGACCACGGGGGCGCTCGCGAGACTTGAGAGGAGCGAGTTAGAAGGCGTGCTTGCGCACGAGCTCTCGCATATTGGCAATCGCGACATTCTAGTTTCCACTGTTGTGGTGGTGCTCGCTGGGATTATCGCCCTCATGTCTGACTTTTTCCTGCGCTCACTCAGGTTTGGCGGTAATAGACGTGGCAAGGGCGGGGGAATTTTCCTCATCATAGCACTCGTTGCTGCTATTCTTGCTCCCATCGCGGCTACTTTAATTAGACTTGCAATATCTAGACAACGCGAGTTTCTAGCCGATGCTTCTGGCGCATTATTAACACGTTATCCGGAAGGCCTAGCCAGTGCGCTCACAAAAATTAGCGCAGATAGCGAAGCGATGCCGCGAGCGCACACGGGTACGGCGCACCTGTACATCTCAAATCCATTTGGCCCGTCTGCGCGGGCAGGCAAAGCCGGCAAAACGCTAGTCAAGCTATTCCAGACTCATCCCCCACTTGAAGAGCGTATACAAAGATTACGGGCAGGTGTACAATAATTATATGTCTAAGGAAAAGGTGCAGGTCTCTCCCGAAGACAACGGCGGTCTCTACGATGTGCTTGAGCAGGGTGCCCGAAGAGAGCTTGTCACTGACAAGATGCCGGATGCAGAACTCGAGAAACTCAAAGAGATACGCCTCGCCGCTAAGTTAAAAGTTTTGGCCGAACTTGCAGATAACGATTTTGAAATGAGAGAAGACAGACGCGAAAGGGAGCTTGTAGTTTGATAACGATGAGTCCAGAAGAACTTGATGGCAAGATAAACTCACTATTGCTTGGCCTGCCCCAAGAGCTCTCTGTCAGTTTGCGAGACAGGATTAGCTTTTACAAAAGTAAGTCGCCCGTTTTCAGCGCGGCGGAGATCTATCGCGAAACGCGCAATCTAGTGCGCCTTGAGATGCTCGCCTATCTTGATCGGCGCGAGTACTTGGGAATGTACAATCGTAGGTGGGCGGAGCATAAGATTAGTCAGTACATTCGCAAGGTCGTAGATAATCCCGTGGAGGCGAGCAAGAGCCTCTACACGCTCATGCGCGTTAATCTGGATCTAAATGGACTCAAGGCCCTCAACGATCTGGTCGGTCACGAGGCGGGCAACAAGGGGCTCAAACTTTTTGCCAATATCTTAAACTTCGGGGCCACTACACTTTGGCTACGCGACGAATTGCATCTTGAGGTGACCACGTCAGCCGAGGGTGGTGATGAATTTGGGCTAGTTATATCAGGCGACCTCGACTTGCGAAAGCATAAAGACGAAATTGCGCATAAATATTTCGAAGAAGTATATGCGGCCGATGTTTCGCATTTCATAGACTTCGGCAAGCCCGAAGTGCGCGAGAAGTTATTGGCACTCGGTATTGCAGACGAAGTGCCGGCAAATTTTTTGTTCAGACTAAGTACGAGTGTGGGGGCATGTCTCTTCGGCGAAGCTCTAGATCGAGTAGATGTGAGTAAGCACGGAGCGCGCTTCCAGGAGATAGTGGGTGAGATCACCAACGCCATGTTCGGGGTTGCCGACGAGAGAAGCATGGCGAACAAAAGTGAATTCAAAAAGAAACTTAGCCAAACCAATCCCGTCCTCTCCGGTCTCTACGCAAGAATGAGTCGCGAAGTAATCCACCTAGAAAGAGAACTCAAGGCTAAGAACGAACGCATTAGGGAACTGGAAGCGAAGATTAAGAATCAATAATTATGTCTGATACATATTTTGAACATTCTGGCAGAGCAGTTGAGACTGATGAACGCTTTGCTCATGTTATGGCCATTGCCCTTGATCCTCGCACTGAATACAAGGAAGGTGTTGTACGCTGCATAACCAGTCGCTCTGGCAAGATTGGTATCAAGGGTAATCTAGACAGAAGTGAATTGCACAAAGTAAGTGGCGACTCTCTCGAATATTACGAAATCGGCGAGAGGTTAGTGATTCAAAATGAGGAGGAAGTAATTGAGCAACTTGGCGGGCCCGAGTGGGACTTTATAGGTCTCGAGGATCCAGATATCTGGATTGATAGCGACAGAAATCTATTACACCTCTACTTCACTATTCCTCTGAAACACAAGCTTGCCGACGTAGAGCATAAAAAGATGAGAATCTATCTGGGTCACGCCGTAGGCAAGAATCTTGATGAACTCAAGATGACAATGCCTGCGCTCTATTCGGCAGACGAAGGTTACGCGGCGAAAGAAGTTTCGATTGCTCCGGTCAACAAGCAAGGTTTCCGCTACAATTTGTTCGAGTCAGCTGATATTGTTGACGGCACGTGGTTCTCAACGGTACGTGTAGCAATTGCCCACGATATGGGTGACCCATGGCAATTCGGCAAGACAGTTTTCCATCCGAGAGAGCACCAAATATCTTGGGTCGGCGGACACGCTTCACCAGGCCCGCTTTTGTCACGAGAGTTTATAGATGTTGGCGAAGGAAAGTTGCTTGGCTTTATGAATGGTCGCGAGGCAAATGAAAAAGTGGGGGATGAAGTCCGCTACGGGATGTTTTCTGTCGGGCTCTTCATATATGACCACGAACAAGGCAAGATAGATTGGGTCTCACCAGAGCCGTTGATAATAGACAGTGAGGCAAAGACAATTACATTCGCTAGCCAGTTCGTAGAAACAGAAAAAGGTAAGGGAATATTATACGCGCATGTAGATGATTCCTTTGTCCGCGCCTACACTATAACGGCCGATTTGCTAAAGCCGTTATTGCGAACCTGAAGCAAATCTGAAAGCAAAAGTAGGTCAATCGATTTATCGTTGCGTCTGATCTTTAAAACTAGTACTATCGTGAGCACGAGGAGAGGTGCCAGAGCGGTCGAATGGGCCACCCTGGAAAGGTGGTAGGCTCGCAAGGGTCTCGGGAGTTCGAATCTCCCCCTCTCCGCAAAATGAAACTTCCGCAAAATTGAGCGGACTGACCTGACTGAACGGCGAATCGGGTGCGGGCATGCGGTGGCGCAGTTGCGCCACCGATTGGCTCGGGGCGGGCGGGCTGAAGCGGGCGGTCTTGTCACGAACCATAGGGTTCGTTCCGATTTTTTGCACAAACGCTTTAATCTCGTAGAGATTATCGGAATGAGACAAAAAATCGGCTTGTTTCGTATCTAAAATCCAATTCCGCAAGGGTTCGACCCAATTGTTTCTCCCGCGTTCAACAGCTTTCAGTTTTTCCTTAGATCCGAGTGAGGCACGCATAAGCTCATCCTTCTTTTTGAGATAGATAGACTTTTCAATATCACCATCTAGATACACAGCCACCAACTTCTCTAGGCGTGCCTCACTCACTTTGATGTGATCTGAAAGCTGGTGAACCTCGCTTTGCGACCCCGAGGATTGCTCGCGCTCCCAGAGTTTGACCTGCGCGAGCATCCAATTAGTGTATCTGTCGCTAAGTGAGATTGATTGAAGCCGTGCACGTATTTGGGTGGCCAACTCATACTCTTGTATGTATGGTTGGCCACATCGGCCGCGCTTCTTGCTACAACGATAATACCGATAGCGATTACCACTTTTGCCAGTAGCCCACTGAGCAGAGAACATACTGTCGCACTCGCCACAGCGGAAAAGACCGGTGAGGGGAAAACCATGCTTGATCTTGCGAGAGCGTGGCCGATCCTTAACTTTCAGTATCTTTTGCACGGCTTCAAACAATGCGGGAGAAACAATTGGCTCAAAGCTACCATCAAACCATTCATCACCATGCCTAACGAAGCCGAGATACGCCCGCTGGGTAAGTAGCCGTTTGATGGTAGCTTTGACAAGTGGCGTTTGGAACTTAGAGACCACGCCTAAGTCCGCCAAAAATTCTGCTAGTGAGGCGAGGGTATGCACTCCCTTGGCGTATTCGGTAAAAGCACGCACAACTATTTGGTAATACACAGGATGCGGTTCAATTTTCCTCAAACGTGGATTATTCACATAGCCAAAGGGGGCTTTGGTTAGCCACTCGCCTCGCCTCAATTTTTGGCGGACTCCACGTTTAATATTGTCGGAGAGATTGTCAGAGTAATACTTGGATTGGCCAAACGCCACTTGTAACATGAACAACCCTTGCGGGGTTGGTTCAAACCAAAATGTCGGGAAGCGCAAAGACACCACCTTTCTTGTGTCTACGGCGTATATGACTCGGCCACCATCAATACTGTTGCGCGCGAGTCGATCGGGATGCCACGCTAATATACCGACACCATCAGATCGCTCAACTTTGGCCATCATTACGCCGAAGACTTCTCTGCCCGGTGTCTTTGCGCTTTTCGACTCTTGAAATTCCTCCAGGATTTCAAGATTTTCTTTACGCGCCAATTCACGAAGCTCAAACAGTTGAGCCTCGATAGACATCACTTGGCGGTCATCATCCTCGGTGGATTTACGCGCGTATAGAAAATATTTTGGTTTGATATTCATATGCTTTTAGATACGAAACAAGGACAAGTCCGCCCACTTCAGCCCGCCCGCCCCGAGCCAATCGGTGGCGCAGTTGCGCCACCGCATGCCCGCACCCGATTCGCCGTTCAGTCAGGTCAGTCCGCTCAATTTTGCGGAAGTTTCATTTTGCGGTGAATTGCTGCGCCTTGCGCGAACCTTTTTCGAACGCAATGGCGATTAAACTTAACTCCCTACTAAAATGGTGCGTCTCCGCCTGTGTGCGGAGTACCGCCCACCCCGCCCGCCATCCCCCAAGGCCTTTTCTGTATTTGTTTTTTGCGCGCGCGACTTCGGGGTTCGCAATATGGAAGATATCCTTAGAGGGTGGGAGAGCAGTCCCGCAAAATCCTCCAGCCCCAACTAATAGCTTTGCGGGACTGCTGGGTGGGATCAATAGAGCTTCCATATTGGAGTGCTTCTTGTTATAATTTATCATAACGTTGTGAAAAAGCATAACTGCATATATCATTAACGTGTGGATAAGATTTCAAAACAATTTGGTGAGAACTTGAAACGGCTAAGATTAGCTAAGAACATGTCGCAAACGGATTTAGGAGAACAGTTGGGAGTAGATAAGGGGTATATTAGCACTCTTGAAAGTGGTAAGAAAAATACGACACTAGCCACCATTGGAAAGTTGGCTAAAGCACTCGGGGTCTCCATTGAGGATTTAATCAAATAAAAACTATGACAATACCAGATTATCAAACGATTATGTTGCCTGTACTGAAATTCGCGGGCGATAAAAAGGAGCATTCTATACGAGAGACAACAGATTATATCTCCGATTCTTTTAAGCTATCGGGAGAAGAGAGAAAAGAGGTCTTGCCGAGCGGTCGGTCATATATCATTGATAATCGTGTTGGTTGGGCAAGAACGTATTTAAAAAAAGCTGGTTTGTTGGAAGACACGCGCAGATCACATTTCAAAATAACAGAGGAAGGTTTAAAAGTATTGGCAAGATCTCCTAAGGAGATCAACATTAGGTTTTTGCAACAATTTTCTGGGTTCAATGAGTTTAGGAAGAAAAAAGACGATGGAGAGGAAGAACATGAGCAAGTTATACAAGATGAGACATCTCAAACTCCACAAGAGTTGCTCGAATATGGATATCAGAAAATCAAACGAGATTTAGCACAAGAACTAATTGAGTCAGTGAAAAAGTCCTCTCCACGTTTCTTTGAGCAACTTGTTGTAGAGTTGCTTTTGAAAATGGGATACGGCGGTTCTCTCAAAGATGCAGGAAAGGCTGTTGGGCAAAGTGGTGACGGCGGTATTGATGGAATAATCAAAGAAGATAAACTGGGCCTTGATGTAATCTATATCCAGGCCAAGCGGTGGGAAAATGTCGTTGGCTCGGGAGAGATAAGAAATTTTGTTGGTAGTTTGGTAGGACAAAAAGCAAATAAAGGAGTTTTCATCACAACCTCCGGATTTACAAAAGACGCCACGGAGTATGTCAAAACAATAACTCATAAAGTAATCCTCATTGATGGGGAGATGTTGGCGCAGCTTATGATCGAAAATAACGTTGGAGTGTCGGGAGTAATCAGCTACGAAATAAAGAAAATTGACTTAGATTACTTTGTAGAAGAATAATTATGGAAAAAGCAGATTTTACAAAACAGTTTCTAAATCAAATCATCTGCGGTAGTGCCGTAGATGTGATGAAGCAAATACCGGATGGCTCCGTACATTTAGTCATTACTTCACCACCATATAATCTTAAAAACTCTACAGGCAACGGAATGAAGGATGGTCGAGGCGGAAAATGGGCAAACGCCGCCCTACAAAATGGTTATTCTCATCACAATGACTCTATGGAGCATGGTGAATATGTAAATTGGCAAAGAGCTTGCTTGACCGAGATGATGAGGGTTATTCCCGAAGATGGAGCAATATTTTATAACCATAAATGGCGAGTGCAGGGAGGATTGTTACAAGATAGACAGGATATTGTGAGCGGATTTCCAGTTCGCCAGATTATTATTTGGAGGCGTAAAGGTGGGCTCAACTTTAACGCCGGATATTTTTTACCAACCTACGAGGTGATTTACCTTATTGCAAAACCAAAGTTCAAACTGGTGACAAAAGCAAACGCCTATGGTGACGTTTGGGAATTTACGCAGGAAATGAACAACGAACACCCCGCAGCTTTCCCAGTTGGCATGATCGATCGGATCGTTTCTTCTACAGATTCTCAAATTATCCTGGATCCATTCATGGGTTCGGGTACAACCGCTATTTCTGCATTAAATTTCGATCGTAACTATATTGGCATAGATATTTCTCCAGACTATTGCGAGATGGCCCAAAAAAGGATAAAACAGCATCAGACTAAAGTTAAATTATTGTAAAAATATGAAAAAGAGCCCTGTAATATACACAAAGCCGTTGCTGATAGCAAAGCTCAAAGAGATTTCTGCAATGGGATTTGTTCCGAATACACGCAAAGGAAATGCCGGTGGTGTTGGCAATACACTAGAGGATCTTCTCGGTATCAATGAAAATAACTTGCCGATACCAAACGCTGCTGAATGGGAACTAAAAGCTCAGCGAATTAACACTAGTTCACTCACAACGTTATTTCATATTGAGCCATCACCACGAGCTATAAAATTTGTACCGCAAGTACTCCTCCCAAAATATGGGTGGGCTCACAAAGAAGATGGGCTAAAGTATCCCAAAGGAGAAATGAGTTTTCGGCAAACGATTAATGGGCAATCGCGGAGCGATCGTGGATTCATGGTTGTTATCAATAGATCAGAAAAGAAGATATTGATTTCCTTCGATGCTAAAGGAACGGATATAAGACACAAGAAGTGGATTGAGTCGGTCAAAAAACGGGTTGGCCTCGGTGAGCTTGATCCGCAACCGTATTGGGGCTTTGATGATTTGGAGCATAAGGCTGGAACAAAATTGCTCAATGCCTTTTATGTGCAAGCGGAAGTTAATATAGTGCGAAAAAAAGAGCATTATCATTACACAAAGGTGATGATGTTGCAAAAGTTCAATTTTGAAGGTTTTTTGAAAGCGCTTGAGGAAGGAAACATTTTTGTAGACTTTGATGCTCGCACAGGTCACAATCATGGAACTAAATTTAGGATGCGACAAGATGCACTGCCTGATTTATACGAAAAACAGACCATAGTCCTCTAAATATAGATAGTCCATGGCAAAAGCTCAAAATCGTAGAGAGGAATACTTGGTCGAGGAAGATGCAAATAAAAAAGTATTTAATTTCCGAGATGATGTCCAGAAAATCGATATTCAATGTCGAGTAATTTTCAAAAAGAAAAAAGAAGAAATCCATTACCCATTTGATAGGAAAGGAAAGCCCAAATTTGAAAACATCAAGGAAATAGTTTATCGGGGGCTACCAACTCCACTGCCGAGGGGCATTATAAAAGACTACCATCTAGGTTACGGGTTTACTAAGGTGCTTTCTCCCATTGCTTATCAAATAGATAAGATCTTACATCCAGCAAAATTAGTAGTGTCTTTAAAGGGTAAGATTCGGGCAGAAAAAGGTGCCCTTTATTTAAATTATAACGATCTAAACAAAGTATACCCTAAGCTAGAATCTCTTCTTAGCCGTCACGTCAAGGAGAAAGAAGCGACTGCAAATAAATTCCTCGCCTCTTATTTCAAAAATTTTGCGAATATAAAGACATCGTACACTAAGGGAACTATTTATAGTATTGTCTCTGACCAACTTGGAGATGATTCAAAATCGTTATCTCGGGAAGACTTTGAGGCGATTTTGAATCTGACTTTAAGGGAATTAAAGAACCAAGGTTTGGAATCCAAGAGAGTTGTGCTTGAAACTAGAGAAAGGATCGAAAGAAGATTTCTTGAAGATACTATAAATAGCTTTAAAAAATTATTAGGTAGAAAATTGAATAACGGTAAGCTGGAAAAAGATTGGGAAAGTTTGCTTAAGGAAAACCCATGGATAATATCTAACCTATTTGCTACTCCAGTATTTTTGTTCCAAAACCAAGCTTATGCAGGCGGCAAGGAAATAAATAATTCTAATGGGAAAGTCATTGATTTTCTATACAAGAACGATTTTACGGACAATATTGCGGTAGTTGAACTGAAAACGCATAAAACAGATTTACTATCAAAAAAACCATACCGAGGAAAAGATGTATTTTCTGTATCACCAGAACTTTCAGGAGCTGTAAATCAGGTTTTAGATCAAAGACAAAATTTAATTCAAGAATTTGTGAAGTTGAGGACTGAAGATGCTTGGTTTGAATCCTATAATCCAAAATGCTTGGTAATTGCAGGGATGACAGAAGGATTGCCTGAACATGGCACGAAGTCTTTTGATATTTACAGAAATAATTTGCATGGTGTTGAAATTATTACGTTTGACGAGGTACTAAAGAAACTAGAATTCTTTAAAGATTTGATCAAGGGAAAGTCAAAAAAGAAACGTAGGAAAAAGAAAAAGTAGGAGTACGTCCACTGGTTGCCTCTTGCACGCACATAGTAGGAGAGGAAAGGTGTTAAAATGCGAATAACATAAATATACAAATGTTGGAACAATTCTTTATAGCAAGCCTCTTGGTACAACTGCTTCATTCAATTGAAGAGTTAACGACTGGCTTTCACAAAAAGTGGTATCTTTTCAAAATGCCCTTTTGGGCTTTTCTTTCCTTTGAGTTAGCCTTTTCTGCATTTTGGATTTTCGTTCTATTTTCTCCAGAGTTACCCCACAGGGAAGGTCTTCAGACATTCTTTATATTTCTAATGCTTGCGAACGGTCTTCAGCATATCATTTGGGCAGTGGTGGTGAAAAAATATGTACCAGGATTTATCACTGCCTTTGGGCATCTCGCTGTTTCTCTAGTTTTTGCTTTTAAAATTCTATTTTAATTCCGGGGAGCCGAGCCCGCCGAAGGCGGGCATCCCTGTACGCGCACAGGAGGGCGGGGCAAGCACACATAATCTTGCCAGCCCTTCCCACCAAGGAGGGGCTTGGGGAGGAATTGGGGGGAAGGGCTGATCCATATTCTCCCGTGCCCGTTCCCCCAGTCACGCCAAGTGGCGTGACTGAATAATAGCGCGTCTCCGCCTCACTCCCCGAATGCGCCAGAGTAGCAAACCGACCGGACATACAAGAAACCACAATATTTTGATATAGTAAGAGGACGGCTTGCTGTGAGGGCGCATTCGGGGAGTCCGCATCGCCATCACTCAAGGTCTATTCCATACTTGGCATCCAGAATCGCGCGCGCAAAAAACAAAATAGCAGAGGCCTTGAGGGATGGCGTGCGGTGGGCGGTACTCCGCACACAGGCGG
>DATDVE010000004.1:0-11776 GCA_036517655.1 Minisyncoccota bacterium | reverse complement strand
GGTGTCTCCGCCGCTCTCGCCTCTGGACAAGCCAGAGGCGGCCGCACGCCAGCCCCGCCATGCCCTTTCTGATTTTTCGCGGCGATTGGGCGGAGTGGATATGGCATCTTGGTATCAAAGGGCGGGAGGATAGCTTGCTCTCGGGGAGAACAAGCTATCGGGTGGGGAATGATAGCGCGAAGCACCACTCTCTGTATTGTACTATACGGCAATATTGTCCAAAAGTCGTATAGTGGATAAACTAGGGATAAGTATATGCGACCAATTTCAAAACAATTTGGAAATAATATGAAGCGTATCCGCTTGGATAAGAAAATGACACAGGGAGATATTGTACGAAAAGCCAAAATGGATCGAGGTTATGTTAGTAGTTTAGAGAGCGGGAAGAGAAATCCTACGCTCGCTAACATTGGTAAAATTGCGAAAGCATTAGGTATTCCGGCTAGAGATTTGTTAAACGAATAAATCATGCCAGAACACGGACCAAAATTTTCTCTAGAGAAGCATCCAGAAGTAAGTAATGCTGATGTGCTAACTGAAACACAAGCCCGGCTAGAAGGATGGAAATCTGCGGGATCATTAGCAGACGAATTTAAGACATACCCTGAACTTGTAAAGAAGCTTGCGGAAAAGCATACTTCCGAGCATCCAAATTGGATAAAAACTTTTAGAGTTAAGAAGGGTGTGGCAAGTGGGACAAATTATCATCCCGATCTAGTTGAGATACTAGCAAAAGAGCTAACCGAGATCTCGAGTGCCAGAGAAAATATAGAGTATTCTCCAGAAGGTTGGTGCACGATAAGCTCAGCGGCAAGAATACTTGGTTTAAAGGATAAGCTAAGGGTAAAAACTCTAGCAGAAAAATTTAGGACAAATCACCCGGAATGGTTTGCTGAATACAAAACTTCTAGAGGTTTTATATTTGAACATTACCACCCCGAGCTAGTCCAGAAACTAAAGGAGGCCGAAGATGCTACTGAAAAGTACGGGGAACCGCCTGAAGGATGGGTAAATGTACACGGGTTAGCTAAATCTTTCGGTATTTCGCCAAATTCACTTAGGAAAGCCGTAAATAAATATCGAGCTTCAAATCCGGTATGGTTTGGCCTTTTCAGACCTAAATCAGTTTCTCTACAAACGGAGTACTTTCATCCAGATTTGGTAGAGAAAATTAAGGATGAACTTGGCGCAACTATTAAGTTGAGGACGGAAACTACCCAAGCTCCTGAAGGCTGGATTACTGTACCAAGCCTAGCAAAGGAATTTAAGGGTGCTTACCCAAAACTTATTAGAAAATTGGCGGATAAGCATCTTGCGATACATCCAGAATGGGTTGGTAAGTATAAAGACAGGGGTGGATTTAAAATTGCGGTAACGTACCATCCTGATTTGGCAACGGAATTAAGAAAAGAACTTTTTGTAATATTGAGTGCCAGAGAGGGTATTGAGTCTGCCCCGGAAGGGTGGATGACCCAAGCCGCATTGCTCAAAGAGTTAGGATATAGCAATTGGCAAAAGATGAAAGATCTTGCCGAGAAGTACCGAGCAGAGCATCCAGATTGGTTTTCGATACACAAACATACTAAGGGATCAGTTTACGAATATTATCATCCGGAATTAATTCAGAGAATTAAAGATAGCTTAATTGAACAACTAGTAGAAAGAAGCGAAACCGAGGAAGCTCCACAAGGCTGGCTAAATAGTCATGCATTAAGAAAGGCGCTAGGAGTTTCGGCACATAAAATTAAGGAACTGGAAGATAAGTATCGGAACGACCGACCCGAATGGTTTAAAAAATACAAGGGAGAAAATGGATGGATTTTAGAGCATCTTCATCCTAATCTCGTTGAAGCCATTAAGGAAGACCTGAATTCTTATGCTGAATTAAGAGGAGCAACTGAAGTAGCTCTTGAAGGATGGGAGTCAGCCTCCGAATTTTCAAAAAGACGCAATAAGGGGTGGATACCCAAAATCCAGAAAATGGCCGATCATTTTAGGATTTCCAACCCGGATTGGATCCGAAAGTATCGTCATCCGGTGGTGGGACGCATTACGGATTTCTATCATCCTGATTTAATTAGAGCATTAGAGAGTGAATTTGCGCTTGAAAGCGATAGAAAGAATTTGCCGGATAAGCTCGTTAATTTAGTAAGTGAGATCGCTGAAGGAGATTCGCTGGATGCTCAAACATTCCGAACTCTTGTCCATGTCTTTGGACCTTCGCGTTATCTTGATGTTCTTTATAAGTTTAGGCCTGAATACAAAGGCTTGCCTGTTGAATATGTAAAAGGAGTCATCGCTCAGTATTTGGGGGATTTCCTAATTTTGAAGGGAGAATTTCGACCTGATGACATTAGAGTTGCCGCAGAGCATCTTTCAGAGCTAAGCCTACAAGAAGGACTAATAGAAAATCTCAAAGACTACTGTCTGCACTATTATCTTAAGAATAAATCAACGGGAGGTAGCGCTCAAGATATTATTATGACTTGTATTGAGGGTTTTCGGGTAAAGCTCGGGAGCAACTCAAATCCGATCTTGGAAGAGGTACTAGGAAAATTGGAAGCATACTACAATTCATTGTTTTCAGACTTTCAAAAACCAGATCGTTTCATCGACCAACTCGATGAAAAACGCGAGTTTCCTGATGTTAATCAACGCATTAATATTAAAGAGCTTGCGGAAAAGAAACGTCTTCTTATAGCAGACGAAATGGGAGTGGGCAAAAGTGCTTCGATTCTTATGGCAAAGGAAAACTTGGGAGTAAAGTGCGCACTGATCGTCGCACCAAGCAATGTACTAGAGACTTGGCGGCGCTACTTATCTGCCACTATGAAGGGAGGATACTATCGACTTGGCATGGCACCAAATGTTCTATTAGTTGAGAGCGTAGAAGAACTAGACATGGAAGGTATTGCCGAACCCTACGACTATGTTCTCATTTCTCAAGAAAGGTTGAATAAGAAATACGTTGATGCACTGCAAAAGCTCGATTATGACATGCTTGTTGTTGACGAAGCGCACAAACTAAAATCTCTTGAGGGAGTACGTACGGACAGTTTATTGCAACTTGCCGAAAAGATCAGCAGCAACGATCAATATCTGGCAATGCTTTCTGGTACTCCAGTACCGAATAAAATCGAGGATATCGCTGTAACCTTAAAGTTGCTCTATCCTGACCGATTCCAGCATGAGGATAATAAAGAATTCGCTCAAAAAATTATACGAGGCGACCTAATTGATCTTAGGAGTCTTCTTGTGCCAAGAATGCAAATGAAGGGTCTGCGAGAATCCATTGAGATGCCAAATCTCAATGAGGAGTTGCGGGAAATAGAATTAAGTCAGCAGGAAAAAGAGATATACGAAATTCTCATTGAAAATGACGAGATCACGGCTTCTGAGAAACTCAGAACCCTAAGATTATTCGTGATGAATCCTGATACAGTAGACGCAACTCCCGGACTAACCAGTTCTAAGATTGAAAGACTTTCAGCGTCACTACAAGACGTATTTACGAATAAGAAGAAAATTCTTTTGTTTGTGAATGACTACATCGAAGGGATTATTCGGGGCGATAAGACAATCCTTGCCAAATTAAATTTACCCGAGGATGTTCAAGTTCTTGTGGTACATGGCGAGGTTCCCACTGATGAGAGAGACAGAATCCAACAGGAATTCAATCAAGGCGAAGGCAAAATGCTCTTGGTTGTTAGCGGTCAAACAGCTGATGTTGGTGTAGATTACTCGGGTGCCGAAGAAATTATCTTCTATAATGAACCCTGGACAGAATACCAGCGTCGACAGGAACTTGGACGCGCCTATAGACCAGGCTTAAAACATGATCTTACCTCTGCGACGATGCTCACCAATGAAACTATTGAAGACGGTATCCATGAATATATTGTTCGTAAATACAACGCTGTCGAGAAGCTACTTCGCGGTATTCCAACAACTGATTTAGAAAAGGAACTTCTATCTCAGGATGAGAGAGGCATACAAGCAGATCTGTCAGTAACTCCTGAATTAGCAGAGTATTATTTTTCCTCGTGGGACAAAATGGTAAAGATATTCAGATATGTGAAAGAGATTGGGGAAGTTGATTTACAAAAATTCCTATCGAAGTATGGCGAAGATTATGCTCGCTGCTACAACGAACTTGGCAATAGAAGCTACCAAGCTAATGCAAATCGTATTGCAGGGACACTAATAGATCATTTTATGAAAGAAGATGGACAAAATCGTGAAACAATCAGGATTTTAGATCTTGCTTCAGGGCCGGAAATGTTGAAAAAACACAGCCGCGACGAATTAACGGACAGAATTATCAGCATAGACATAAACTCAGCCCACTTTCAAGGGGATAACAGCGAGAACAGAGTCATAGGCAGTTTGACTAGGTTACCCTTCGAGAATAGCTCTTTCGACTATCTCAATCTGACGTTTGCTCTCCACTATTCGAGATTCGTACCAAGCCGAAAAGAGTACGAGCGGCTGGAAGTTTTACAAGAGATGAATCGTGTTCTTAGGACAGGAGGCCGAGGCATTATTGATCTGGTGTACAGTCTAGATTTTAAAGATTTTGGGGCATTCAAAAAGCATATTAGGGAGTTAGGTTTTGAGGTGGATGATAATTATACAGGCAATATTGAAAGCGAATCACGTTATAAATCCAAGATTATTACACTAAAAAAGATAAGAAATCTCGCGCCTGATTTTTCCATTGAGAAACTAGTAAAATCAATGAACCGAGAAGAGCTTAATGGATTCAAATTTGATGACGTGGAAGGAAAGCTAAAAGACTCTCGAAGAATTATTACATCCTTTAGGTTGGGCGATCAGGACTATGATATTGACTTTAATAGTGCCGACAAAAATGTATACACCGAGGAGCAACAAATATTGATGACTGCGGGAGAATTACGTGGGCAATATGGAGACATTGAAAGTATCCCAGCCGAAGAAGTCATCAATAACAAGTTCATACGGTTAAAGTCAGGAGCACACTATATTTTATTTAAGAGATTGACTGCGGGACCTGGTGGCGTAATCGTAAAGTAAAAGCGGCCAACCTTGTGGGCTGGCCGCGAGCGAAGGGGCGGATGGTGTGAGCCATCTACGTTACCTCGCTCAAGGGGTACGGATGCATGGGCTGGCTGACACCGAGGGCGGTGCTGATCGCCTTCGGCCGGTCGTAGGTCTGCCCGTTGACCTCGACCTTGGTGAGACGCATCACGCCGTCGTTCTGGGTGATGTTGGGGATGCAGATCCCCCGGTAGGGCACGGCCACCAGCTGCCCTGGTCCGAAGCCGACAAGCTCGACGTAGCGATCGCTGATGCGATCCGTCGGATAGGCTTCGGTCGCGAGGATGGTGAACGTAGTGCCGTTGGTGCGGAAAGCCTTGCCGGTCAAGTTTTTCATATCACCTCCTTAGAGTGGGTGTTCTCGTAGAAGTAACTCGAGAGCCCCTCGAACTTCCGCAGCTTCTGCTGTGGAAAGAGAGGGATCTTCGGCTCGAGCGATGATGTGGTCTTCGTAGTTGTCCCACGTCTCGGTGAAGAAGTGGAGATAGCCGACGATCTTCCCGTCCACTTCTGCTACGAAGACGTCTTCATTATTGCGAGCGCCCGCCGACTTTCGTTCACCGTTGGGCGCAAACCGCGCTTCGCAGAATTCCTTCAATTCCTTGATGACGGCGCCTGGCCAGGCAGCGTAGATGACGACCTCGATGTCCTCCCGAGTCGCACTTTCGGCCGCTACTCTGATATTGATGTTCACTTAGCACCTCCTTTAAGAAACTAGCAAAAACCTTGACGAAAGTCAAGAGGCACTTTGTAATAAAAAGTTTGTTTTCTGGGGAGCAAACGCCGCGTAGCGGCGCTTTGTGCGCGCACGGGAGGGCGGGGCAAGCACATAAAGTGCCGCACCAGCGAGCACGTTTCCCGTTCCCGTTTCCTCCCGTGTTTTCCGCTACTGCGGAAAACACGATAATAGCGTCTCCGCGCCCTGCCCGCGAGGCGATAGGGAGAGTGGACAGTGTGGCGCCAATACGCTACGATAAACCACATACACTCTCCAGAACATCGACTCGCGGGCTTGCCGTCACGCCAATATCAATCCCCGCCATATCCATACCATCCGCCCAATCGCCGCGAAAAATCAGAAAGGGCATGGCGGGGCTGGCGTGCGGCCGCCTCTGACTTGTTCAGAGGCGAGGGCGGCGGAGACACCTTTGTGTAGTTCAGGCGTCCGCATCACCACCCCCGCCGGGAACAGCGCGATCTTTTTTAGCAAAGTAGGTTCGCGCAAAGTCGAGGAGGGAGCATAAATGGAAAAGGTACTAACTTCAAATAATTTATGAACTTCAGATACATTTGGAAAAACAAAGAAGCTAATTTTGGTAAGCCATTGAAATATCAAGTAAGTGGCGGGACACATATTACTTTTGAGATAATTTTGAAGTGGAATGGAAAATATATTGCGTTGAGGCGACAAAGTATCCCCGGACACGAAGCGCCACCACGTGTTAAAAAATATCCGAATAGTCTTCTTTATTTTTGTCATAATTTGATTCGATATGGTGAGTCGGTTGAACAATGTGTAAAACGAATTGTAAAATCTCAAACAGGCGTCAGCATAAAATCGTATAAGGTTGTTGATATCGAATCTTCGGTTCAGAAAAAAGACGACCAATGGGCTATCGTTCCTCTTGTCATAGCTGAATTGAACACCAAGCCAAAAGTCGGAAGTTTCGGCAACCGAATAATCGAAGTGGTAGAATTTACCAAGAAAAATGTTCCGGCAGATTTTGCTTGGTGGTCTAAAGATGAAGTTGAACATTTTCTGAAAAGATTTGATTAAAAATTTGCTCTACCCATGAACCTAAAAGGTAAAAAAGTTCTCGTAACAGGAGCCTCAAGTGGTATAGGCCGGGCCATTGCGATTTCCTGTGCCCAAAAGGGTGCAACTATCCTTATAAATTACCGAAAGAATCTTAAGGGCGCCGAGGAAACTCTCAAAAAGGTAAATAAATACTCCAAAGGTTTTGTTTATCAAGCTGACCTTATTGACGAAAGCCAAATAAACCAAATGTTCAAAGTGGCTTCTGGTCAGGTTGAGGGCATTGATATATTGGTTAACAATGCTGGTGATGCGCAACCGGGAGATTTCTTTGACAACGAAAGGTGGAAAGAGCAGTTTGAGAATATTTTCTTTTCAGCCCTTCATGTTTCACAGAAATTTCTTAAGCAAAACAACGAAACTTTACTGAGAAAAATAGTAAACGTAAGCTCTATTTACGGTAACATTGGAGTTAGTAATAGCACATACTTTTCTTACTCTGTCGCCAAAACGGCTCTAACGGGCATGACTGTTGCACTCGCGAAATTGGACGGAAAAGTTTTAGTAAATGCTATTGTGCCCGGATACACTTGGACCCCGCCGTGGGAGGGAATTTCAGAAGCTGAAAAGAAAATTTGTGAATCGAGGACGATGATAAATAGATATGTTGCCGCTGAAGAAATTGCCCATGCGGTTGTTGGAGTTTTGGAAAACGATGCTATGACAGGGCAAGTTATTACCGTTGATGGCGGCCTTCTTTTATCGTCGCTGGAGAAAGTCTAATCGTATGTACACTATGAGTTTTAACTGGGACAAGAAAGATGTAGGAGGTTTGTTTTGCAATTTGCCAAAACACTCTCAAGGGGCTAATCTGACAACATGGGCGTGTGGCGGAATTGGCAGACGCGCACGGTTCAGGGCCGTGTGAGAGTAATCTCATGAGAGTCCAAGTCTCTCCACGCCCACTTAACGGGATGAATAATTTTATTAAAACACTTATTATTTCCGACTTCCTACTCTACTTTTCGTATGGGCTCGTTACGCCCATCATAGCCATTTTTGTAAGCAACCAAATCGCTGGGGCGACCATTGAGACAGTTGGTATAGCCACCGCTATTTATTGGATAGTGCGGTCTCTCACCAGTATCCCCCTGGCCCGCTGGATGGACAAGCACGATGGTGAGAAGGATGAATTCCACTTCATGTTTTGGGGCGCGCTTCTTATGTCGCTTACGCTCATGAGTCTTGCTTGGGCCACGGAGATTTGGCAGGTCTATCTCATCCAGGCCCTTTTCGGCGTCTTCAATTCCATGGCTATCCCGGGCTGGCGGATTTTGTTCACCAACCATATAGACACGGGCCGGACTGGTTTTGAGTGGAGTGTCTGGGATGTGGCTGTTGCAAGTGGTACCGCCCTTGCGGCTTACGCAGGTTCGGTAGTAGCCCAAGTGTACGGCTTTCACGTTCTATTTATTGCTGTGGGTGTTATTGGAGTGCTTGGGGCCCTTATCCTTATTCCTATGTACGAACATACTCGTACCCTTGCCCAATTGCGCCACCTTCACAAAAAGACTGGCGAGGAACTGCTTGAAGTCGCCTCGCTAGATAAACCATAGCCATGTCCAATCTACCAAGACACGTTCTCCAACCTTCTTCTTACTGGCAAAAGAATGTTTGAAACAAAATGGAGCCGAACTCGCTCCCTTTCCCGAAGTGGGGTGAGCAAGAACCTCTTTTGTGGTCTGGATAATATTGTGTTATAGTTTAAATATGAAAAAGAAACTAAGTAGAAAGTTGCACGAATATACCGCCTTTTTTGACCCAAATCCTGGAGGTATCTATACTGTTACTGTTCCAGCACTGCCCGGCCTTGTCACCGAAGGTAGGGGTATCGTAGAAGCTATGGCAATGGCCAAAGAAGCAATCAGGTGTTACATAGAAGGATTGCGTAAGGTACGCCAAAGTATTCCCAAAGAAAGAGAAATAGCCCAGATAAGAATTGGGGTAATGGCTTGAGTATGCCTCGTTTGCCACGTATTGGGTCGAGGCAAATTTTAAGCGCATTATTCCGAGACGGTTTTTTCATACATCATCAAGTTGGTAGTCACATAAATTTACGACATTCTCAAAAGACACATTTACACGTAGTTGTTCCGGCCAGTAGAAAAGTGTTAGTTCCAAAAACTCTAAAAACAATCCTTTCTCAATCGGAACTTACAGTCGACAATCTCTTTTTGTGATAGGATTAAGTTAGGCAATGAGACGCTGTCTACGAATTGTGCCTGCCGGTCCACGAATTATTTTCGGGACAATAGCACACACTGCTTGTGACTTACTACGAGCGCAGTCGGGTGGTAATACATAGCGTGCTTTAGGTACCACCTTCTGGTTGCCAAGGTTTAATCCTGGATTGCAACTTGGAGTCCGAGACTCCAAGTGGGCGGCTGGGACTCACTATAAATAAAGTTATCTTATAAAAAAAATAAAGCCCCGACGCACCTAATGGTGGTCGGGGCGAATGTTTAGTGTTCTTTGTTAAGCCCTTGCAGTTTACTAGCGAGGGAGTTGAAGCCGGTTTGGTCGGCACCCGTGGCGTCTCTCGCTGGACTTGGACTTGCGATTGCTGTCGGTAGCCCCTCGGCTTTCTCGCGAGCTGTTTTGACCGCCACCTCAAGCTCGGCGACCTTGGTTCGCAGGGCCTCCTCGCCATCACAGCGAATCTGCGGATTGGCGGTAATGGTCGAACCAGAGCTTTTGCCCGGCGTGCAGAGCCAAGTTTGCCCAACCTTGGGCGAGTTGTGGTCACCCTCGTAAAGAGGAGTGACGAAGCGCCTTAGTTGGCCTTGGTGCATGAATGTGGCTTCCAACTGGGCCTGCCCAGTGGTGGGGTTATGTCCCAAGGAGAAGGTCAGTTCTACCCTCGGTGTGCGAGTGACCATACGCTGGGCCTCAATGGCCTCCAACTCTTGCTTGGCCTCGACAAGTTCTTGTGCGAGCCGACGCAACTCTACCCCTGGGACATGCCAGAGAATCTCGGTTGTGACCTCGGCTTCCGGAACTCCCAGGGGCGTAGAGTTCTCCTCCTTGATTTTGAGCTTAAACTCACCACTTTTAAACCGAGCCGTCATCTCTATGAGAATGTGATTGCCCACTTGGCTTCGCTTGATTGGGAAGCTATCGTACGATTTGAGCCCCGGCGGCTCTAGACGCGTAACTTCTTCTTCGGGCCAGCACGAATGCTCCTGCTCTTGAACGAGGTTAGCCAAGCACACAGGACACTTGGCGTACTCCGCCTGTCGCAACTCGGCCATGCGCGTTTTGACGCGCTCCTGCCTCTGCCTTTCGGCTTCGGTCGCCTCCCGTTCGGCCTCTGCGGCTTGGGCTTCTGCCTCTGCCCGCTCTTTCTGCTCAACCTCGACGGCCTCTTTGGAGATCAACAGAACATCGCGCCGAATTTGCCCACTGTCTTCTTCACAGGACGAAAGACATTCGGCACGGAGGGTCCAACTAGAATCATGGGTTTTCTCCGCTTTCCACCATGTTTTGTCCCAGTGTCGCGGTGAGAGGGAGTAAAGTTCTCCGAAGGTGATATCTCGTCGTTCCCCGATAGCCCACGGCTCCATAGCTGTTAGACGCTCTAGCAACCCTGCGTCGCGGGCGGCCCGATCGGAACTATCCTCTTCCAACTCCACAACTTTCCTCTTTGTTTGCGTTACGTAATATTCCACAGAGTTGTAAGTTGCCCAGGCCTTCCTCCGGGCCTTCTCCGTGTCAATCGGAGCCCGATAGGCTACCTCGTGCTCGGAGTGATCTTGAAGCCACGCATTGATGAACTTATTCTGCATATGCACGGGAACTGATTCCAAACAACGCGGCTCCGGGAGCGGATTGTGTTCCCTTACGAATCCATCATAGACGTAGTCCCCGAGCTGGCTTGAAACAGGAGATTCGCGCCAAGCCCTTTGGGCTCTATCGTTGACCTCTTTGCTCCTCCGATAATCTTCCTCGGCACGCAAGAGCTCTTCCTTAGCGTTAGTTAGTGCGACTTTCGCTCCTTCCAATTCCGCAAGATAACGCGCTGGTAGCTCCCGAGCCTTTTGCTCAATCTCTGCGTATTCTCGTTCTACTTGAGCTTCCTCCTCTGCCTTAAGTTTAGCAAAGAGCTCGGAGAAATCTGGTACCGTCAAGTTCGCGAGCCCACGCAAGTTTTTGGTTTCAAGTTTTTGGACCTCGGCCAGAAGCCACTCGCGCATGGCCCCATAGCCATATATTGAGATAGGATCGAATCCAGCCGGTTTCCACGTCCACTCCTCTTTCTGATACGCTGTTCGGCGAGGCCAAAGCAAACTCTCTGCCTGATGGTGGGCGTCTATTTTCTTAATCTGCTTGGCGAGCAAGTCAAGCTTCTGACGAACCCCATCAAACCATTCGGGGCAATCTTCGCCAAAAGGCGCCCCCCCCGCAAGCAAACCTGCCATCTTCTCGGCCAAACCATTGTGGGCCAAGGGGAGAGGATGGGGAAGCAAAACAAAGACAGGTTTCCCATCCTGGCGATTATTGGGCTCCGCGGCAAGACAACTGACAACTAAAGTTCCGTCGTCTTTTCGCCAACGGGTACGAGGTTCGTACACCTCGGTTGCCGGGTTCACGAAATGCTCGTATCTTCCCAACAACCGGACGGAAAATTCTCGTCCGCCCGAGGAAATCTCAAATGGCCCGGTGTATGTCTCCGGCAGTCTCGCCAGAACTTCCGTCCTAACTTCTGCCTCAAAACTCTCTCTGGTTGAGTCTATGTCCTCAAGGATTCGGGCGAAACGTAGCCTGCCGGACGTAGCTGTTCCCACGATTTCAACCAAAACCAGCCGCCCTTCTTTGGGAGGAGCGGCGTGCTCATAACGATCACTCAGGACAATCCATGGGCCATTGTCGGGTGGATTGCGG
>DATDVE010000003.1:0-3099 GCA_036517655.1 Minisyncoccota bacterium | reverse complement strand
CAACTGCGCAAGGTAAACGCAGCGCTTGCGGCCATTGCCAACGGCACCTACGGCACATGTTCTGTAGGAGGCACAATTCATCCCATAGAAGAAGGCCGGCTAGAAGCTAACCCTTCGGCACTCACCTGCATCGCCCATATGGGTTGAAAAACTCAAAACTCAAAGCTCAAAGCTCAAAAAATACTTGACTTGCGTCTAACCGTTGTATATACTTCGGTTATATGAAAACTGTGTTGAATGTAAAAATGGACGCTAGTTTGAAAAAGCAAGCTCAAAAGGTAGCGAAGGAAATGGGATTACCCATGAGCCTTATCTTTAGCAACTTGGCTAAACAATTTGTTGATCAAAAACAGATTACCTTCAGTGCTTCGCTAACACCAAACAAGAAAACCGCCAAAATTCTAAGAGAGGCTCTTGCAGACATAAAGAAAGGGAAAAATCTTTCTCCTTCATTCAAATCCGGCAAAGATATGGACAAATATCTTGATTCCTTATGATCGTCTCTACACATCGTTCGCTCGACAAGCTATACAAAAAATTACCATTTGAAATAAAAGACGCCTTCAAGCGGCGTAAAGATATGTTTATAGAGGAACCTTTCCATCCATTATTGGCAAATCATCCCTTAACGGGAGAGTGGGAAGGTTCTCGGAGCATTAACATAACGGGCGACTACAGAGCAATTTACGCCCCTTTGGGCGAAAAAACTGCTAACTTTATTGCTATCGGTACGCATCATCAACTCTTTGGTTCGTGATAGAATTTGGGCATGCTGGCTAAGGTGCATAGTGCTCAAGTGGTGGGGCTTAAGCCGGATATTATTGATGTTGAAGTAGACATTTCCAGAGGACTCAAATCTTTTACTATTGTTGGCTTGCCGGATAAGAGTGTTGATGAAGCTAAAGATAGGATTAGCGCGGCTATCAAGAACTCTGGTTTCTCACCGCCCCAGAAGGGCAATATGAAGACTATTGTGAGTCTTGCTCCGGCGGATCTTAAGAAAGAGGGTCCGGTTTTCGATCTAGCTATCGCTCTTGCCCACCTACTGGCCACAAAAGAAATTAAATTTGATCCAAAGGGCAAACTTTTTGTGGGAGAACTTGGTCTTGATGGCACACTACGAGCGATTAAAGGCATCTTGCTCATCACCCAAAAAGCGCTCAAGCAGGGCTACAAAGAATTGTACGTACCAGTTGAAAACGCAGCTGAAGCGGCACTGATTCCGGGGATAACAGTGTATGGCGTCAGCACACTCAAAGAATTAGCTAGGCATTTAACGCCAGCCCAAAGGACGCCGGAGGTCCAAGTTGGACCTCCGGCGTCCAAGTTACTACAGCCCACGCCGCGGACGCATGTTAAAGTTACCGAGAATCAAAATGCGATTGACTTCGCTGATGTGCGCGGGCAGGAAACGGCCAAGCGGGGATTGGTGATTGCAGCGGCGGGGCGACACAACATCGCCATGTCGGGGCCTCCGGGCACGGGCAAGACGATGTTGGCTAAGGCCTTCGTGGGCATCTTGCCACAACTGCCGTTTGCAGAGATGCTTGAGGCCACGGGCATACACTCGGCTGGTGGAATCCTACCGGCTGGCGAATTTATCACTCATCCGCCCCTGCGCTCGCCACATCATACTAGTTCATATGTGGCGCTGGTCGGCGGAGGAGCTAATCCAAGACCGGGCGAGATCACGCTCTCTCATCACGGTGTGTTATTCCTAGATGAATTTCCAGAATTTGAGCGCAGGGTAATTGAGGCGCTACGGCAACCGCTAGAAGATCGCGTTGTGCACGTCTCGCGAGCCAAGGGCACGAGTGCCTTCCCAGCAAATTTTATTTTAGTGGCCACCATGAATCCTTGTCCGTGCGGCAATCGAGGTTATCGAAGCAAATCCCTCGACTCCGCTCGGGATAAAGAGTGCATTTGCAGTCAAGCAGCATTACAAAAGTATCAACGCAGAATCTCGGGGCCAATAATAGATCGCATTGACTTATGGGTAGAAGTGCCGCAAGTAGATTATGACAAGCTATCAGCCAGCACCCCGAGGTCGGACCTCCGGGGCCGAGGTCCGACCTCTGATTCATCTGCAAGTATCCGCACCCAGATTGCTAAAGCACGCATGATCCAGAAAGAGAGATTTGGTTCGACTTCGCTCACCACAAGTGCTCACAAAATTTCAACAAACGCTGAAATGGGAGTGAAAGATCTGGAAAAGTTTGCTGTGTTATCAGATACATCTAGGAAACTTTTAAATGACAGTGCTAAGAGACTAGACTTATCGGCACGTGCCTACCACAGAGTGATTAAACTAGCCCGCACAATTGCAGATCTGGCCGAAAGTGAAAATATAGCCGAGCCCCACTTATTAGAGGCTCTACAGTACAGACCCAAACAAGCGTACTAAAGTTTGCTAAACTATTTAGCATGAAGAAAGAGTGGCAAGAGAAACGGCTCACGCAAAATCAAGAAAGGCTGATCGCCGCAATAGCGGAGGCTGGAATAGGTCTCGACACCGCAAGTCTAGATGATATCGTGGCCACCTTTCGCTCACTAAGAAGTGCAGTGGAACTTACCCCAGTGGAGGAAACCACTTCTGACCTAGAGGCGGCCGTGAATGACATGCTCGCCAACATCAGCGCAGTGGCAGAGAGAAAATTTGGGATACGTGATATTGCTGACTACGTTGAACGCCTAGAAAGGAGAATAGTTGATGACAAAATTATTGAACAAAGTCACGCCAAACCTACTGAACAGTTCGAGAACCCGGAGTTAGACCGGCTCTACGACGAACTGGTGCTACTGGGCAAACATGCGGCCCGCGAGAATACGCAGAGCAGTCAGGGCCTGGCTTGGGGAGCACGCAAGATCCTCGATATTATAAACAGCGATGACCCACTGCCTGCACTTAATGAGTTTATCCTCGAGACTCCCGAATACAACGGCTCGGGCAATGGCAAGGTGTTACGTCAATTTGCCGAACGCGCCCGAGACTTGCTTGAAACTGAAGTTGAGAAGAATGAGAGAAGTCAAAAAGGAGAATATAAACTCAAGTTCTCCCAGGAGAAGCCGCGAAAGAAGTTGCAAGATTTCATTTGGAAG
>DATDVE010000002.1:0-16841 GCA_036517655.1 Minisyncoccota bacterium | reverse complement strand
ACCCTCTCTTATGGATAAGAGAGGGCGAGGCAGAGTCCGGGTGAGTTGGTTCTGCGCGGGCAGTACTTACTTCCCGCCTTTACCGAATTTGACGTTGTTTACTGTCCAGATTGCCGATGGCTCTGACCCAGTTCTCTCTGCCACGATGAAGGCGTAATAGTCATTTGCTATTTTTGCACCGGGGTATGCGGCTACGAAGGCATCCCAGTTATCGTAGGGCGTTACGCCTCCGGCGTACATGACGCAGCTGGGATCATTAATAATATCTACGTAACCACTTACGCCCGGACAATAATAAGCGTCAACGAAGAGGTAGAAATCAGTGTAGCTGTCTGCGTTGCTATCGATGGGTAAGTTGTAACTTAGGTTGCCCGGCATTGGCGCGATCGCGCCGCTATACATATATGAGAGCTGGGTGAGATTGGCGAGCTCTGTGTTGTAGATCTTGCTCTCGAGAGTGTAGACGCCGGCGTAATCACCATCGGCGTCGCCGCTATTAAGCGAGAGTGTGGCCGAACCCTTGGCGCCCTTGGAATTGAGCACGCAAGTGCCGCTATAAATACCACTGCCGTCACTCGAACCGTCGAAGCACTGAATCTTATTCATGCCCGGAGCAGTAGTGGGAGCCGCCGCACCCACAGGCAAGGCAACTCCTAACACAGAAACGAGAGCCACCGCCGTAACCAATCGTGAACCAAACGTTTTTGTCATAACTTTTCGCATTAATTTATAAAACTAATAATTGATCGCCAGATTTCTGACGCCTGAGCTCTGCGATTATTACAATCACGATACGTTTGCTAAGATAAGATTATGCACAGCCTACCAGCTGATCTAAGCAAGGCCATCAACTCCACGTCGAAAACGAGGGAGCTATGGCAAGATATCACGCCACTGGCGCGCAACGAGTGGATCTGCTGGGTCACAAGCGGCAAGAAGGCCGAAACGCGCGGAATCCGCATAGAAAAAGCAATCTCAAAAATGAAATCCGGAATGAGGCGCCCGTGCTGCTGGGCCGGCTGCCCACACCGACAGAATTAGATAGTTTAAGAGTTGAATATGAATATGAGAGTCACTGTAAATAATGAAAAAGAACAAGAACTTACTTTAGCTCGAGAAGCAATATTTAAGCGTCTGGAAACTCTATTTCAGGGCAAGGCTGTGGAAGCGCATGTTTTTGGTTCTGTTGCCAGAGGTGATACGGATGCATTCAGTGATATTGATATTTGGTTTACCTTCAATGACACAGATTTTGAGGAGGTATACAAGAATCGATTTGAGTACTACAGCAAGATCGGCGCTGTACTTCACTCCTGCGAGCCTCCTCAAAATGCCCCCATCGGCGGAGTTCATACTGCCCTTCTCCTAGAAGAGGGAGTCGGGAGCATAGTTGTCGTAGATATATATCTCTGCCCTCTTTCAACTGCCTATATAACAGATGACGGCAGGAAGTTGTTCGGCATAGACTTACCGAGAGGAGCTATCGGATTTAATCCGAAGAGGGTTCAAGTCGATGAAAACTACCGAATTGATTTCTTTATCGGTTTTATCTTTAACTCGATAAAAAAGCTTGCCCGGAATAAAGGAAAGCCCCTTGAGGCTGTTTTATATGAATATCAAGACAAATTTATTGATTCCAATGTTGCAATTACTCCCTTGGTCAGCAAGGAGCAAAATCTCGATACGCTGGAGATAATAATCGATAATGTTCACAAAATAGCCAACGACAAACAAAAGAAGGTTCTTGTGACAATTCGAGATTTCGCAAGAAGGATACTACTTTAAATTCGACTTATGTAACTCCTTGTTGTGCTGGTAGGACTTCTTGATGAGTTGTTCTAGGGCTTTTGGGTTCACGTCGGAGAGTTTGTTGATGTAGAGGCAGCTGCCGCTTGTTTTGTGCTTGCCGAGTTTCATGAGCAGATCTCTGAGGCCGGGGAAGCCGGCGGACATGTAGGGCATCACATAGAGCGTAAGATTCTGCTTGCGCGGGGAGAAGCCAACAAGCGGCCAATCGCCCTCTTGGGAACTACGCGCTGACTTGTAGTGGAACATACCGAAGCCCACAATAGATTCACCCCACATGCGCGGCTTCTGGCCCGTCGCTCGCGCAAACATCTTCAAGAGCACGAGGCCATCTTTGCGCCTAACCTCACCCTCAATACCCTCGATGAAATCTCGAGCGCTTGCGTCAGTAGGTTTTGTCTTGAGTTCTGCCATCTGGTTTACTCCCTTGATGGTGCTTGCGATGGCAATTGCTTTGCTCTCCCCATGAGATAGTGAATAAGTGAGGCGAGGATCGTCCAGTAGATAATTAGATAGATGCCAATGAATGGGGGTGGCGGATCATCTTGTAGAAAACTGTAGGAAAGCAAAAGTGGCCCGATCAAGACAACTTTGATAGGCGAGATAATTGCTGGTGCAGTCTGCTTCCACGCTTCTGGAGACGCTATCGTTAAGAATGTATCTGGGTGCTTGGGGAAGCCGCGCGGGCCAGTAGACCCCAAAAGTGAAGTGGTGATGAACATGAAAACAAAGCCCGAAATAATGAAGTAGATAACGAATCTCGTTCTTGAAGTACGCATATTATTTAATATTCATAAGTATAACTCAAAAACTAGACTTTTGGTGTCGCAGACAATAGAATATCTTCATATTCCCCGGTGGCGCAATGGTAGCGCGGCGCCCTGTTAAGGCGAAGGTTGTAGGTTCGAATCCTACCCGGGGAGTTGGCAGGCCAAACTTGCAATTAAGCGATCTGTTGCAAATTAAGGTGGAGTAACTATAATCCCAATTGGAAAGGACTTGGAGGCGATCATGCGTTTTTGCATGGATTGTGGCTGTGCGATCGAGGCCTGTTTCGGTTTCGTGCTTGCGGGTGACTTCTACGAGGCACTCGTTGGTAAGCGTCGTCCGGATCGAGTACGAGAACGCTGTGGGCTCTGTGCGGAGTTACGACACCAGCTTTGGCAGAGATATTTGCCAACCAAACAGTGAGGAGGACAGCGATGTGTAGCGGTGATAGACCGATTGGGATGGGCGATGGCTCGTGCTTCGGCGTGTTGGACCCGCAGGAACTTCGCGGGTCTGCTCGCTACTCGCGGGGGCCCAGCCGAAGTCGAAGACGCGAGCCCCCGTTACCGCCAGGACCTTGGAAGCTTGAGGGCGACGAGACCGTACACACGGGAGTGGAGTATATGACCACAGCTGTGCTAGTGCGACTCGAGGAGCAGAGAGCCGCTGGTGAGACAATGCGTGTGGTCGTGACCAGCTCCGACGGAACCTCTATTGTGTACCACAGGTAGTGATTTCGACCGAGATCACACCTACGAAGAAGGCGGGCCCCCGATGTTGGGTGACCCGCCTCTTTCTTTGGGAGGAATCTTAATCTATTTAGTAGGCCGCGCCGCCGTCCGGCAGATTGCTTCCGTTACTGTCGCCAGCAGGTAGAGTGACATTGATATTTGTGTCCCCGTTGCTCGCGTCCTTGTCGCTAATCGCGGGCCAAGCGAAGAAGTAGAAGAGCAAGATGACGAGCGCCGCTATGAGCAGGCCCATCACCATGCCAGTACTACTGCTATCTCCGTCGTGGTGCACTTCATGTATTACGTCAGCCATATAAGTTTGTTAACTTTATATCTAATAAACATTGTGACGAATAAGATACAATATACTTACACATACTCTCATGGATAGAATCCTCCGACAACTGGATAGCCCTAAGAAGATCCAGGACTACCTCGATAAGCTAAAAGTTAATTTTGAAAAATCTGGCGAGACCTGCATGTCGCCCTTGCGAGTCGTGAGAGAAGGGAAGGCACATTGCATGGAAGGGGCCTTATTTGCCGCTGCAGTACTCGGCTCACACGGGTATGAGCCGATGATCATGCATCTGCGCACACACGAAGATGACACTGATCAAGATCACGCAGTCGCGTTATTTAAGGATGGCAAGAATAATAAGTATTGGGGTGCGATAAGTAAGACTAATCACGCTGTATTGCGTTACCGCGATCCCATTTACGTAAGCGTGCGGGAACTCGCCCTGTCGTACTTTCACGAATATTTTGACAAGTCTGGGCGCAAAACTTTGCGCTACTACTCGCGTCCATTTTCACTAAAAAAATTTGGAAAAAGTTGGGTGACGAGCGAGAAAGACTTGTGGCACATAGACGATGCATTTAATAATTCCAAGCATTTCCCAATCCTGCCAAAGAATTTCAAAGCGAATAACTTGCGCAAAGCAAGCAAACTAGAAATCAAAGCCGGTGATCTGGTAGAATACAAGTCATGAGCAATATAATAGTATGATGACAGAGCAAGAGCTGCGGGAGTATGTGATGAAGAAGAAGGGCACGGAGAAGCCTTTCACAGGCAAGTTCTGGGATAATCACGAAAAGGGGATGTATGTCTGCGCGGATTGCGGCGCGCAACTTTTCTCTTCTGATACTAAATTTGACTCAGGCACTGGCTGGCCATCATTTGATCAAGCATTACCTGGCGCCGTGGGACTCGAGCCCGATAATTCACTTTTTAGAAAGCGGACGGAAGTGCTGTGCGCGAAATGCGGCGGTCACTTGGGACATGTGTTTAATGACGGCCCTAAGGACCCCTCGATTGCCTCGGGGCAAGCAACTGGCCAAAGATTTTGCATTAATTCCTGCGCCCTTGACCTCGACACAAAAGGCGAGTAGTTTGAGCTTACTATGCTCAATTTTCTCAAGGCGCATTGGATGGCTATTCCTACTGCTATTTTGGCTATTGTTGCCGTTGGGTTTATGATTCGGGGTAAGGAGGCGCCCGTGGCGGCCTACACTGTTACGCTGCTAGATTTGTCTTCTGAAGTTAGCGTAAGTGGCAAAGTGACTCCCGCGGAGGAAGTTAGTCTCGCTTTTGGCCAGGCTGGCCAGGTCGCTCGAGTGAACGTCCGCGTGGGGCAGAGAGTTTCTGCGGGTGCCGTTCTTGCCTCGCTTGATAACGGCAACTTGTCTGCTCAAGTCGCTCAAGCCGAGGCTTCGGTTAAGATCGAGCAGGCAGCGCTTGAGAGTTTGCGCGCCGGGAGCAGAGCCGAGGACGTAGGCATCGCCCTTGTTAAAGTGGACACGGCCAGGCAAACACTGGACAACAAGAAGAATATTCTAACTAATCAAGTAGCGAGTGCCTACTCTGTAGTAGAAAATAATTTTCGATATTACGTAGATCAGCTTTTCACTAATCCTAGATCAGACAACCCAGAGCTCAATATTCAATTGAGGGGTGAATACGAGTTTGCACTCGAGGAGGACCGCATCTATATAGAAACTGCGCTAGCTCCGTGGCCGAACCCCGATGTCGCTCAAACTTCACTTACACGCATACGAGATTTTGTAGCATTAGTTGCCACAGCTATTAACGAGTTATCGGCCACGGCAGTACTAAGTAGCGGTACTGTAGCTGGCTATAAGGCGGATATGTCCATCATGCGCAGTAGCATTGAGACTGAACTCGAAAATGTATCTGCTGCGGAGCGGGCCTTCATTGATGCGGGGCTTGCTCTAGAACTTGCGCAAGATGAGTACAATCTTGCCAAGTCACCCGCGCGGCCGGAAGACATTGACATAGCGCAAGCGAAACTCGCCAAGGCCATTGCAGAGGTCAGCCGCTTGCGGGCACTTATGCGCGAACGAGTGATCTACGCACCCTTTACTGGACTTGTGTCCAAGCAAGAATACAAAGTAGGAGAGACGGTGTCAGCCGGAGATGCACGCATAAATCTGATCAGCGACAACAACTTCCAGATAGAGGCCAATATTCCTGAAGCCGACATTGCGAGCGTGGCAGTTGGTCAGGTTGCGGTCGTTACTCTCGATGCTTATCCAGAGACGGAAATATTTAATGCACATGTCGTTGGGCTTGATCCGGCCGAGACGGTCATTGACGGTGTGCCCACTTATCGCACAACTTTAGTGTTTGATAAGCGCGATGAACGAGCGAAGGCAGGCATGACAGCCAATGTTGTAATCACTACAGATACTCGCGGTCAAGTACTTGCTATTCCTAACCGTCTGATTGAACGTCGCGACGGCAAAAGTTTTGTGCTTGTCGGTAATAGCGATGAAGTCAAGGAGAGGGAGGTGCAAACGGGCTTGCGCAGTGCGGATGGCTACACGGAGATTGTTTCGGGGCTATCGGCCGGGGAACAACTTATCGATGGCACTACTTCTCGCTAAAAATATAAGCAAGAGCTACGAGGACGGAACTGTCGCGCTCGATAGGGCTAGTATCAGCGTTAGTAAGGGAGAGTTCGTCGCGATTATGGGGCCATCTGGCTCTGGCAAGTCTACACTCTTGCACATTCTCGGCTTACTCGATCCGGCAACTGTCGGTGAATATAGATTCGCAGATGTGCTGGTTAGTGACCTATCGGGTGCAGAGATTGCGAGTCTGCGTAACGGGAAAATCGGTTTTGTCTTCCAATCCTTCAATCTCTTGCCCCGAACGAGTGTCTACGAGAATGTGCTCCTGCCGCTTGTGTATTCGCAGGTGCCGGAGGAAGACTGGGGGGCCAAAGTGCGCGCGGCTATCGACGCCGTGGGACTCTCGCACAGAATTGAGCATATGACCTCTCTACTCTCGGGTGGCGAGCGACAGCGCGTGGCAATCGCAAGAGCTCTGGTTGTCTCACCCGAAATTATTTTCGCCGACGAGCCGACAGGCAATCTTGACAGCAAATCAGGAACACAAGTGATGGATATTTTCAAGAAGCTTAATTCCGAAGGCAAGACTGTAGTCTTGATTACTCACGACGAGAAGATTGCTAGCTTTGGCAAGAGGCTAGTCAAGATTCGCGATGGTCGCATAGAGTCAGACATTGTTCAGAAAACTTCATGAGATTTAAATTTACATACAAGACGGCTTTCACTTCACTTCGTGGCAGAATGTCCCGTTCTCTCTTAACTATTCTGGGCATCGTGATCGGTATTGCCGCCATTATGATGGTGAGTGCAGCCGGAAAGGGTGCCGAGAACCTGATCACGAGCGAGCTCTCTGGCTTGGGTGGTGAGACAGTTGTGGTCCAGCCAGGCAAGGAGCCCAAGGGTCCCAGCGACTTTGCCCAGTCACTATTGTCTGACTCGCTCAAGGACCGCGAACTTGAGGCAATTAGTAGGAAGGCAAACGTTCCGGATTTGATAGACATATCACCAGAAATTTTTGTCTCCGGCGGGGCTTCGTATCAAGGCGAGACTGTGAGCGCCACTGTGCTTGGTTTCTCGGCCGAATTCATGATGGAGAATATGGGACTCAAACTTGCAGAAGGAGTTAATTTCGATGATGCTGATATTGGGAGCAAATCTGCGGTAGCTGTTATTGGTTCGGACGTGCGCGAGGAACTCTTTGGTACAGAGGAGGCGCTCGGCAAGTACCTCACGATCAAGAATAAGCGCTTCAGAGTTGTGGGGACTTACGCACCGCAGGGGCAAGCAGTATTCTTCAACGTTGACGATTTGATAGTGGTGCCATACAGTACTGCCCAAACTTACCTAACTGGCGAGGGTCATTACTCGCAGTTTGTGGTTAGGGCAAGTTCGGTGGACGTGGTCGATCGGATGGCGGCCGATATCACTCGCACATTGCGTGATCTTCACAATATCACGGATCCAGAAGAGGATGACTTCCACGTCGAGACGCAACAGGGTCTGGTCGATCAGATCAGCACTATCATTGGCGCGTTCACATTATTCTTGTCGTTCGTAGTTACGATTGCCCTGGTGGTGGGTGGCGTGGGGGTTATGAATATCATGCTTGTCTCTGTTACAGAGCGCACGCGCGAGATTGGCTTGCGTAAGGCACTCGGTGCCACGGATCGCGACATTCTCTTGCAGTTTCTCACCGAGGCGGTGATGCTAACTGGTGCAGGTGGCGTGATTGGGGTCGTGCTCGGTTCGCTCTTCTCATATGTGGCTGCAATCGCGGTTCGCCAATTTGCCGGACTTGATTGGGGCTTCGTCTTTCCCTATATGGGCGCATTTGCAGGTATAATTGTGTCAGTGCTTGTGGGGCTTGTCTTCGGCATCTATCCTGCGCGCGTTGCTTCGCGCAAGAGTCCCATCGAGGCGCTGCGTTATGAGTAAGATTGCAAAGATATTTTTTCTTGTCATTATTCTAGCCGGAGCCGGCATATTAATATTGCGCACGGGAGTGGTAAATTTTGTAGCGCCAGAGGAGGAAGTAGAGCAATTGCCGGCAACTTCTGTGCTCTTTGTGGGCGACATGATGTTCGATCGCTCTATCAGGACTATTGGGGAGAAAGAAGGTTATTCATATTTGCTTTCTTGCATCAAGGATGTGCTTATAGAACAGACGATAGTTGTGGGCAATCTTGAGGGGCCGATTACTAGTAACAGATCAGTGAGTGTGGGTAGCAAGGTAGGCAGTGCCCCCAACTTCCAATTCACATTTTCGCCCAAGATCACAGACGCGCTCTTGCTCAATAATGTTGGCTATGTGAACTTGGGCAATAATCACATACTCAATTTCGGCTGGAGCGGCCTAGAGCAAACTAGGAATTATCTTGATAAAGCAGGGATAAAATATTTTGGGGAACCCCAAAAAGATAATGCCACAACATCAAGCATTGCATACATAGAGTTACCACAGAGAAAAATCGCGCTAATAGGTTATAACGAATTTTGGAAGCCCGTCGCGAGTTCAACCGTAAGGCAGATACAAGATAATAAGGCAGAAGATAATTATGTAGTTGTGTACACGCATTGGGGGCAGGAGTACGCATCAAGTAGCCCCGCAGAGCAGAACCTCGCCCATGAATTTATAGACGCGGGAGCTGATGTGATAATAGGCTCGCATCCGCATGTGGTGCAGGAGATAGAAGTGTACCGAGACAAATATATTTTCTATTCATTAGGTAACTTCATCTTCGATCAATGGTTTAATGAGGGCGTGATGAGTGGATTAATAGTCAAATTAACTTTTGACGATCAGTTTAAGGATCCTGTAGTTGAGGAGTTGGCAGTAAGACTAAATAAAGATGGGAGGACTTGCCTTCAAGATTGAGAAAAAGTTGGGGATGGCGCGCGCTGGTGTGCTTGAGACCGCTCACGGCGTGATTCACACGCCGGCCCTCACGGCGGCTGCTACTAAAGCTACTGTCAAAGCGCTTGATGTTGAGAGCTTAAGAGAGATGGGGGTTGAGTCTGTGCTTGCTAATACTTATCACTTGTACTTGCAGCCGGGCGATGAGCTGATTAAGCGGATTGGAGGATTGCACAAGTTCATGAACTGGTCAGGTCCCATATTTACAGATTCTGGCGGCTTCCAAGCATTTTCGCTCGGCGAAGCGTTTGGCACTGGCATTTCAAAATTTATTGGTTATGAAGATGTGGAGTACAATCCTTCACAACATCCTAAAAAGGCTAGAGTAGACGACGATGGTGTGACATTCTACTCGCATATTGATGGCAGTGAGCACAGGTTTACACCCGAGAGCTCGATCCAGATTCAGCACAACCTGGGAGCCGATATAATTCTTGCGTTTGATGAGTGTGTATCACCCCATGCGCCCCGTGAGGCGCACGAGAAAGCAATAGAACGCACAAGACTCTGGGCCGAGCGCTGCTTGATAGAACATAAGAGGCTACAGGCGAATTACCCCCTGCCGAGGTCCTCGGAAAAAATCCCCAGACCATCGGCATTGGGCAATCCGCCTACCGCCCCGGCTCTGTTTGGCATAGTGCAGGGAGGGCGTTATGAAGATTTGCGGCGCAAAAGCGCGCGAGATATCGCTGCATTGGGCAGCGCCCCGCGAAGCCTTGGCGAAGTGGGGTTCGAGGGGTATGCGATTGGGGGCAGCTTTGTTAAAGAAGATATGGGTACTGCCGTGCGTTGGGTTTGTGAAGAACTGCCGGAAGGTAAGCCCAGGCACTTACTTGGCGTGGGTGAACCGGCAGACTTGTTTGCGGGAGTAGAAAACGGCATCGACACATTCGATTGCGTGGCCGCCACGCGCAAGGCTCGCAGCGGGCAATTATACACACACAGTGGCGAAGTGAGTGTGAAGAACGCCAAGTATCGCGAACTACTCGAACCAGTTGATCCAGAGTGCCAGTGCAGTACGTGCAAGAATTACACAAGTGCGTACTTACATCACTTGTTCGCAGCGCACGAGTTACTAGCCTACGAACTAACAAGCCTGCATAATTTATTTTTCATCACAAATTTACTTAAGCAAATCCGCGAATCGATATTAAATGGAAGTTTCATCGAGCTAAAGCGAAAATTTCTCTCGAAATTTAGTTAGCAATCGAGCCCGGCTTCCGAAAGGAAGGCCGGGCTCGTGGCATGTCACTCTGAGCTCGTCTGGATCTGCAGCACCGCCTTCGCGACGAGTTCGCGGCCTCGTTTGACCGTTGTCTCATACACATGATATCCACCGCGGCCTCGAACGCGCAGCGCGGCGAGTTCGAGGATGTCACGAGGCACCACTGTGGCGTAGAAGCGAGTCCCGTCGATCCCGACGAGGAAGCCCTTCTTTGCGTTCCTGCAGCAGGTGAGCTTGGCGTGGCAGCCAGCGGCTTGTGCCATCGCCTCGACGATGAGCACCCCGGGCATGATCGGTCCGATCGGCGCAGGGAAGTGGCCAGTGGCCCAGAACGGCTCCTTGGAGACCTTGTGAGTGGCGATCAGGTTCATGTCGCTGAACTCGACCACCATGTCAACCAAGAGCATCGGCCCTCGGTGGGGGATGAGGCTGGTGACGGGCGGGATTGCCCTCGGGTACTCTTCGGGGTACTTGCCGTGCGAATCCAGCTGGTGCAGCGCTCCGTTTAGGCTCATGGCTGGTGTGCCCTCCGAAAATATGTTATAATACATAGTCACATGAGTCAAGTCTTTAAACTCAAGTCAGATTTTTTGCCTGCGGGGGATCAGAATCTAGCTATTAAGAAGCTGGAAGCTGGATTGCTGGAAGGGAAGCGACATCAGACGCTCATGGGGGTGACGGGGTCGGGGAAGACTTTTACTGTTGCAAATATAATCGCTCAAATTCAGAAGCCTACGCTTGTGATTGCTCACAACAAGACTCTTGCGGCGCAACTGGCGCAGGAATATCGCGAGTTTTTCCCAGAGAATGCCGTGCACTATTTTGTAAGTTATTACGATTACTATCAACCCGAGGCATATTTGCCAGTCACAGACACATATATTGAGAAAGATGCGAGTATAAACGAGGAAATTGAGAGATTACGGCACGCGAGCACGCAAGCTCTGCTTAGTCGCAAGGATGTGATAATTGTTGCCAGTGTATCGTGCATATACGGCTTAGGTAGTCCAGCAGAATATGAGAAGGAAAACCTAAAGTTAAGTGTGGGACAGAAATTGGGCCGGAATGAACTCTTGCGCAAACTTGTGAGCATTTTCTATACACGCACGAATGCTGATCTAAATTCTGGCACATTCAGAGCTGTGGGCGGTTCGGTGGAGATCATGCCAGTTTCTGAAACCTATGTTTACCAAATTTATTTCCTGCCTGCGCAGGCAGGTGACACACATGGCATTGAGAAAATTCAGAAGGTTGATGCCATAAGCAGAACTGTAATAGATGAAGTGCAGAGTATTTTCTTATTTCCAGCCAAGCACTTCATTACCACGCTTGATCAACAGAAGCGCGCAGTCAAGAGTATCAAAGAAGAACTTAACGAGCGGCTAAAGTATTTTGAACGTGAGGGCAAGCTGCTTGAGGCAGATAGGCTCAAGCGCCGCACTAACTATGATCTGGCTATGATCAAAGAAGTGGGCTACTGCTCTGGTATCGAAAACTACTCAAGGCACTTGTCTGGTCGTACACCTGGCTCGGCCCCGGATACACTACTTTCGTATTTCGGAAAAGACTTCTTGACTGTGATAGACGAGTCGCATGTGACAGTGCCGCAGATATCTGGCATGTATGCCGGTGACGAATCGCGTAAAAAAGTTTTGATAAAGCACGGCTTCAGGTTACCCAGCGCGCTCGACAACAGACCGCTTAAGTTTGCGGAATTTGAGGAACGTGTAGGACAAGTGATCTATACATCAGCCACGCCCGGCAAGTATGAATTAGAAAAAGGTAATGTCACCGAGCAAATAATTCGCCCGACAGGTTTGATAGATCCAGAGCTAGTTGTGAAGCCGTGCCGCGAGCAGATCCCTGATCTGATGCGCGAGGCAGAAAAAGTGATTGCGAAGGGCTTCAGAGTGATAGCTACTACATTGACTAAAAAAATGGCCGAGGACTTGAGCACGTACTTGAAGGAGAAGAATATTAAAGCCGAGTACTTACATAGCGAGATCAAAACTCTTGAGCGCATTAAAATCTTGCGTGAGTTTAGGCAAGGCAAATTTGATGTAATTGTGGGCGTGAACTTACTGCGCGAGGGGCTCGATCTGCCCGAGGTGGCACTGATTGGGATACTTGATGCAGACAAAGAGGGCTTCTTGCGTAGCGAGACAAGTTTGATCCAAACTATCGGCCGAGCTGCGCGCAACGTAGAGGGCAGGGTGATTTTGTATGCAGACACTGTCACCGGCTCGATGAAACGCGCAATCGATGAGACCAATCGCAGACGCGCGATTCAAGTAGCGTACAACACCGAGCATGGGATTACGCCCAAGACAGTCCAGAAGCGGGTGCACGATATTATGGAGGACATGGAGAAGGAGCGTGCTAAGTCTGCGGAAATGATTCTAGCTCTCGATCGCGAACTGCTTGCCTCTAATCCTACAAAAGTAATCAGGCAGAAAGAGAAAGAAATGAACGAAGCAGTCAAGAAACTCGACTTCGAAACCGCCGCAATCCTGCGCGACGAGATCAAACTCCTGCAATCAAAGTCAAACTCTTGACAGGCCGGAAGCGCGGGAGTAGCATAGTTTCGGGTAAGTTCTCTCGGGAGTTGGGGATGTTGGTTGAGTGCCTGTGCGTCGCGCTCCTGCGCGCTCGCGAACGCATGGCTGTCGTGTTCCGACTCCGTGTAGCGGCGTACCGGGCCAGCTGCGCAGATTGGTCACGACCTCTGGGCGTGGAGGAGACACCAGTGCGGACGAGTTGGCTTCTTGCGCCGCCGCCCTCCTGGATGAGCGCTCCAATACCCGTCCTCCCCTCGAACAGCGTCTGCCCCTCCGGCAGTGCTTACCTGGGCCCGCTCGCAGCAACGCGACGGGCCCCTTTCCTTTTGTGCCTTGCATTTGCATAGACTGGGTATATAGTATGGCCATATACATAATTAATTTAATCGGATGAAGAAGGAACATTGGCTCTATATTGTTATCGCCCTGATTGCTATTTGGATAATTGCCTCTTACGCCACTCGGCCGACGAAGACTCTCGACGAGAGCGACACGAATGCTGACACTGGGACAAGCACAAGCGTTGGTACAAATATCTCGAATATTTCTGGCACAGTGACCATGAACCCGGTTACAGTGGCAGGAGTTGTGGGGATGGAGGCTGGACCAAACAAGGGCGTTCTCACAAGCACGAGCGTTGCCGAGAACAAGTTGGTCGTGACTGATCAGCTTGCCGGTGGTATGGTCAAGATTGATTCTGTCTCGCTCACATTCAATGGTTGGGTTGTCGTTCGCGATACTTTAGCCAGTGATCCAGGTTGGGCCATGGGAGCACAACGCTTCGACGCTGGGGCATATTCTGGCGGACAGGTTGAGCTCCTGCGAGAGACGATGGCCGGTACTAAATATTATGTATCTCTCTATACAGATAACGGCGACAGGATGTTCGATCACAGCGTTGATCTGCCGTTTGAGTCAAACGGGCAGGGGGTTGTGGCTACGTTCATAGCGCAATAAAGGATGCGAGAGCCGGAGTTCGATCAGGCTGTTAAGGAATTCTTGAGTTCAGTTAGCGCAGTAGCAAAGGCTGTTTTTGGTATCGCAGAAAACAAAATTCTTGAGCGACTAATTGAACCAGACAGGGTTATCCAATTCCGAGTGACATGGGTGGACGATGCGGGGCGGGTACAAATCAATCGCGCATGGCGCGTCCAATTCAATGCTGCCTTGGGGCCATACAAGGGAGGCTTAAGGTTCCATCCCACAGTTAATCTTTCCATACTGAAGTTCTTGGGCTTCGAGCAAATATTCAAGAACGCTCTCACGGGCTTACCGCTCGGTGGAGCAAAAGGCGGCAGTGACTTCGACCCCAAAGGTAAATCTGATGGGGAGGTAATGCGTTTCTGCCAAGCCTTCATGCAGGGGCTATTCCGCTACATCGGCTCTGATCGAGATGTGCCCGCGGGTGATATTGGTGTCGGAGGGCGCGAGATCGGCTACCTTTTGGGTGAGTACAAGAGATTGGCGGACTTGCATGATAGCGGCGTGCTCACGGGCAAGGGTCTCGGTTGGGGCGGCAGTGAGATTCGTACAGAAGCTACCGGCTACGGGCTATTGTATTTTGTAAGTGAGATGCTAGACCTGAAAGGGAAAAGGATTTTAATTTCAGGCTCGGGCAACGTCGCCCAATATGCGGCGGAGAAAGCGATCCAAATGGGCGCGAAAGTGCTAACCATGTCGGATTCTGATGGCTACATCTTCGACCCGGATGGTATCGGCAAGGAAGAGCTTGAGTTCATAAAAGTGCTCAAGAACGAGAGACGTGGCAGATTGAGTGAGTATGTGAGCCTAGACAGCAAAGCAAAGTATGTGAAGGGCAAGAAGCCATGGGGCGAGAAAGCTGATATTGCTCTTCCTTGTGCTACCCAGAACGAGATCGATCTCCCGGATGCGAAGTTGCTTGTGAAGAATGGTGTTAAATTAGTTGCCGAAGGAGCGAACATGCCTTGCACACTTGAGGCGGTGGATTACTTCATCAAGAAAGGCGTGTTATTTGCACCGGCCAAGGCGGCTAATGCTGGGGGTGTGGCAGTGTCAGGCCTAGAGATGTCTCAAAATTCCGAGAGATCGCATTGGACTCGCGAGCAAGTGGACGCAGATCTCAAGAAAATAATGAAGCATATCCATGCTCAGTGTGTAGAGTATGGCAGGGACAAGAATGGCAAGATTAATTATGTAAAAGGAGCCAACCTAGCCGCCTTCGCAAGAGTCTCGAAGGCCATGCTCGCCCAAGGCCTTACTTGACCTTTGTGTTATACTTTCTGTGTACCCATAGGCGCGAAAGCGTCACATTTTGTAGTTATGGATAAGAACCAAGCAAATCAAGGGCATGCCCCGCGAAGCCTGCCTGCGCAGGCAGGCCAAGGCGAAGTGGGGTGGATCAAAATTAAAGGCGCTCGTACTCATAATCTCAAGAATGTGAGTGTGGACTTGCCGCGTAATAAAATGGTTGTTTTCACCGGACTCTCTGGTTCGGGCAAATCGTCACTTGCCTTTGACACTATTTTTGCTGAAGGGCAGCGCAGATATGTTGAGTCGCTTAGTTCATACGCCCGGCAATTTATTCGCCAGATGCAGAAGCCGGATGTGGATGAGATCGAGGGGCTATCGCCCGCGATCTCGATTGACCAGAAGTCGCGATCAAATAATCCAAGATCAACTGTTGCAACTATTACAGAGATTTATGATTACTTGCGCGTATTGTTCGCTCGCATTGGCCGGCCGCACTGCTTGGTGTGTAATCAGGAGATCGAGAAGCTTTCACCCCAGGAGATAATTACACTAATAGAAAAGAAAGTTACCGGCCACGTCAAGATTCTGGCGCCTGTTGTGCGCGGCCGCAAAGGTGAATACTACCAACTACTTTACGATCTCTTAAATAAAGGATACAGAACAGTGCGGGTAGACGGTGTGCTCAAGAACCTGCGCGAGCAAATCTTGCTCGACAAGAATAGGAAGCACACGATTGATGTGCTAATAGACGAGCTTGATGCTGGCAAAAGCTTGCCTGCCGGTAAGCAGGAATTTAGGCAAAGACTTGCTGAATCTGTTGAAAAGGCGCTTGATGAGGCAGAGGGTGTGGTAACTGTGTTAAGTGGGAAGGAAGAATTTATCATGTCGAGCAGATTCTCATGCCCGCGAGACGGATTTTCATTCCCAGAAATAGAACCCAGACTATTCTCGTTCAATTCGCCCTACGGCGCTTGTCCGGTTTGTCATGGTTTGGGGACCAAAGACTTTTTTGGCACTGACGCGTGCGAAGAATGCTCGGGTGCGCGCTTGCGCAAAGAGGCCCTAGCTGTGCTCATTGGCAGTAAAAACATTGTCCAGGTATCTGATATGGCCATACGCGATGCGATAGAATTCTTTAATAAAGTTAAATTAACTACTCGCGAGAAGGGGATTAGCGGAGTGGTGATCAAAGAAATTGAATCACGCCTCAAATTTATGTTCGACGTCGGGCTTGGTTATCTTGCCCTTGATCGCCGCGCTAACACACTCTCCGGTGGCGAAGCGCAGAGAATCAGGCTGGCCTCGCAACTTGGTTCAAGATTAGTGGGCACGCTATATGTGCTCGACGAGCCAACTATCGGCTTGCATAGTCGCGACAACGACTTACTGATTAAGACACTTCACGAACTGCGCGATTTGGGCAACACTATTATTGTAGTCGAGCACGACGAGGATACTATTTATTCAAGTGATTACTTGGTAGACATTGGTCCGGGGGCCGGAGTGCACGGCGGTGAAATTGTTGTAGCTGATTGGACGGAGCATCTCCTTACTGCCAAAAGAAATTCTTTTGGCTCAACTACTGTTGACTATCTGCGAGGCGAGCAGAAAGTTGAGTTGCCGGATGAATACAGGACGCAAGATAAGGGCGCTATCAAGATAACCGGTGGCAATATTTTTAACATCAAGAACTTAAACGTAGACGTGCCATTAGGTAAGCTGGTAGCATTAACGGG
>DATDVE010000001.1:0-4371 GCA_036517655.1 Minisyncoccota bacterium | reverse complement strand
AATTTTTGGTCTTTATTAATCATAGTTATAGTGAAGCTGATCGTCTTGGCAAATGAACTTCAACTCGCCGTCCACGAACTGGTAATACTCGAGAGAGAACCCATTCGGCACAAGTAGGAGTGAACTGTCTTTGCGAAAGGCGAATGTATATATTTCTTCACCTTCTGGGTCGTATAAGGCCTGCCCCGCCGTTCCACCCTCAAGCCCATAGCTTGTAATCTGCCCACTTTCAGTATCAATAATGGCCGAACGCCTGATCCCTGTCCCCATGCCCCAGCTGACGAAACTGTGCCTACCGGCAAAATTCGCTCCAGCACTGGCTCCCTCGTTAATCTTTGTACGATATTCTCTAGCCTCCGGATAAGTGTCGAAATCTACCGCAGCCGGCATGCCCGTATATAATTCCGTAATGGGGAACTCTTCATAGCCTTTCTCACATTGCTGAACGACATAGGCAGGTTCGCTGTTCGTAAATTTGAAACTTGAGAGAACTTTCTCAACTTCGGTTTTGGTTTGTGTGGACTCCCACTCTCTTTCCATTCTGTTACCATAAAAAATGTTAAATGCATAGCCGTTGTGCGATACATATATGTTATCTGCAAAAAAACCGCCATGTCTATGTTCTACATACTTTATCGCACCTACCCCTCCAATTGTTATCCTATGAATATCAACGAACTTAATCCCCTCTTGAGGTGCTTCTAGATTTGTGATTATTTGGTTTAGAGATCCATCTGCTTGAGGGGCAATACGAATCCCCAACTTCATCCCCCACCACTCGTCTGAAGTTGCCACACCAAAGGAGATACTCCCATCTTTTTCAATCGGGCTACCCCAGCTTGTAGGATACTTGAATTCGAATCTGTATTTCTCACTTCGGTATACTCCAAACTCCACTCCCTGCCCGGCGGGCGGGCGGGCAAAGGCCGCCCTTAGAGTAATATTCTGATCGGGGGTAGTTTTGAAGACTGCCCAAAGGACGAGGCCCACGGCAGAGAGAACTAGAGCTATTACTATTTGGCCTATAATTTTCACTTTTTTCACTGACCGATTATTATAGTGGGCTTATCTGGTGGAGGTGCTCCATTATATGTCGAGCTTGCGTATTCTGGAGTCGAGGTTGCTGTGCCAAGTAACTTCCTCCCCCACTCGGTCCTATTGAGTGCAAGAGCTACTAATACGAGCACGATGATCACGCCCCAGAACGAATCTCCGGGTGAAGGCGCTTTGGGTTTGTCTTTACCTTTGGGTTTCTCTGCCATCCCGTTAGAAGTTACTTACGATTATTGTAAAGTTGTTCGACATATTGATTGACATTATATAGATAGACTTCTAACGGGACCATTTTTATTCATACTCCGATTTGATCTTGCCGCCAAGGGTGCGCAACTCTTTGAGCATCGCTTCGCCTTGTTTGCCTTTAGGCCATACATCTTCTGGCCCCATGCCGGGCGGGATACCGTGCCATCGGAAATCTTTTTCAATCTCGTGCACGCCCTTGCCGGGAATGGTTCTGGCTATTATCACGCTCGGTTTCTCGAACACTGCTTTGGCCCTCTCAACTGCCATGTTGATATCATAATAATTATGGCCATCTATTTCTTGCACATGCCAATTCCAAGCTTCCCACTTGGCCCGCAGATTTTCCAAGGGCATTATGTTCTCGGTATAGCCATCTATCTGAATATTATTGCGATCTACTATTGCGATCAAGTTATGCAACTTCTCTTTGCCAGCAAGCATCGCCCCTTCCCAGCTATTGCCCTCGTCTAGTTCACCGTCGCTCATAAGGCAGTAAACATATCTATGCGAATCAAAACCCGGCGCACTCACGTCACCAACGTCTATTCTAAGCGCAAGAGCCATACCCACGGCCTGCGACAGACCAGAACCCAGAGGCCCAGAGCTTGTTTCGATAAATGGCAGAAAATCGCGATGCGGATGACCCTGCAGGCGCGAGCCAAATTTGCGTAAGGTTTTGAGTTCTTCGATCGGCAAATACCCAGCATGAGCAAGTGTCGCATAATAAACCGGGCAGATATGGCCGTTTGATAAAACCAGTAAGTCTCGCTCGTTCCAGTCTGGTTTTTTTGTATCGTGTTTGAGCGCGTGGAAAAATAAAGTTGTGAAGATATCTGCCATACCCAAAGGGCCAGCCGTGTGCCCAGAACCCGCCGCAATAAGCGACTCGATCACCGAAACGCGAATCTTCTGCGCCGTCTGCTCGAGCAACTTTATCTTCTCGTCATGAAGATACGGCATGTTGTAGGCGTTTAAGTTCTGCGGCGGGATCGCTTACTTCAAAGATTGCACTGCCCATTACCACTTGATCGGCTCCGGCTTTTGCTAATTCTTTTAGATGTTCTTCTTTTACTCCGCCGTCAACTGATATTGTAATCTTGCTGTTTAACCTTTTGACTTCTTTAATCTTTTTATACACTTCTTCTTGGAACGTCTCGCCGTAGTGGCCGATTTTAGAAATGCTCATCAGTTGCACAAATTTTATTTTCTCGGGCAACTGCGCAATTACATCCACGGGCGTATCAAGCGCAAGCACAACACCCGATTCAACTTTGCTCATGTCTAGCACAGCAAGGGCATTCTGTAAGTGCTCTGGTGACTCGTACTGCACAAGAATTCGCTTAACGGGAGTGTCTATCCATTGATCAAGATACTCTTGCGGATCTTTCACCATCAGGTGCACGCCCAACTTTATTTCAGTGTTCAATTCTGCAAGCCCTCGGATTGCTTCGTCCATGTCATCTTCTGTATAAGGCCAAGAAACCGGCGTGGCTAGCTCGCCGTCAACTACATCTAAGTGAACCCAGGATGCTACACCCCCAAGTTGCTTGAGCTTGTACTCAATATCCATTATGTCCTTGGCTCCGTTTATTGATGGCACTATAATCATTGATCAATTTTAGCGAGACGTCGGGCGTGGCGCGAATTGGGATCGGGATCAAATGGGATGGTGAGCCACAGTGCGACTGCTTCTTTGGCATCTTCGGCACTTACAAATCTTGCGCCAATACTAAGCACGTTGGCATTATTATCTGCCCGCGATAACCTAGCCACTTCCAAGTCATGGTGGCAATAAACAGCCGCGCGTATTCCTTTGTGACGATTAGCAGCAATGGCCTCGCCCTGCCCAGAACCTGCGCAGAATATTGCTTGCGAATCGGAAGTGGCAAGCACTTCTTCAACCAGCGGCTTCACGAAGTCTGGATAATCGTCATTCACGTCATAAGTATAAGCGCCCACATCCTTTACGTCATGTCCGGACAGGATAAGGCTCTGCTTAAGAGCCTCTTTCATCCCATACCCTGCATGATCGGCACCAATAATTAATTTCATAATGTTAGAATTTGAAAATTTGCAAACAATGACTCAATGATTTAATTTTTTCAAATTGCAAATTGCTCATTTCATCATTCACATCAATTGCCCAATCTTCTTTACGTGAGCAATTAATGTGTTCGTGTATCCCATCTCGTTGTCGTACCACGAGAGCACTTTCACCAGATTGCCATCCACAACTCTGGTCATTTCAGAATCTACAATAGCGGCGTGGGCAGAGCCGCGCACATCACTTGAGACGATCGGCTCGTCACAAACTTCCAAAATATCTCGCCATCTATCTGTTTTGCTCGCATCACGCAATATCTGATTAATTTCGTCCTTGCTTGTAGCTCGCTTGGTGAGCATTGTGATGTCTGCAATAGAACCAGTGACAACCGGCACGCGCATGGCAATACCATCAAATTTCCCTTCTAAGTCCGGAATCGCCTTCGTCACTGCAATAGCGGCACCTGTTGATGACGGGATAATGTTCACCGCGGCGGCTCGGCCTTCACGGAAGTCTTTCGAGTTTGGCGAGTCAACAATTCGCTGTGATGCAGTATAAGCGTGAGTAGTAGATAAAATTGCTTTCTCTATTCCCAAAGCCTCGTGAATAACTTGGATGACTGGCGAACTAGCGTTAGTTGTGCAACTTGCATTAGAACTAATCTGGCAAGTCTCGAGTTTGTTTTCGTTTATGCCCATGAGCACAGTTGCCCCCAGTGGATGCTCGCCCGATTCGTGCTCACCGTGCGCTGGAGCTGTGATCACCACCCGCTTGGCCCCGGCCTCAAGGTGCACGGCTGCCTTCTCGTATGTTGTAAATAGTCCTGTTGATTCGACGACTACGTCAATACCAAGATCGCGCCAAGGCAACTTACTTGGTTCCTTTTCTTGGATAAAGTTTATTTCAACTTTTTTGTCGTAAATTCCGTAAGCGCTATCAAACTTGAGCAAATAAAGTAAGTTAGCCTGATCACCCAAATCATTCACCGCCACTATTTTCATGTCATCTCGACCATGTGAGAGTTT